>CAZTIG010000049.1:0-6053 GCA_964613665.1 uncultured Chloroflexia bacterium
CGGCCGGGCACTTGCCATCCGCTGTGCATCGGCGCGACCTTGATATCGCCGTGCCTCGGTGACGCCGGCACATGCGCAATGGCGGCGGGTGTGGTATACTGGCGGCGCGCCCGGAGATCGGAGAAAAGGAGGCCCGCTTTGAGCACAGCGCTCGTCGTCGGGGCAGGGATCGGTGGGATCGCCACCGCCGCGCGGCTGGCCCGGGCCGGCTACCAGGTCACGGTATTGGAGAAGAACGGCGCCCCCGGGGGGCGGCTGGCCGTGCTGCGGCGCGATGGTTACACCTTCGACATGGGGGCGACTCTCTTCCTCATGCCCGCCGCCTATGCCGCCACCTACGCCGACCTGGGGGCGCGCATGGAGGACCATCTCGACCTCCAGCGCGTCGATCCCAACTACCGCATCCACTTTCACGATGGCACCTGCCTGGACGTCAGCCCGGACATGGTGCGCATGCGCGAGCAGATGGAGGCGTTGGAGCCGGGGTCTTTCCAGCGGCTCCTTGGCTTCCTCGAGCAGGGCTACCGCCACTATTACCTTTCCCTGGAAAGGTTCGTGGGGCGCAACTTCCGCACCTTCTGGGAGTACTTTTCCGCGAAGAACCTCGGCCTGCTCTTCCGGCTCAGCGCGCTGGGCCGGCACTTCTCGACGGTGCGGCGCCACTTTCGCGACCCGCGACTGCAGGCGGCCTTCTCCTTCCAGAACATGTACCTGGGGCTCAGCCCGTACGACGCCCCGGCCACCTACACCCTGCTCCAGTTCACCGAGCTGGCCGAGGGCATCTGGTACCCGCGCGGCGGCCTCTACCGCGTGGTCGAGAGCCTGGCCGGGATCGCTGCCGGCCTGGGGGTGCGCTTCCACTATGACGCGCCCGTCCGGCGGATCGACGTCCACGATGGGCGCGCTGCCGGCGTCACCCTGGAGAGCGGCGAAGCACTGCGCGCCGACGTGATCGTGGCCAACGCCGACCTGCCCTACGTCTACGAGCGGCTGCTGCCCGATAGCGCCGCGGCGGCCCGGCTGCACCGTAAAAAGTACACCTCGTCGGCGCTGATGTTCTACTGGGCCGTCCAGGGCGAGCGCTCCCCGGCGCTCCTGCACCACAACGCCTTCCTGGCCGACCACTGCTATCGGGAGTCGTTCCGCCAGATCTTCTCCGAGTTCTCCATGCCGGCCGAGCCCTCCTTCTACGTGAACGCGCCGACGCGCACCGATCCGGGCATGGCTCCGGAGGGCGGCGACGCCCTGGTGGTGCTGGTTCCGGTGGGCTGCCTGGACGAGCGCCACCCGCAGGACTGGGCCGCCTTGCAGGAGCGGGCCCGCGCGTGGGTGCTGAACACGCTGCAGACGATCGGCGTGCCCGACCTGCGGCCGCGCCTCCTCTTCGAGGAGACGCTGATCCCCCCGGACTATGAATGGCTCTGGGGCCTCAAGCGGGGCACGGCCTTTGGCCTGAGCCACAACGTGCTGCAGGTCGGCTACCTGCGCCCGCACAACCGCCACCCGCGCTACGGCAACCTCTACTTTGTCGGCTCGAGCACGCACCCGGGCACGGGCGTGCCGATCGTGCTGATCTCGGCTCGGCTGGTCACCGAGCGCATCGTGCAGGAGCAGGGCGCGCCGTCCGGGCGGGCCGCGGCGGCGTCGCACGGAGGGCGGGTCGGATGAACCTGGCGGCGTACTCCTGGGAGAGCCGCATCCTGGGCCTGGCCCACGAGCCCCTCGCGCAGGACCCGGGCCTTCCTTTCCCCAGCACCATGGGCCCGGTGCTCCTGGAGTGGGCCCATGGCCACTGCGCGGCCGTGACGTACGAGCACAGCCGAACCTTTCACCTGGCCTCGGGGCTGCTGCCCCCGGCCAAGCGGCGCGCGGTCCGCGCCCTCTACGCCTTTTGCCGGGTCAGCGACGACCTGGTGGACCGGCCCGCCGGCGACGCCCTGGCCGATCTGGAGGACTGGCGCTGCCGGGCCCTGGCGCCCGATCCTGCTCCCGACGACCCGATCGCCCTGGCCTGGGCCGAGACGCGGGCGCGCTACGGCATCCCCGTGCAGTACGGCCACCAGCTGATCGACGGCATCGCCCGCGACCTGCACACGACCCGCTACCGCACCTTCGACGAGCTGGCCGAGTACTGCTACGGTGTTGCCTCCACGGTCGGCCTGATGGCCATGCACATCATCGGGTTCAGCGGGTCGGCGGCGGTCTCCTATGCCGTCAAGCTGGGGGTGGCGCTGCAGCTCACGAATATCCTGCGCGACGTGGGCGAGGACTGGCAGGCCGGCCGCCTCTACCTGCCCCTGGACGAGCTGGCGGCCTTTGGGCTGAGCGAGGCCGACGTGGCGGCCGGCTGCGTGGACGAGCGCTGGCGCGGCCTGCTGCGCTTCCAGATCGAGCGCGCCCGCCGCCTCTACGCCGAGGCCTGGCCGGGCATCGCCCTGCTGCATCCCGACGGGCGCTTCGCCATCGCCGCCGCGGCCGGGTTGTACCGGGCCATCCTGGACGACATTGCCGCGCACGACTATGACGTCTTCGGCCGGCGGGCCCACGTCAGCGCCTGGGGCAAGGTGCGGCGGCTGCCGGCGCTGTGGTGGCAGAGCCGGCGGATGTAGCGGACGAGGCCCCGGCCGGCGGAGCAGAGACCCGTGGGCATACCGACCTGGCTTTCCCGGGCACTCTCCGATTTCACCGTCGTCGGCGCGGTGCTGACGGGGGTGTGGGTCGTCGTGCTGCTCTCCTTTCCCATCGTCGAACGCCCCTGGGGGGAGCGCGCCCGGCGGGCGGGGGTGATCGTCGGGGTGCTCGTCCAGGCGGCCGCGTCCGTGGCGCTGCTGCTGCCGGCCTGGGGGTGGCTGCGGACGGCGGCGACGGCGCTGGCCGTAGTGCTCCTGGCCTGGGCGGCCGAGTTCGCCGGCTCCCGTACCGGCATCCCCTTTGGACGCTATCGCTACACCGCGTGGCTGCGGCCCCAGCTGGGCGGTGTCCCGCTGTTGATCCCACTGGCCTGGCTCATGATGCTCCCGCCGGCCTGGGCCGTGGCCGACCTGGTCACCGCAGAGCGGGGCATCGCCTTTATCGCCGTGAGCGCCCTGTCCTTTACCGCCTGGGACCTCTTCCTGGACCCCCAGATGGTGGGCTGGGGCCTGTGGGCCTGGGAGCGGCCGCGCGGCTACTTTGGCATCCCCTGGACCAACTATGCCGGCTGGCTGCTGGTCAGCGCCGCCATCACCGTCGCCGTCCAGCCCGGGCCGCTGCCGGCCGCGCCGCTGGCGCTGCTCTACGCATTGACCTGGCTGCTGCAGACGGTCGGGCTGGCCGTCTTCTGGCGGCAGCCCGGGCCGGCGCTGTGCGGTTTCCTGGGCATGGGCGCGATGCTGCTGTGGGCCGGGCTGCGCATGTAGCGGCGCGCACCCCGGCCGGCTGGGAGGTCGCGGGTGAACCTCCAGCGTGTCGCCAACAGGCTGCTGAGCAGCCCTTTCGGCAGTCCGCTGCTGGACCTGGTAACCGGCCTGGCCTATCGCGATGGCCTGCGCCGGCCGGTGCTGCGCGCGGTGGACCGCCGCCTGCAGGCGGCGCTGGCCGGCCCTGGGGTGAGCCGGATCGCCCGTGAGCGCATCTGGGCCGTCCGCGCCATCGTGCACACGGTCGATCGGCTCATCGAGCGGCGCGCGCTGGCGCCCCGGCTCGTGCGCCGCGTGTTGGAGCTGTGGGGGCGGGCCCTCTGCCGGCCGGCGGAGGAGCAGCCGGCCTGGCGGCGCTTCCGGGAGCAGCATGGCTGCGGGCCGCCCTGGTTCCTCACCATCAGCCCGGGCCACGCCTGCAACCTGCGCTGCGCCGGCTGCTACGCCGCCTCCGGGGATGGGGATGCCCAGCTGCCCTGGTCCGTCCTGACCCGACTGATGGCCGAGGCCCGCGAGCGCTGGGGCATCCCCCTCTTTGTCCTCTCCGGCGGCGAACCGCTGGCCTATCGCTCCGAGGGGCGGGATCTGCTCGACGCCGTGGAGCAGCACCCCGAGGCCCTCTTCCTGATGTTCACCAACGGCACGCTGATCGACCGCCCGACCGCAGCGCGGCTGGCGCGGCTGCGCAACCTCACCCCGGCCATCTCGGTCGAGGGCCTGCGCGAGCGCACCGACGAGCGCCGCGGTGCCGGCGTCTTTGAGCGCGTCCTGCAGGCGATGGCTTACCTGCGGGAGGTGGGCGTGCCGTTTGGCATCTCCGTCACGGCCACGCGCAGCAACTGCGAGGAGGTCCTCTCCGACGATTTCCTGGACCTCTTCTTCGCCGAGCAGGGCGCCTTCTACGGCTTTCTCTTTCACTACATGCCCATCGGTCGACACCCCGATCTGGCGGCGGTGCCCACGCCAGCGCAGCGGCTGGCCTTCTGGCGGCGCTCCTGGGAGGTGGTGGCGACGAAGCAGGTATTCCTGTTCGACTTCTGGAACTATGGCCCCGTGGCGCAGGGTTGCCTTTCCGCGGGGAGGGAGGGCGGCTACCTGTACGTCGACTGGAACGGCCGGGTGATGCCCTGTGTCTTTGCGCCCTACTCCGTGGGCAACGTCCAGGAGCTGTACCGCCGCGGCGGCACGCTGGACGACCTCTGGGCGGCCCCGCTCTTCCAGGTGATCCGCCAGTGGCAGCGCGACTATGGCTACGGCCGGCCGGCGTCCTCCCCCCGGGGCGACTGGCTGCGCCCCTGCCCCATTCGCGACCACTACCGCCTCTTCCGCGAGTGGATCGCCCGCTTCCAACCGGAACCCGAGGACGAGGGGGCCCGGCAGGCGCTGCTGGACGGGGAATACTATGAGCAGATGCTGGCCTACGACCAGGAGCTGGAGCAGCTGAGCCAGCCCATCTGGGAGGAGGAGTACCTGCCTGGTCTGGCCCGGAGCGAGAACGAGCCTGACGACTGAGCGCACGGCGGTAGGCGTGGGCCGGCCGGGGCGAGAGACCGACCCCGGCCGGCCGTGGTGCATTCCCGCTTCGCTGCTATTGGACGATCGGCTCGTACAGGTCAAAGGCCATGTCCTCGAGCGCCGAGCCCGCCGATTTGCCCCACCTCGTCGTCTGTGGTATATTGGTCCCAGCATCCAGGTGCAGCAGTCCATCGAGGACGGTGGGAGAAGAAGATGAGCGACCGCAGCCGCCGGGGCATCACGCCCTCCTTGCGCCCTCCCAGGCCCGCGGACCAGGTCCCCAGCCGCCTGGTGCGGCGGGCCCGCGGGGAGACCATCGTCTTTCACCGCGAGACGCCGCCCGGTCGAACCGGGGAGCCGCAGAAGCGCCGGACCTGGCCCTGGATCCTGCTGGTCGTCGTGGTGCTGCTGATCGCGCTCGGGGTGGCCGCCCAAATGCTCGGCCTCTTCGGCCGGGGCACAGACGATAGCGGCGTCGCGCCCGGCCCTGGTGCCGGCGGCCCGACCGACGTGGCCCCGGGCAGCCCTGTGCTGCGCTTCCTGCCGGCCCAGGAAAGGACCGAGACGGGCTGGGCCGGCTTCCGGACGCTCGTCGGCGACGTGAACGGCGACGGCCGCGCCGACCTGGTCTGGAACCTCACCGCGAACGCCAACCGGCTGTACGTCGGCCTGGCCCAGGCCGATGGCACCTTGCGGTTCCTCCCACCGCAGGACCGTGCCGAGCTGCGCTGGGAGGGCTTTCGGACGCTGCTCGGCGACGTGAACGGCGATGGCCGCGCCGACCTGGTCTGGAACGAGACGAGCGCCGAGCACAACCGCGTCTACGTCGGCCTGGCCCAGGCCGACGGCACCTTCCAGCTCCTGCCGGCCCAGGACCACCCCGAGCCGGGCTGGGCGGGCTACGGCGTGCTGCTCGGCGACGTGAACGGCGACGGCCGCGCCGACCTGGTGTGGAACCTTGGTGCGAGCACCAACCGCCTCTGTGTCGGCCTGGCCCAGGCCGACGGCACCTTCCAGTTCCTGCCGCCCCAGGAGCGCGACGAGCGCGGCTGGAGCGGCTTCCAGGCGCTGCTCGGCGACGTGAACGGCGACGGCCGCGCCGACCTGGTCTGGAACGAGACGAGCGCCGAGCACAACCGC
>CAZTIG010000049.1:6153-35138 GCA_964613665.1 uncultured Chloroflexia bacterium
CGTCGGCCTGGCCCAGGCCGACGGCACCTTCCAGTTCCTGCCGGCCCAGGAGCACCCGGAGCGGGCCTGGGCCGGCACGCGCACGCTCTTGGGCGACGTCGACGGCGACGGCCGCGCCGACCTGGTCTGGAACGTGCTCGGCGAGACCAACCGCATCTACCTGGGTCTGGCCCAGGCCGACGGCACCTTCCTCTTCCCGCCGGCGCAGATGCACCCCGAGCAGGGTTGGGACGGTTTCCGGGCGCTCCTCGGCGACCTCGACGGCGACGGCCGAGCCGACCTGGTCTGGAACCTGACCGGGGAGGCCAACCTGGTCTACGTGGCACTTGCAGGTGAATAGGTCCCGATAAGGGCGATGGAGACTGCTCTCCTCAGCACCAAGCTCTACATCCCCCCGGCGCGGCCGGAGCTGGTCCCGCGGCCGCGCCTGTCCCAGCGGCTGGGCGAAGGGCTGGCCCGCCGGCTCACCCTCGTCTGCGCGCCGGCCGGCTTTGGCAAGACCACCCTGGTCAGCGAGTGGCTGCGGACGCTGGCCGGGGTGAGTGCCGCCTGGCTGACCCTCGACGAGGAGGACAACGACCCGGCGCGTTTTCTGGACTACCTGATCGCCGCGCTGCAGAGCGCCCAGGCCGGCTTGGGGAAAGCGGCGCAGGCTCTGCTGCGCTCGCCGCACGCCCCACCCGTCCGGTCCATCCTGACCGCGCTGATCAACGACCTGGCCCGCGGCGCGACTGACCTGGTGCTGGTCCTGGACGATTACCACGAGATCGAAACCCAGGCTGGGCACGACGCCGTGGCCTTGCTGCTCGACCACCTGCCGCAGCCCCTGCACCTGGTGATCATCAGCCGCACCGACCCACCCCTGCCGCTGGCCCGCCTGCGGGCCCGCGACCAGGTGACAGAGATCCGCGCCGCCGACCTGCGCTTTACCGTGGAAGAGGCCGCCATCTTCCTCAACCAGGTCATGCGCCTGGGCCTGGCTGCGGAGGACATTGCCGCGCTGGAGGCGCGCACCGAGGGCTGGGCCGCCGGCCTGCAGCTGGCCGCGCTGTCCATGCGCGGCAGCGAGGACAGTGCGGCCTTTGTCGCCGCCTTCACCGGCAGCAACCGCTACGTCCTCGACTATCTGGCGGAGGAGGTGCTGCGCCGCCAGGACGAGCGGGTGCAGCGCTTCCTGCTGCAGACCTCCATCCTGGAGCGGCTGACCGGGCCGCTGTGCGACGCAGTGGTGGCCGACCCCCTCGCGGATGAGCCGGCCGGCCCGTCGGGCGCCTTTTCCCTGATCCGCCTCTTTGCCGATTCGCCCGGCCAGGCGATGTTGGTGGCGCTGGAGCAGGCCAACCTCTTCACCGTCCCGCTGGACGCCGAGCGGCGCTGGTACCGCTACCACCGTCTCTTTGCCGAGTTCCTGCGCGGCCGCCTGCGCCAGGCGCACCCCGACCTCTGGCCGGAGCTGCACCGCCGGGCAGCGCGCTGGTACGAGCAGCGCGGCTGGGCTGCCGAGGCGGTGCCCCATGCCCTGGCCGCCCAGGATTGGGAGCACGCCGCGCGCCTGGTGGAGGGGGTGGCCCAGGGCCTGCTGCTGCGCGGGGAGATGGCCACGCTGCGCAGGTGGGTCGAGGCCCTCCCCGATGCGGTGGTTCGTTCCCGTCCCCACCTGTGTGTCTTGGCCGCCTGGGTGCTGGTCCTGCAGATGCAGGTGGAGGCCGCCGAGCCCTACCTGCGCTGCGCCGAGGAGGGCGTGGCCGCCGGCCGGGAGGCGGAGGCCAGCCTGGCGGGCGAGATGCTGGCCCTGCGCAGCATGGCTGCGGTCTTCCGCGGCGACATGCGCGGCGCGGCCGAACTGGCCCGCCAGGCGCTGGAGAGATCGTCCTCGGAGGACGCCTTCCTGCGCAGCGTGGTCGCGTTCGACGCCGGCCTGGGCCACCTGCTGGACGGCGATGCGCCGGCCGCCAGCCGGGCCTTTGCCGAGGCCGTCGACTGCGCCCGGCAGGCGAACAGCACGCTGATCGCCGTGGTGGCGATGTGCCAGTGGGCCGAGCAGGAGCGGGACCAGGGCCGGCTGCAGCGGGCGGCGGAGATCTATGAGCAGGCCCTGCGCTGGCTGGACGAGCAGGAGATGCAGGAGCTGCCCATCGCCGGCATGGCCCACAGCGGCCTGGGCGGGCTGCTCGGCGAGTGGAACCGCCTGGACGAGGCGGCCGAGCGCCTCACCCGGGGCACAGCCCTGTGCCGGCAGTGGGCCGGGGTGGCCGCCTTCCACGGCTACGCCAACCTGGTCCGTGTGCGTCGGGCCCAGGGCGACGTCGCCGGGGCGCTGGCGGCCGTGGCCGAGATGGAGGAACTGGCCCGGCAGTCCGACTTTGTGACCATGGACGAGTTCTCGCTGGGCAGTCTCTGCCTGCGCCTGTGGATCGAGCAGGGCCGATGGGAGGCGGTGTCCCGCTGGGCGGAGCAGGGCGCGCGGGTGCTGGGCGGCGAGGGCGGGCCCTACCCGTACGTGGGGATGCTGTCGGCCCGCATGGGGCTGGCCCGCGCCCGGCTGGCCCAGGGCCTGCCGGAGGAGACGCTGGAGCTGCTGGAACCGCTGCTGCCGGAGGTGGAGCGGCTGGGACAGGAAACCGTGGCCCTGGAGGTCCTGCTGCTGCAGGCCCAGGCGCAGCAGGCGCTGGGCCGGCCGGCGGAGGCGCTGGCGGCGCTGCGGCAGGCGCTGCAGCGGGGCGAGCCGGCGGGCTACGTACGCCTGTTCCTGGACGAGGGGGCGCCGCTGGCAGCGCTGCTGCGCCTGGCGGCGGCGCGCGGGGTGGCGCCGGCCTATGTGCAGCGGCTGCTGGCGGCTATTGGCGGGGGGACCAGGGCCGCGCCCACGGCTTACGGGCCGGCCGCCCTCGTCGAGCCGCTGAGCGGGCGGGAGCGGGAGGTGCTGGATCTCCTCGCCGCCGGCTGCTCCAACCGCGAGATCGCCCGGCGGCTGGTCATCAGTGTGGGCACCGTCAAGCGGCACATCAACAACATCTACGGCAAGCTGGACGTGCACAGCCGCACCCAGGCGGTAGCCCGGGCCGGGGAGTTGGGGCTGCTCTAGGATGCATGTCTCTAGATGGGCAAGGAGCGCGGCCGATCCCTGAGCGGAGCGGCCAAAGGCCGCGTAGTCGAAGGGCGGCCGCGCCTCCAGGGGCAGCGGCCCTTCGACTTCGCCGCTCTCCGCTTCGCTCCGAGCGGCTCCGCTCAGGGACCGCTTGCCTGCCCATCCACGAACATGCATCCGCTGCTATAGCGGTCGCGACGCGGTCCTGTCGATGTGCTATAATATAGGCTGCCCGCGGGAGGTCGGGCAGCCCATGAGCGAGCGGCTGGAAGCGCTGCGCGTCGACGAGGCGCGCCTGCGGGAGGACTTTGCCGCGCTGGCGGCGATCGGGCCCACCCCTGAAGGCGGGGTGGACCGGCCGGCCCTGGGTCCGGCCCACAGTGCCGCCCGACGCTGGTTCCTGGAGCGGGCCGGCCAGGCCGGCCTGGAGACGCACGTCGACGCCGCCGGCAACCACAGCGCCGTGCTGCGCTGCGGTCCACGCGGCGCGCCGACGCTGCTGCTCGGCTCGCACCTGGACTCGGTGCCCCAAGGAGGCCGCTTCGACGGCGCCCTGGGCGTGCTTGCCGCCCTGGAGGTGCTGCGTACGGTGCGGGCGAGCGGCCTCTCCCTGCCAGTGCACCTGGAAGCGATCGATTTTACCGACGAGGAGGGCTACTGGGTCGGGCTGCTGGGCAGCCGCGCCCTGGCCGGGCGGCTGACCCCGGATCTCCTGACCAACCCGCGCGGGGGGCGGGAGCAGTTCCTCCGGGCGCTGGCCGCGGCCGGACTGGACGAGGGCGCCCTTGCCTCGGCCCGCCGCGACCCTGCCGGCCTGGCCGGCTATCTCGAGCTGCACATCGAGCAGGGCCGGCGCCTGGTCGAACAGGGGGTGTCCATTGGCATCGTCAGCGCCATCGTCGGCATCCGCTCCCTGCGGGTGCACTTCCTCGGCCGGGCCGACCACGCCGGGACGATCTCCATGGAGGAGCGCCGGGACGCCGGCCTGGGGGCCTGCGCACTGGCCCTGGCAGCGCGCACGCTGGTCATGCGCGACTTTCCCGGCAGCGTCGTGAACGTGGGTGACATGCGCTTCGAACCTGGCGCTTACAACGTCATTCCCGGGAGGGTGAGCGTGGCGCTCGAGTTCCGCGCCTTTCGCGCGGCCGAGCTGGATCGCCTGGAGGCTACCCTGCGCCAGCAGGCCGCTGCCACGGCCGGGCAGTTCGGCCTGGGGCTGGAGGTCGAGTCGCTGCCGGGCGAGGAGCCGGTCGAGCTGCCGGCCCAGGTGCAGGAGGTCCTGGCCCGGGCCTGCCGGGGGCTGGGCCTGCTGTACGCCGTGCTGCCCTCGTGGGCCGGCCACGACGGCCAGGCCATGGTCTGGGCCTGTCCCGGCGGGATGGTCTTTGTGCCCTCGGTGGACGGCGCCAGCCACACGGCGCGGGAGTTCTCCCACTGGGAGGACTGTGTCAACGGGGCCAACGTCCTGCTGCGCGCGGCGCTGCTGTGGGCCCAGGAGTGCGCGGCAGGTCCGGTTGGACAGAAAGGGCCGGCCGTTGTACAATAGTGGGCCGCACGATGAGCGGTAGATTCCAGCCTTCTTGCCCCTCACCCTCACCGCGAGGGAGAAGGTGCGGGGGGATGCGAACCTCGTGGGAGGTATGCTATGGTCCACGTGAATACCAAGAAAGGGGTCATTGCCATCCTGACCGGCGGAGGGGATGTGCCCGGGCTGAACCCGGCCATCCGGGCGGTGACGATCCGCGCCATCCGCGAGGGCTACCAGGTGATCGGCATTCGCCGCGGCTGGCAGGGGACGATCAGCCTGCGCCGGGAGAAGGATGCCGACAACAGCGAAAGCTGCCAGGTGCTCACCGAGGACGTCGTCAACAAGGCCGGCCGCACGGGTGGCACCTTCCTGCACACCTCGCGGACGCGCCCCAGCCACGTCAAGAAGGCCGACGTGCCGGAGCACCTGCGGGACGAGTACAGTGCCGAGGTGAACGACCTGACGCCGGAGGTGATCAAGAACCTGGACTACCTGGGGGTCGATTACCTGATCCCGATCGGCGGCGACGACACGCTGAGCTATGCGGTGCGCCTGTACAGGGAGGGGGTCAAGGTGCTGGCCATCCCCAAGACGATGGACAATGACGTCCCGGGGACGGACTACTGCATCGGCTTCAGCACCTGCGTGACGCGGACGATCCAGATGACCAACTCCCTGCGCACGACGGCCGGGTCGCACGAGCGCTTCCTGGTGCTGGAGGTCTTTGGCCGCTACGCCGGCTTCACGGCGATGCTGCCGACCATGGCCGGCGCGGCCAACCGCTGCGTCATCCCGGAGTACCGCTTCGACATGGAGAGGCTGGCCGAGCTGCTGGTCGAGGACCGCAACCACAACCCCAGCCGGTACTCGGTGGTCTTGGTGTCGGAAGGGGCCATGTTCGAGGGCGGGGAGATGGTCTTTGCCGACATGACCCGCGACGACTACGGCCACGCCAAGCTGGGCGGCATCGGCGACATGGTCGCGGCCCGGCTGAAGGAGCTCTCGCCCCGGCTCAACCGCGGCCGCGAGGTCAACTGCATCAACCAGAAGCTGGGCTATTTCGTGCGCTGCGGCGACCCCGACGCCATCGACTCGATCGTGCCGATGGCCTACGGCAACATGGCCCTGGACCTGATCCTGAAGGGCATTCACGGTCGGCTGGTGGTGCTGAAGAACGGGCGCTACGACGACATGCCGATTGATGTGGTGATCAGCTCGAAGAAGGTCGTCAACGTGGCCAAGCACTATAACACCGAGCGCCTGCGTCCGAAGTACACGAGCTTCGAGAGCCAGCCGCTGTTCATCATGACGAGCGAGTAGCTGCCGAGAGCTGCGCTTGACTTGCCCCTCCGGTTCGTGGTACACTGCGGCCAGGATGGTTCTCTGGCCGGCCGGAGGCCGGCCGATCCACGGCGGCTTGTGAGTTGTGGTGCGGAATGACCGCAGGCGGAACGCTCCCTACCGGAGGCGGCGATGGCTGCTTGTGATGTCTGCAACGCGGCGATGGCCCTGGACCAGGGCGTCGTCTACACGGCGGAGGAGCTGGATGCGCTCATCGCCAAGGGCTTTGAGCCACCGGAGAGGATGATCGGCGCGGCGATGGCTGCGGGTTGGTCCAAGGCCCAGGTCATCGCCCGTTGGAAGGAGGAGCTGGCCGGCCGGCTGCAGCCTTACTGGACGCTCTGCCCGGCCTGCGCCGCGCGGGCGGCGCACTATGTACCCCAGCCGGAGCCGGAGCCAGAGCCGGTCGCTCCCGAGCCCGAGCCCGTGCCGCCGGTGCCGGCGAAAGCAGCTCCTCCGCCGCCCGTGGAGGCCCCCGAGGCGGCTCCGGCCGCAGCGGAGGAGGCCCCGCCTGCGGAAGAGCCCGCGCCGGCCGAGGAGCGGCTGCCGCTGGCGCCGCCCGCGCGGCGCCAGTGGCTGACCGGCGGCAGGGTGGCACTGGTGCTGCTCGCCGCCCTGGCGGCGGGCCTGGGGTTGGGCTACCTGCTCACGGCCCGCGTCGTCTACCCGGACGCGCCGGTGGCCTGGTCGACTAGGACGCCCACCCCGGTCCCCACGCAGCCCACGGCCACGCCGACCATCACCCCATCGCCCCGGCCCTCGAACACGCCGGCGCCGACCCCCTGGCCAGACCTCTCGGCAGTCGCCCTGGAGCAGGGGGACCTGCCGGAGGGGTTCGTGGCGATGGCCGCGGCAGACCAGGAGACCTGGGGGATCACGGCCGGCGACCTGGTGAGCGCCTACGCCACCCTGTTCCAGGCGCCCCCGCAGCACCTGGCGGTCCTGACGAACAACAAGACCACCAGCCTGAACTTTGCCGGCAGCTTCCTGATCTACCCGCTGACCACCGCCGAGCAGGAGGCTTTTGCGCGCTACCTGTCGGACCCGGCCGTGGGCGCGCACATCCTGGCGGCAGGTCTGGTGGAGCGGGGCTGGAGCAACCCGCGGCCGCTGGCGGACGAGGCGGAGGCGGCCAAGATCGCCGGCCTGGGGGACCAGGCCTTGGGGCTGATCGTCACCGGGCCGGGCCGGAGCCCGCCACAGATGAAGGTGGCCATGGTCCGCCGCGACGGCGTGCTGGAGGTCTTTTTCGTGGGCTACCGGGGGGAGGAGCCGCTCGTCCCGTTCGGCGTGTTGGCAGATCTGCTCGACAAGCGGGTGGCGGCGGCGCTGCCCTGAGCCGGATGCTGTCCGGTCGGGGCACGTGCCGTGTCGTCGCTTCCTTCCATTTCTGCGGTGCCGGCATGGCCTCTTGGTGGCCTTGAGAAGGCCGTGGGAGTGCGTATGGCCGAGGTCAAGCAGTGCCCCCGCTGCGCGGCCGAGATTCCACTGGGGTTGACGACCTGCCCGTCGTGCGGTGCCCGCTTCGCCGTGGTCGAGCAGGGCTACTGCCTGTCGTGTCACCGGGTGGTCGAGACCGGCGGCAGCAGCGAGTGTCCGGCCTGCGGGAGCGCGGTGATCGACCGGCGGCCGGTGAGCACGGTGGTGGAGGAGAGCGCCGCGCCGGCCCCGGTGGTGCAGGCGGCGGTGGCTGGGCGGCGGGCCCGGGCCGGGGAGGGCACCACGCTGGTGCTGCGCCTGCAGCCCACCTACGCCATGCCGTCGATCTGCGTTGCCTGCGGCCGGCCGGCCGGCAGCGCCACGGTGAGTGCCAGTGGGGTTTCCTACTCCGGCCGGCAGCGCCTCAGCCTGCATCTGCCGCTGTGCGAGGAGTGCGCCGGGGCGCGCCGCGTCGGTCGGCGCTACCAGGTCCTGGCCGGCCTGACCGGCGTGCTGGCCGGCCTGCTGCTGGCCTTCCCGATCCTCTGGGGAGTGCCCGGGATCCCGCTGTACTTCCTGGGGGTTGCCGCGGCAGGGGGGCTGGCTGTCGCCGTGGTCCTGGGGATGGTGGCCTGGCGGCGGGAGAGCCCGGCGGTCCGCACCGCGTACGGTCTGGTCAACCGGGCGGCCACGGTGGTTTTCGTGCTGGGGGGAGCCATCGTCACCTTTGCCAACGGCGACTTTGCCCGCGAGTTCCGCGCCCTGAACGAGGCGGCCGTGGTCGGGGAGTGAGCGCCCGGGGGTTCAACGGCGCACGGCGATTGCCACCAGGTCGCCGGAGCGCTCCGCAGAGAACGGCTCCATACTCCAGCCACCGTAGAACAGGATCTCCACGAAACCGGCCTGGCGCAGCGCCGCTTCCAGCTCTGCCCGGGGCAGCGGGCGGTGGGCCGTCGTGTGGACCCGGGAGGTCCAGGCCGGCCCGTCGCGCTGCAAGGTGACGAGGTGGAAGTCGATCCGCTCCGGGCTGAGGTCGAGGAAGCGCAGGAAGAGCCATTCCCGCTCGCCTTCGCGGTGGCTGCTCAGGGGCAGGAAGCGCTGGCCCTGGGCCAGCAGCCGCTCGTCGTTGCGGTTCTGCAGGAGCAGGACACCGCCCGGGCGCAGGGCAGCGGCCATGTCGCGCAGGGCCTCGCAGACCTCTGCGGCGCTGAGCAGGTGGGGCAGGGAGTGGCCCAGGCAGAGGACGGCATCGAAGGGACCGCCGGGCAGGGAAGCCAGGTGGCCCAGGCCGGCCTGGTGAAAGGGAATCTCCACGCCGGCAGCGGTGGCGTTCCGGCGGGCCTGTTCGACCATGGCCGCGCTGAGGTCGGCTCCGACGACCTGGCAGCCGCGCCGGGCCAGGGCGATGGCGTGCCGGCCGGTGCCGCAGGCGGCGTCGAGCATGCGGCGGGCGTCGTGTGCGGCCAGGACCTTCTCCAGGGCGGGGATCTCCATGGCCAGGCGGGCCGGCCAGTCGACGAAGCGATCGTAGTCAGCGCCCATGTCGTCGTACAGCGGGACTGTGGCCATGGTCATCCTCCTGCTGCCGGCAAGCCGGGTCTCTCCAGGTGTGGGGCTATTGTACACCAAGTGCCGGCGCCGATCTGCGACTTCTGTCCCAACTGCCGCTTGACAACTTCTCGCCGTCGTGCTATAATACCCCCCAGGGGTATAAACCGGAGGTTGTGGATGGTGCAGGTGCAGGCGACGAACACGCAGGGCCGGGTCATCCCGCGGGTAGCACTGGAGGAGTGCCGCGCCTGCCACCGGTGTGTGGCCCGGCAGTCGTGCCGGACCAAGGCGCTGGTGCAGGTGGACCTGGGCGAGGCGCCGGCCGTGGACGCCGCGCACTGCTACGGCTGCCACAGCTGCGTGCCGGCCTGTCCCTTTGGGGCCATCGTGGTGCGCTAGGGCGGCCGTTGGCGGGCCCTGGGCGCGGTGGCCGGCGGTGTGTATCCTGGTTGACACGGTCGTGCCGATCTGAAGGAGCGGGAGATGCCCGAGGTCGAGATCGTCTGGTCGCAGAAGCTGCAGTTTGTCGGCACCGACAGCACGCGCCACGCCATCGTCCTGTCCTCGGCCGACGAGGAGAACAGCACGGGCGTCAAGCCGTCGGACCTGCTGCTGCTGGCGCTGGGAGGGTGTACCGCAGTGGATGTGGTGGAGATCCTGCGCAAGAAGCGCCAGCGGTTGGCCGGGCTGACGGTGCGGGTCAGCGGCGAGCAGGACACCGATCCACCGTGGACCTTTCGGCGCGTGCACCTGGTGTACGAGGTGCGCGGGAGCGGGCTCTCGGAGCGGGCCGTGGAGCAGGCGGTGGCCCTGTCGGAGGAAAAGTACTGCTCGGTGCGGGCCACGCTGGCCGACCGGGTCGAGATCAGCCGGGAAATTCGGGTCCTGGAGGCATAGCCTCGACGCGGCTGGACCGGCTGCCGTGAGCGCCCGGGAGGTGCAGCGATGGAGAAGCCAGAGGATCTGGAGAAGCGAATCGCCGATCTGCGGGCGCGCTGGCCCAGGCATTCCGCGCCGGCGGCAATGCTCGTGGAGTTGGAGGAGCTGGAGGAGGCCCTGGCCTGTGCCCAGGAGGCCGCCAGGGCCGGCGGAGTGCGCCCGGTCGGCGAACATTGCGAGGATTCCGGGGGGTAGTCCATGCCGGTCTATGTCTATCGTTGCTGCCAGTGTGGCGCAGAGTTCGAGAAGCTGGTGCTGACAGCGGCCAGGGCGGCCGAGGTAGCCTGTCCGGTCTGCCAGAGCGTGGAGGTTGAGCGCCGGCCGGCGCTGTTTGGGCTGGGCGGCGCGGGCGACACCATGGCCGCCGAGCGCAGCTGTGCCCCTGCTGTGGGCGGTGGCTGAGGGATCTAGAGGAGGCCGGCGGCCTTCGCAGATGTCAGGGTGCCCCCCGCAGGCGTTGTGGGTTTCTGCGGGATATCCCCGGCCGTGTGCCGGACCCACAGGGAGGTTCGCGTGATCGACGATGATGGTGGGGATACGGCTGCAGGTCTGGCGCAGCCCCTGCCCGTGGAGGAGCGCGAGGCCATCGTGCGCCGGCTGCGCCGGCTGGAAGGGCAGGTCCGCGGGGTGCAGCGCATGGTCCAGGATGGGCGCGACTGCCGCGAGGTGCTCTGCCAGATCGCGGCGGTCAAGGCTGCTGCGCAGAGCCTGGGCTCGGCCGTGCTGGAGCACTATGTGCTGGCCTGCCTGGTGCAGGGCTCCCTGGTGGAGGGGAGGTCGCGGGCCATGGTTCGCGAAGCGGTGCGCCAGTTGGCGCTGTGAGGTGCAGTGATGGAAGTGATTCTGGTGCTGTTGGCGTTCGTCGTCGTCTGGTTCTTGCTGCAGGTCGTCATTCTGCCGCGCCTGGGGGTATCCACCTGAGTCTCGGCGGCCTGCGGCCTGGATGGCCGTTCCCGCAAGAGCCGGCCGGCGGCCCCGGTCGACCCGCCCGACCCGGACGATCCCTCCCCGCAGTAACGTCCCCTCTTTTCCGCAGTAAGGACAGTAAAAACTTGACAAATCCCCCTTATTGTGGTATACTATCTACAGTACCCCCCTTGGGTATGTAGGAGGCAGCGATGCCACTGCCGAACACACGCGAGCAACTGCTCTGGGCGCTGCGGGTCCACGGTCCGCAGACGGCTGCGGCCTTGAGCCAGCGCCTGGGCATCGGGGTGAGCGCGGTGCGCCAGCACCTGGACCACTTGCACGCGGAAGGGGTGGTCGAGGCCAACGGGCTGCACGGGGCGCGGGGCCGGCCGAAGCACCTCTTTGCTCTGACGGCCAAGGCCGACAGCCTCCTGCCGCAGCAGTACGAGTCCCTGGTGCTGGACCTCCTGGAAGCGATCACACGCCTGCCGGGCGGTGCCCGTCTCCTGCGCCGTATCCTGGCCTCGCGGCGGGAGATCCTGGACGAGCGCTTGGGCTGGCAGCTGGCCGGCAAGACGCTGGCCGAGCGGTTGGCGTGGCTGACGGCCTACATGAACGAAAGGGGCAGCATGGCCGAATGCACGGCCGCAGCCGCCGGGCAGTACGTCCTCACCAAGAACCACTGCAGCGTCGGCGCAGCGGCGGCGCTCTACCCTGTGTTCTGCCAGGAGGAAGAGTCCTGGCTGGCGGGGGCGTTGCAGGTGCCGGTGGAGATGTTCAAGTGCCGTGCTACGGGGGATGACACGTGCGCGTTTCGGGTCGGGCCACCGGAGCGGCGGTCCGGTTCGAGCGAGAAAGGAGCGTGAGGCGATGAGAACGGGGTCTTTTCCGCAGATGGTCAAGTCGAGCCGCGATCCCTGGGCGACGCTCAAGCAGGCGGCCCAGCGGCGCTCGTTTCAGAAGAAAGCCATGCTCTACCGCAGCGGCGACCCGGCCCACGAGCTGTACCTGCTGGACCAGGGGCGGGTTCGCCTCGTCAACCACTCCAGCCAGGGCCGCAAGCTGACCCTGAGCGTCGTCGAGGCGGGAGACATCTTCGGCGAGATGAGCCTGTTCGCCGGGGGGCACAGGGAGAGCGATGCCCAGGCCCTCACCGACGGCGCAATGTACGCCGTGCCGCGCCACGAGCTGGAAGTCTTGCTGCAGAAGGACCCGCAGCTAGTGCTGCATGTGATGGAGAACCTGGGCCGGCGTCTGCAGGCGGTGGAGCGGCGGCTGGGGGACCTGGTGTTCAAGTCGGTCCCGGAGCGGTTGGCGGCGCTGCTGCTCGACATGGTCGGCCCCATCGGCCGGCAGAGCCGCGGCCCGACCCGCCTGCCCTATCACTACACCCACCAGCAGTTTGCCGAGATGATCAACACCCACCGCGAGACGGTGACCAAGGTCTTCAACCGCTTCCGCGACGACCGCCTGTTGGACTTTGACCGGCACATGATCGTGCTGCTCGACATGGAGCGCCTGCGGGCGATGGCCTTGCGATGACGACGGGCCAGGGCGGGGTCCGCTGGCAGACCTGGGGAGAGGAGGCCTTTCGGCGGGCGGCGGCCGAGCACAAGCTGGTCCTGCTGAGCATCAGCGCCACGTGGTGTCACTGGTGCCACGTCATGGACGCTACCTCCTACAGCGACGCCCAGATCGTCCGCCGGATCGAGCGGGACTATGTGCCGGTGCGGGTGGATACGGACCGCCGGCCGGACATCAACGAGCGCTACAACCAGGGAGGCTGGCCGACGACGGCCTTCCTGACCCCCGAGGGGGAGGTGCTCTATGGCGGCACCTACATTCCCCCCGCGCAGCTGATCCGGCTGCTCGAGCAGCTCGTTGTCTATTACCGCGGCCACCACGGCGATATTGCCGCCGCTGTGGCCGAGGTGCGCCGCCGCGAGGAGGCCGCCCGGCAGCCCCACTCCGACCTGCCGTTGGACGCCGGCCTGGCCGAACAGGTGCTGGCCATGATTCGGGAGTCTTTTGACCCGCTGCACGGCGGTTTTGGGGGCCCGCCCAAGTTTCCCATGCCCGATGCCCTGGATTTCCTGCTGGAGCAACACCGCCGCAGCGGCGCCGACGAGCCGCGCCAGATGCTCCAGCTCACCCTGGGGGCAATGGCCCAGCGGGGTATGTACGATCCGGTCGAGGGCGGCTTTTTCCGCTACGCCACCGATCGGGAGTGGCGGGTGCCCCACTTTGAGAAGATGCTGGAGGGCAACGCCGCCCTGCTGGGAGTCTACCTGCGCGCTTTTCTCCTCCTGGGGGAGCCGCTCTACGCCCAGGTCGCAGCGGACGTGTTCCGCTATCTGGAACGGACCCTGGCCGATCCGGCGGGGGGATTCTACGGCAGCCAGGACGCCGACGAGGACTACTACGCCCTCGATGCGGCCGGCCGCGCGGGGCGGCAGGCGCCGCGGGTGGACCGGACGATCTATACCGCCTGGAACGGCCAGCTGGCTGAGGCCCTCTTCCTGGGGGCGGTGGTGCTGCAGCGGACCGACTTCCGCGACCGCGCCCTGGCCACGGTGGAGCGCCTGCGGCGCGACCTGCGCACCGCGGAGGGGTCCTTCGCGCACTGCCTGCCCGCTGACGGGGCAGCTTCGCCCGTGCTGCTGGCCGACCAGGTCTGGGCGGCGCGGGCACTGCTGGCGGCGTATGCCTACAGCGGCCGCCGGGCCTACCTGGAGGTGGCCGGCGATGTCGTCGCGGCGATGGATCGGCTGCTCTGGGATTCCCAGCAGCAGGCCTATCGCGACCGCCCACCCGAGGAGGGCAGCCTGGGGCGGCTGCGCCTGGCCGTGTATCCGCTGGTCGAGAACGCCGTGGCCGCGCGGACACTGCTCTGGCTGCACCTGCTCACCGGAGAAGAGTCCCACCGGGAGCGGGCCGAGCGGCTGCTGCGCGGCCGGGAGCCGCTGCGCTATGGCCTCTTTGCCGCGGCCCACGCCAGCGCCCAGCGGCTGGCCCTCGACGCGCCATGGCACGCCGTGGTGGTGGGGCCGGCCGACGAGCCGCGCACCCGGGCGCTGCGGGAGACCCTCCTGCGGCAGACCAATCCGTTGCTCATCGTCGAGCCACTGGACCCGTTCCGCGACAGGGGTCGGCTGGAGATGCTCGGCTATCCTGACGAAGAGGGCGTGGCCTACCTGTGCGTGGGATCGCGCTGCCTGGCACCGGCGCGCACCGCCGGCGAGGTGGGCACACGACTGGCCGAGGCCGGGGAGCAGTGCTAGGGCCGATGCCCCGGCAGGACAAGGCCTCGCCACAACATAACTATCCAGGCCACAAGATGCAAGGCCCTGCGGGCCTGTCCGGGAAGCCTCGAAGGGGCTTTCATCTCCGTAGCCGGTGGGTTCACCCGCCGGCGGGCCCGGCCGGAGCCACCTGTTGCGCCGTCCCTGGAGCCTGGCCCCCTTGACATGGCATCTCCCCGGCGCTATACTGCCATCAGCATCGGCGGTTCCCTGGCGACCTGGCAGCAGGAGGAAACGGATGAGCGAGGTCCGCAGGCTGGGGGTGTTGACGAGCGGTGGCGATGGGCCGGGCATGAACCCGGCGATCCGCGCCGTGGTACGCACGGCGCTGGAGCACCAGGTTGTCCCCGTGGGCATCCACCGCGGCTACCAGGGGCTGATCGATGATGACATGGAGGAGATGACCGCCCGGTCCGTCGGGGGGATCATCCAGCGCGGTGGGACGATCCTGGGGACGGCCCGCTCGCCCGAGTTCATGACGCCACGAGGCCGCATGGAGGCCTTGCGCAATCTGAACGAGCATGGCCTGTCCGCTCTGGTCGTGATCGGGGGCGACGGGTCGATGCGCGGAGCCATCGAGCTGCACAAGCTGGGCTTTCCGGTGATCGGCGTGCCCGGCTCGATCGACAATGACATGTACGGCACGGAGATGTCGATCGGTGTGGACACGGCCCTGAACACGCTGCTGCGTTCCATCGACATGATCAAGGACACGGCCTCCTCGCACCAGCGGGCCTTCTTGATCGAGGCCATGGGGCGGAACTGCGGCTACCTGGCGCTGATGGGGGCCATCGCTGGCGGAGCCGAGATGGCGCTCATCCCCGAGGTGCCCTTTACCCTGGAGGAGGTCCTGACCGGCCTGCAGACTGCCTACATCAAGGGCAAGGCGCACTGCATCATCGTCGTCGCCGAGGGGGCCAGCCACAAGGCCGAGGCCATCAAGGCCTTTCTGGACGAGCACAAAGAGGAGACCGGCTTCGAGACCAGGGTGACCATCCTGGGCCACGTGCAGCGCGGCGGTTCGCCCAGCGCCTTTGACCGCATCCTGGCCACCCGCCTGGGGGTGGCGGCGGTGGAGAGGCTGCTGGCCGGCGAGCGAGGGGTGATGGTGGGATTGTCTCACGGCGATGCCGTCTCTGTCCCGCTGGAGGAAGTCGCCGGCAAGGGAAAGCCGCTGGACATGCGCCTGCACCAGATGGCGCGGATGCTGGACAAGTGAGGCGTGAGGAGCAGGCGGGAGGGTGTGCGGGCATGGGGGTGCCGCGCGGCACGGACTGCGCGGCAGGAAGAAGGGACTGCTCTCAAGAGGGGACGGACGGCGGCCGGAGGAGACCGCCCAGGTCCCAGGATTGCATCTCCTGCAGGAAGCGGTGCTCGGTCAGGTCCAGGTGCAGGGGTGTGATCGAGACATAGCCTGCTGCCAGGGCGGCCAGGTCGGTCCCGGCGATCATCTCGCCGGTAGGCACGTCCCCGCTCAACCGGTAGCGCCGCTCTGCCCCCTGCTCCTCCAGCAGGACTAGCTCGTCGCGGTAGATGCGCCGGCCCAGGCGGGTCAGGGCCACGCCGCGCACGTCGTCGGCCGGCCGGTTGGGCACGTTGACGTTCAGGAGCACGTCGGCGGGCAGCCCGTGCCGGGCGATCTCCAGCACCAGGCGGCGGGCAAAGTCGGCGGCGAAGGCAAAGTCCCAACCCCCATACCCATCGAGGGAGATGGCCGTGGCCGGGACGCCAAAGAGCACTGCTTCCATGGCCGCCGCTACCGTCCCGGAGTAGGTCACGTCGGACCCGACGTTGGGTCCGCGGTTGATTCCGGATACGACCAGGTCGGGCCGGCCGGGAACGAGCCCCATCAGCGCCAGGGCCACGCAGTCGGAGGGGGTGCCGTCGCTGACCGTGACGCTGCTGCCGTCCTCCAGCGCCAGGGTGCGCACGGTCAGCGGCTCGTGCAGCTTGCGGCTGTGGCCGGCCGCGCTCCAGTTGCGGTCGGGAGCGAAGACGGCTACCTCGTGCTCCTTTTCCAGGGCCCGCTTGAGAGCGAGCAGGCCGGCGCTCTGGACACCATCGTCGTTGGTGATCAGGAGGTGCACGGTCGATTCTCCTGGGAAGGCCGGGTGAAGCGTAGAGACGCGAAAGCGTGAAGCGTGAGATGGGGCTAGTCCACCTCGTCGGCCAAGCCGAGTGCCTCGCGCGCCTCGGCGACGACAAAGAGGGAGCCGCAGACACAGACGAGGTCCTCCGGTGCGGCCACCTCGCGGGCCCGGGCCAGCGCCGCCGCTACACCCGGCACCGCCTCCAGGGTTGTGTCCGCGCCTGTGGTCTGCCGGGCGGTCTCGGCCACGAGCTCCACCGCCGCCGCCCGCGGGTGCCGCGAGGCCGTGACCACGACGTGGTGCGCGGCCGGCGCCATCTCGCCCAGGAAGGCGGCCACATCGTGTCCCCGGCTGAACCCGGCGACCAGGATCAGCCGGCGATGGGGGAACTCTTCTCCCAGGGCCCGGCGCAGCGCCCGGGCCGAGTCCACGTTGTGGGCGCCGTCCAGCACCAGCCAGGGGCGTTCCCCGGCCACCTCCAGCCGGCCGGGCCAGCACGCCGTGCGCAGCCCGGTGCGGACCGCTTCCGTGGGGATATTCCAGCCCTGCTCCTGCAGCGCGCGCACCGCCGCCAGGGCCACGCGGGCGTTGTGGCGCTGAAAGGCGCCCCGCAGGCCCAGCGGCTCTGTCTCCAGCACCAGCGGATACGGCCAGGGGCCGGCCTCCCGCGGCAGGAGCTGCTGCACCCCGCCCGGGACCGCCAGCCAGAGGCGGGCCTCCTGTTTGCGGCAGGCCGCGGCGATGGCCGCCAGGGCTTCCTCATCTTGGGCGGCGCTCACGGCCCAGCCGGCCGGCTTGACGATGCCGGCCTTTTCCCCGGCGATCGCCGTCAGCGTGTGGCCGAGGATCTCCGTGTGGTCGTAGCCGATCGTGGTGATGAGGGACAGGCGCGGAGTGACCACATTGGCGGCGTCGAGCCGGCCCCCCAGCCCCACCTCCAGCACGGCGACATCCACCTGCCGCTGGGCAAAGTAGCCCAGGGCCAGGGCGGTGGAGATCTCGTAGTAGGTCGGCGGGCCGTGCTCGCTTCCGCGCATGGCCTCCACCAGGGGGCGCAGGCGGTCCATCCAGGCCACCACCTCGGCCTTGGCGATTGGCCGGCGGTCGATCTGGATCCGTTCGCGCCACGTGTGCAGGTGCGGCGAGGTATACAGGCCGGTGCGCCGCCCCGAGGCGCGCAGGATGCTCTCCAGGAAGGCGGCGGTGGAGCCTTTGCCCTTGGTGCCGGCGATCAGCAGCGACGGGTACTGCTCTTGCGGCTGCCCCAGGCCTTCCAGCAGCCGGGCCGTGCGTGCCAGGTTGAAAGCCACGGGGGAGTAGCTGTGGGGCATGCCCTTCTCATAGTCGATGAAGCGCTCCAGGTACGCCAGGGCGCTTTGGTACGAGATGTCCGTTTCTTCCACGGCAGTTCTCCGCGGCAGCCGCTTACCGACGTGATCCGTGAAACATGAGCCCTGGCCGTCCCGTGCCCGCCCTGGAGCTCTGCCCCGGGAGCTCAGCCTGTGGCTGCTGGCTCGATGCATCGCGGCGGCCCATACCGACGTACCCCCTCGCGGCCGCCTACCGCCGCGAGCAGCTCGGCCACGGTCTGGCCCAGACGTGGGTGGCGCAGGACGGGCGCGATCTCGGCCAGCGGGACCAGGACAAAGGCACGCTCGTGCAGCAGCGGGTGCGGGATGACCAGGTCCGGTTCCTCCAGGATCAGGTCTTCGTAGAAAAGGATGTCCAGGTCGATCGTGCGCGGCCCCCAGTGCTGCCCGCGCCTTCGCCCCAGAGCCGTCTCGATGCGCTGCAGCTCGCGCAGCAGCTCCTGCGGCGGGAGGGCTGTGCGCACCCGGCAGGCGGCGTTGAGAAAGGCGGGCTGCTCCAGCAGACCCCAGGGTGCGGTCTCGTAGACGGAGGACACGGCCTCGATCACAGCCGCTGGCGGCAACATACCGAGGGCCCGGCGCAGGTGGGCGGCCCGGCGGCCCAGGTTGCTGCCCAGGCCGAGGTAGGCGGTGACCACGTTCAGCCTCTACTGCCCGGGTAGCCAGAGCCGGGGCGCGGAGGGCTCTTCCTCATCCTCTCCCTCCTCCTCGTCGGCCTGCCACGGCACCCACAGGTCGCCGGCGGCGCCGCGCCGCACTTCCCAGGGTCCCCGTTCCTCCTCCTCTTCCTCCTCCATGGCTGCCCGCACGGCCAGACCCATGCTCTCGTCGATCAGGGCCCGCAGGAAGGTGTCTTCCAGCGGCGGATTCCGTTCCAGGCCGGCGGCGGAGCGCGCGGCGATGTCGGCCAAATCGCCCTCGCCCAGGCAAGCCAGCAGCCGGGCCTGCTCGACCAACTGCTCCGCCAACTGGCGGCAGGTGGCCTCATCGCCCAGGTCGCCGATGATGCGGGCGGCAAGTCGGCCGCGGGCCTGGATCGCGCCCAGGTTGGTCAGTCCCTCCTCGATGCGGGTCGGCTCGAACTCCACGATGTGCAGCCACTCGTCGACGTACGCATCCATATCCTCGGGGGCGAAGAGCCAGGCGAGCATGGTGCGGTGACGCAGCAGCCTGTGCGCCTCGGTGGGAGTGACGGGCTGGTCGGACAGGGCCAGACCGGGCGGGGTGGGATCCTCCGGCGCGCCCTCCAGCAGGTGGGCGGCGTCGAAGTAGTCCTCCGGCAGCGGCTCCTTGAGTTCCTGACTGCGAGCCACGGCCTGCTGCACCCGCCGGGCGATGTAGGGCCGGCCCATCTCCACCAGGTTGCCGGCGAACTGCTCGTCTTCCAGGGCGATGCTGCCCTCTACGTCGCTGCGGTTGGCCAGGATGTACAGGCACTCGATCAGGCCCTCGGGAGAGACGATGAAGCTGCCGTAGCGCAGCATGCCCAGCGGGGCCGGCTGCACCAGGCGCAGGAACTGAGCCCCGGTGTGGTCGAAGAAGGAAGCCTGGGCTCGCTCGAATGCCGGCGGGGCGGCCGCCCGGGCGGGGGCAGCAGGGCTGAACCCCCGGCTGCGCAGTCGATGCTGGGCCCGGCGGGCGTCCTTGCGCAGCGCGGCTTTGCTCTGGACAACGCCCTCCAGCAGGTCCCAGGCCTCCTGGTCGGGCACCTCGGCCAGGGCGTCGATGGCCGCCGCGGCCAGGGCCGGCATCTCCAGGGCCAGGCGGAGTGTCTCCAGGGCGGCCGCGCCTTCCTGTTCGGCCAGGGCCACCAGGTAGGCGTGGGACTCGGCGGGAGGAAGGTCGAGCAGTGGGCCCAGCGGATGCTCGGACATGGGAACCTCACCTGGGGCGGGCCGGCCGGCCGGGCGCCCCACGTGGGAACGCACCGCCAGGAGGGGCCGGCGTGCCGGGTCCGCGGGACTGTCGGGCCCGGCCTCGCGGCGGCAGGGTCAGCGCGCTACCCCGACGCGGACATTGCGGAAGCGGGCCGGGGCGCAGCCATGCCCGACATGGGCGGCTTGCCCCGGTTCGCCCTTGCCGCAGTTCGGCAAGCCCCAGAGCTTCCAGTGGTCGGCGTTGCAGATAGCGTCGCAGCTTCCCCAGAACTCCGGGGTCATCCCGGTGTAGGTGGCGTTCTTGAGCAGCCGGCCCAGCTTACCGTTCTTGATCTCGTAGGCGGCCTCCGTACCGAACTGGAAGTTCAGCCGGCGGTCGTCGATGCTCCAGCTGCGGTTGGTAGCCAGGTACAGCCCCTCGTCGGTATCGGCGATGAGGTCGTCCAGCGTCCACTGGCCCGGCTCCAGGTTGACATTGGTCATGCGCACGAGCGGCAGGTTGGCCCAGCCGTCGGCGCGCATACCTCCGCTGCTGGCGATGCCCAGGGTCGCCGCGGTCTCGCGGGAGCTCTGATAGTCCTGGAAGATGCCTTCGCGCACCAGGTAGATGCGCTGGGCCGGCACGCCCTCGTCGTCGTAGGCGAAGCTGCCCAGCCCTTCGGGCGCGGTGGCATCGGCGACGATGTTGACCAGGGGCGAGCCGTAGCGGAAGCTGCCGCGCTTGTCCAGCGTCAGGAAGCTGGTGCCGGCGTAGGAGGCCTCGGTGCCCAGGACGCGGTCCAACTCGGTCGGATGGCCGCACGACTCGTGGATCTGTAGGCCCAGCTGGGAGCTTTCCAGGATGATGGTGGTGACGCCGGCCGGGCACTGCGGGGCGGTGAGCAGTGCCGCTGCCTCTTCGGCTGCGGCGCCGGCGTGCCCCGGCAGGTCCAGTTCCTCCACCAGCTCATACCCCCTTTGCATCTGCTGCCGGCCGAACGCGGTGGGGTAGCTGCGCGACTGCACCTCGCCCCCGGCCACGGCGGTGGCCTCGATCCCCGCCCCGGTCTCGGTCACGGTCTGCTCGATAAAGGCACCTTCGCTGGAGGCAAAGGTCTTTTCCTCGCGAAAGGCCACAAAGTTCCCCTCGGCCACGCCGATCCCCGGCACGCGGCGCATCTCGGCGTCGGCCCGCAGGAGCACGGACACCTTGTCCTCCAGCGGGACGGCGAAGGGATCGATGCGGAAGGGGCTGGCGTAGCGGTCCACCTTCGCCGGGCAGGGAGCTAGCACGGCCGGCTGCCGGCCGGGGACCATGGCCGATGCCCGGGCAATCTGCACGGCCAGTGCGGCGACGCGCTCGGCCTCGGCCGGCTCCACCGTGGAACTGGCGGCAAAACCCCAGGCACCACCCGCGATCACCCGCACCCCCAGCCCCCGGCTGACGTCGTGGGCGATGGCGATGACCACGCCATTCTTCACCGTGATGCGCTGCTCCTCCCGGTGGACGATGCGTATGTCGGCGTAGGTCGCTCCGCGCACCCGCGCTGTCCCCAGCGCGCGATCGGTCACATCTTTCATCGTTCCTCCTCGAAAGATTCCCCCCGCGCGGGGGGGGAATGTCTCAACCAGCCGGCCGGGTCCACCCAATGATAGAGCGTACTACTCTTTCTGGTCCGTGCGTATGATCTCCAAGACGGCCCGGGCGCAGCGGACCAGGTCCTGCACGGCGATCCATTCCTCGGTGGTGTGGGACCGCATCATTCCCGTGCTCAAGTTGGTGCAGGCGATGCCGTGGGCGTTAAAGATGTTGATGTCGCTGCCCCCGCCGGTGGCCCCGAGCTTCGGCGTAACACCGACCGCCTCCAGGGCGCGTATGGCCAGGCGCACGACCTCGTCTTCCTCGGTCAGGGTAAAGCCGTTGTAGGCGCGCTGGATCTGAACCTTGGCCTCTCCGCCGTGTGCCTCGGCGGCCTGCTCGAGGGCCTCGCTCATGGCCTGGGTCTGCTGGCGCAGCTTGCGCTCGTCGCGGCTGCGGGCCTCGCCCTCGAGCTGTACCCGCTCGGGGACGATGTTGGTGGCGATACCGCCGTGGATGATGCCGATGTTGGCCGTCGTCTCGGGGTCGATGCGACCCAGAGGCATGCGGGCGACCGCCTCGGCGGCGATGCGGATGGCGTTGACGCCGTCCTCCGGCGCTACGCCGGCGTGGGAGGCCTTTCCCAGGATCGTGGCCGAGATCATGTTGTGCGAGGGCGCGGCGACGATGATCGTGCCGAACGGTCCTCCCGCGTCCAGCGCCACCCCCATGCGCGACTTGATTTCGCCATAGTTCAGGCTCTTGGAGCCGGTGAGCCCCGTCTCCTCCTCGACGGTCAGAACGACCTCCACCGGGCGGTGGGGGATCTTTTTCTCGGCCACCACCTGCAGTGCCTCCAGAATCGCCGTCACGCCGGAGATGTCATCGGCTCCCAGGACGGTGCGGCCGTCGCTGCGGATGATCCCGCCCTCGATGACCGGGACGACGCCGGTGCAGGGATCCACACTGTCCATGTGGGCGCACAACATGATCGACTCCCCCCTGCCGGGCAGGGTGGCGATCACGTTGCCGGCCTTGTCGATGCTGGCCTTCATGTCCAGCGTGCGCAGGCGGGTGACGATGCGCTGGGCCAGGAACTGCTCCTCCCCCGAGCGGTGGTTGGTCTGTACCATGTCCAAGAAGGTGTAGAGCACGCGGTCTTCACTGACCATCGGATCGGCTCCTTTTTTCATGCCGGTGTGACCCCCTGGTATCCTTGGCCTCTTCGGCGGCAAGGAGGCGGTTTGTGGCGCACTTGCACGCAGATCGAACGCGTGCCGTATTGTACTACAACCTGGCCTGGCCTGCAAATCGCCGGAGCGAGAAAAATGTGGTACAATGGGGCTGCGGCACTTGTGAGGTGGGCATTGAACACAGGCGTCCTTCGGAAACGAGCCCCGCTGATCGTGTTGGTCCTGCTCAACGTGGCGGCTGCTGCGTGGGTCACCGTGGACCTGAGCCGCCGCATGGCCCAGCCGCCGCGGTCCTATGGCGCGGGCGCCGCCGAGGCCTCGCCCGTGCCGACGATGATCCCCGCGCCCACGGCGCGGCTTGCAACCCCGCCACCCTCGCCCACGCTGCCCTCCCCGACGCCCGCCCCCACCCCGGCCCTGGGCAACCCGGCCGCCGTCCTGGCGGCCGACGATCGCTTCTCCTACGAGCCCGCCTTTTACGGCGAACAGGTCCAGGCCTTTCTGGAGCAGCAGGGCAGCGTGCTGGCCCGGGCTACCGTGCCCGTGGCCCAGGACGACGACACCTTCGCCCACGCCCTCAGCGGTCACTGCATCCGCTACAGCCTGAACCCCAAGGTCCTGTTGGCCCTATTGGAGGTCCAGACCGGCCTGGTGCGCAGGCATGAGGCTACGGCCGAGGAGCTGCAGTGGGCCATGGGCTACCCCGACCCTCTCTGGCAGGGGCTGGACCGGCAGCTGCAGTGGGCCACCGCCATCCTGGCCGATGGCTTCCGCCAGGCCGAAGAGGGCGATGCCCCGGTGCTGACCGACGGTACGCTGGCGCCGATCCCCGGCGATGCCAATGCCGCCACCCGGGCCATCCTGCGCCTGCTGGCCCACACGTCCGACGGCGGGCGATTTGCCCAGCTGCGCTCTTCTGGAGAGGGCTCGTTTGTCGAGACCTATCGCGAGCTGTTCGGCGAGGATCCGCGCCTGCCACTGCTAGAGGCCACGGCGCCGGCCGATGAGCCGTTCCTGTGGCCCCCGCTGGGCGGGGCCGCCCCCATCTCCTCCTACTTTGACCACGAGTATCCTATCTTTCGCCAGAACGGCACGCTCCTGTCCTACAGCGGCGAGCGCACCTACCGTTCGTACGACGGCCACGACGGCTGGGACTATGCCGTCGACGGCGGGACACCCGTCCTGGCGGCGGCAGACGGCCGGGTCGTCTTTGCCGGCCGCCTGGATACGCTCTGCCCGACACCGGCCGGCCTGGTCGTCCTCGACCACGGCCAGGGCTACCGCACGCTCTACTGGCACCTGCAGGACGTCAGCGCGGTCGAGGGCACCGCGGTGAGCCAGGGGAGCCGGATTGGCACGGTCGGCAGCACCGGATGCTCCACCGGCCCCCACCTGCACCTGGGGGTGCAGTACCTGGGCCGGGACACCGACCCCTACGGCTGGTGCGGCAGCAGCGCCGTGCCGGAGGACCCCTGGGCCGGCCATCCGGCCGGCACGGTGAGCCGCTGGCTCTGGGCCGATCGGCCATCGCCGTGCCCGGTCCCGGCCCGGGCCATAGTCGTCGACGATCGGAGCGCCCAGTTGAGCGTGGCCCTCTGGCGCGAAGCGCCCGTGGGCTATGGCGGCCGGGCCCTCTGGGCCACCTCCAGTGTCGACGCGCAGCAGAGCATCCATCGGGCCGTCTGGAGGCCGGAGCTGCCCGAGGCCGGCCTCTACTACCTCTACGCCTATATCCCCTGGTACGATACCGGCCGGCCCGACACGGCCCAGGCCCGCTACCACATCCGCTACGCCGGCGGCGAGGCCACCGTGACGCTGGACCAGGCCCGCTCGACCGGCCTGTGGGTTCCCTTGGGGGAGTTTGCTTTCGTCCAGGGGGCGCACGGCTATGTCTACCTGGACGAGACTACAGGCGAGGCCGACACGACAATCTGGTTCGACGCCATCGTTTGGGTGAGGGAGTAGCAGTCTGCTACCGGCCACCAGCCGCCGGCCTGGACGCTCGAGGCAGCAGCGGGGACTGCCGGTCGGGGGGCGGGTCTCACAGATCGACGATCTCCGCCTTTCCGGTCGCGGTATCGTAGACAGCGCACGAGGAGCGTCCCTTCCAGCCCATTACCTCGCCCGGGTTGAGCAGCAGGGTCGTGCCTACCTCTTCGACCCGGGCCTGGTGGTCGTGGCCGTAGCAGACCAGGTCATAGTCACCCAATGCGGCCAGCCCCTCCGCCAGTCGGGGATAATGCACCATGGCGATGCGCCGGCCGGCCACCTCCAGCTCGGCGTATTCGCCGTGCAGGGTGACATTGCCGGCTTGCTGGGCGATGCGGGTCATGAAGAGCACATCGCCGTCGTTGTTGCCCAGCACGGTGTGGACCGGCCCGGCGAACGCCGCAGCCATCTCCCGGAGGGTGAAGGGCGCGCACAGGTCGCCGCAGAAGAGCAGCACCTCGCACCCCTGCACGAGTCGGAGGGCCCGGCGCAGATGCTCCAGGTGGTCGTGCGTATCGGAGAGAACGGCTACGCGCATGGCTCCTCGTCTCCCTCTCAGATCCGCCCCAATCCCATGTGCTCCTTGGCCTCTGCCACCGTGGCTTGGGCGATGGGCCGTACCCGCGCCGCCCCTTCGCGCAGGACGTCGCGCACATCGTCGGGGTGGGCCTCCAGCTCGCGCCAGCGCTCCTGCACCGGGGCCAGGTCGGCGACGATTTCTTCCCAGAGGATGCGCTTGCACTGCAGGCAACCGATCCCGGCCGTGCGGCAGCCCTGGGCCAGATCGGCCTGCCTGTCCGCGGGCGTGTAGATCCGGTGCATCGTCCAGATGACCGGGCACTTTTCCGGTTCCCCGGGGTCGGTGCGGCGCACCCGCGCCGGGTCGGTCAGCGTGCGGGCCAGCTTTTCCCAGATGGCCTCGGGCGGGTCGTTGAGGGCGATGAAAGAGCCGGGCACGCTCTTGCTCATCTTGCCCTCGCCGGTCAGGCTGGGCACGACGGCGCCGGGTGTGTTGAACGAGACCGGTTCGGGGAAGACCGGGCCGTACAGCCCGTTGAACTTGCGGGCCACCTCGCGGGTGAACTCGATGTGCGCCTCCTGGTCCCGGCCCACCGGCACGACGGTGGCCTTGTAGATGAGGATATCGGCGGCCTGCAGGACGGGGTAGTTGAGCAGGGCCGAACTGAGAAAGCCCTCGACCTGGGACAGCTTGTCCTTGAGGGTGGGCAGGTCTTGCAGCTTGTTGACCGAGACGATGCTGCTGAAAAGCCAGGCCAGCTCGGTGTGCTCGGGAACGTCGGACTGGAGCATCAGGGTGGCCTGCTGGGGGTCCAGGCCGGCCGCGAGGTAGCCGATGGCCACGCTGAGCTTGTTCGCCGGCATCTCGCGGTGATCGTACGGCACGGTGATGGCGTGATAATCCACGATGCCGTAGATGCACTCGTACGGCTCCACGAGCTGGAGCATGCCCTTCATCGCCCCCAGGTAGTTGCCCAGATGCAGGATGCCGGTGGGCTGGATGCCCGAGAAGACGCGTTGCTTGGACACGGGTATACCTCCAGGTGTCAAGTGGCAAGCATCCAGTAGCGCGCAGGCCTGTGCCGCAGCACCTGCTGGTATGGGCGCGCTACGATGGCAGTGCCACGCCGATGACGCGGGCCAGTATAGCACTCTGGCTTCCTATCGTCAAACATGCTGTGCCGTGCTATAATGGATGGGAGCAGGTCGGCGAGAAGGTCGGAGTAGCGGCGCAGGAGAGGAACGATGCCGAAGCGAACCTGGCACCATGCCATCACCGACGTGCCCGGGATCCTGGTGGGTCATGCCAGCGACGAGCGTGCCCTGACCGGGTGCACCGTGGTTCTCTGTGTACGTGGGGCCACCGTGGGGGTTGCCGTGCGCGGGGGCGGGCCCGGCACGCGCGAGACGGACCTCTGTCGGCCGGCCCACCCCCTGGTGGACAGGGCCCACGCCGTGCTGCTGGCGGGAGGCAGCGCCTTCGGGCTGGCCGCGGCCGACGGGGTGATGCGCTACCTGGAGGAGCGCGGTGTGGGCTACGATACCGGCGTGGCGCGCGTGCCGATCGTGCCGGCGGCCATCATCTGGGACCTGGCCGTGGGGCAGGCCACGGTGCGTCCTGACGCGGCCATGGGCTACGCCGCCTGCCGGGCCGCCTCGGACGGGCCCGTGCCCGAGGGCAACGTCGGGGCGGGCACCGGGGCCGCGGTGGGCTGGCTGCTGGGGAAGAGCTACTGCACCAAGGCCGGCCTGGGCACGGCCAGCGCGCGCCTCGGCGGCCGGCTTGTCGTCGGGGCCATCGTGGTGGTGAACGCGTTGGGGGACGTGCTCGATCCGCAGACCGGCCAGATCGTCGCCGGGACGCGCCAGCCCCTTGGCCGGGGCTTTGCCGATACCCTGGAGCTGCTGCGCACCTTTGCCGGCAAGGCGGCCCTGTCGATGTCCCACACAGTCGTCGGGGTGGTGGCGACGAACGCCGCCCTGGATGTTCCCCGCGTCAACTTCGTGGCCGAGATGGCCCACGACGGGCTGGCCCGGGCCGTTCGGCCGGCGCACACGCTGCACGACGGCGACACGCTCTTCGCCCTGGCCACGGGCGCGGTCAAGGCCGATGCCAGCCTGGTGGGAGCCTATGCGGCAGAGACCGTCGCTGAGGCGATTGTCCGCGCAGTGCGCGCGGGGCGCGGGGTGGATGGCATTCCGGCGGTGGTCGATCTGAAATAGTCCCTTGTGGCCGGCTGTGGAACCCTCAGTCGCCCTGCCGTTCCTGCCAGGCCTGTGCCAGGGCCTTTTCCGCCTGCTGCAAGAGATCGGTGGGGTCCTCGGCGTCGCCCGGGAAGGTGGCGATGCCGTAGCGCATGTGCCCGGCCAGCTCCACGCCGGGTGGCTCGCTCAGCCCGGCCCGGCCGACCTCCTCCAACAGGCGTTCGGCCAGGATGCCCGTTCCCTCCCGACCGGTCTCGGGGAGGATGGCCACGAAGGGACCGTCGCGGTGCCGGCACAGCATGTCGGACTGGCGGAGGGCCTTTTTCAGGACGGCCGTCAGCTCGCGCCAGCGAGGCTCGGACAGCTTGAGGCGGCGGTCCACACCCAGCATGAGCAGGCTGCACGTCCGACCGTAGCGCCGGCAGCGCGCCGACTCCCGTGCCAGAGCCTCCGCCAGCAGGCGATGGTTGGGCAGGTGGGTCTGGGGATCCACCATGATGAAGGAGGTGGTCCACTCGTGCATGCGGCTCTGCTCGACGGCGGTAGCCGTCAGTGCCGCCACCGACTCCACCAGGTGCAGGTCATCGGCTGTGAACTCGCCGCTGATCTTGTTGACCAACTCGATCACGCCGAACGATTCGCCACGCACCTTGAGCGGCACACAGAGGATCGAGCGGGTGTGGAAGCCGGTGTAGTGATCGATCTCGGGGTAGTAGCGCGCGTCCTGGCGCACGTCGGGGACCAGGAGGGGCTGGCCGTTCTGAAAGACCCAGCCGGAGATGCCCTGACCAGGGGGGATACGTTGGGAGAGGATCCGGTCGGCGTAGCCGCCCAAGCTGATGCGGAAGACGAGCTCCCCGCTCAGCTCGTCGGCCAGGAGCAGCGAGCCCGTCTCCACGCCGATCACGTCGCTGGTGCGGAGCATGATCGTCGTCAGGATCTGCTCCAGGTCCAAGTCCGAGGTCAGTGCCAGACAGGCCTCGTTCAACATGGCCAGCTCGTGCACGCGCAGGGCGGCCGCTTCCTGCAGGCGTGTGTTGGCCAGAGCGATGGCTACCTGCTGGCCGACGGTGGTGAGCATCTCCAGGTACTGGGCCGGGTCCGCCGGTTCGTCCTGGCCGGCCATCTCCAGCAGGCCCCAGCAGTGTTCCTGGGCCCACAGGGGCACGAGCGCGGTGAACTTGTACCCCATGGCCCGGCTGAGCGGACCGCCGCGCTGCTCGTCGCTGCGGATGCGGACCGCGCGGCGAGCCCGGCGCAGCGGCCGCAGGGCGGTCTCGCTCCAACTCAGCCGCCGCCGGGTCAAGGCCGAGGCGATGGCCTGGGGCAGCCCGCGGTGGGCCAGGGGGATCAGGTCGCCGTTTTCCGAGACAAAGACGATCCCGGCGTCCAGGTGCAGGTTGCGCAGGGTCTGTTCGAGGACCCGTTGGAGCAGGGCATAGAGGTCGGCGGTAGAGGTAGTCTCACGGGCGACCTCGCGCACCGAGAGCAGCATGGCCAGCTGGCGCTGCAGTTGCCCGGTCAGCTCGGCCTGGGCGCGGGCCTGGCGGCCCCGCTCCAGGTTATGCTGGACCCGCTCCAGCAGTTCCTCTGGGACGATGGGCTTGCTCAAATAGTCGTCGGCGCCGCGGCGCAGTGCGGCGACCACGCTCGTCTCCGACGCCGAGGCCATGACCATCACCGGGGTGTAGCGGCGCTCCTCTTTGATCTGCTGGACGAGGTCCAGACCACTGGTGTCGGGGAGCTGCAGGTCCAGCAGGACCAGGTCGGGCAGTTCCTGTCGAAACAGGCTCAGGCCGGCCTGCCCGCTGGTGGCGGTGGTGGTCGCGAAGCCCGCTTTTTCCAGAATGCGGCGTACCTGGCTGAGGATGTGAGGGTCGCCAGCGATGACCAGGGCCTGGTCTCTCTGGCCGGCCCCCTCGTCAGAGGGGTGCATCGGTCTCCTCCATCTGTGCGGCGGGCAACACGCGGCCCGTGTTGCCAGGCCCTGCCTGATTCCTGGCTGCTGTCCCTATTGTACCGTACACGGTGGGCGATGTCAACCACATGTCATTTGGTGATTACCCAAAACCGAGAGGCGGTTGAGACTCGCCCGAGGAAGAGCGAA
>CAZTIG010000050.1:0-32974 GCA_964613665.1 uncultured Chloroflexia bacterium
TCCCTGGCCCAGGCGCAGGAAAACATTCCCCTCAAAAACCGTTGCGGTCACCCGCGCATTGACCGCAGGCCGCGCCCGTGCTATAATGCGGCCGTCTTGCAGCGTCTCTGCTACAGGACCGCGTCGGAGGTGGTTGCGTGTCTGGTGAGACGCAGGCCGGGGAACTCGACGTGCAGCACACGGCGCGCCGGCGACCCCGACAGCCCCGCCGCCCGCTGGGCCGGCTGGGCCGCGGCATCCTTCTGCGGTTCACCTTCTTCGCCGTCCTCTCGATCCTCCTCATCCTGGCCATGGTCGGCTACGCCGGCTGGCGCCAGTACCAGGACACCATGTCACTGCAGCAGCACGTCACCGCCTGGATCGCCGATGCGCTCGATACCTGGATCGGCGACATTGATTCCAGCCTCTCTGCGGCGGCAGCCCCACTGCTGGTCCAGATTCCGGCCGATTCGCTGGAGAGTGCGCTCCTGGAGGTCCTGCGGCGGAATAGCTCCCTGCGTAGCGTCTCGCTCATCGATGCGCAGGTGGGCCGCTACGGCATGGAGATCATGACCGTCAGCGGCGCGGGGACTACCTCGGGGGCCAACTTCCACGGCGTCGCCTGGTTCGACGACGCCCTGGCGCAGGGGCGCGCCGTCTCGCGCCTGGACATCTGGCGGTCCGAACCGGTGGTGGTGGTGGCCCGCGCCGTCGTGGCTGCCGATGGCAGGCCCGTCGCCGTCCTTGCCGCGCGGGCCGACATGCGCTGGGCCTACGACCGCCTGCTGGCCCGGGCCGGCGCCGGAGAGGAATCCTACGCCTACATCGTGGACAGCCTGGGCACGCCGCTGCTGCGCCTGGGCAGCGAGTTCGTCTCCACGCAAGAGTCGCGCATGGACATCGCCGGAATCCGCGCCGCCACCGGCGGACAGGCGATGCCCCTCTTCTACGAGGGGCTGAATCAGGAGGGAACCGCCGTGCTCGGCGCCTACACCCCCCTGCGCAACGTCTCCTGGGCCGTCATCGCGGAACAGCCCCTGTCGGCCCTGGGGCGGCAGCTGCTGCCGCTGGCAGCGGGCGCGGCCGGGGTCCTGCTGCTCAGCGCCGTCGCCGCCGTAATCGTCTGGCGGTACATCTCCCGCCGCGTGGCCGCCCCGATCGGCCTGCTGCGGGAAGGGACCCGCCGCCTGGCCGGCGGCGACCTGGAGCAGCGCATCGACCTGCGTGCGCGCAACGAGCTGGCCGAGCTGGCCGACGATTTCAACCGCATGGCGGCCAGCCTGCAAGAGTCCCAGGCCCGGCAGGAGGCCTGGAGCCACGAGCTGGAGGCGCGCGTCGCCGAACGCACCGCCGAGCTGAGCCAGGCCCTCGCGCTCTTGCAGGCCGAGACGGCCACGCGAGAGGACCTCCTGCGCACCATCCACGAGATGGGCAGCCCGGTGATCCCGGTCATGGAGGGCATCATCGTCATGCCGATCATCGGCACCCTGGACAGCGAGCAGGCCCAGCACGTGATGGACGAGCTCCTGGCCGGGATCGATCGGCAGCGCGCCCGCGTGGCCATCCTGGACATCACCGGCCTGGCGGTCGTCGACACCGCCGTCGCCAATGCCCTGCTGAGCGCCGCGCAGGCCAGCCAGCTCCTGGGCGCGCAGGCCATCCTGGTGGGAATCACCCCCGCCGTGGCCGAGACACTTGTGCAGCTCGGCGTGGACACCCATGGGCTGCTCACGGCGGCCACGCTGCAGGAAGGGCTGCGCATCGCCCTGCACATGCTGCGCCGGCGGATCGTACCCCTCTGAGCGCCCGGCACAGCGAGGGCGTGTACAGCGGCACGGCGCAGCCTTGCCGCGGCCCGGACCGACAGGCTCCGGGCCCACGAAGCAGCTCACCTTTCGAACAGCCCGGCGGCAATTGGCAACAAGGAGGAATCATGATGGGCAAGCACCTGCGCAAGGCCTTTCCGCTGCTGCTGCTCCTGGTCCTGCTCACTGCCTGCGGGCCCTCGCCGGCTCCCACCGACCTGCCCGCGCCCACCGCCGTGCCCTCGGCGCCCTCTGTGTCGACCGCAGCGGCCACCTCCGCGCCCACCCCCGGAGGCGGGCCGCTGCCCACGCCGAGCGGCGCCGAAATCCCCACCGCCCAGTTCGCCGTCTACCGCAAGGAGCCGGTCGGCGTGCAGCCGGCCGTCTCGCAGCCGGCCATCGCCGCCGACCTCTCCAACGTCAGCAGCGCCTTCCTGTTCTCGGAGCAGCAGCGCCAGCGGCTGGCCCAGAACGGCTTTGTCGTCAGCCCCTCGGACGAGAAAGAGTTCTACGTCCTCTATGAGCAGGCCCGCTACAACTACGAGCCCATCTTTGTCACCAGCGACTCGCTGCTGCACGTCTACCACTTGCTCTTTGACAAGCTGCTGCGCAGCCTGGAGGTGGAGTACTTTGTCCCCGCCCTGCAGGAGCTGAACGCGCTCCTGCTGCAGAGCACGGCGCGGCAATACGAGCAGCTCCGCGGCACGGCGCTCGAGGAGTCGGCCCGACGCAACGTGGCCTTTTTCGCCGTCGGCAGCTACCTGCTGGACCCCGCCGTGGCGATCCCCGCCTATGCCCGCGACCTGGCCGAGGCCGAGATCGCCCTGGTCGAGGCCCACGCCGGCATCCAACCGTCACCCCTCTTCCCAGGCCTGCCCCACGGCGAGGACTATACCCAGTACATCCCCCGCGGACACTACACGCGGAGCGAGACACTCAAGGCCTACTTCAGGTCGCTCATGTGGTACGGCCGCATGACCTTCATCCTGGGCGACATCGACAAGCCCGACAACCGCGAGATGACCCAGCGGGCCCTGCTCATCACCCTGGCCCTGGCCGGCGACACCCGGGCCACGGCCCTGTGGGACAGCATCTACGAGCCCACCGTCTTCTTCGTCGGCCGCAGCGACGACCTGCTCTACAGCGAGTACCTGCCGCTGCTGCAGCAGGTCTATGGCGCCAGCCCCGACCCGGTCGCCTTTGCCGACGAGGCCCTGCTGACCCAGTTCATGCAGGAGGCGCAGAGCCTGCGCCCGCCGCGCATCCTGGGCATCGTCATCGGCCCGGAGACGGAGGACGTCGAGGAAGAGACCAAGGGCTTTCGCTTCATGGGCCAGCGCTTCATCCCCGACTCGTACGTCTTCCGCCAGCTCATCTGGCGCAACGTCGGCGGGGTGTGCCCGCCCGAACGCCGCGGCCTGCCCAAGGGCCTGGACTGGATGGCGGTGATGGGCTCGGAGCGGGCCTATGCCATCCTGGAGCAGGAAGGCGACACCGCCTTTGCCGGCTACCCGGAAAAGGTGGCCAAGCTGCGCCGGGAGTTCGGCGCGCTGGGCGAGTCCGACTGGACCCAGAACCTCTACTGGTCCTGGCTCTACGCTTTCTTCCCGCTGCTGGAGGAGCCCGGGGCCGGCTACCCGCTCTTTATGCAGAACGAAGCCTGGTTGGACAAGAGCCTGAACACCGCCCTGGGGAGCTGGGCCGAGCTGCGCCACGACACCATCCTCTACGCCAAGCAGGCCTATGCCGAGCTGGGCGGCGGCGGCAAGGGGCCTCCGCCCGCGCCGGTCCCGCCCAAGGGCTATGTCGAGCCCGTGCCCGAGTTCTACGCCCGCCTGGCCGCCCTGGCGGCGATGACCAAGCAGGGGCTGGAGGAGCGCGGGCTGGCCGGCGGGGAGGACACCCCGCAGCTGGCCCTCGCCGTGCAGTCGCTGCAGGAGCTGGCCGACCTCTCCCTGGCCCTCAAGGCCATGGCGGAGAAGGAGCTGGCCGGCCAGCCCCTCAGCGAGGCGGAGTACGAGCGCATCCGCTACTACGGCGGCACGCTAGAGACCTTTACCTTCGCCGCCTCCGACGAGTACACCGGGCCCGGGGGCTACCCGATGGAGGAGGATGAGCCGCAGGCCGCCGTCGTCGCCGACGTCGCCACCGACCCCGACCCCAACTGCGACGGCTCCCCCGACGACTCCACCGTCCTGGAGGAGGGCGTCGGGCGCATCCACACCATCTACGTCGTCGCCCCCATCGAGGGCCAGCTCGTCGTGGCCAAGGGCGGCGTCTTCTCCTACTACGAGTTCCCCTGGCCGGCCGACGACCGCCTAACCGACGAGAAATGGCGCGAGATGCTCGACGGCGGGCAGGCCCCGCCCCTGCCGGCCTGGACCGCCTCCTTCCGCGTGGACGAGACCGAGGAGCTCGCCCTGCGCCAGGCCGTCTGGGCCTTTAACGAGCGGTTGGTCGCGGCGCTGTGGTGGCCGTCGCCGGCCGAGCTGGATGACTACGCCTTGGGTGAGGCCCTCGCCCAGAACCAGGCCTATGCCCAGTCGTTGATCGACCAGGGCCTGTACGAGGGATACAGACTGGTGCAGCTTGCCTACCTCTCCTTCGACATACGCGACGACGGGACCGCCGTCGTCACCACCCGCGAGACCTGGACGGCAGAGCGCTACCAGGCCGGCCCCGACACCTGGGAGCAGGGCACGCTCATCGCCGTCCGGCCCGAGCACACCCTGGGGGTGATCTACAACCTGGAGCGGCTGGGCGGCAAGTGGATCGTCAACCGCGTCCAGGTGCAGGGGCAGGTGCCAGAGTGGCAGGCGGCGGCGCCGTAGCCAACGCCGGCCGGCAACAAGGAGGTTGCAATGACGACGCAGTGGGAAGCGCTCCTTTCGGACGGTGGCCGCAACCTGCGCGGCTCGGCCGTGCGCGAGCTGTTCAAGGTGGTGCAAAAACCGGGCATGATCTCATTCGGCGGGGGCATGCCGGCCCCCGAGAGTTTCCCCTGCGAGGAGGTGGCCCGCGCCTGCAGCCAAGTGCTGCACGAGCACGGGCCGACCGCCCTGCAGTACGGGCAGACCGAGGGCTACAACCCCCTGCGCGACTACCTGGCCGAGGTGACCATGGCCGAGCTGGGGCTGCACGCCCGCCGGGAGAACATCCTGGTCACTACCGGCGGACTGCAGGTCGCCGACCTGCTGCCCAAGGTCCTGCTCGACCCCGGCGAGCCGATCGTCGTCGAGGACCCCACCTTCCTGGGAGCGCTGGCCTCCTTCTCCCCGTACCGCCCGCGCTACCTCACCGTCCCCCTCGACGGCCAGGGCATGCAGGTGGACCGCCTGGAGGAGATCCTGGCGCACCAGCCGGGGATCAAGTTTGTCTATGTCATCCCCAACTTTCACAACCCGGCCGGCTGCACCCTCTCCCTGGAGCGCCGGCAGAAGCTGGTGGCCCTGGCCGACGCCCACGGCGTGCCGGTCCTGGAGGACGACCCCTATGCCCAACTGCGCTACAGCGGCGAGCCGCTGCCGGCGCTGATCGTGCTGGACCAGCAGCGGCTGGGCCGGCCGGCCGGCCAGGAGGCCTATACCGACGGCAATGTCCTCTACGCCGGCTCCTTTTCCAAGATCCTCTCTCCCGGCATGCGCCTGGGCTGGGTCGCCGGGCCGGCACCGATCATCGCCACCCTGGCCCGGGCCAAGCAGGGCACCGACCTGCACACCAGCCTGCTGGTGCAGATGATCGCCTACGAACTGTGCCGGGAGGGCTTTTTCCCGGCACACGTCGCCCGCATCCGCGAGATGTATCGCCGGCGCCGCGACCTCATGCTGGAGCTGATGCGGGAGCACTTTCCTCCCGAGGTCACCTGGACCGTGCCGGACGGCGGCCTCTTCCTCTGGGTCACGCTGCCGGCCGGCTGCGACTCGCAGGCGATCCTGGCCGACGCCGTCGAGCAGGGCGTGGCTTTTGTCCCGGGGCGCGGTTTCTACGCCTGCGGCGGCGGCGAGGACACTATGCGGCTCAACTTCTCCAATGCCAACGAAGAACAGCTCCAGCAGGGCATCGCCCGGCTGGGTACGGTGTTGAAGAGACACGTTGACACGTTGGCACGTCGTTGACACGAGCGAGGATTGGCCATGGCCAAGCTGGACCTGAAGAAGGAGCTGCGCTACCTGTACGGCCCGCCGGCCGGGGAGTTCACCGTGGTCGACGTGCCGGCGCTGAACTATGTCATGGTCGACGGGAAGGGCGGCAACCCGGCCGGCAACCCCGAGTTCGCCGCCGCCATGGAGGTGCTGTACGGCCTCTCGTACACGTTGAAGCTCACCAGCAAGCGGGAGCTGGGCATCGACTACACCGTCATGCCCCTGGAGGGCCTCTGGGGCACTGCAGGCCAGGCCGGCTTTGGCATGGCCGACCAGAGCAACTGGCAGTGGACGGTGCTGATACTGCAGCCGGAGCACATCACGGCCGAGCTCTTCGAGCGGGCCCGCGAGCAGCTGGCCCGCAAGAAGAACCCGCCGGCCCTGCCCAAGGCCCGCTTCGAGCGCTGGACGGAGGGACTGAGCGTGCAGACGATGTACCTGGGCGCTTACGCCGACGAGGGCCCGACCATCGAGCGCATGCACGCCTTTGTCCGCGAGCAGGGGTACGAGTTCAACGGCCGGCATCACGAGATCTACCTGGGCGACCCCCGCCAGGCGACCCCAGCGAAGCTGCGCACCGTGCTGCGGCAGCCGGTACGTGCCACCGGCACATGATGGCCGCCGCGCCCGCCCCGCCCGGACATCTCCGTCGGGGCGGGATGTCCCAGCCTGTAGCGCTTACCCCCACAGCTTGCCCGCGCATCCCAGCCGTGGTACAATGCGCGCAGATGGGGGGCTTCCCAGGCATGAGAGGAGTGTGTTGTGAAGACCAAGGAGTACGACGTCATCGTCATCGGATCGGGGGCCGGGGGCATCATCGTCGAGAGCGCCCTGGCCGAGGGCCGGCGGGTCGCCCTGGTGGACCGCGGACCGCTGGGCGGCACCTGTCTCAACGTGGGCTGCATCCCCACCAAGATGCTGACCTACCCGGCCGACCGGGTCGTGGAGATGCAGGAGGCCACCAGGCTGGGCATCGCCGCGCGCGTCGAGCGGGTCGACTTCTCGGCCATCATGGCGCGCATGCGGGCGGCCGTGGCCGAGGGGCAGGAGGAGATCCGCCACGGCATCCAGCACGCCGCCGGGCTCGATTTCTACGAGGTGGAGGGCCGTTTCGTCGGCAGGCGCACCATGCAGGTGGGCGCCGACCGCATCAAGGGCCGCCAAGTCTTTATCGCCAGCGGGGCTCGCCCGCTCGTCCCGCCCATCGCGGGAATCGAGCGCATTCCCTATCTGACCAACGAGAACGTCCTGGCCCTGACCGAGCTGCCGGCCAGCCTGGCCATCGTCGGCGGCGGGTACATCGCCGCCGAGTTCGCCCACTTCTTCGCCGCCATGGGCTCGCGCGTGACCGTCATCGGCCGCAACGAGCGCCTGGTGCCGGAGGAGGAACCGGAGGTCTCCGAGCTGCTGCGCCGCAAGCTGGCCGAGCGCATGGAGGTGCACACCGGCACCGAGGTGCTCTCTGCCCACGCGGGTGGCGAGGGCTGCGTCCTTGTCGGCCGGCACCGCCGCGGCGGCGAGCAGCGCGAGTTCACCGCGGCGCAGGTGCTCATCGCTGTCGGGCGCCGCTCCAACACCGACCTGCTGCGGGTGGACAAGACCGGCGTCCAGGTGGACGCCCGCGGCTACATCGTGGCCAACGAGTACCTGGAGACGAACGTGCCCGACATCTGGGCGTTCGGCGACGCCATCGGCAAGCACATGTTCCGCCACGTGGCCAACCGCGAGGCCGCCTACGCCTGGCACAACAGCCTGCACAGCAGCCACAAGGCACCCATGGACTACCGCGCCGTACCCCACGCCGTCTTCACCTATCCGCAGATCGCCGCAGTGGGCCTCTCGGAAAAGGAGGCGCGGGAGCAGCACGACATCCTGGTCGGCCGGGCCGGCTACGCCGACGTGGCCAAGGGCCAGGCCATGCTGGAGCGGGACGGCTTCGCCAAGGCCATCGTCGAGCGCAAGACGGGCCGCATCCTGGGCATGCACATCGTCGGCCCCGAGGCTGCGCTGCTCATCCAGGAGGTGGTCAACGTCATGGCCGCCGGCGGAACGGTACGCGATGTCGGAACCGGCATGCACATCCACCCGGCCCTTTCCGAGCTGATCCCCAGCGCCTTGTACAACCTGCGGGAACCGTAGGGCAGGCGTAGCGCAGGCGCAGAGCGGCAATCGTCCGCCGGCAGGCCGGGTTGCCTTATCATAGAGCCAGCAGAGAAGGGCGGGCCCGCCCGCCGGAGGCACCGGAATGAGCGCACCACAGAAGCACGAGTCCACCAACCGGCGTCGCCGCCTGTTGCGAGCACTGGCCGTCCTCCTCGGCCTGGTGCTGGCCGCCGGCCTGGGCCTGTGCCTCTGGCTCTTCCCCGGCCTGCCTTCGGTGGACGCGCTGGCCAGCCACGCCAGCGCCCCCAGCAACAAGCTCTACGACCGCCACGGCCGGCTGCTCTACGAGATGCCGGCCGCCTGCGGGGGCAGCCACTCACCCGTGAGCATCGACCAGGTGCCCCTCTACCTGCGCCAGGCCACCGTCGCGGTGGAGGACGCCACCTTCTACGACAACCCCGGCGTGGACGCCCGCGGCATCCTCCGCGCCATCTGGACGAACCTGAGCGGGGGCGAGATCCGCTCCGGCGGCAGCACCATCACCCAGCAGCTCGTGCGCAACGTGCTCCTCAGCCCCGCGGAGGCCGCCGAGCAGACCCTGCGGCGCAAGCTGCGCGAGGCCATCCTGGCCTGGCAGCTCACCCAGCGCTACTCCAAGGACCAGATCCTGGAGCTCTACCTGAACGAGACCTACTACGGCAACATGGCCTATGGCGTCGAGGCCGCCGCCCAGGCCTACTTCGGCAAGCACGTCGCCGACCTGGACCTGGCCGAGTGTGCCCTGCTGGCCGGCCTGCCGCAGGCCCCCAGCGCCTACAACCCGCTGGAGAACCTGTCCGCCGCCCGCGCCCGCCAGGCCATCGTCCTGGAGCGCATGGTCAAGCAGGGCCACATCTCCGCCGAGCAGGCCCGCCTGGCCCGCGAGGAAAAGCTCTACTTTGCCTCCGCTCCCTTTGCCATCCGCGCCCCGCACCTGGTGATGTATGTGCGCAACCTGCTGGAAGAGGAGCTGGGGCTGGCGCGGCTGGAGCAGGGCGGCCTGCACATCTACACCACCGTGGACGTCGACCTCAACGAGACCGCCCGCGACCTGGTGCGCTACCACCTGGCCCGCCTGGCCGACTGCGGCGGCCGGCCCGAGGCCTGCCCGCCGGGCGGCCACAACGTGCGCAACGCCGCCGTGGTGGTACTGGACCCGCAGACCGGCGATATCCTGGCCATGCTCGGCAGCCCCGACTACTTCTCGGCGCGCATCGACGGCGCCGTCAACGGCGCCACCGCCCTGCGCCAGCCCGGCTCCTCGATCAAGCCGATCACCTATGCCGCCGCCTTTGCGCAGGGCCGCTTCACCGCGGCGACGGTGCTCTATGACCTGCGCACCTCCTTCGTCACCCGCGAGGGCACGCCCTACGTGCCCTACAACTACGACCTGCAGTTCCGCGGCCCGGTGCGCCTGCGCGAGGCCCTGGCCTCCTCGTACAACCTCATCGCCGTCAAGGTGCTGGACCGCATCGGCCTGCCGGCCATGACCTCGCTCGCCCGCCGTCTGGGTATCACCACCCTGGACGACCCCAGGCTGGGCCTGGCCGTGACGCTGGGCGGCGGCGAGGTCCGCCTGCTCGATCTCACCGCGGCCTACGCCGCCCTGGCCAACGGCGGGCGCGCCGTGCGCCCGCTGGCCGTCCAGCGCGTGGAGGATGCCGCCGGCAACGTCATCTGGCAGGCCGGCCCCGGCATCGGGGAGCGGGTGCTGGACGAGCGCGTGGCCTACCTGATCAGCGATATCCTCAGCGACGACATGGCCCGCCTGCCCTCTTTCGGCGAGGGCAGCGCCCTCGAGCTGACCCGGCCGGCCGCTGTCAAGACCGGCACCACCTACGACTTTCACGACAACTGGACCGTCGGCTACACGCCCGACCTGGTGATCGGCGTGTGGGCCGGCAACGCCGACAACGAGGCCATGCACGAGGTCTCCGGCGTCAGCGGTGCCGCGCCGATCTGGCACGACCTGATGGAGGCGGCGCTCAAGGGCCGGCCGGTGCTCTCCTTCGAACGGCCGGCCGGCCTGGTCGACGTGGAGGTCTGCGCCCTCTCCGGCCTCCTGCCCGGCCCGGACTGCCCGCACCGCGTGTGGGAGACCTTTATCGCCGGAACAGAACCGACCCAGACGTGCGCCATGCACCAGCGCATCGCCATCGACAGCGCCACCGGCCTGCGGGCCACGGCCGAGACGCCCGTGGAGCGCATCGTCGAGCGCCTCTTCACCATCTTCCCGCCGGAGGCACAGGGGTGGGCCCTGGCCCAGGGCATCCCCCAGCCCGCGCCGGCCGTGGCCGGCGCCGACGCGCAGCAGCTCGTCTGGACCGAGGCCGAGCCGGCGCTCCTCATGACCGATCCCGACCGGGGCGCCGTCTACCGCGTCGACCCCGGCCTGCCGCGCGCGTCGCAGCGCATCCTGGTGGCGGCACGCCCCGGAGCGGGCGCGCGTCTGGCCCAGGTCCGGCTGCTGCTGGACGGCCGGGTACTGGCCACCTTCGGCGCGCCGCCGTACGAGTTGTTCTGGGCGCTGGAGCCCGGCCGGCACGCCTTCTGGGCCGATGGGATCGACGCGACCGGGCAGGCGGTGCGGAGCGATGAGGTGTGGGTGGAGGTGCGGGACTAGAATGTCAGGAGGCGTGAGATGATACCCGAATCCTCTCGAAGGATGATACTGGTGAACACGAACCCGTTTTCTTCCATGATTCCTCTCCTTGATGCTGCACCACTATTGCACGGGAGACCACAGTCTGTAGACGGCTGACCAGACACTTGTTACCTTTTCTCATTCCCATACCCCCGATAGAGGAGGATCCGAATGTCGCGACGGACGCTTGCTCCCCTGCACCGCACCCTGGCGGCGCTGTTGCTACTGGCCATGCTCCTGGGCGCCTGCGGCCCCACGACGCCACCGCAGCCGACCGCCGTCCCCACCCCCGCGCAACCCTTCCCGGCTCCCCGGCTGCTCTCGCGCCTGCCCGCCCCCGGCGAGGAGCAGGCCCTCGACGGGGCCATCGAGCTGACCTTTGACCAGCCGATGGACCGCGCCAGCGTCGAGGCCGCCTTCGGCATCACCCCGACGGTGGCCGGCCGCTTCACCTGGGGCGACGAGCGCACCGTCTCCTTCCACCCCAGCAGCGCGCTGGAGCGGGGGACGCGCTACCGCGTGACCGTGGCCGCCAGCGCCGCGAACGCCGAGGGCAAGGCGCTGGAGGAGGCCGCCACCTTCGACTTTTCCACGGTGGGCTACCTTGCCGTCAGCCAGGTGCAGCCGAGCCCCGGCGCCAGCGATCTCTCTCCCGACATGATGGTGACCGTCGTCTTCAACCGGCCCGTCGTGCCGCTCGCGGCCATCGCCGATCAGGCGCAGCTACCCGACCCGGTGACCTTCATGCCGCCGGTGGCCGGCAAGGGCGAGTGGCTCAACTCGGCCATCTACGTATTTCGGCCCGAGAAGTCGTTCCTTCCGGCCACCGAGTACACCGCCCGCGTCGCCGCCGGCCTGGCCGACACGACCGGCGCGGTCATGGCCGAGGACTATACCTGGACCTTTGGCACCCTGCAGCCGGTCGTCCAGAGCATCACACCCGGCGATGGCTTCCAGTTCGCCGGTCCCAGCGCCGTCATCAGCGTCACCTTCAACCAGCCGATGGACCACGCCTCGGCCGAGGCGCGCTTCTCGCTGGTGACGTCCGGCCGGCAGCCGCTGGCGGGCACGTTCCACTGGCGTGGCGGGGAGACGGCTACCTCACCGGAGACGATGGCCTTTGTGCCGGCAGAACCGCTGCTCCGCTCCAGCACCTACACGGCCCGGCTGACCTCCGGCGCCCAGTCCCGGGCCGGCGGCATGGCCGTGGCGAGCGAGACGACCTCCCAGTTCGCGACGGTCAACGAGCCCGGCGTCGTCAACACCTGGCCCCGCGACGGACAGACCGACGTCGACGTCTACGGCAGCGTCAGCATCATCTTCAACAGCCCCATGGACACGGCCGTCTTCACTCGCTACGTGTCGATCGAGCCGGCCGTCCCGATCACCCAGGTGCACACCTACTGGGGCTGGGATAGCTACGACACCGGGGTGGAGCTCTACTTTGCCAAGAAGCCGGCCACGCGCTACACCATCTCCCTGGCGGCGGACATGCCCGACAGGTACGGCGCCCCGCTGGGCAGCGACGTCCGCATCCGTTTCACCACCGGTGACCTCCCCCCCTACGCCGAGTTCAACACGAACGGCCAGCTCGGCGCCGTCAGTGCCTACACCGATACCACGGTCTATGTCAACTACCGCAACGTCTCGCGCCTGGACGTGGGACTCTACCGCCTCGCGCCGGCCGACTTTATGCGCTTCAACGGCTTTGGCGACTGGGACGCCTTTTACAACTACCGCCCGAGCCGCCGCGACCTGATCCGCTCGTGGGAGACCCCCGTGCAGCCGGCGCGCAACGAGACCGTCACGGCCGGCTTCGACCTGCGCGACGACGCGGACCAGCCCCTGCCGCCCGGCCTCTACTACGTCGAGCTGACCGCCCCGGAGGTCCTCGCGGCCGACCCCAAGGCCCCCCCGGCGCGCTTCATGCTGGTGCGGTCGCGGCTCAACCTGGCCCTGAAGCAGTCCACCAGCGAGGCCCTGGCCTGGGTCACCGACCTGGCTACAGGGCAGCCGGTGGCCGGCCTGCCCGTGCAGTTCTATACGAAGGACGGGGCCTACGACGGTGGCACCACCGACCGCGACGGGCTGGCCTGGAACGGGGCCGTGCCGCTGCAGAACGCGTGGGACCCCTGCTTCGCCATGGCCGGCCAGCCGGGCGAGGAGGACTTTGCCATCGCCTACAGCGGCTGGGACAGCGGCATCGACACCTGGGATTTCAACGTCAGCCAGGACTACTGGCCTTCCCCCTACAAAGGCTACCTCTACACCGATCGGCCCATCTACCGCCCCGGCCAGATCGTCTACTTCAAGGGCATCGCCCGGGCCGACGACGACGCCCATTACACCCTGCCCGCCGGGATCGAGACGCTGCAGGTGCGCATCAGCGACCCCCAGGGCCGGCAGCTCTACAACGAGGACCTGCCGCTGAACGACATCGGCACCCTCAACGGCCAGTTCCTGCTGGACGGCGAGGCGGCGTTGGGCTATTACTCGCTGGAGATGACCAGCGCCGACAACAAGCTCTACGTCGGCAGCTCCTTCCTGGTAGCCGAGTACCGCAAGCCGGAGTACCAGGTCGATGTCCAGACCGATCGTTCCGCCTACCTGGCCGGCGACACGATCCGCGTCACCACCGAGGCTACCTACTACTTCGGCGGCCCGGTGGCCGACGCCGCCGTCCGCTGGAGCGTCCTGAGCGACGACTACTACTTCGCCTACCAGTGCCCGCCGGGCCAGTCCTGTCCCTGGTACGACTGGAGCGACGAGGAGTGGGAACCCTGGTACCGGGAGGAAGGGGCCTACGGCCAGGTGATCGCCCAGGGCGATGCCCGCACCGACGCCCAGGGCCGGGCTACCTTCCGCGTGCCGGCCGACATCAGCAAGCAGGGCCGCAGCCAGCGCTTCACCATCGAGGCCAGCGTCACCGACATCAACGGCCAGCAGGTCAGCAACCGCGCCGGCACCGTCGTGCACCAGGGCGAGTTCTACGTCGGCCTGGCACCCCAGGGGTACCTCGGCCAGGCCGGCCAGCCCAAAACAATCGACCTGCTCACAGCAGACTGGGACAGCCAGCCGGTGGCCGGCGTGCCGCTCACCGTGATCTTCATGGAGCACCGCTGGTACAGCGTGCGCCAGCAGGACGAGAGCGGCTATTACTACTGGAACTGGAAGGTCGAGGACATCCCCGTCTTTACCACCACGGCCACCACCGGGGCCGACGGCAAGGCGCAGGCCGCCTTCACGCCGCCCAAAGCCGGCTCCTACCGGGTGCGGGCCATCGGCTACGACAGCCGCGAGAACAAGGTCCGCAGCAGCACCTACTTCTGGGTCTGGGGCGGAGAGGAGTACGTCTCCTGGCGACAGGAGAGCAACAACCGCATCGCCCTCATCGCCGACAGGAAAGAGTACAACGTCGGCGACACGGCCGAGATCCTCGTCCCCTCCCCCTACAGCGGCACGGTGCAGGCGCTGGTGACGATCGAGCGCGGCCACATCATCCAGCGCGAGGTGCGCGAGCTGCGCGGCAACAGCGAGGTCCTGCGCATCCCTATCCCCGAGGAGTACGTGCCGAACGTCTTTGTCTCGGTGCTCATCGTCCAGGGGTCGGCCCAGGCCCCCGACGGCCTGGCCGGTTTCAAGATGGGGCTGATCAACCTGCCCATCGCCGTGCGCGAGAAGGAGCTGACCATCACCCTGACGCCGGACAAGGATATGCAGCAGGGCCAGCACTACGGGCCGCGGCAGACGGCGACGTACGACGTCCAGGTCACCGACAGCCGGGGCCGGCCCGTCGAGGCCGAGCTCTCTCTGCGCCTGGCCGACCTGGCCGTCCTGGCCCTGGCCGACGAGACCGGGCCGACGCTCCTGTACACCTTCTGGCAGGGGCGCGGTTTGGGCGTCCGCACCAGCGCCCCGCTGGTCGTGTCGCTGGAAAAGTACAACCGCGAGCTACGCCCTGGCAGAAAGGGCGGCGGCGGTGGCGACGAGGGGGCCGCGCCCGGCCTGGTGCGCACCAACTTTGCCGACACCGCCTACTGGAACCCCACCGTGCGCACCGACCAGGACGGCCGGGCCCAGGTCCAGGTGGAGCTGCCCGACAACCTGACCACCTGGCGCATGCAGGCCCGCGGCATCAGCGCCGAGACACTTGTGGGCCAGGTCGACGTGGACGTGCTCAGCACGCTGGACCTGCTGGTGCGCCCGGTGCTGCCGCGCTTCTTTGTCATCGACGACCGCGCCGAGATCGCCGCCGTCGTCCACAACAACACCACCGAGGCACTGGATGTCCAGGTCAGCCTGGCTGCCACGGGACTGGCCCTGGAGGGCAGCGCCGACCAGACGGTGCAGATCCCGGCCGGGGACAGGCTGCGAGTCGCCTGGCCGGTCACGGCGCAGCCCGGCACCACCGTCACGGTGCGCATGGCCGCCCGGGCCGGCGTCTACTCCGACGCCGTCGAGCTCTCGCTGCCGGTCTACCACTACGCCACCCCGGAGGTCGTGGCCACCGCCGGCCGCCTGGCCGAGGCCGGCCAGCGCCAGGAGATCATCCAGCTGCCCAAGAGCTACGACGCCACCCAGGGCGAGCTGCTCGTCCAGCTGGAGGGCTCGCTCACCGCCGCCGCCCAGGACGCCCTGGCGTATCTGAAGCACTATCCCTACGAGTGCGTCGAGCAGACCGTCAGCCGCTTTCTGCCCAACGTCCTCACCTTCCAGGCGCTGAAGGAGATGGGCCTGTCCGACCCCGAGCTGGAGCAGGCGCTGTCGCAGATGGTCGGGATCGCCCTGCAACGCCTCTATAGCTACCAGCACTATGACGGCGGCTGGGGTTGGTGGGTGGACGACAAGAGCAACCCCTACCTGACCGCCTACGTGCTGCAGGGCATGCTGGAAGCCCAGCGCGCCGGCTTTGTCGTCGACAACGACGCCATGGGCCGGGGCGCGCGCTTCCTCGAGGGCAACCTGCCGGCGGTCAGCGCCCTGGCCAAGCGCTGGGAGGCCAACCGCCTGGCCTACATGCTCTACGTGCTGGCCGAGTACGGCGCGGCGCACGACCGGCCGGCCGCCGCCGCGGAGAGGCTCGGCCTGGCGGTCCGTCTCTTCGAGCAGCGCGACCTGCTCGACCGCTACGGCCAGGCCATGCTGGCCGTCGCCCTGGGCCTGATGGAACCGGAGGAGAAGAGCCGGGCGGGCACCCTGCTGGACGACCTGAAGGGCGACGCCATCGTCAGCGCGGCCGGCGCGCACTGGGAGGAAAGCCAGGTCGACTACTGGAACATGAACACCGATGTCCGCTCCACGGCCATCGTCGTGTGGGCCATGGCGCGCCTGGAGCCGCAGAGCGACCTGCTGCCCAACGCCGTGCGCTGGCTGATGGCCGTGCGCAAAGAGGGCCACTGGGAATCCACCCAGGACACGGCCTGGTCGCTCATGGCGCTGGTGGCGTACATGCGCGCCAGCGGCGAGATGGAGGGCGACTTTTCCTACACCGTCTACCTGAACGGCGCGGCCCTGGGCAGCGGTGATATCACCAAGACCAACCTGAGCGAGCCCCAGCGCCTGCGGGTGGAGATCGCCCGGCTGCTCGCCGACCAGGCCAACCGCCTGGTGATCGAGCGCCAGTCGCCCAAGGAGGGCCAGACCGGCAAGGGCCAGCTCTACTACACCGCCTACCTGCGCTACTTTCTGCCGGCGGACATGATCAAGGCGCTCGACCGCGGCATCATGGTGGCGCGGCAGTACAGCCCGGCCGACCAGCCCGGCAAGTACCTCACCGGGGCGCAGGTGGGCGATGTCATCCTGGTCAAGCTGACCATCATCGCCCCGACCGATCTCTACTATGTCGTGGTCGAGGACCCCCTGCCGGCCGGCTGCGAGGGCATCGACACCAGCCTGAAGACGACCAGCGTCGTCGGGCAATCGCCCGAACTGCACAACCTCTCGCTCGAGCAGCAGGACTACTGGTACCGCTACTACGGCTGGGGCTGGTGGTGGTTCTCGCACACCGAGATGCGCGACGAGAAGGTGGTGCTCTTTGCCGAGTACCTGCCGCGCGGCACCTACGAGTACACCTACATGATGCGGGCCAGTGTCCCGGGCGCCTTCCAGGTCATGCCCAGCAACGCCTACCAGATGTACTTCCCGGAGGTGTTCGGGCGCAGCGACGGCGCCATGTTCACCGTGACGGCGGGGGAGTAGAACCTATCCACAACTACCACAAAGAAACTATCTCAAAACCACGAGGGCACAAAGACACCATGTCGACAAGCGTTCTTCTCCAATATCCTCTCCGGTGTCTTCGTGCCTTGGTGGTCCGTTCATCTTGGTGCCTCTGGGGCTTGGTGGTCGATTTGAGATAGTTTCAGAGGCAAAGGCGCAGAGCAGGAAGAAGCATGTCCAAAGAGCCCTGGGGTCTTTCGCCTTCGTGGTTTGTGGGACGACTTCCGGTTTGACGGCCGGCGGTGGCGGGCCTATAATGTGCGACGACGGCTCGGGCGTCACGCGTTCGCCTCCGGAGGCACACGATGAGAGACTACTCCCGCCTGCTGGCCGCCATGGCCGAAGAGCACCGCCGGCGCTCGCCGCGCTGCGCCGCCCTGCAGGAGAGGGCTCTCCGCGTCATGGTCGACGGCGGCAGCCATACCATCCGCCTGGTCCAGCCCTTTCCACCGCGCATCGCACGCGCCCAGGGGGCCTGGCTGACCGACGCCGACGGCCACGACATCCTCGACTTCTGGCAGGGCCACTTTGCCAACCTGCTCGGGCACAACCCCGCGGTCATCACCCGCGCCCTGGCCGAGGCCTTTGCCGCGGGCCGGGGCCTGCACACCGGCCTGGCCGACGAGCTGCAGGTCGAGGTGGCCGAGCTGCTCTGCCGGCTGACCGGCGCCGAGCGGGTCCGCTTCACCACCAGCGGCGCGCTGGCTACCATGTACGCCATCATGCTGGCCTGCGCCCACACCGGCCGCAGCCAGGTGCTCAAGGTGGGCGGCGGGTGGCACGGCGCCCAGCCATGGGCGCTCAAGGGCGTCGGCTACCGCGGCGGCTTTTCGCAGGTCGACAGCGCAGGCCTGCCGGCCCGCCTGCTGGAGGACGTGCTGATCACCCGCTTCAACGACCCCGATGACCTGGAGGCCACCTTCCGCCGCAGCGGGGAGCGCATCGCCTGCTTTATCGTCGAGCCGTTCATCGGCGCCGGCGGTTTTCTCCCGGCCCGCCGAGATTACCTGCAGGCGGCCCGGGAGCTGTGCACGCGCCACGGCGCGCTGCTCGTCCTCGACGAGGTCATCTCCGGCTTCCGCTTCCGCGCCGGCGACGCCGGCTCGCTCTACGCCGTCAAGCCCGACCTGGCCATCTACGGCAAGGTGATGGGCGGGGGCATGCCGGTGGCGGCGGTGGCCGGCCGGGCCGACGTGCTCGACCTGGTCAGCGTCCGCGCCGGCCGGGTCAAGTTCTCCGGCGGCACCTACTCGGCTCACCCCGCCGCCATGCTCGCCGCCCGCACGATGATGACGCACCTGGCGGAGCACGAGGCCGAGATCTACCCACGCCTGGCCGCGCTGGGCGACCTGACCCGCCGGACGATGGAACGGGCCTTTCAAGAGGAGGGCATCGACGCCCGCTGCACGGGCTACAGCAACGAGGCCATCTCCGGCAGCTCCATCGCCGCGGTGCGCTTCCCCCAGCGCCCCGGCATCCGCCTGGAGACCCCCGAGGACGTGCACGACCCGGCCCTGTGCGACGACTTTCTCAGCGAGCGCGTGCTGCGGCTGGCGCTGCTGCTGGAGGACGTGCACACGGTGCACGGACTGGGCGCGCTCAGCACCGCCCACAGCGAGGCCGACATCGCCTTTCTGGGCGAGGCCTGCCGGCGGGCAGCGCGGCGCATCCGGCCATACCTGTAGCAAGCTGGGAGCTGAGCCGAGAGCCCGGAGCTATATCTCCTGCCGCCGGAAGAGCAGCCAGGCCAGCAGCAGGGCCCCGGCGATGATCCCCACGGAGACACTCACTGCCCCCCAGGCCGTCTCGCCGGGCAGGCCCAGGACCAGCCGCATCCCCCAGCCGGGCAGCACGTCGGGCAGGTGCCGCGCCACCTGGGGGACCACTCCGGCGATCCACAGCAGGGCATAGAACCCCAACGTCAGGCCGCCGGCCGCCGGCAGGGAGCGGGCGATCGTGCTGGCCAGCAGGGTCAGCGCCAGGTAGACCAGCAGGTCCAGCAGCAGCAGGGCGTTCAGCAGGGCGAAGCTGCCCACGTCCATCCACTCGAAGAGGATGCCGGTGTAGTAGTAGGCGCCGGCTGCGGCCAGCAGCAGGCCGGCCACGAAGCAGAGGGCCAGCGCGACGTACTTGGCCAGCAGGAAAGAGGCCCGCGAGACCGGCTTGCTCAGGAGCATCGCCGCGGTGCCGCGGTCCTTTTCCTGGGCCACGATGCCCATCGGGATCAGCAGGGCCAGGACCACGCCGAACTGGGCCAAGTTCTTGACGTACTGGCCCAGCGCGTCGGCCACCGTCGGGGTCGGGAATATCTGCTCGAGCCCCGGGACCCCGCCCAGGCTCTTGATGAGCTCGGGCAGGTACCTGGCGGTGGGTGGGCTGGACAGGCCAAAGAGCACCAGCACCGCGGCCACGATCAGGAAGCGGTACGTCCGCCACTGCTCCCACAGCTCCTTCTTCAGCAGCACGCTCATGGCGCACCTACCAGGCGCAGGAACACATCCTCCAGCGACGGCCGGGCCCACTGGTAGCGCTGCACGGCCAGGCCGGCCTGGGCCACCAGCCCCGGCAGCACCGGGCGTGCCGCCGCCGGGTCGGCCACGGCCAGGCGCACCACCCGGCCCTCCACGCTGCTGCCGGCCACCAGGGGATTGCCGACCAGCGATGCCGTCCAGCCCTTGACCTCGGCCGAGGTGGCGTCGAACTCGACTTCGACCACCGGCTGGGCGTAGCGGTCCAACAGCTCGTCGCGGCCGGCCTGCACCACCAGCCGGCCCTGGTGGATGATGCCGACCGTGTCGCAGACGCGCTCGACGTCGGCCAGGATGTGGGTGGAGAAGAAGACGGTGTTCCGGCCGCGCAGGCGCTCGATGAGCTCCAGCACCTCGTGGCGGCCGGCCGGGTCCAGCGCGCTGACCGGCTCGTCCAGCAGGAGGACCTCGGGCCGGTTCATGAGCGCCTGGGCGATGCCCAGCCGCTGTTTCATCCCGCGGGAGAAGCCGCCGATGCGCCGCCTGGCCGCATCGGCCAGGCCGGCCAACTCGAGGTACTCCTGGGCCCGCGCGCGGGCCTCGGCCGGCGCCAGCCCGAAGATGGGCGCCACCAGGTCAGTCAGGTACTCGCGCGCGCTCATCCAGCCGTAAAAGGCCGGGACGTCGGGCAGGTAGCCGATCTTGCGGCGCACGTCGCCGTGCCCGACCTCCACCCCGGCCACCCAGGCCCGTCCGGAGGTGGCCCGGGCCAGGCCGGTGAGGATGCGCAGCGTGGTCGTCTTGCCGGCCCCGTTGGGCCCGAGAAAGCCAAAGACCGAGCCCGGCTGCACTGTCAGGTCCAGCCGGTCCAGCGCCTGGACTGCGCCGAACCGCTTGCACAGCCCCTGGATGCGGATGGCGTCCATGTCAGTCCTCGCGGCCAAAGACCAGGTAGACGATCGGACCGATCAACCCGACAAAGAGGACCACCAGCAGCCAGACCCACTTGGGGCCCTTGGTGCGCTCGCGGCGCAGCAGGTCGATCAGCGCCACGACCATCAGGCCGAGCTCGATAACGGCGACGGGGATGAGCAGGGGAAGGTACTGCGCGACTTGCCCGATCTCTTCCATGGTCCCACCTCATCAGGAGAAGAAGAAAGCCGACTTGATTACCTTGTGGCGGGCCTTGTGCGTGGTCACGGCGATGGCCCGGCGGTACTCCTCCAGGGGGAAGGTGTGCGTCAGCAGCGGCGACAGGTCCAGCTTGCCGGCGGCCATCCAGTCCAGGGCCAGCCGGTAGCCGCGGATGCGCTCTCCCAGGTACTCCTCGGTGCTGGACGAGTTGGTGCCGACCACGGTGAGCTCCTTGAACCAGAGCGGGGTCCAATCCACCTTGCTGGTCGTCCCGACCAACCCGACCAGGGCCATGCGCCCGCCGGCCCGGGTAAAGCGCAGGGCATCGTCCACCGTCTCGTCGCGGCCGACGCATTCATAGACCACGTCGGCACCGCCGACGACGGCACGCTTGCCGAGCGCCGGCCGGTAGAGCCGCGCGCCCAGGGCCCCGGCCAGGGCCGCGTAGGGGTCGCCGTCGCGGGTGTAGACGACCTCGTCAGCACCGTAGCGGCGGGCCGTCTCCCCCTGGAAGCGGTGCTGCGCCAGGACGACGACGCGTGCCCGGCTGCCGAGCACGCGCAGCGCCGCCACGACGCCGATGCCGATCACGCCGGCCCCCAGCACCAGCACGGTCTCGTCGTCGCGGGGAAAGACACGCATCACCGGGTGCAGGCTGGAGCAGAAGGCATCGACCAGGGCGGCGTTCTCGTCGCTGACGCCGTCGGGGATGCGAAAGAGCTGGAAGCGGTGGGCGACAAAGGCCGGGCTCCAGCTTCCCCCCGTGTCGCTGCACGAGCCGATGATCACACCCGGCGAGAGACTGCCCTCGGCAAAGCTCTCGCAGCGCGGGTACTGGCCCTCCCGGCAGGAGCGGCAGGGCGGCTCGATGCCCCGCGCGGGGCAGGCCAGCACCGGGTCGGCGATGACCCGGTCACCCACGGAGAAGTCGTCGACGGCAGCCCCCACCTCGGCCACCACGCCGACGTTCTCGTGCCCCATGATGAAGGAAGGAGAGGCGAACGGAGTGACGTAGGGGCTGTCGTCCAGGTGGATCTGGTGCAGGTCGCTGCCGCAGATGCCGGCGTAGCGGGTGCGGATGCGGACCCACTGCGGACCCGGCAGGGCCGGCTCGGGGACCTCGGCGTAGCGCAGCATAGACAGCGGGCCGGTGTAGATGGCGGGGAACAAGGGCCCCAGCGCCTTGTCCAGGAGATAGCGGGGAACGCTGATCTCGAAGCGCAGCGCCTTCAAGGTGACACCTCCAGGCAAGCGGCCCTGCTCGCTATACGGGCAGCAGGGCGATCCTGTCGACCGGAACGAACCGATTCCACACCAGTGCCGGCAGCATCTGCAACCCGCCGCGGATGAGGCCGGCCAGCGCCACCTCGGCCCCCAGGGTCTGGTTGCTGGCGAAGCGCGCCGCCTGCTTGCGGGCATTGGCGGCGATGGTCCGCACCAGCGGCTGCAGGCGCTGGCGATAGTGCTCCAAGGCCGGCCGGCCGCTCTCTTCCGCCTGGCAGAGGGCCCTGACCAGCAGCCGCCCGCTGAGGGCGGCGTTGTCCATGCCCAGGCCCCGGTACAGGTCGATGAGCCCGGCGGCGTCGCCGGCCAGCAGGACGTGGCCCTGCCCCAGGTAGACGCCCTCCTTCAGGGCCGAGGAGAAGCGCTCCCGGCGCACGATCTCGCCCTGCAGGCCGTACTTCTCCTCGACAAAGCGGAAGAAGCGCTCGGCGTAGCTGACGGGATCGTCGCCCGCCCCCGTGCCGATGACCCAAAGGTCATCCTTCCGGTAGATCCAGGCGAACATCAGCGGGGCAAAGTCGCGGTTCCAGACCATGTACAAGGTATGGGGGTCCAGGGCGCCGCTGCCGACAAAGTAGTAGTTGACCGCTCCGCCAGAGGCCCTGGCCCCGAAATCCTGGGGCCGCAGCTTGCGCCGCACCCGCGAAAAGGCGCCATCGGCTGCCACCAGGTAGCGCGCGCGGACCTGATGCTCGCCACCTTTCGTCCCGATTCGCAGGTCCACCCCCCGCTCTGTCTCGGCGAAATCCAGCAGCGTCGTCTCGTCCTGGAAGTCCGCCCCCGCCTGGGCGGCCAGGCCGTTCAGCCAGTGGTCAAAAGTGGCCCGCCAGAAGTTCAGCGTCCGGATCGGGATGGGCGGACGAACGGAATGGCCGGCCGGGTTGACCACCTCCACCCGCGACAGCGCGTTGCGGCAGAGCTTGTCCGGCGGCACTCTGGCGCCGATCAGCCGCTCGAAATAGCCCCACTGGATGCCCGAGCAGGGCTTGACCCGCGGGGTCTTTCTCTTTTCCAGGAGCAGGGTGCGGAACCCGGCCTGCGCGGCGAAGCGCGCCGCTACCGACCCGGCGATGCCACCACCGGAAACCACCACGTCGTACTCCACCGCACCCTCCCGCTCTTCCTATGGCTGGCCGGCGTTGGGCCAGCGCACCAGCCCCACGCCGGCCTCGGCCAGCATGTCGCGGGCCAGCTCGTCGGGGTAGGGTCCCTCGTAGACGATGCGCACGATGCCGGCGTTGATCAGCATCTTTGCACAGAGGATGCAGGGCTGCGTCGTGCAGTAGAGCGTGGCCCCGGGGACGCGCACCCCGTGCACGGCGGCCTGGATGATGGCGTTCTGCTCGGCGTGGATGCCGCGGCAGAGCTCGGCGCGCTCGCCGGAGGGGACGTCCTGCGCCTCGCGCAGGCAGCCCACCTCGTCGCAGTGGGGCAGTCCGGCCGGGGCGCCGTTGTACCCGGTGGCCAGGATGTGCTTGTCCTTGACCAGGATGGCGCCCACCTGCCGGCGCAGGCAGGTGCCGCGCTTGGCCACCTCGCGGGTGATGTGCATGAAGTAGTCGTCCCAGGAAGGTCGCATCGCTTGGGCCTCCTCGTCAGAGGATGAGCATGGCGTCGCCGAAGCTGTAGAAGCGATAGCCGCGACGCATGGCCTCGGCGTAGGCCGCCAGGATCGTCTCGCGGCCGGCAAAGGCGCTGACCAGCATGAGCAGCGTGGACCGCGGCAGGTGAAAGTTGGTCACCAGGGCATCGACGGCGCGGAAGCGGTAGCCGGGGTAGATAAAGAGGCGTGTCCACCCGGCGTACGGGGAGCACGATCCATCCTGAGCCGCCGTCTCCAGGGCGCGGGCTGCCGTCGTGCCCACGGCGACGACGCGCCCGCCGGCGCGGCGCGTCTCCTGGACGGCGGCGGCCACCTCGGCCGGCACACTGCACCACTCGGCATGCATCGGGTGTGCGGCGACCTCCTCCACCTCCACCGGCTGGAAGGTATCCAGGCCGATGTGCAGCGTCACAAAGGCCAAGCGCACGCCGAGGTGCTGCAGGCGCTCGAGGAGGGCCGGGGTAAAGTGGAGGCCGGCAGTGGGCGCGGCGGCCGAACCGGCCACGCGGGCATAGATCGTCTGGTAGCGCTCGGCGTCGGCCAGGGGCGCGTGGATATAGGGTGGCAGGGGCACGGCCCCCAGCACGTCGAGCAGCGGCTCCACATCGGCGGCAAAGGCCACGACGCGCGTGCCGTCCGGGCGGACCTCCTCCACGCGGGCCGACACCGCGGGGCCCTCCGGCCGGCCGAGGATCAGCTCCAGCCCCTCGCGAATGCGCTGCCCGCCGACGAGGACCTCCCAGCGCTCCCCACCGAGCCGCCGCAGCAGCAGCACCTCCACCTGCCCGCCGCTGCGCCTCTTGTGCCCGCGCAGGCGCGCCCGCAGCACGCGGCTGTCGTTGGCCACCAGGAGATCGCCAGAATGCACATAGGAAGGGAGGTCGGAGAAACGCACATGCTCCAGCACCCCGCCCTCACGCCGCAATACCAACAGCCGCGAGGCATCGCGCGGCTCCAGGGGATGCTGGGCTATCATCTCCGCCGGCAGGTGGTAGTCAAAGTCCGCCGTCTTCATCGACGCTCCTGCCGCCAACAGCACCTACCACCCGGCGCAACCGCGGCGCGCGGCTACCTGCGGCGCAGGCGCCCCCCCGCCAGACCCGCTCACATCCGGGTCCCACCCCAGGGAAAGCCCGACCCCAGGTGCCGCAGCGTCGCTTTCATCAGGGCCACGGTGTGCTCGAAATCGTCCAGGCTGAGAAGGGCAACGGGCGTGTGCAGGTACCGCGCCGGCACCGCCACTGCCGCCGACGGCACCCCCTCCCGCGTCGTGTGGATGGCCCCGGCGTCGGTCCCGCCCAGCCCAGGCGACTTGAACTGGTAGGGCAGGCCCTCCTCCTCCGCGGTGCGCACCAGCAGGTCCACCAGCCGCCGATCGGCGATCACGGACCGGTCCATCAGGGTGATGGCCGGCCCTTTGCCCATCTCCGTCACCGGAGTGACGTCCTTCTTGTGCGGCAGGTCGTCGCAGATCGTCCCCTCCAGGGCAATGGCGACCTCCGGTTCCACGCTGTAGCCGGCCACGCGCGCCCCCCGTAGCCCCACCTCCTCCTGCACCGTGAAAGCGGCCACCAGCTCCACCTCGTAGCGCTCCCGCACCAGCTCCGCCAGCACCGCGCAGCCGGCCCGGTCGTCCATGGCCTTGCCCAGCACCGTGCGCCCCAGCGCCTGGGCCCGCGTGGCAAAGGCGGCATAGTCCCCGACCTTGACCACCGCCTCGGCGTCCTCCTTGCTGCGGGCGCCGATATCGATATACATCTGCTCTACCTTGATCACCTGCTGCTCTTCCTCCGCGGTGACCAGGTGGATCGGCTTGGCACCGATGACGCCGGGGATGGCCTCCTTGCCCACGAGCACCCGCTTGGCCAGCAGAACGCGCGGATCGATGCCCCCCACCGCGCGGAAGATGAGCAGGCCGTTCTTCTCGATCCGCACGACCATCAGCCCGACCTCGTCCATGTGCGCGGCGAGCATGACGCGATGGGGCTGCGGCACCCCATCCCTGGCGCGGACGGTGGCGATCAGGTTGCCGATGCTGTCCACGCGGTACTCGTCCACGTGGGGCCTGATCTCCTCCAACAGGAGCTCGCGCACCGCGTCTTCGTTCCCGGCCACGCCCGGGGCGTCCGACAGTCTCAGCAACAGCAAGGGTGCCCTCCATCTCTAGCGGGACAGGTCCACCTCGTCCAGCCGGGCAATCGTCAAGGCCAAGAGCCGGCCGGCGCGGCGGATGTCGCCCAGCTCCAATAGCTCCACCGGGCTGTGCATGTAGCGCAGCGGGATGCTGACCAGGCCGGTCGGCACCCCGCTGCGGCAGACCTGGATGGCCCAGGCATCGGTGCCGGTGGCGCCCGGGGTCGGTTCGACCTGGTACGGTATCTCGTAGCGGCGGGCCGTTTCCACCAGCGCGTCAAAGACCCTGGGGTGGATGTTCGGACCCATGGTGATCGAGGGCCCCTTGCCCAGCTCCACGGTGTCGACCTCGGGCACGCCGGGCATGTCGCCGTGGGTCACGTCGAGGGCGATGCCGACGTCGGGGAAGATGCCAAAGGTGCTGGTGATGGCCCCGCGCAGGCCGACCTCCTCCTGCACAGTTACCACGGGGTAGACGTCCCAGGTGTGGCGGAGCCGGCTCAGCTCCTCCATGCAGGCGCAGATCGCTGCCACCGAGGCCCGGTTGTCAAAGGCCTTGCCGGCCGCGCGCTCGTTGCGCAGCGCGAGGTAGGAGGCCCGCATGGTGACCAGGTCGCCCACGCGCACCTGGGCCTCGACCTCGGCCGGCGGCAGGCCGACGTCGATCAGGAGGTCGTCCAGCCTGGTGACCTTGGTGCGCTCCTCGGGGGTCAGCACATGGGGCGGGCGGGAGGCGAGCACCCCCGGCAGGGGGGTGCGGCTGTGCACCAGCACCTCCTGGCCGGGCAGGACGCGCACGTCGTAGCCGCCCACGTCGGTGCAGTGGAGCAGGCCCTTCTCGATCTGCGTGACGATCAGGCCGATCTCGTCCATGTGGCCGGCCAGCATCACCTTGCGCCGGGGCTCCGCGCTGGCGCCGCGCTTCCAACCGATGAGGTTGCCCAGCGCGTCGGTGCGCAGCTCGTCGACGAGGGGCCGCAGGGCGGCGGCGGCCACCTCGCGCACCTCGACCTCGTAGCCGGAGACGCCGCTGGCCTCGCTCAGTTCCTTCAACAGCGCGCCGATATCCAAGTCCCGCCTCCTTCTGCGTGCTCAGCGGGGGTATTATAGCACCGCTTGGGCTTTTTATCAAAGCTGAGCCGCTCCAGTTTCCAACAAACTATGTGAGGGTGGCGAGCCAAACATGGCGCTCCTCCTGAAAGGCCAAGGATAGCGACTCGTGCAACTTGCCAACAGTCAGGACCTGCTTCCACACCGACGCTTGCGCCAGGAACTGGCATGCTTGAGCCCGCAGCTCTTGCGCCGCTGGCGCATCGTCGTGCAGCAACAAGAGCAGCACCAGATAGGCCAGCGCTGCCAGGTTCAGCAGCCGTTCGACCGCGGTCCAGGCACGGACCATGAAGCGCTCCAGGCCGAAGCTACCTTTCAGCTATTGAAAGCCGATCTCAATCGCCCAACGTTTTTCGTACAGTCGCAGCATATCCTGCGCCTCCAACAGGTTCCGGACGGGCAGTGTGGTGGCCAGGATCAACGGCTCGCTGCCTTCTTCCGGCCAAAAGAACACGAAGTAGACGGGCCGGTTCACCCCGCCCTCCTCCAGAAAAGCCCGGAAGGCGGTGACCTGGCCAGTAATTCGCCGCTGGGAGCCCTCCTTCCAGGTGGCGGGCCCCAACGTAGGCAAGCTCTCCGCCACATCGAGCACGTTGCGCCATTCCTGGCGGAACCAGACGCTGATGTCCCGCCGCATGCGATACAAGGCGTGGCAGCCCTGTTCCTGCAGCCAGGCGAATTTGGGCTTACGACTCAACCCGCGATCCCCGATGACCAGGGCCGGAGCTCCCACCAGGGCGATCGCTTCCTTCAGAGCAACTTCCTCTACCTGATTCTGGCTGAGAATCTCGGGATGCGTGTTGGAGAAGCGTGCCCGGCTCACCGGCAACCAGCGCCCCCGCTTGAGCAAGGGCCCCGCCCAGGCATCCACGTACCCCTTGGGGTAGCGCTCATACTTGATGTCTTTCCGTTGCGACGGGTACTCCATCGCCAGGCCCGCTTTGCCTCGCCGCGTATGCTTCTCATACGTCGTCGGATCCTCGATGATGATGCGCAGCCCACGGTAGCGCTCGTAGGCGCGCGATGGGATCCGGCGCAGTACCTGCCGGCGGCAGCCGCGGAAGAAGGCTGTTTCGTCATCCGGCGCATGCCGCAGCGATTTCGACAAGGCAGTTTCCACGTTCTTGACATTGCGGGCCCGGCGCCGGAGAAACAACGCCTGGGCCAATTCCTTCAGGCGCGTGGTGCCACAGATAGCGATCGCCCAAACCAGATCCCGCAACGTCCGCAACGTTCGCGGATCGATTCTGCCGGATATCTCTGCTGCGGCACCTTCAAGAATAGCCGTGATGTTGCGGGCCAGCGCCTCCCGTTGTACAATGCTTGTGGGCTTCATAGTGGCGTTCCTCCTTACGAATGGCCGTTCGAAGGGTAACGTCGCTATGATAGCCCATTTTCACTTTGTTGGAAACTGGAGCTGCACCGCATTGACAGCGCCGCCCCGCTGTGCTATGATGCTGGCACGCAGGAAAGCGCCAGAAGCTGAGGACCGACTGATGAGCGGAACGTTTTGGGTACGTATCCTGGGCATGTTCCTATTCGCCATCCTGGGGCTGTGGATCGCCCTGAACATCACCAGCCATCCCCCCTTTGCCGAGGACTGGCGCTACATCCTCACCCTGACCCTGGCCGGGGCCGGCCTGGGCCTGCTCATCACCCCGGCCATCACCGTCGTCCCGATCCGCTGGATCAGCAACCGCCTGCGCACGGCCGCCGTCGAGGACCTGGCGGCCGTCGGCATCGGCCTGGTCGCTGGCCTCATCGCCTCGGCCCTGCTGGCCCTGCCGCTCTCCCTCCTGCCGGCCCCGCTGGGACAGCTCCTTCCCTTTATCATGAGCGTGCTGCTCAGCTACGCCGGCGCCTCCATCGCCCTGGTGCGTAAAAGCGAGATCATGACCATGCTGCCCGGCTCGCGCCGCGGCAGCGAGAAGGCGCTCGGCCCCAGCGGTATCCTGGTCGACTCGAGCGCCATCATCGACGGCCGCATCACCGACCTGGCGCGCACCGGCTTCCTCAGCGGCCCGCTGATCGTGCCCCGCTTTGTCCTGCGCGAGCTGCAGCGCATCGCCGACTCGGACGACGCGCTGCGGCGCAAGCGCGGGCGCCGCGGGCTGGACGTTCTCAATCACCTGCAGAAAGAGGCCCTGGTCCCCCTGCGCCTCTCCGACCTCGATATCGAGGAGATCAGCGACGTGGACGGCAAGCTCGTGCAGCTGGCCCGCATCCATCACTACCCCATCCTGACCACGGACTATAACCTCAACCGGGTGGCGCAGCTGCAGGGCGTCAGCGTGCTGAACATGCACGACCTGGCCCAGGCAGTGCGCCCCATCGTCCAGCCGGGCGAGGAGCTCAGCGTGCAGCTCGTCCACGAGGGCAAGGAGTACGGGCAGGGCGTCGGCTACCTGGAGGACGGCACGATGGTGGTCGTGGACGACGGTCGCGACCGCGTCGGGCAGAAGGTCACGGTGACCGTGAGCCGGCTGCTGCCCACGACGGCCGGCCGCATCCTCTTCGCCCACATCAGCCCCGGCCGGGCCGGCACAGAAGAGAGGTAAGGGGTGTTCGGCGGAGAGGGGGTCTGCGCCCTGGTGGTGGCCGCGGGGCACAGCCAGCGCATGGGCGGCCAGGACAAGATGTTCGCCCCGCTGGCCGGCATACCGGTGCTGGCCCGCACCGTGGAGACGTTCCTGTCCTCCCCACTGGTCGACGAGATCGTGGTGGTGCTGCGCCTGGAGCGGCTGGCGCACGGCCGGCGGCTGGCGCAGGGGCGGGGCTGGCCGGCGGCAGTGCGCTTCTGCGCCGGCGGGGAGCGCCGGCAGGACTCGGTGCGCCTGGGCCTGCAGGAGATCGCCGGGGCGGGCTGGGTGCTGATCCACGACGGGGCCCGGCCCCTCTTCACGGCCGGCCTGATCGCCCGGGGGCTGGAAGCAGCGGCGGCGACCGGGGCGGCCATCCCCGGCGTCCTCCCCGTGGACACGGTCAAGCTGGTCACCCACACCGGCCTGGTCAAGCAGACGCTGCCGCGGGAGCAGCTGCGCGCCGTCCAAACGCCGCAGGTCTTTCGCCTGCCCCTGATCCGCGATGCCCACCGCCAGCTCGCCGCGAGCGCCGGGCCGTTCACCGACGATGCTGCCCTGCTGGAGGCGCTGGGCTGGCCGGTGGCCGTGTTTGCCGGAGAGAGCCAGAACTGGAAGATCACCACGCCGGAAGACCTGCAGCGGGCAGCGACGTGGCTGGAGGACAGGAACAGCGCGTCCCCGGCCGGCCCGCTGGCAGGGCCGACGTGACCCGCGCGGGGCCGGCGTCTTCGCGGGCCGGGCCACCGGCCCAGGAGGATCGGGTGGGCGACGTGCGCATCGGGCTGGGCTACGACATCCACCGCCTGCGTCCCGGGCGGCGGCTGGTGCTGGGCGGGGTGGTGGTGCCGTCGGCGCGCGGCCTGGTGGGCCATTCCGACGCCGACGTGCTGACACACGCCGTGATGGACGCCCTGCTCGGCGCGGCCGGCCTGGCCGACATCGGCGTGCACTTTCCGCCGACGGACCCGGCCTGGCGGGACGCCTGCAGCCTGGACTTGCTGGCGCGGGTGCGAGAGATGCTGGCAGCAGCCGGCTGGGAGGCCGCGCAGGTGAGCGCGGTTGTGGTAGCCGAGCGGCCCCGCCTGGCCGGCCACATCCCGGAGATGCGCGCGCGGCTGGCCGGCGTGCTGGGCCTGGACAGCGCTGCCGTCGGCATCCAGGTCACCACGAACGAGGGGCTGGGCGCGCTGGGCCGCGGCGAGGGCATCGCCGCATGGGCCACGGCGCTGGTGCGGCGGGCCTGAGGCCGGCCGAGCCAGGGCCCCGCGGCGATCTATGGAGGAAGCCATGTCCGGCGAGCTCTACCAGCGTGCCGCCGCCCTGCTGGCGCGGTGCCGCCGGGCCGTGGCCCTGACCGGCGCCGGCATCAGCACGCCCTCGGGCATCGCCGACTTCCGCACGCCGGGAAGCGGCATGTGGAGCCGCGTCGATCCCGAGGAGGCGGCCTCGATCCGCGGCTTTATGCGCGATCCCGCCGTCTTCTACAACTGGTTCGTCGAGTCGGCCGCGGCCATGGCTACGGCCCAGCCGAACCCGGCGCACCACGCCCTGGCCGACCTGGAGGAGCGCAGAATGCTGCGCGCCGTGGTCACGCAGAACATCGACGGGCTGCACCACCGGGCCGGGTCGCGCCGCGTCCTGGAGCTCCACGGGAACGCCCGCAGCGCCAGCTGCATCCGCTGCCGGCGGCAGTTCGACACCGCCGCGCTGCTGCAGCGCTTCCAGGATACCGGCCAGGTGCCGCGCTGTCCCACCTGCAGTGCCCCGATCAAGCCGGACGTGGTTTTCTTCGGGGAGATGCTGCCCCTGGACGTGCTGCAGGACGCCCAGGAGGAGGTGTCCCGCTGCGACCTGCTGCTGGTGGTGGGCACCTCGCTAGTCGTCTCGCCGGCGGCCGACCTGCCCTGGCTGGCGGTGCAGCGGCGCACGCCGATCATCGTCTGCAACCGCGAGGGCACCTGGGTCGACCGCTACGCCGCCGCCGTGCTGGCCGAGGACGTCGCCGTCAGCCTGCCCGAGCTGGTGCGGCTCCTGCCGGCGGCCGCGGCTCGCTCATAAGCAGTCTCCTCGTGGTACAGGCTGGTTCCGCCAGGGGAGGGGACAGGGGCAGCCGAAGCGGCTGCTAGCCGTCCAGATCGGATGGGGGTGCCGCCGTAGGCAGGCCCTGGGAGCGCCGGGCCAGCAGCACCTTGACCCGCGCCAGCAGGTCGTCCAGCTCAAAGGGCTTGACCATGTAGTCGTCGGCGCCGGCGCGATAGCCGCGGGACACGGCGGAGCGCTCGGTGTGCACGGTCAGGAAGATCACCAGTGGGTTCTGCTCCGCCTTGAGGCGCCGGCACATCTCCACGCCGTCCATGCGCGGCATGTTCAGGTCCAGGATGACCAGATCGGGCAGGAACTCGCGGGCCATCTCCAACCCCTCGACGCCGTCGCGGGCCGCGGCCACCTCGTAGCCTTCCCGCTCCATGATGTACCGCACCAGGGCCACGATATGGCGATCATCCTCCACGATCAAGATCTTCTCGGCCACTCCGGCCTCCTCTGGCGGTACTCAGGGCACCGGCACTTGCCTGCTATGGCAGCAGTCCCAGGATGGAGGTAAGGATGCGCAGCACGACCAGGGCACTGAAGAGAGAAAGCGCCAGCAGCCCGATGCGCAGGAGATCGCGGCGCACGTCCTTGTACTGGGATTCGTCGACCACCTCGGCCCTGGCAGCGGCCCGGCCGGCGAGGGTGCGCGACCGCCAGGCGGGGAGGGGTGCGGCGTCCTGCGGCTGTGGCCCGGCCCCCGGCGATGTCGGCTTCCTCTCCGGCAGGACCGGCTTCCTCACGGGCGGGACCGGCCTGGCTTCCTGTCGGCGCTGCTTTCGGGTCATCGCGTCCATCCTCATCCGGCCGGCTGCCGCATGGGCACCGGCGGGCTAGATCTCGTCGGACAGCAGAGAGGCGGCCAGGACGACCGCCTCGCCCCCCTCGCTGGACCAGTGCAACGCAGCCGGCCGGCGCTGGTAGAGCACATCGCCCGGCGCCAGGCGCAGCGTCTGCCCCGCCAGGGTGCAGGTGAGCTCCCCGGCCAGGAGATAGAGCAGCGCCCGCGAGGAGCGCGCCAGCGGGGCCGTGCCGGCCGCGCCGGGCGGGATCGTCAGGACCTCGGCCAGCAGGTAGGCGGCCTCGGCCGGCAGGACGGAGGCGCGGCGGACGGCGCCGCCGGCCGGCTCCTCCAGGCGCTCGGCGGCACGCACGACCAGGCCGCGCGGCACCAGGTACTCGCTGAAGAAACAGGTGATCGGCACGCCGAAGAAAGCGGCCACCTTGCGCAGGTTGCCAACGGAGATGTTGACGATGCCGCGTTCCAGGCGGCTGAGGAACGACGGCGTCAGGCCGGAACCGTCGGAGACCTCCTGCAGCGTGTAGCCGCGCTCGCGCCGCAGTTGCCGCAGCCTGGCTCCCAGTGTGGTCATGGCCCACCGGCCTCCTTCGCCACACACGCCAGAACCGACCAAGGAGACATCCCGCGGGGCCGGGGATTCCTGGCAACGATGCCGCGCGACACAGAAACGCGCCGCCGCGGCCACTGCCCACATTATACTACGAATTGCCTTCCTACGCAACTTCTCGCCTGACGACGGGCACGGCCGTACCAAAGTCGCCGGCCTTGACCGGCAAGTGCCCGGCTCCGGCAACGGCCCGCCGCCGCACATCCAGGGACACGGCAATGGTACGGCCATG
>CAZTIG010000051.1:0-31633 GCA_964613665.1 uncultured Chloroflexia bacterium
CGGGACCGGTAGCCGCGCGGCGACTCGCCGCGCCACCGCGCCGCGGCAGCCGGGCCGCCCGGGCCCCAAGGGAACGGGCCGTTGCGGGGGTCCGGGCGGCCCGGCGCAGCGGCCCCACCCCCTACTGCCCGAGCCGGCGCAGCATCTCCTCGGCGTCCTGACGAACCCCCTCCTCGCCCTGCGCCGCGGCCAGGGCAGCCGCCTGCTGGAACGCGGCGATGGCCTCGGCGTTGTACCCGAGCTGGTAGTAGGCCAGGCCCAGGTTATAGTGGTAGACGGGCTTGTCCGGCACCAGGGCAACGGCCTGCCGGTACTTTTCGGCCGCGCCGGCATAGTCGCCCTGGGAATAGAGGGCATTGCCCCAGCCGTTGACGGCGTCGTCGTAGGTCGGGTCGAGGCCCACGGCCAGCTCGTACTCCGCCGCGGCCAGGGCATATTCGCCCTGGCGGTAGTAGGCCCCGGCCAGGTTGGCGTGGTAGACCGCGTTCTCGGGCGACAGGGCCACGGCCTGCTGGTACTTGTCCGCCGCCCCGATATAGTCCCCCTGGACGTACAGCACATTGCCCCAGCGGTTCCAGGCCGAGGCGTAGGCCGGGTTCACCGTCACGGCCTGCTCGAAGGCCGCCGCGGCCAGCTCGGGCTCGCCCAGTTTGTCATAGGCCTGGCCCAGGTTGCTGTAGTAGACGGCGTCGCCAGGGTTCTGCTCGATAGCCAACTGGTACTTTTCCGCCGCCCCAGCATAGTCCTCCTGGGCAAAGAGCATGTTGCCCCACTTGTTATAGGCGCTGGCGTAGGTGGGATCCACCGCCACGGCCTGCGCGTAGGCCGCCGCGGCCTGGGCGTACTGGCCTATCTCGTTGTAGGCGTCGCCCTGGTTGGAGTAGTAGACCGGCTCGTCCGGCTTGAGCTCGGCCGCCTGCCGGTACTTGGCCAGGGCCTCCTCGTAGCGCTCCTGGGCGTAGAGGGCGTTGCCCCAGACGTTGTAGACGTGGGCCGGCCGGGCCGGCAGGGCCTGGCGGAAGGCCGCCAGCGCGCTCTCCTCGTCGCCGGCCTTGTAGTAGGTCTTGCCCAGGTCGGTCAGGTAGGTGTACTCTTTCGGGTTCAGCTCGATGGTCCGCTGCAGCTTCTCGGCCGCCTCCTGGTAGCGGCCCTGGTCGTACAGGGCCGACCACCACTGGTGGTAGCAGTCGATGCACTGGGGGTCGAGCTCGGTCGAGCGGGCATAGTGCGCCTCGGCCGAGCCATCGTCGCCGCTGTAGGCATACGCGTCGCCCAGGGCGCGGTGGAAGATGGCATCGTCCGGCTCGCGGCCGACGGCCTGCAGATAGGAGGAGACGTCGACCACCTCGAACTCGCCTGCTTGCAGCACCCGGTCGTCGCCCTCGATGGAGAGCTCCAGACGGTACCGGCCGGCCGGCACCTTCTCGATGGCATAGTACTGGCTGCCCCAGCCGCTGCGCAGGCTGCTGTCCTGTTCGTAGAAGCGGCCGTTGCGGTACCAGCGCCCGATCACCCGGGTCCCCGCTGCCAGGCCGCTGTAGGTGTACTGGCCGCGCACCTGGGCCACCCCGGCCGGGAAGATGCTGTCGGCGCCATAGGCGATGCCGCTGTTGCCCGTGTCCAGGGCAAAGACCAGCGGGCCGATGATCATCTTGTCCTTGGCCGGTATCTCAAAGGCCCCGGCCTGGAGCAGGTTGCCGTCCACGTAGTACTCGACCGTGTAGGTGCCCGGCAGCAGGCCGCGCTTTCCCGGCCATGGCGAGTCGAGTTGCTCGTAGAGCACGCCGGCCGCCGCCCCGTTCCAGGTGATGTCCTTGCCCATGGTCGGCAGGTGCTCCAGCACGCCGTCCGGGTCCAGGCGCGTGACGCGGCGGGAGAGGACGGCCCCCGGGGCCACGTCCTCGTAGGGCACGGCCACCACGACGGAGAGGATGCCGCGGGGGAAGGCCGCGGCCTGGCCCAGGAGGTCGCCCCGGAGACCGGCGTAGCGAGCAAAGGAGGGAGGTTCCAGCGTCGCGCCGGTGGGCTGCACTTGCGGTGCCCCCGTCGTCTGCAGGGCCACGATCCCTTCCTTGAGGCGCCGGCGGGCGGCCAAGGCCGCCTCCCGCAGGGCGGCCGGGTCGGCGACGTTGCGCAAGTCCGGCGATTGGTAAAAGCCGCTCTGCCCGTCCAGGGTGTTGATCAGCCGGTCCAGGTCGCTCACCGTCTCGCGCAGGTAGAGGTTGCTCCAGGCGGCTGGCATGGCGGCGCTGGGGGAAGCTGCGATCTGCAGCCCCTGCTCGTACTCCTGCATGGCCGCCGCGGTCTGCCCGCTAGCCAGCAGGGCCGTGGCCACGTTCATGCGCACCGGGAACATGGCCGGGTCCATCTCCAGGGCCCGGCGGCTGGCCCGCACCGAGGACTCGTAGTCTCCGGCCAGGTAGTAGGCCCAGCCCAGGTCCCAGTAGGTGCCGACGTCGTCCAGCCCGCAGGCGATGGCCTGCTCGTAGGCCTGGGCGGCCTCGGCGTACTCGCCGTCGTCCAGGTGGATGCCGCCCCGCGCCTTCCAGGCGCTGCCGTACTCGGGAAAGGCCTCCAGGGCGGCACTGTAGGCCGCCCGGGCCTCCATAGTCTGCCCGCTGTAGAGCAACCCTTCCCCACGGGCATAGTGGCGGATGGCCTCCTGGGGGACGGTGGGCACGGGCTCCGCGACCAGGAGCACCATCCACAGGACCGCCGCGCCGACCAGCACGACCCCGACGACGGCAAAAAAGTAGCGCATGCCTCCCTTGACGGTCGTCGACAGGCCGTACAGGAAGAGGGTCACCGCCAGCAGGGTGATGACGGTGACAAAGTTGTCGGCCTTGGCATTCCAGACGTTGGCCCGGGCGACGGTAAAGGCCCGCTCCTCCAGCAGCATGGTGGTGGTGACCAGGTTGATGTCGGCGTGATAGGTGGTCAGGTCGGAGTAGCCGCTGTCCTCGTCGTAGTAGGGCTCGCTCAGTAGAGGGGTCAGCGGGACGATCATAGCGGTGATCTCGGCCGACCGTTTGGACAGGGGCAGGTCATAGTCCTCGGCGCGGATGCGCCGCCAGTCCCACTCGTTCCAGGTGGTGTAGAGGTAAAAGTCATAGCCCTCGCGCAGGCGGCTGCGGGTGTCGTGGCCCAGAGCGTCCATGGCCAGGGTCTGGCCGCGACGGATGTCGCTGGCATAGTGGTTGCCGGCCCAGTTCTGCAAAAAGGCCGACAGAGCCGTCAGCGCCGTCACTATGGCGATGATCACCACGGCGATGTCGTTGTAGTGGCTGTCCAGCCAGCGGGCCAGGCTGGCGCGGCGCCGGCCGGCCGGGCGTCGTGGAGCGGAGGGAGCTGAGGTGGGGTGCTGCGGTTCGGCGCTCATACCAACACTCCTCCGAGCACATGCAGCTCGACCAGGACAAAGCCGGCCACCACCAGCAGGGCGACGGCGCTGCCCAGGGCGAAGAAGAGGAGCTTCAGGCGGCTGGTGATCACCGAGGCCAGGGTGTAGAAGAGGAGGGCTAGGCTCAGCACCAGGGCCAGCATGATGTGCCACTGCACCTGGCCGCGCAGCTCGTCGGCCTCGGCAAAGTGCCGTCCCTGGGGGTCAAAGTCCTCGCTCATGGCGCGGTGGGCCATGTCGATGTCCTGGGCCGCCTGGCCGTTGTAGCTGCCGTCCGGCCGGATGTACTCGGGACGGACATCCACGTTCTCAAGGTACTCCTCGGCGACAAAGATCTCGGTCCAGCCGTCCGACCACAGCCGGTCGCTGTTGGGGTCCTCGCCGGGATAGAGCGCCGACTCGGCCAGCAGGCTGTTGCTCAGCACGTCGTGGATGCGCACGAGCAGGTAGGTGCGTAGGTTGCGGTACATGTCCCCGGTGGTAGCCCCGAGGGCCTGGTTGCGGCTGACGGTGCTGACAACGCCCTTGACGTCGGCGTCGGCCGCGCCGCTGCCGGCAGTGGCCGCCCGCCAGGCCAGCACCGCGCCGAGGATGGAGACGATGCCGATCAGGATGGCGACAAAGGTCTTGAAGCGGTCCTCCGGTTCCTCCTTCTCGGCTTCGCGCGGCAGGGCAGCGCCGCATTGGCGGCAGAACCGGGCGTCGGCAGAGTTCTCTGCGCTGCAGTCGGGACATTGGATGGTCATCGCTGGCTCCTGGCTCACGGGTCTGGTAACAGCGTCCTGCGAAAAGTGCGGCGCTATGATAGCACACAATTGGCCGGCAGGCAATCGCATCCCGTTGTACGGGTGCATTTGACCTGAGTGGGGGATTTGCCGTGCCGCTTGCGGACCTACCTCCCCGGCGCCCTCCCGAAGCGGCGGGTGTGGGGAACTTGGCCAGCGAGCAAGGGCTAGGGGAGAGGTCCGCTGGTGGCAAGGGACTTGCCCACTGAAGTGAAATGCACCCCGGTGGTCTTGCATTTCGGCTTCACCTGGTATATGATGAAGCAGTGATCGCGGCCATATCAAGCTCGCCGGCATTGACCGGCAAGTGCCCGGCTCCGGCAACGGCACGACGCCCCCCGCGGCGACCTTGATACCGCCGTGAGCAGTGATCGACATTACCGCCGGCCTGCCGGTGAGGCTTTATGATATCTCCCCGGCGGTTCCGTCTCGCCGGGCCCGTGTGGCCCTCGCAGGCCGGGACGTATCCCGGCACAGGAGGCATTGCCGTATGTCCAACCTTTCCCGCCGCGACTTTTTGCGCTGGCTGGCGGCCGGCCTGGGTGCCCTGGCCGGCGGCGCGCTCCTGCGCGCCTGCGGGGTGCGAACGCCCGCGCCGCCGATAGCAACGCCCATCCCGCCCACGCCCACCAGCAGCCCCACCCTGCGCCCGGGCGCGCCCACGATAACCCCGGGGCCCACGGCGCCCCCGCCGCCCACGGCCACGCCGACCCCGGCCCTGCCCGACCTGGCCGTGGCCCGCGGCGGCGAGCCGGAGGACCTGGTACGCCGGGCCCTGGCCGCCCTGGGCGGCATCGAGCGCTTCGTCCGCCCCGGCGACGACGTGATCGTCAAACCCAACATCTGTGTGTCCTACCACTCCTACGAGTACGCCGCCACCACCAACCCCTGGGTCGTCGCCGCCCTGGTCAGGTTGTGCCGCGAGGCCGGGGCCGGCCGCGTGCGGGTGATGGACTATCCCTTTGGCGGCAGCCCGGAGGAGGCCTACCGCGCCAGCGGCATCCAGGAGCAGGTCCTGGCTGCCGGCGGCGAGATGGAGGTCATGCCGGGCTTCAAGTTCGTGCCCACAGACCTGCCGCAGGCGCTGGACCTGCGCCAGTGCGACATCTACGACGACATCCTCAGCGCGAACGTGGTCATCAACGTGCCTATCGCCAAGCACCACGGCATGGCCCGCCTGACGCTGGGGATGAAGAACCTGCTGGGCGTCATCCGCGACCGGCCGGCCATCCACCGCAACTTTGACCAGCGCCTGCCCGACCTGGCCGGCCGCATCCGGCCGACGCTGACCGTCGTCGACGCCGTGCGCATCCTCACCGCCAACGGCCCCACCGGCGGCAACCTGGCCGACGTGCGGCAGCTCGACACGGTCATCGCCAGCCCCGACATCGTCGCCACCGACGCCTTCGCCGCCACCCTCTTCGGCCTGCAGCCGGACGACCTGGGGTACGTCCGCGCTGGGGCGGCCGTGGGGCTGGGGCGGAGCGACCTGCAGAACCTGCGCATTGCGGAGGTGTGAGGGATCGGGGGTTGGCATGACCGAGACACCCCGCCGAAAACGCTGGTCACCGCGCTCCTGGACCCGCCTGCGCCGGGCGGTGCAGTACCTGGCGCTGCTCGTGTTCGTCGTTCTCTTCGTCTGGTCGCGGCGGGGCGGGTGGCCGCCGGAGATCGTCAACCTGCCGATGCGCCTGGACCCCCTGGCCATGCTGGCCCACCTGGTCGCCAGCCGCACGCTGCTGGCCGGGTCGGCCCTGGCGCTGATCACAGTGGCGCTGACGCTGGTCCTGGGGCGGGTCTGGTGTGGCTGGCTCTGTCCCCTGGGGACGATCCTGGATCTCTTTTCGCTGCGCCGCTGGCGCGGCAAGCGGCCGGCCCCGGCCGACTCGTGGCGGGGGGTCAAGCACGTGCTGCTGCTGGCCATCCTCGGGGCCGCGCTGCTGGGGAACCTGACCCTGCTCGTGCTGGACCCGCTGGCGCTCCTCTTCCGTACCCTGTCGGCGAGCGTCTGGCCGGCGCTGGACCAGCTCGTCAGCGGGGCCGAGCGGGCCTTGTACGGGGTCCCTTTCCTGCGGGCGCCGCTCTCCTCCTTCGACCGGTTCGTGCGCCCCACGGTGCTGCCGATCGACCCGGCCTACTACCGCGCGACGGCCCTCTACGCCGCCGTCTTCCTGGGCATCGTCCTGCTGAACGTCGTGGCCGCGCGCTTCTGGTGCCGCTACCTCTGCCCGCTGGGCGGGCTGCTGGGGCTACTGAGCAAGGTGGGGCTGGTGCGCCGGCGGATAAACGAGCGCTGCAACCAGTGCGGCGCCTGCGAGCGGGTCTGTCCCACCGGGACGATCCGGGCGGAAAAGGGGTACGCTAGCGACCCGGCCGAGTGCACGATGTGCCTGGAGTGCCTGCGGGCCTGCCCGCAGGACGCGGTCGCCTTCCCGGCGCGGCCGGCCCGGCCCCAGTGGAACGACTATGACCCCGGCCGGCGGCAGGTGCTGCTCGGCCTGGGCGCGGCGGTCGTCGGGGTGGGGCTGCTGCGCGCCGACCGCAGCGCCGCACGCGAGCACCCGGCCCTCATCCGCCCGCCGGGGGCGCGGGAGAACGATCTTCTGGGCAAGTGTATCCGCTGCGCCGAGTGCAGCCGGGCCTGCCCGACCAGCGCCATCCAGCCGGCCCTGGCCGAGGCCGGGCTGGAGGGCCTCTGGACGCCGGTGCTGGTGCCGCGGATCGGCTACTGCGACTACTCCTGCCACGCCTGCGGGCAGGTCTGCCCGGTGCAGGCCATCCCGCCGCTCTCGCTGGAGGAAAAGCGCAGGCAGGTCATCGGCCAGGCCTACATCGACCAGAACCGCTGCATCCCCTGGACCGACTACCAGCCCTGCGGCGTCTGCGAGGAGATGTGCCCGGTCCCGGACAAGGCCATCGTGCTGGAGCAGGCCCAGGTGCTCACCCCCGATGGCCGCCAGATGACGGTGCAGCGCCCCCACGTGCTGCGGGAGCGCTGCATCGGTTGCGGCATCTGCGAGTTCAAGTGCCCGGTCAACGGCGAGGCGGCGATCCGGGTCTATGTGCCGGGAAGGGACTACAGATAGCGGTCAGCGGTCAGCGGGTTCGCCGAAAGCTGACAGCCGACTGCTGATCGCTTACCCCCCGCCCAACAGCGCCGCGTCCTCCTCCTGGGCCACGCGGCGGCCCTCCTCCACGTTGACCCGCGCCAGCACGACGATGCCGATGACAAAGAGGGCGATCAGGCTGAGCACGGCCGGCCGGCTGCTGCCAAAGATGGCCACCGCCGCGGCAAAGAGGAAGGGGCCGAGGATCGCGGAGAACTTTTCCATGATCCCGAAGAGGCCGAAGAACTCGCCGCTCTTGGCCGCCGGGGACATGTGGGCGTAGAGGCTGCGGCTGAGCGCCTGGCTCCCGCCCTGGACGATGGCCACCATCCAGGCCAGCAGCCAGAACTCCAGCACCGAGTCCAGGAAAAAGCCCCATACGGCGATGACGGCATAGAGGACCAGCGCCAGGATGATGGCGTTCTTGGTGGTCATCTTCTCGGCCAGCGGGGCGAAGAAGCGGCCCAGCAGGAAGGCGAATAGCGCCCCCACCACCTCAATGCCCAGGATGACACCGATGATGAGCGGCAGGTTGCCCTTGCGCAGCGGGGGCAGGACCTCGGCCTGGGCCAGCGTCAGCACCGTGCCCTGGCTCTGGGCGTTCCGCTCCCCGCTGCTGATCACGCTCAGGACGTGCTCCCCCGGCTCGTCGGCCTGGAGCTTCTTGCTGCCGTCGTAGCGGACGGTGGCGTTGTAGGCGTCGATAGTCAGCGGCCGGCCGGTGTTCTTGTCCAGCAGCGGCTGTCCGTCCAGCTCCACGGCCCAGATGCCGCGGTCGGGCCCGGTGCTGTAGGTCAGCTTGACCTGCTGGCCGTGGAAGCGCAGGTCGTAGCGCGCTCCGGGCGCGGCGCTGACCTGGTAGACGGCGTCCTTCTCCGCGCCGATCTCCTGGGCCGGGACCACCTGCCGCTCCCAGGTGCCGCTGTAGGTGAGGGCGGCGTCGTCGGCGGGGTAGACGCCCTGGCCGACGGCGGTGGCGGTGCTGGCGTAGGGCGGCGGGGGCGAGCCGACGATGCCGCTGGGCAGCGTGCGCGAGCCGATCAGCCCGACCAGCGGCAGCGCGACTAGGTTGAAGAGGACAAAGGCCAGGAAGAGCGGGCGGCGCTTCTCGGTGCGCGAGGGCAGCCGCCCGAACATCAGGCTGAAGGGAATGCCGACGAATTGCACCAGCAGCAGGGCCAGGACCAGCTCGACGCTGCCAAAGCCCAGCTCGGCGCCGTAGATGGCGGCGATGCCGATGATCGTGCCGATGCCGTCGTTGTAGATGAGAAAGGCGATCAGGTACTTGAAGAGCTGGCGGTAGCGGCGGACGTCCTTGAGCGTCTCCCACAGCCGCCGGAAGGTGACGGTGATGACGTTCTGCCCGCGGCCCAGTGTGACCGGGGCGGCCGGCGGCTCGCGGACGATGGTCAGGATGGGGATGGAGAAGACGGCCCACCAGATGGCCACACTGAGGAAGGAGAGGCGTGGGCCCCAGGTGCCGGGGAGGAGCTGGAGCATGACCACGTTGACCGCCAGGAGCAGCCCGCCCCCCAGATAGCCGAAGGCGTAGCCGCGGGCCGAGACGCTGTCGCGCTCCTCCTCGCGGGCCACGTGCGGCAGCATGGCGTCGTAGAAGACGTTGGCGTTGGTAAAGCCGATGCGGCCCAGGACAAAGAGGATCGAGGCCAGGAGCCAGTCGCCGCTCTGCACCAGGACCAGGAGGCCGGTGGCGAGGATGCCCATGGCGGCAAAGAGGGCCAAGAAGCCCTTCTTGCCCCGCATCACGTCGGAGACGGTCCCCAGGATCGGCGAGAGGACGGCGACGACGGCCAGGGAGAGGCTCAGACCCAGGCTCCAGTAGGCGGTGGCCACGGCTTCGCTGGGCAGGGTCGAGCCGGCCACCTGGCTGTAGTAGACCGGGAGGACGGCGGCCAGGATGGTCGTGGCAAATGCCGAGTTGGCCCAGTCGTACATGCACCAGGCGACGATGGAGCGGCGGTGCGACTTCTCGCTCGGAGCTAGCTCTGGGGGCATCGGGTTCTCCTTTCGGGGTGGGGCTCAGGATGGACCAAGGGACAAGGACAAAGGACCAAGGGACAAGGACGAAGGACCAAGGACCAAGGACGAAGGACGAAGGACGATTGGTCCGTTGTCATTCGTCCTTGGTCCTTGGTCCTTCGTCCTTGGTCATGTACTCCTCCGTTTCTTCGCGCAGCCAGTGCTTCCCTGGTGCAACGGTCCTGCGCAACGTGTGCAGCTTTGCCACCAGTGTCTCGGCCCGGGCATACGCTTGCTGTAGAATGGCCTTGTCCTGAAGCAGGCCGCGCCGGCTGACGATGTGCTGACAGGCAACCGTCTCCAGGAGCGATCGGATGGCCATCCCCAGGAAGCGGGCCTGCTCGGCGTCGGTCTGGCCGGTCGAGCCTTCGGCGATGTTGAGCGCCACCGACGTCGCCGCGCGGGTGATCTGCGATTTGAGGTTGTACTCCTCGCTCCGGGGCAACTGCTTCGCCACCTCGTAGATCAGGTCGACATAGTCCAGGGCCAACTGATACACCTCTAGCTTCTCGAACTTGAACGGCATCCCTTCCTCCTTGGTCCTTCGTCTCGGGCCCTTGGTCCTTCGTCCTCAGTCCGCCGCCCCCAGGTAGTCCTCGTACCCGGGGATGCGCAGCTCGTCCCGCATCGCCTGCAGCTCGCGGAGCAGGTTGCGGTTGACGGGGATGCCCTGCTGGCGGAGGCGCTGCTCGGCCTCGTGCTCCTTTTCCCCGGCCACGTAGATGCGCTCCTGGCCCGGCTCCTTGCGGGCGTTCTGCAGGTCGCGCATGATCCGGCCGGTGATGCGGCGGGAGACCTCCAGGGGGACAAAGTGGGCCACGTCGATGGCCAGAAAAAAGTGGCCCAGCTGGAAGGGCCGACGGGAGCCGTCGGGGGCCACGCCCAGCAGGTCCTTCAGGAAGGCCCCCCCGCACAGCGCCGCCGAGAGGATCTCCACCATAGTGGCGAGGTCGTAGCCCTTGTAGCCTGCGAACTCCTCCCCGGCACCGCCCAGGGGCAGCAGCGCGGCCTGGCCCGTGTCCAGGTCGTGCAGGACCGCCGCGGGGTCGGTGGCCGGCCGGCCCCGGGCGTCGATCACCCAGCCGGGGGCCAGCGGCTTCTCGGCGCGGACGGCTACCTCCACCTTGCCGCGCTGGATGATGGAGGTGGCCCCGTCGAAGCAAAAGGGAAAGGGCATGTCGGAGGGGGCGGCGAAGGCGATGGGGTTAGTGCCGAGCATCGGCTCGGTGCCGAAGGTGGGGGCGATAGCCGGGCGGGCGTTGGTCACGCAGAGGCCCATCATGCCCTCGCGGGCGGCCAGCAGGGCGTAGTAGCCGGCGATGCCAAAGTGGGTGCTGTTGCGCACGGCCACGGCACCCGTGCCGTACCTGCGGGCCTTGTCCATGGCCAGGCGCATGGCCCGGTGGGCGATGACGTGGCCCATGCCGTGATGGCCGTCGATCAGCGCCGTGGTCTCGGTCTCGCTGACGACCTCGATCACGGTCTGGACCACCTGCCGGCCGGCCCGGATGCGGTCGTAGTAATACTTGAGCCGGCCGACGCCGTGCGACTCGATCCCGCGCAGGTCGGCGGCGATGAGCACATCGGCGCAGATGCGGGCGTCCGCGGGAGGCACCCCCAGGCCGGTGAAGACGTCCAGCATGAAGCGCTCGAGCACGGGTACGGGAATGCGCTGGGTTTCCATTCCGTTCCTCCTGGGTGCATGGACCAGAGCCCGCCGGGCCCTGCTCTCTCCTGTCTGTACCCCGCGGTGACGGCGAGATGGGCTCTAGGGCCCCACCGCGCAGCGGAAGCCGATCTGGCCGCCGTACCCCGTGGAGGTGTAGTAGTCGCGATAGGCCTCCCGGATGACGTAGCGGTTGGCCGCGCGGACAAAGTCGGCGCCATCGTACCAGCTGCCGCCGCGCAGCACGTGGCCGATGCCCTGGGGCGGGCCCACGGGGTCCACCTGGGCAGTCTCGGTATAGATGCGGTACCAGTCGGCGGTCCACTCCCAGACGTTGCCGGCCATGTCCAGGGCGCCGCACCAACTGGCCCCCAGCTCGTAGGACCCGACCGGCCGCGGCTCGCCGACCTCCCGGGCAAAGTTGAGCCGGGTGCCGTCGGGGGCGCTGTTGCCCCAGGGGAAGAGCAGGCCGTCGGGCCCGCGGGCCGCGTACTCCCACTGGGCCTCGGTCGGCAGGTAGGCGCCGGCCCAGTTGCAGTAGGCCTGGGCCATCGGCCAGCTCACGTTGACCACGGGGTAGGCGTCGTAGCGCGGATCGCCGTAGTGGCCCTCCTGCGTGGACTGCCGCGCCGCAAAGGGGGACTCGCAGGCGCCGGCCACCACGCAGCGGGCGTATTGGCCGTTGGTCACCTCGGTCCGATCCAGCCAAAAGGCGCGCAGGGTGACGGCGTGCGGGGGAACCTCGTCCTCCTGAGTCCAGGGCTCGCCGGGCGGGCTGCCCATGGGGAAGGTGCCGGCCGGCACGCGGACCATCACCATGCCGTCGGCCGGACGGGTCCAGGCGCCACCCAGGGCCGCGTTGGTCGGCAGGCCGGCCGGCGTGGGCACGCGGGTCGGCGTAACCGTGGGCCGGGGCGTCGGCGTGGGGCTGCGCACGAGGGTGGGCAGCGGCGTGGGGCGCGGGGTGGGCGCGCCGGGCGAGGTGATCAGCGAGATCACCACGCAGGCGGTCAAGAAGCCGATGGCCAGCGCGGCGACGGCGATGAGCGCGATGACCAGGGGGCGTCGCACCTACGCCTCCACCCAGTTCAGAGTCCGGTCCACAGCCTTTTTCCAGCCGCGGTAGAGGGCGCTGCGCTGTTCGGCCGGCATGTGCGGCTGCCAGGCGCGCTCCACGCCCCAGTTGCGGCGCAGCTCGTCGGTATCCTTCCAGAAGCCCACCGCCAAGCCGGCGGCGTAGGCAGCTCCCAGGGCCGTCGTCTCGGCGACCTGCGGCCGAACGACCGGCACGCCCAGGATGTCGGCCTGGAACTGCATCAGGAGCTCGTTGGCGACCATGCCGCCGTCGACCTTCAGGGTGGTCAGGCGCACGCCGGCGTCGTTCTCCATGGCTTCGAGCACGTCGCGGGTCTGGTAGGCGGTGGCCTCCAGGGCGGCGCGGCAGAGGTGCTGGCGGGTGATGTAGCGGGACAGGCCGACGACGGCGCCGCGGGCGTCGCTGCGCCAGTAGGGGGCGAAAAGCCCGGAGAAGGCCGGGACGATGTAGCAGCCGCCGGTGTCCTCCACCTGGCGGGCCAGCTCCTCCACCTCGGCCGAGCGCGCGAAAAAGCCCAGGTTGTCGCGCAGCCACTGCACCAGCGCGCCGGTGATGGCGATAGAGCCCTCCAGGGCGTAGACGGCCGGCTCCTGTCCGAAGCGGTAGCCCAGGGTGGTGAGCAGGCCGCTGCGGCTGGGCACGGGCTGCGTGCCGGTATTCAGCAGCATGAAGCAGCCGGTGCCGTAGGTGTTCTTGGCCTCGCCGGGGGCAAAGCAGGTCTGCCCCACCAGCGCGGCCTGCTGGTCGCCCAGGTCGCCGGTGAGGGGGATCTCTGCGCCAAAGGGGCCGTCCGGCCGGGTCAGGCCGTATGGCCGCGGGTCACTGGAGGGGCGGATCTGGGGCAGGAGCGGGCGGGGGATGTCCAGGGCGGCGAGGAGCCGGGCGTCCCAATCCAGTGTCTCCAGGTTCATCAGCATGGTGCGGCTGGCGTTGGTGACGTCGGTGGCGTGAGCGCCGCCGGCCGGCCCGCCGGTCAGCCACCAGATGATCCAGGTGTCGATCGTACCGAAGAGGGCCTCGCCGCTCTCGGCGGCGGCGCGCAGGCTAGGGACGTTGTGCAGCAGCCAGCAGAGCTTGGGCCCGGAGAAGTAGGTGGCCAGCGGCAGCCCCACCAGGGGACGGAAGCGGTCCTGCCCGCCTTCGCGGGCCAGGGCGTCGCAGATGTCCTTGGTGCGGGTGTCCTGCCAGACGATGGCGTTGTGGTAGGGCCGGCCGGTGCGGCGGTCCCAGACCACGGTCGTCTCGCGCTGGTTGGTTATGCCCAGGGCGGCGACCTCGGCCGGCCGGACCTGGGCACGCTGCAGGGCGGCGCGGACGACGGCCTGGGTCCTGTCCCATATCTCCAGCGGATCGTGCTCCACCCAGCCGGCCTGGGGGTAGAGCTGGCGGTGCTCCTGGTAGGCCGAGGCCAGGATGCGGCCGGCATGGTCGAAGAGGATGCAGCGGGTGCCCGTGGTGCCCTGGTCGATCGCCGCGACGCAAGCGGTCATCGGGTGCTCCTCTTGCCCGCCTTGGTCCTGGCCCGTCGGGCCCGGGGCGCCGGCCTGGGCGGCTCGGCCAGGCCGAGCTCGGCCTCGATCTGCTCCCAGGGGACGGCCTCGTCCCGGCCATAGTCCTCTTCCCAGGTGATCAGGGCGCTGTCCAGGTCCTCCAGGATCTCCAGGTCCTCCACGGTGACGATGGCCGCCTTGGGCTTGCCGCGGCTGACCACGACGTAGCGCACGTGCTCCCTGGACACACGGGCCAGGACATCGGAGAGACTGCTCTTGAGCGCGCTGAGCGTGATCTTCATGGCCTTGTCCTCGGTCCCATCGTGCCTCAGGCCGGCGCGTGCTGGTTCAGCCAGTCGACCATAAAGGCCAGGACCTGGCCCTTCTCCGGCTCGTTGTGGACCTCGTGGTAGAGGCCCTCCCATATCTTGAGCGTGCAGTCGTAGCGCACCGAGCGGGCGAACTCGGTACTGCTCTCGGGAAAGGCGATGCGGTCCGCGCTGCCATGCATGAGCAGCAGGGGCAGCTCGAACTCGGCGCAGCGGCCCAGGGTCCAGCGCGTGGCCCACAGGAGGGCACTGGCCAGGCGGAGGGAGGAGCGGTCGTGGACCAGGGGGTCCTCGCGGTAGGCGCGGACGACCTCCGGGTCGCGCGAGAGGGCGGCCTGCTCCAGGCCGGAGGGCAGGGCCATGCGCGGCAGCAGCCTGCCCAGCACGCGGGCCAGGGCGATCTTGAGGGGCTGCCGGTGCAGGGCGGTGAGGAGCGCCGGGGCGGTGGCGATCACCCCGCTCAGGCGCGACTTGCGCCGCAGGGCATAGTTGAGCACCAGAATGCCGCCCAGCGAGTGGCCGTAGAGGAACTGCGGCCGGCCGGGGAAGCGCTTCTCGGCCTCGGCCAGCAAGAGGTCGATATCGTCCAGCAGGGCCTCCAGCGAGGCGGCATCGCCGCGCTGGCCGGCGGAGCGGCCGTGGCCGCGCAGGTCCGGGGCCAACAGGGCGTAGCCGGCCTGGTTGAGGGCGGCGGCCACGTGGCCGTAGCGCCCGCTGTGTTCCCCCAGTCCGTGGACCAGGCAGACCACGGCGCGGGGCGGGGCCTCCGGCCGCCACTCCTGGGCGTAGAGGGCCAGGCCGTCCTTGCTTTGCCAACTGAGTTCGGTGTGCTTCATCGGTCCTCCATCTGGTGATCTGTGCGTAAAAGCCCTAGCAACACGGAAGAGATGCCCAGGTCGCTGGCACTGGCTATAGGCGAAGCTCCGTAGGCGGTGTCGGTTTGGCCGGCGCTGCCCGTGAGCGAGCCTGCGCTGCGGCGGCGTGTGGTGGGATTGTACAACCGATGGCGCGGCAGGTCAAATGACTTGACAGAGCGGGGCGCATCTGCTATAATTAGTGTAGCAAGTACACAACTTGCTTCTTTCTTGGCCCGCGGTATCGTGTTGTAAGAACACTAAGCAGCCCACCACGGAGGTAGCAATGGACGAGAGCAAGGAACTGGCCTGGAACACGGCGGCCCCGGCCGACCGGCGCCGCTTCCCCCCGGCGGCCGTCTTCGCCGCTGGCCTGCGCCAGCACCACATCGCCAACACCGCCTACCCCATCCACCACGCCACGACCATGCGGCCCTACCGGGTCCCGCGGGCCGAGGCCGGGAGCGTCGCCCTGGCCGCCTGGTCGGGGGTGGAGGTGCTCGGCCTGTACGTGCACGTGCCCTTTTGCCAGGCCCGCTGCAAGTACTGCGAGTACGCCGTCGTCGAGCGCGCGGAGAACGCCCTGGAGGCGGACTATTTCGCCGCGCTCCTGGGCGAGTTCGCCCTCTACCGCCAGCGCCTGGACGGGCCCAAGACGCTCGTGGGCCTGGACATCGGTGGGGGCACGCCGGCCCTGGCCCGGGTCGAGCACATCGGCCAGGTGATCGCCGCCGCGCGGGCCACCTTCCGCTTCCGCCAGGGCCTGGTCATCAGCATCGAGACGACGCCGGTCATCGCCGACCGCCAGCCGGAGAAGATGGCCGCCCTGCACGACCTGGGCATCGAGCGCATCAGCATGGGCGTGCAGACCACGCAGCTGCGCCTGGCCCAGGCCATGGGCCGGGAGTACGACGGCCCGGGCCAGCTCGAGCGGGCCGTGCGGAACATCCGGCGGGCCGGCTTCCGCCGCTTCAACGTCGACCTGATGTACGGCTTTGCCGACCAGTCGCCGACGGGCTGGCGCGCCAGCGTGGAACAGACCATCGCCCTGGGTCCCGAATACATCACCCTCTACCGCGTGCGCCACAAGGGCACGCGCATCGCTGACCAGGCTGCCCGGGTCACCCGCGAGGCGGTGAACGAGCTGGAGGCCATCGCCCGCGACCTGCTGCTGGCCGCGGGCTATGGCGGCGCTCCGGGCAAGAACACCTACAGCCTGATTCCCGGCGACCCCGGCACCAGCGACTACCTGACGGAGCGCGTGGTCAAGGGCACGCCCTACCTGGGCCTGGGCCTGGGGGCGCAGTCCTTTTCCCTGCGCACCCTCTCCTACAACCAGGGCGCGGCCAGCAAGACGCTGCGGCCCTACCTGGCCGACGTGGCCGCCGGCCGGCTGCCGCTGCAGGACCTCTACCACCTGCCGCTGGAGGTGGCCATGGCCAAGATGATCAGCGTCTCTTTCTACTTTGGCGCGATCCACCGCGCGCACTTTTACGACTGCTTCGGCATCTCCCTGGAGGAGCGCTTTCCAGGTGAGGTCGCCTTTGTCCTGGAGAACGGCCTGATGGAGCAGGCCGGCCCGCTGCTGCGGCTCACCGGCCATGGCGCCGAGCACTTTAACGGGGTGGTGGCCCTTTTCTATGCCGGCGGGGTGAAAGAGCACCTGCTCAATCTGGAGGTTGGGCTGGGGACAGGGGGGCAGGTCGGCGGCGATCAGCCGTCAGCTTTCAGCTTGCTGCAGCCACTCTCCCGGCTCCCGCTGGCTGCGGATCGCTGATCGCCGGGCGCTGTAGACTGGTCGAGGGACGCGATGGCACTCCAACGCTATGACTTTGCCAACATCCTCTTCGCCGGCCCCTGCAACCTGCGCTGCCCCTACTGCATCGGCCGGCAGGTGGACCCGCGGCGCAACCAGGACAGCCTGGGCCTCTTCCCGCTGCGCGGCCTGGAGGCGTTCGTGGCGCTCCTGCGCCGGCACCGCGTCCGCCAGGTCGTCCTGAGCGGCACCAACACCGACCCCCAGCTCTACCGCTTCGAGGGCCGGCTGCTGGCCTGGCTGCGGGCGGCGCTGCCAGGCATACAGCTCTCCCTGCACACCAACGGCCAGCTGGCGCTGAAGAAGATGGGCGTGCTCAACCTGTACGACCGCGTCGCCATCTCCTTGCCCACCTTTGACCCGGCCACCTACGAGAGGATGACCGGCTCGCGCCGCGTGCCCGACCTGGCGGCGATCCTGCGGGCGGCCCGCGTCCCGGTCAAGGTCTCCTGTGTGATCGACGAGCCCAACGCCGGCCAATTGAGCGCCTTTCTGGCCCGCTGTCACGCCCTGGGCATCCGCCGGCTGGTCCTGCGGCAACTCTACGGGGACCCCCGCCACTGGGAGCTGCCGGATGAACTTGTCCACACAGGTGCCTACCGCCACAACCCGGTCTATGACTACCGCGGGATGGAGGTCACCCACTGGAGTTTCGATGAGACAAGCAGCACGTCGCTCAACCTGTTCGGCGACGGCAGCATCAGCACAGAGTACTTGCTGGCCGCGCCGGGTGGTACAGGGCGAGTGCGGGGACCCGCCGCTACGGCGCCAGCTCATTGATCGCCGGCCAGAACGACAGGTAACGTACCGTCACCGTGTCGCCCACATCGGGCAGGCGGGAGATATCCAGCACGTCTGTCTGCACCGCGGCGCCGCTCACGCGGTCTCCGCTGGGTGTCACGAAAGTGTACCCGATGCTGTACTCATAGTCCTCACCGCCGGTCTCTTCCACCGATGTCACGGTGCCGATGGTCGTCTGCCCCACCAGCTTGAGGGCGGTGAAGCGCGCCACCAGCGCCAGGACCAGCAAGAGCCCGACCACGAGGAGGACCACGGCCAGCCAGTTGCGCCGGCGGGCCGGCCGCCGCGCCGGGGCGTACGCCTGCGGGTAGGGCTGCTGATAGACGGGGGCTTGGGCGGGCACGGCCTGCTGGTAGGGCGGCGGGACCGGCGATACCGGCCCGGTCTGTGGGTAGGGCTGCGGGCGCGCCGGGTAGGCCGGCGGGGCCGCGGGCGCGGCTGCCGGTTTGCCGCACCGCGGACAGAAGTTGCCGCCGGCCGGCAGGGGTGCGCCGCAGTTGCTGCAGTAGTTCGGTCGCTCGGTCATAGAGACTCCTTGGTCCTGTCCACAGAGATCCAGATCGCGCAGGGGGGAACGGCACAGGTCGAGACAGCGGACACCCCCCTTCCCGGAAGACGAGTACATCCAGCGCCATTCTGCAGCGCCCGCCCGCTTCTGTCAAATAGAAGCCCGGAACAAGCCGGCCCGGGCTGCTTGACCACAGCAGCCGCCTATGCTAGAATGCGGCTCAGGGGGGCAGCTGGTGTCCTCCTGCCACCGTCGCGAGCCGCCATGACCGAATCTAGCGCCCACGCCCAGCAGATCGCCGCCCAGCTCGCCCTCGGTTTCGAGCAGGTCTCTGCTACCATCGCTCTGCTGGACGCCGGCAACACCCTGCCCTTTGTCGCCCGCTACCGCAAGGAGGCTACCGGCGGCCTGGACGAGGAGCAGATCCGCCAGGTGAGCGCTCTGCTCTCGCGGCTGCGCGCCCTGGACGAGCGCCGCGAGACGGTCCTGGCCACCATCGCCGAGCAGGGCCAGCTCACCCCCGAGCTGGAGCGCCGGATCCGTGCCGCCGAGACGCTCACCGCCCTGGAGGACCTCTACCAGCCGTACAAGCCCAAGCGCCGCACCCGCGCCAGCATCGCCCGCGAGAAGGGGCTGCAGGACCTGGCCGACCTCATCGCCGCCCAGGTCGTCACCAGCGAGACGCTGGCCGAGATCGTCGCCCCCTTTCTCTCCGAACAGGTGCCGACCGCCGAGGAAGCCCTGGCCGGCGCCCGCGACATCGTCGCCGAGATGATCAGCGACCACCCCGAGGTCCGCCGGCTGACGCGCGAGCGTACCTTGCGCTGGGGCACCCTGTACGCGGAGAAGGTGGAGTCGGCGGAGGACCCCCGCGGTGTCTACCGCGCCTACTACGCCTGGGAGTGCCGCCTGGACCGGCTGCGTCCCCACCAGGTCCTGGCCCTCAACCGAGGCGAGGCCGAGAAGGTCCTGCGCGTGCGTGTGGAGACGCCCGAGCGCGACTGGCGGGTCGCGGTCGGGCAGAGCTTCCGCCCCGACCCGCGCTCACCCCTGGCCGGCCAGCTGGCCCTGGCCGTGGACGACGCCGCCGCGCGGCTGCTCCTCCCGGCCATCGCCCGCGACGTTCGCCGCCTGCTCGGCGAGCAGGCCCAGGAGCGGGCCATCGAGGTCTTTGCCCGGAATGTGCGTGCCCTGCTTTCCCAGCCGCCGCTGGCCGGCCACGTCGTCATGGGCATCGACCCGGCCTACCGCACCGGCTGCAAGGTCGCCGTGGTTGACCCCACCGGCAAGGTGCTGGACACGGCCACCGTCTACCCGCACGAGCCGCAGAGGCAGTGGGACGAGGCCCAAAAGGCGCTCAAGCAGCTCATCGTGCGGCACCGCGTCACCCTGGTGGCGATCGGCAACGGCACGGCCTCCCGCGAGACCGAGCAACTCGTGGCCGAGGTGCTGCGCACCGTGGGCACGGCCCGCTACACCATCGTCAACGAGGCCGGCGCTAGCGTCTACAGCGCCAGCCCGCTGGCCCGCGCCGAGCTGCCCGACCTGGACGTGAGCATGCGCGGCGCCGTCTCGATCGCCCGCCGGGTGCAGGACCCGCTGGCCGAGCTGGTCAAGATCGACCCCCGCTCCATCGGCGTGGGCCTCTACCAGCACGACGTCGACCAGGGAGCGTTGGCCACGGTGCTGGCCGGGGTGGTGGAGAGCGTGGTCAACAGTGTCGGCGTGGACCTGAACACCGCCTCGCCGGCCCTGCTGACCCACGTGGCCGGCATCGGCCCCAAGCTAGCCGGGCGCATCGTGGCCCACCGCGATGGCCAGGGGCCGTTTGCCAGCCGGCATGCCCTGCTGCAGGTCCCCGGCCTGGGGCCGCGCGCCTTTGAGCAGGCTGCCGGTTTCCTGCGTGTCCGCAACGGCGAGCAACCCCTGGACGCCACGGCCATCCACCCGGAGAGCTACGCCATCGCCGCGGCCGTGCTGGAGCAGGCCGGCCTGGGCCTGCACTCGCCCCTGAGCGAGCGGGAGCCCGCCCTGGCTCGCCTGACCAGGCGCCGCTCCCTGGAGTCCCTGGCCGAGCAGCTGGGCACCGGTGTGCCCACGTTGAGCGACATCCTGGAGCAGCTCGTCCGCCCGGGCCGCGATCCTCGCGCCGACCTGCCGGCGCCGGTCCTGCGCAGCGACGTGCTGGACATGGCCGGCCTGCGGCCGGGCATGCGCCTGCGCGGCACCGTGCGCAACGTCGTGGACTTTGGCGCGTTCGTGGACATCGGCGTCAAGCAGGACGGCCTGCTGCACCGCAGCCAGGTGCCGACCGGCGCCGACCTGGCCGTGGGCGATGTGGTCGACGTCGAGGTGCTGGAGGTAGATGCCGAGCGCGGCCGCATCGCCCTGGGCTGGCCGGCCTAGGAGCAAAGGAGGAATCGATGGAGCGCTATCGAGTCGAGCCGGGGACGAAGGTGGACCTGCGCGAGCACGACCCCGCCGACCGCGGCGCCTTCGAGGGCAGCAAGAAGGACGCCCAGGAGGCGCTAGGCCGGCTGAACGCACGGCTGCAGGAGCTGCAGGAGCTGCTCTATGCCGAGCACCGGCACAAGGTGCTCGTCGTGCTGCAGGCGATGGACACCGGGGGCAAGGACGGCGTCATCCGCCACGTCTTCGAAGGGGTCAACCCCCAGGGCGTGCGCGTGGCCAGCTTCAAGGTGCCCACGCCGGAGGAGCTGGATCGCGACTACCTGTGGCGGGTGCACCGGCAGGTGCCGGGGCGGGGCGAGATGGTCATCTTTAACCGCAGCCACTACGAGGACGTGCTGGTGGTGCGCGTGCACAAGCTGGTGCCGCCCAAGGTGTGGCGCCGGCGCTACGACCAGATCAACGAGTTCGAGCGCATGCTGGCCGAGGAGGGGACGACCCTGGTCAAATTCTTCCTGCACATCGACCGCGACGAGCAGAAGAAGCGCCTGCAGGAGCGGCTGGACGACCCGCACAAGCGTTGGAAGTTCCGCCGTGGCGACCTGGAGGAGCGCCAACGCTGGCCGGCCTACGTGCGGGCCTACGAGGACGTCCTCTCCAGGACCAGCACCGCCTGGGCCCCCTGGATCATCGTCCCGGCCAACCGCGAGTGGTATCGCAACCTGGTGGTGGCGACAGTGCTGGTGGAGACGCTGGCCGGGTTGAAGATGGAGTACCCGCAGCCGGAAGAGAACCTCGACGACGTGGTCATCGAATGAGGAGGTAGCCATGGATTTCCAGGAGCTGATCGCCCGGCGCTACAGCGTCCGCGCCTACAGGACCGACCCGGTGGAGGAAGAGAAGCTGGCGCAGGTGCTGGAGGCGGCCCGCCTGGCCCCGACAGCGGCCAACTTCCAGCCCTTCCAGGTCATCGTCGTCCACACGGCCGGCCGGCAGGACGAGCTGCGCCGCGTCTACGGTGCCCGCTGGTTCGTCCAGGCCCCGCTGGTCATCGCCGTCTGCGGGCTGCCGGGCCAGGCCTGGACCCGCGGGGACGGCAAGAACTATTGCGACGTCGACGTGGCCATCGTCATGGACCACATCGTCCTGGCCGCGACCGACCTGGGGCTGGGCACCTGCTGGGTAGGGGCCTTTGACCCGCAGGCGGCCCGCGAGGTGCTGCGGCTGCCGGCCGACGTGGAGCCGGTTGTCCTGACCCCGCTGGGCTATCCCGCCGACAAGCCCCGTGCCAAGAAGCGCAAGGCCCTGTCGGAGCTGGTCCGGTACGAGCACTGGTAACGGAGCTGTCAGGATGCCCTCTTTGCTGGTCCGTGCGGGCGCGGCCATCAAGCGGCGCGGGGCCACGACCTTCTCTGCCCTGCGCTACCACAACTACCGTCTCTGGTTCTTCGGCCAGATGGTCTCCCTGATGGGCACCTGGATGCAGGCGGTGGCCCAGCAGACCGTGGTCTACCTGCTGACGGGCCGGTCCTCCCTGGCCGTGGGCGCCGTCTCCTTCGCCAGCTCCATCCCGACCCTGTTCCTGATGATCCCCGGCGGCGTTCTGGCCGATCGCCTCCCGAAGCGAACGCTGTTGCTGGTCACGCAGACGGCCATGATGCTCTTTGCCCTGATCATGGCGGCGCTGTCCGCGGCGGGGGTCTTGCAGTTCTGGCACATCATGTTGCTGGCGATCGGCCTGGGCATCGCCACCTCGTTCGACGCCCCGGCCCGACAGTCGCTGGCGGTGGAGATGGTGGAGGACCGCCGTGACCTGGCCAACGCCATCGCCCTCAACTCCATGATGTTCCAGACGGCGCGCATCGTCGGCCCGGCCGCGGGCGGGCTCGTGCTGGCCCTGCTGAACCCGACCTGGTGCTTTGCCCTCAACGGCCTCTCCTTCCTGGCCGTCATCGCGGCGCTGCTGCGTATGCGCTTCCCGCCGGGCCAGCAGCCGGCGCTCCGCGCCGAGCCCATAGGCCGGCAGCTGCGGGCCGGCCTGCGCTACATCCGCGGCAACACCGTCGTCCGCACCATCATCGCCCTGGTGGCGGTCTCGTCCATTTTTGGCTTTTCCTACTCGGTCCTCTTCCCGGCCTATGCCCTCGACATCCTGCAGATCGGCGAGGCCGGTGTCGGCATCCTGCAGACGGCCGTGGGGGTCGGCGCGGTGGTCGGCTCGCTCACGGTGGCCTCGCTGGGACGGAGCCGCGCCACCGGCATCCTGCTGGTCGTCGGCAGCCTGGTCTTTCCGCTCGCCGCGCTGGGCTTTGGGCTCTCGCCGTGGTTGCCGCTCTCGGTGGTCATGCTGGGACTGGTCGGCTACGGCTTTGTCACCCAGAACGCCACCAGCAACACCCTGATCCAGTCCACCGTCCCCGATGCCCTGCGCGGGCGCGTGATGGGCGTCTATATGCTGATGTTCTTCGGAACCACCCCGGCCATGTCGCTCTTTGCCGGCGGGGTGGCCCAGGTCCTCGGCGCGCCGTGGGCGGTAGCACTGGGGGCGGCCATCTCGCTGGCCTTTGCCGTGGCCGTGGTCGTGGCCGTCCCGGCGCTGCGCCGGGCGGGAGAGAGGGACGAGGATGTCGCTCCTGGAACTGGCGTCGCGGCTCGATGAGCCGGCCATCCGCGCGCTGCTGGCCGAAGCCGTGGGGTTCCCCACTGCAAAGCGGCTGGAGGCAATCTGGCGGCGCTACCGGGACGAGCCCGGCTGGTACCTGTACGGCGCGAAGGCGGCCGGGGCCGTCGTGGGCTGCATCGGCCCCGAGGTCAGCGGGCCGGGACCGGCCGTCGTCCGGCACATCGCCGTGGCCCCAGCGGCCCGCCGGCAGGGGCTCGGGCGGTCGCTGCTGCGGCAGGCCGGCGCCCTGCTGGGCCTGCACCACATGACGGCCCAGACCGACTAGGAGGAGGTAACACGCATGGACCAACCGCTGCACCGGGGCGAGCTCCTGGCGCGGGCTCAGGCCCGCCAGGAACAGCTGCGGGCCTGGCGCCGGCACCTGCACCGGTTCCCCGAGCTGGGCTTTCGGGAGGAGCGGACGGCGCAGTACGTGGCCGCGGCACTGCGCGACATGGGCCTGCAGGTACAGGAGCGCGTCGGCCGCACCGGCGTCGTCGCCGAGGTCGGCAGCGGCGAGCCGGTGGTGGCCCTGCGCGCCGACATGGACGCGCTGCCGATCCAGGAGCAGAGCGAGCAGCCGTACGCCTCGGCCAACCCCGGGGTCATGCACGCCTGCGGCCACGACGCCCACATGGCCTGGCTGCTGGGGGCGGCCGTGCTCCTGGCCGAGGAGCCTCCGGCGCGCGGGCGGGTGCGCTTCCTCTTCCAGCCCTCGGAGGAGGACCGCGACGCCGCGGGCAGGAGCGGGGCCTGGCACATGATCGCCGACGGGGCCATGGCCGGCGTGGAGGCCGTCTTCGGGCTGCACGTGGACGCCGGCCTGCCCGTGGGGAAGCTGCACACCCGCAGCGGCCCCTTCATGGCGGCGGTGGACCCCTTCACGGGCGTGATCCGCGGCGTCTCCGCCCACGGGGCCTACCCACACAAGGGGGTGGACCCCATCGCCATCGCCGCCCAGGTGTTGAACGCGCTCTACGCCATCCCCTCGCGGCGCATCTCCCCGCTGGAGCCGTGCGTGGTCACCGTCGGCACGATCCACGGCGGCACGGCCAACAACGTCATTCCCGAGCAGGTGGAGATCACCGGCACGATCCGCTCCTTCTCCCCGGCCGTCCGCCAGGCCCTCTGGGAAGAGGTGGGGCGGGCGCTGGCCCTCTCCGACGGCCTGGGCGGGGGCCACGATCTGCAGATCACGGAGGGCTACCCCATCCTGGAGAACGAGCCGGCCCTGACGGCGCTGCTGCGGGAGGTGGCGGCTGAGGTCCTGGGGCCGGAGAGCACGCCGGAGGCCGGCCTGGAGACCGGCTCGGAGGACTTTTCCCTGCTCATCCAGGCGGCCGGCCGCGGAGGCGCCTTTGCCTGGCTGGGCGGGGCGCTGCCGGGCGGGAAGCGGACCCACCACCATCCGTGCTTCGATATCGACGAGCGCTGCCTGCCCCTGGGAGCGGCCATCCTGGCCGGCGTGGCCTATCGCTACCTGGCCTCAGGGCAGCAGAAAAGCGGTGAGCCGGAGGCCATTCCTCCGGCTCATCCGTCTGTTGCTCGACACTTGCCCCTTGCTACTTGATCAGGGTGATCTTCTTCGGCAGGAACTCCTCCAGCAGCTTGGAGGGGTCGATCGTCAGGGGCGCCGAGGGTGCGGCGATGCCAAAGACGGTGTTGGGCTGGCCGTCGATGCAGGGCACGTAGCTGGCCCAGTCCCCCGGCGTCGGGTGGTAGTGCTGCTCGCACTGCGTGTCAAAGTTGTTGCCGTAGCCGACGATGATCGCCCCGAAGTAGCCGACGATGACCGCGGCGTCGTCCTTGTTGCCCCCATTGCCCCATTGCTGCGCGGAGAAGCCGTTGTACACCATAATGACGATGCGCTCGCCGGGGGCGAAGCGGCCGTCGACATAGTTGCCGTCGTCGTACATCTCCTTGGCCTCGGCGGCGGCGTCGGCGCCGCTGAGGAACTGGACCACGTCGTAGGGGATCGAGCGGCCGTCTTCGGGGTAGTTGAAGCAGTTGTCCTCGTTGTGCGGCAGCGCCCAGCACTCGCTCCAGCCGTCGATATAGTACTCTGGCGGGGGCTCGTGCAGGGCCCGCGGGATCGGCTGCTTGGTGTACCCGCCGGAGGCGATGACTTCGGCCATCTCGCCCTTCTTGCCCACGGGCTTGACGTTGTGCTGCCACTGGTCGCTGGACATCAGCCAGTGCCAGTAGCCCCCATCGACCATGGCGTCGTAGCGATAGTCCAGGTGGACGAAGCTGCGCGGGTCCTGGGAGCCATAGTTCGGCTTGGCATCCGCGCCCAGGAGGGCAAAGGCCTTGCCAAAGTTCTCGCCGTAGCCCTCGTAGGGTCCCTGGCAGGTGTTGTCGTTGTAGGGGTCGGGGCAGATGTTGCGCTGCCAGGTGAGCCCGCCGTCGGTGGTCTTGAAGGGCGGCTGCTCGCCGGGGTTGCGGACGAAGCTGTAGGGCTCCTCACAGTTGTCGTACGGGCAGTGCCCCTGGCTGCCGGCCCAGTACTCGTTCACGGCGATGGGCAGGATGCCGCCGTCGATCTCGTACCGGGCAGTGGCCGTGGCCCTGGCCTGGATCGTGTTCACCCCGATGACCCGGGCGAAGAAGGTCGTCCGGCTGATGGTGGTCACGGCCTCGATCCCGCGGGCATTGGAGGGCAGGATCAGCGGGCCGGTGTGCAGCTCCCAGTCCTGGCCCTGGTCGTCGATCAGGCGGTTGCCATCCGCGTCGACGTAGTAGGCCAGGACGTTGTTGTTGATGGGGTCGCCGGGTATGCCGTTGGTGTCGGCCACGCCGTTGGACTCGGCGTAGGTGTTGACCTTGCGCAGGATGTCGGCCACGGGCGAGCCGCCGGTGTACTCCACCATCACCCAGGTGCCAGCGATGGCCGCGCCGTCGGCGGCGCTCTGGGCCTCGCGGCGGGCGGAGTAGGCGTTGCTGCCGTCCACCGCCAGGGCCACAAAGGCGATCAGCGCCACCGCCGCCAGGGCCACCAGGATCAGCGTCTGGCCGCGGCTGCGGAACGAAGCAAACTCACGCATGTTGCACCTCCAAATCTGTGGCGACACTCCCACCTCAAGGGATGAGCTCATCGGCAGCCTCGTTGAGGATGATCGTGTCCGACCCAAAGGCGCTGAGGATGGGCAGGATCGGCCGAAACGGATAGGTCACCGTGACCCGGATCATCGTCCCGGGCGTGCCGGGGTTGGCGGCGTCCATCTCCACCTGAAAGGTGACCTGGTCGGGGTCCAGCAGGGCGTTCTGCGACTCGTACCGGACGCGGTACTCGACCGACTGGTACTGGCCGCAGTCGCCCTCGTGGATGCAGCTCGGGTTGGCCATCCCGTAGAGCGCCCCCTCGGCGGCGGCGTTCTCCAGGGCCACCACGGTGAAGTAGGCCCGCCCCAGGTCGATCACGGCCAGCAGAAAGAGCAGGAAAAAGACCATCACCAGGGCGAACTCGACCACGGCCTGGCCGCGCCCGCCGGGCCGTCTTCGGGAGCCTCGGATGCCGCCTTTCCAGATCGTACTCATCGCCCCATACCTCCCGCCTACGGACAGTAGTTCACATGCGGATTGACCGACGTGTTCAGCATCGCGCCGCCGGGGGCGTAGCCGCTCTTGGTCGCCGTAACGGTCACGTTCCGGTCGGTATAGTCGCCGGACGCGGATGTCCAGCAGCCATAGATGCCGTCGTTGTCCGGATCGGTCAGGACGCCCCCCTCGATGTCTACCGTCACGGTAGCGCCCAGCACGGGGGTGCCTCCCTGGTCGGTCACCAGGACCTTGGCGCGGATGTTCCCCTTGTTGGCGTTCCTCTCGGTGCCCCGAACCGGGTAGCCCGGCATGAAGGTCACGACCAGCTGCATCTGGGTGATCTGGACCTGCATCTCGTCGGAGTGTGGTGTGTCCCCGCAGTTCCGGGCCGTGACCCGGACCGTCTTCCAGCCGCCAGAGTCCCAGTTGTAGGTCGCCTGGTCCGTGCCCTGGCCGCCGACCAGGCCGTCGGTCGACCAGGTGTAGTCGATCGGCAGCGAGGCGTTGGCCGGGCTCGGGCTGGCGGTGTAGACCAGGTCCTCGCCTGTGTACCCCGTGCCCGGACCGCTGACCGACACGCCGGCCAGCGGGAAGTCGCAGGCGCTCGGCGGGGTCGCCGTCGGCGGCATGGGCGTCTTGTGGGCCCGCGCGCCGGAGACGATCGTCCGCGCCGAGGAAAAGCCGATCTGCGTCGGGGGAAAGATGCGCGAGATGACCGGGGTGATCATGGAAAAGTCGGCCCGCACATCCACGACAACCCGCGTCTGCCCCTCGGTGATATTGTCGACGTCGCAGGGGGACGTCTCGCAGAGGTCGTAGGAGATGTCGATCTCCACCGTGTCGCTGGGCACCAGGATCAGCCGCTCGTAGACGGCGTCGCGGATACCGGCCTCGTCCTTGGGATGGACGATGCCGTAGCGAGCCCCCTCGCGGGCGGCGTTGGAGACGACGGTGTAGATAAAGAGCGCCCGCCCGAACTCGACCAACCCCAGGACGATCAGGAGCAGGATCGGCAGGATCAGGGCCAGCTCGACCATGCTTTGCGCTCGGGTTTTGGTTTCTTTTCTACGCATCGCAGTACTCCCGCAATCAGTACGCGAACGGAATTATGTGAGACCATCATACGCTGCGGGGCCCAGCATGTCAATAGGAGAGAAGTACTGTTTTTGGGACTTTGCGGGACGAGCCGTGCGCGTAAGCTTTTGCCGTGCCTTCCGTCTGTAGCGCCGACGTTGCACCCGACTTGACAGAACGCGCCGACTCGGTCACCATGGCATGGCTCGATGGAAGATGACCCCTTGCGTAGGAGGAAGAAGATGAACCGGAACAAGTACCTGCTGCTGGCGCTCCTGGTCCTCGGGGGCCTGTTGGCAGCCTGCGGCCCGGCGCTAGCCCCGACGGAGGAGCCGGCCCGGAAGGCCGCGGTCGTGCAGCGTGCTCCCGTGGCCGACGAGCCCTACAGCAAGGAGGCCGACGCCGCCACTGCCGGCCAGTCGAGCTCGCTGAACGAGCGCATGGTCATCCGCACCGCCCAGATCTCGATCGTCGTCGAGGATGTGGAGGTCGCCCTGCCCACGGTGGAGGGCATGGCCAAGAGCATGGGCGGCTACATCGTCAGCTCCAGCTCCTACCGCACCGCCAGCGACCGCCTGGCGGCCACCGTGACGCTGCGCGTGCCGGCCGAGCGCTTCGACGAGGCCATGGCCCAGCTGCGCGGCCTGGCCGGCAAGGTCAGCGCCGAGTCGATCTCCGGCCAGGACGTCACCGACGAGTACGTCGACCTGGAGTCGCGTCTGCGGACCCTGCAGGCCACGGAGACGGAGCTGCGCGCCCTGCTGGCCGAGGTGCGCCAGAGCTCCGGCAACGCCCAGGAAAAGGCCCAGGCCATCCTGGACATCTACAACAGGCTGACCGAGGTGCGAGGCGAGATCGAGCGCATCCAGGGGCGGCAGAACTACCTGCAGCAGATGACGGCCCTGGCCACCATCACCGTGGAGCTGCTGCCGCGCGAGCCCGAGATCGAGCAGCCGGTCGTGGAGGAAGGATACGATCCGTCGCGCACGGTCAACGGCGCCGCCCGGGCCCTGGTGCAGATCCTGCAGGGGCTGCTGAGCCTGCTTATCTGGGCGCTCATCGTCCTGCTGCCCATCGCCGTTCTCTTCGGCCTGCCGGTCCTGCTGATCGTCTGGCTGGTCCGCCGCCGGCGGCGCCAGGCCCGCAAAGAAGTCAAGAGCTGAGAAGAAAGAGAGAGGAGGTTTCCCATGCGTGTCAAGCACCTGTTCGTCCTCATCCTGCTGGTTCCCGTGATCCTGGGCGCGTGCGGTCCCACCGGACAGCCGGCCGTTGCCGGCAGTGGGGGTGCGGGCACCGCCTATGCCCAAAGCAGCATCGTTCCCCCGGTCTATAGCTCCTACACCCCCGGCCTGACGGTGGTCGGCACGGGCAAGGTCGAGGCCGACCCGGACGTCGTCTACCTGACCCTGGGGGTGGACCTGAAGCGGGACGACGCCGCGGCCGTCATGGCCGATGCCGGCCGCAAGATGGAGAGCATCCTGGCGGCCCTGCAGGCCGCGGGAGTGGCCGAGGCCGACATCCGCACCGCCAGCTACTATCTCTGGGTCGAGCAGCGCTACGACCCCCAGACCGGGCAGCCGACCGGGGTGATCGACTATCACCTCACCCACACCGTGCGCGTCACCCTGCGCGACCTGGCCAAGGTGGGGACGCTGCTCTCGGCCGCGGTGGAGGCCGGGGCCAACACCGTCAGCGAGGTCTCCTTCAGCCTCGCCGACCCGGACGCGCTGGCCACCCAGGCCCGCCAGAAGGCCATCGCCGACGCCCAGAAGCGGGCCCAGGAGATGGCCCAGGCGATGGGCGTCACCCTGGGCAAGGTGCTCTCGGTCAGCGAGTCGGGCGGATACGTCCCTGCCGCGGACTACTACGGCAAGGGCGGGATGGAGTTGGCACAGGCGGCCGTGCCCATGCCGGCCGGCTCCTTCTCCGTCAGCATCAGCGTGGTCGTGGTCTACGAGCTGCCGTAGAGAACGTTGGCACGTTAGCACGTTGGCACGTTCCCACGTTGGAACGTTCTCGCGTTCGAAGCGCAGATCCAGTATGCCTCCCTCCCGTGGGTGCAGGCCGGCGGGAGGGAGGCTCTTTGCGGAGCGATCAGGTATCAGCGGTCAGCCATCAGCGATCGGCGTTCAGGACCACGGTTGCCCGGCGCAGACGGCCCGTAGCACCTGGCTCATGCGCTCGGCCAGGACGACCGGCCGGCCGAGCTCCCGCTCCAGCTCTCCCACGGTGACACCGTCCAGGGTGCGCCCCCGGGCGTCGAAGGCGGCCTGAGGCAGGAAGACGAGGTCGGCCGGCGCCGCTGCCGGCAGGTGCGCCCGCAGCGCCGCGCCGGTCAGCAGGCCGGAGACGGTGACGGCAGGACCGAAGGTGGTGTTGGGCACGGGGAGGACCTCGACCGCCAGGCCGGGGACGCGTGCCGACAGTTCCGCCGCCAGACCCTGGAGCAGGGGCGCGGCCAGGGCGCCGCTGACGAGGACAACCCGCCGCGGCCGCGGCAGGGCCGCGGGCATTCGCCGGCGCGTGCGCGCCCAGTCGTCCAGCAGCTCGCGCACCAGGCCCACGCCGTTCTCGATCTGCGGGAAGCCGTCGTAGGAGCAGGCGGAGGGGACGGGCCGGCCGGCCAGGAGGTAGAACTCGTCGGCCAGGTAGAGGAAAGCGCGGCCGATCCGCCGCCGATAGGCCCGCTGCCGCGGGACGGCCCACGCCACCAGGGCACGGGCCTCCGCGGCAGTGTAGGGCCGCAGGTCGGACAGCAGCGGCGCCCGGAAGCGGGTCAGCCCGACCGGCACCAGGGCCACCGAGCGCACTACGCCGGCCAGCGCTTCCAGGTCGGCCAGGGTGCGCTCCAGTTGGGGGCCATCGTTGATCCCCGGGCAGAGCACCACCTGGGTGTGGACGGCGATGCCCAGCTCGCCCAGGAGGGCCAGCTGCTGGCGGATGTCGGGCAGGCGCGCGCGTCCGAGCAGCGTCCGGCGCAACTCCGGGTCGGTCGCGTGGACCGAGACGTACAGCGGGCTGAGGCGCTGCTCCCCGATGCGCTGCCAGTCCTGGGGGCGGAGGTTGCTGAGGGTGACAAAGTTGCCATAGAGGAAAGAGAGGCGGAAGTCGTCGTCGCGCAGGTAGAGCGAGCGCCGCCAGCCGCAGGGGAGCTGGTCCACGAAGCAGAAGAGGCAGCGGTTGCAGCAGCGGCGCACGCCGTCGAAGAGGGGCTCGCGGAACTCGAGGCCCCAGTCGGCGCCGGCCGGCCGGCGCAGGCGCACGACACGTTCCTCGTCCCCGCGGCGAAAGCGCAGCGTGGCTGCCGGCCCATCGGCGTAGAAGCGGAAATCGATCACGTCGCGCAGCAGCCGGCCGTTGGCGGCGAGCAGGCGGTCGCCCGGCAGTAGCCCGGCGCGGCGGGCCGGGCCGCTCACCGCGCTGATCTCTCCGCCTGGGCTGCGCGCGGCCATGGGCCCTCCTCTCACGGCGCTATTATCGCCCCGGACTGGGGCGCTGTCAAGCCGGCGATAGGCAGTGTCAGTCGAATACTATTGACAAGCCCCGCCCCTGGTGGTATGATAGGGCCATGCTTCAACCTGGCGTGCTCGGTCCTCCCGGTTGGCGGCACACAGGTTTCTTCCAGACAGTTTCGTGAGTGCGGCAGCCTTGCGGCAGAGGGCAGCGGACAGGTACGACACCTGACAGGGCAGCTCCCGCGTGCGATGCGAGGCGTTCCCGTTGTTGCCGCCAGACCAGCGAAAGGAGGTGTAGCAGCAGCGTATCTTCCGGCCTTTCAGCACCTCCGGCCGGGTGCCCGCGCAGTTGCCCGGCAAGCCCGTTCCGGAGCCCCGGTTCCCAATTCGCCTGAGGAGGAAAGCCCATGAGCTGGCGAAAAGTTCTCTCCTTCTGCGGCATCCTGGTGTTGGTGGTAGCCATGCTGCCCATCAACGTACTGGCCACAACGGCCGACCAGGCCGCCCTGCAGAAGATCGAACCGCTGGTCCTCGAGGAGATCGACGCCGCCGGCCAGACGGACTACTTTGTCTGGATGACCGAGAAGGCCGATCTCAGCCC
>CAZTIG010000052.1:0-30846 GCA_964613665.1 uncultured Chloroflexia bacterium
ACCTCGCGGACGGCGCCAGCAGCTACAGCGCCGTGGAGTACAAGGGCTCCTCCACGCTGGGGCTCCCTGGTGAGGACGTGCCCACAGAGTGAGCCGGGCTGCGGCCGCATGGGTGACACGCGACGTCGGGGATGCGCCGGCCCGGCCGACGCATCCCCGACGCATCCCCGCTGTATGCTTCATCTTCCGGTATCCGGGTTCCGGGCAATCACCAGCCCGTGTGCGCGCCTTTTTTGTCGGTGGCACACGAATGCGCAGCGCCTCGCCCAGTTGGAGCCCGGGTTCTGCCGGGCGGTTCGTGCCGCCCCGGGTCGTCGCGCTTCCGGTTGTGGGCGGAGCGCGCCAGGGTCAACCTGCAGAGATGGCGGGCTCCCGACCGCACCGGCCGGCTTGACGCCGGGGGAGCGGTCCCGTATAATGCCGCCAGCCACGCTGTGGCAGAGGAGGTACGGAAGATGACCGGCGGCCCGACGCAGCTGACCCCTCACCTGTGGTGCGTGCAGAGCTCCGTCTTTGTCACCAACAGCGGCCTGTTCCTCAGCCAGGGGCAGGCCGGCCTGATCGACCCCGGCGTCCTGCCGCAGGAGATCGCCGCCATCGCCCGCTTCCTGGCCGAGCGGGAGGCCCGGCCCGCGACGCTGATCATCACCCACAGCCACTGGGACCACGTCCTCGGGCCGGAGCACTTTCCCGGCGTCCGCATCTTGGCCCAGGCCGGCTACGATGCCGAGGTACAGCGCGCGGGCGGCCTGATCCAACAGGAGATCGCCCGTCACGAGGCCGAACACCGCATCGGGCGAACCCGACCCTTTGTCATCCCCAGCCCCGACGCGACCTTCGCCGAGAAGATGGAGACCCGCGTGGGCGACCAGGTGCTGCGGCTGGTCCACGCCCCCGGGCACGCGGCCGATGAGCTGGTCGTCTACCATCCCGACGGTGCCACGCTGTGGGCCGGCGACATGCTCAGCGACCTGGAGATCCCCTTTGTCAGCCACAGCCTGGCGGCCTACGAGCGCACCCTGACCATGCTGGCCGGCTGGGAGATCCGCGTCCTCGTCCCCGGTCACGGCCACCCCACGACCTCCGTGCAGGAAATCCGCAGCCGGCTCAAGGAGGACCGCGCCTACCTGGCCGAGCTGCACGGGCACGTGGCCCGCGCTGTCGGGGAAGGGAAGACGGTAGAGGAGGCCGTGGCCGCCTGCGCGCACATAAGCTTCCGCCACCCCGAGGGCAACGCCGGGCCGCACCGCCTGAACGTGGAGAGCGCCTACCTGGAGCTGGGTGGTCCGGGGGACGCGCAGAAGATCGGGTGGGGGCAGGCCCTTTCCTAGATGTCCACGAACACCTTGGCCAGCGACTCGCCGTACACGGACAGCTCCCACGAGCAGGTGTAGCCAAAGGGGGTCAGGGCGACCTCGTAGCCGGCCCGCCGCAGCCGGCCGGCCAGCTCCTCCAGGAAGGCCTGGGCAAACTCCGCCGCCGCCTTGCTCGTGGAGAGATGGGTGAAGGAGTGCAGCACGACCCGGCGCAGGCCCTTCTTGCCGGCCAGCCACTTGATCTGCTTCAGCACTCGCGTCAGCACCGCCGAGCGCCTGGCCTCGTCCTCTTCCTCGCAGTGGACAAAGGCGACCACCGCCTCGGCCACATCCTGGGAGGGCGGCGGGGGGCCGGCCACGTCGCTGGTGGCGGCGAACGGGGCAAAGCGGAAATGCTCGGCCAGGAAGAGCAGCGCCTTCATCGCCTGTCGTTCCGTTCGTACCAGCAGATCTCACCCCCGTCGGCTCCGAGCACCTTCCGGACGTGGTACTCGTACTTCAGGCGGGGATCGTCCTCGAAGTAGTAGCTCCAGATGCACAGGATATAGTCGGGCTGCTGGGCCAGGACATAGTCGATGTCCTTCTTCTCGTGGCCGGCCGAACCCTGGCCCATGGTGGGCATCTCCTGGTGGCCGATGTGGAGGTCGTTCAGGCCCCAGGCGTCGATCGTGCGCCGCTCGGCAAAGTAGGCAATGGCCCCGGCGCCGGTGGCCACCAGCACGGTGTCCGGGGGAGTGTTCTCGCGCAGCCACAGTCCGGAGTAGCCCTTGAGCACGACGTAGGACATTCCGTCGGCAATGCCGTCCCAGAGCTCCCCCAGCGGCAGGAGGTGCACCGCCGGCACGACCTGGGAAAGGAGCACGATCGCCGCCAGGACGTAGGACAGGGCCGCGCGCTTCCGCCAGGAGGCCTCCAGCCACTGGGCGATGGCCCGCACCATCGGCAAGAAGAGCAGGGCCAGCGCCGGCATGATCGGGACGAAGAAGCGGAACCCGGGGAAGTGGTCGCCGCCCACCCAGACCACGTAGACGGCGTAGCAGGCGGCCAGGAGGGCCAGGTAGGGAGGCAGCGCCACAGAGCCGGCCGGCACCGGTTCCGTTCTTCCCCCGGACCGCCGGCGGAGCCAGGCCCACCCGGCCAGCACCGCCCCGACCAGGGAGACCAGGATCATCGGCAGGCCCCGGAAGAGCAGGTAGTCCCAGGCATAGACGAGCCCCCGCCACACCTGGTGGATGCCCCCGCCGGTCTTCGCATAGAAGGTGTTGGGCAGCAGGTAGCCGTAGTAGCTGAAGCGCCAGGCGAAGTAGGGCAGGAAGATAGATAGGAAGAGCAGGGCCGGCCCCAGCAGCGTGTGCCACGGGCGGCGCTCCCGCCAGGCCAGCACGGCGGCGTGGAGGAAGGTCACGCCGACGACCAGCAGGCCCTCGGGCCGGGTCAGCGTGGCCAGCGCCAACACCGGGCCGGCCAGGAGCAGGCCGCGGCCCCGGGGGCCGGCCCGCGCATAGAGCCAGATCGCCAGGGTGACCAGGAAGGTGAACAGGGCCGTCTCCATGCCGCTGTTCGTCACCGTGTAGGCGGCAAAACCGCCGTTCAGCGCCAGCACCAGCACCGGCACGAGGGGCCAGGCCGAGGACCGCCCGACGGCCCACCGGCCGATGTGGAACACCAGCACGAGCGTGCCCAGGCCCAGGAGTGTGTTGACCAGGCCGGACAGGGCCGGCAGGTGTCCGCCCAGGGCCAGCGCCAGGGCGGCCAGCATCGTCCAGAGGAAGTTGGTATAGCCCTCCACCACCTCGCCCGGGTCATAGACCAGGCCGTGGCCCTGCACCAGGTTCTGGGCGTAGCGGAAGGAGATGTAGGCGTCGTCCATGACCCAGGTGCCCAGCAGCCGCGGCAGCAGGAGAAATAGCAGCAGGATGGCCCACAGGGCGGCTCCCACGAGCGGCCGGCGCAGCAGCAGGGGCAGGGCCAGCAGGCCGGCCGCGGCCACGCAGCCCAGGTAGAGCGGGTAGGAAAGCCATTGCGGCTGGTAGAGCCAGCCCATGGCGACGAGTGTCAGCAGGAGCAGGGCGACCCAGCGGACGGCCCCGGCGGCATCCCGCGTCCGCCAGCGCAGCAGCAGCCAGAGGCCGGCGCCTCCGATCAGCTCCACCCCCAGCAGCCACCACTGCGGCAGCCGCCGGACGAGCACCGCGTCCAGGGCGACCCCCAGCGTCCGCGGGTTGGCGGTCGGCGTGAAGGTATCCGAGCGCACTTGCAGGATGATCTCGCCCATGTCCAGGTTGTGGTCGGGATAGTCGCCGGTGTGGAGCGTCGCCCAATGCTCGCTGGTGGCGCTTGGGGCGACGAAATCCATGAGCAGGCGGCCTTCAGCCAGGACCTGCACGCGGGGCGAGCCCAGCCCCTCGGGCCAGCCGGCCACCTGGAGGGCCACCTCCAGATCCTCGCCCATCCTGTGCGCATGGACCAGCTTGATGTAGGAGAGGCCCTTGCTCCAGCGGTAGGTACCGCCGCTGCCGTGCTCCGGGATGTAGAACTGGCGCACGTAGAGGTCATCCCCGGCGGTCCCGATGTCGTACACGAGGGCGGGGCTCTTCCAGGTGGCCAGGGCGAGCACGGCGACGGCCAGGGCCAGCAGGGCGTACCCGGAAGCCGGCCGGCGCCACGTACTTTCCACCCATCCCCCCCACCTCCGGAGAAGCGCACCCACGCGATGTGGCATCGTATCCTCTGTGCGGCTCGATGGGCGCGCCGGAGGAGGCCGTTCAGCGCGGCCGGGTCGGTCCGCCGGACTGCGGGCTCTCGCCGAGGTCCTTGGGCTGGCGGTAGGGGAACGAGACGATGGCCACCGTCCAATCCCCGTCCCGCTGCAGGGCAAAGGTGCCCCCCAGGTCGCGCGTGACCAGGGCGCGGATGATCTGCAGCCCCAGCCCGCCTTCGCTGTTCTCGCCCGGCACCGGTCCCTGCCCATCGTCCTTGACCTGCAGGACCACGCGCCCGTCGGCCAGGTAGGCATCCACGACGACGGTGCCGTGCTCCTGGCCGGCCAGCCCGTGGGCGATGGCGTTGGAGAAGAGCTCGTTGACCAGCAGGGCCAGCAGCGTGGCCTCCTTGGACCCGATTGGCAGGGGCGATTCGTCGACGATCTGGCAGCGCAGCTCCAGGCCGGGCCGGGCCAGGTGCGAGCGGGCCACCTCTAGCACCTGCCGGGCCACCGCCTGCACGGTGGTGACGCCCAGGTTCTCCTGGCAGAGCAGGTCGTGGACGACGGCGATGCTCTGGATGCGCGAGGCGCTCTCCTCCAGGGAGCGCGCCACCTGCAGGGAGGGCTCCCGGCGCATCTGCATGTTCAGCAGCGAGGCCACCGCCTGCAGGTTGTTGCGCACCCGGTGGTGCATCTCCTGCAGCAGGGTGGACTTTATCTCCAGGGAGCGGCGCAGCTCCTCGTAGAGGCGGGCGTTCTCGATGGCCATCGCCGCCTGGTCGGCAAAGACGGTCAGGAGGTCAATCTGCTCGGGGGCAAAGCCCTCGGGCCGGCCGGTGCGCAGGCCGATGGTGCCCAGCAGCCCTTCCTTGCCGCGCAGGGGGATGCAGAGCAGCAGGTGCAGGCCGGTCTCGGCAGCCTGGCGGCCCGGCTCGGTGGCGTCGTCGGCGTGCAGCGTCACCGCCCGGTCGGCTGCGGCGATCCGCGCATAGACCTCGCCGTGGCGCAGCCATCGCTGCAGGTGCCCGGCCGTCTCCTGAGCCAGCCCCCAGTGCGCCACCACACCGGGCTCGTGATCGGGCGAGCTCCACTCCACGATCGCCGCCATGTCCGCCTGCCCCAGCCTGGCCGCCTGCTCGGCGATCAGCCCCAGCGTCTTGTCCAGCTCCAGCGTGCTGGCGACCATGGCCGAGACGCGCTGCAGCGTGGTCAGCTCGACCACCTTCTGTCGCAGCCGCTCGTCGGTCTCCTGGTATAGCCGGGCGTTCTCCAGGGAGATGGCCATCTCCCCGGCCACTGTCTCCAGGAACTTGATCTCGTCGGCGCTGTAGGTGCGCACGTCGCGCGTGCGCAGGTTGATCACCCCGACGAGCTCCTCCTGCGTGTAGAGGATGATCGGCACGGAGAGGAGGGAGCGGTAGGGGTCCTCTTGCAGCAGCGGCTCGTAGAGGAAGCGCGGCTCCTGGCGGACGTCGGCGACGGCGACCGGCCGGCCCTGCTGCGCCGCCCAGCCCGTGACCCCCTCGCCCAACGGGATGCGCAGCCGGCCTTCGGCCTCCGGGTTGAGGCCCACCGAGGCGCCCAACAGCAGGGTATCCCGGTCGGGCTCGAACAGGTAGAGCTCGCAGACATCGACCTGCATGACCTCGGCCACGGTGCGCACGACCAGGTGCAGGGTGGCATCGAGGTCCAGGCTGGAGTTGGCCGCGCTGATCACCTTGTGCAGGGCGGCCAGCTCGCTCATGCGGGCGGAGAGATCCGTGGCCCGGCGCTGGGCGGCGATCTCCTCGCGGGCCTGGACGTAGCCGGCCAGGACCTCGGACAGGAACGCCAGGCGCACGCCCTCGGCCTGGTCCTCTTCGCCCAGCAGAAGCGGGCGGAGATGCGCGCCCAGGATGCGCAGGGCCTGGATGGCCTCCTCGGCCAGGACAGCGACAGAGCGGTCCTCGGCGGCCCAGCGGCTGCCCTCGGCGCGGAGCGGGGCCGCGGACTGGGCGGGGTCGGGCTGGGCCAGGGCCGCCACCAGCGCCTGCAGCAGGCGCTGGGGCACGCCGGCAGCCGCCGGGATGGCCTCGTCCAGGGCACGGGCGATCAGCTTCCGCACACGCGGCGATAGCTCCTGCACCGCTTCCCTCAGCAGGGTCTCGGTGACAACGTCGTCCACAGGCACCCCCATGGGCCCGCCCCGCCGGCGGGGACCGCGCCACGGCGTCGTGGCCGAGGGCATTATAGCGCAGCTCACAGGGGAAGGCAAGCGCGTTGACGGAGAGGGGCTGGTGTACTATAATTGGAGCAAGATGGAGACACCCACGACGACACAGGCGTTCCCACAGCGCCATTCGATCCTCGGCATCCTCGTCCACGACGTCACCGAGGACGAGGCCGTGGCCTGGGTGGAACGCTTCGTCCAGGAGGGCCGGCCGCGCCAGGTGGCCACGGTCAACCCCGAGTTCGTCATGCGCGCCCGCCGGGACGTCGCCTTCCGCGAGACGCTGCAGGCCGCCGACCTGGCCGTCCCCGACGGCGTCGGCCTGGTCTGGGCCGGCCGCCTGCTGGGCACACCCTTCCGCGGGCGCGTCCCCGGCGTCGAGCTTTCGCGCAGGCTGGCGGCCCTGGCCGCCGCCCGCGGCTACCGGCTCTTCCTGCTGGGCGCAGGCCCCGGCGTAGCCGAGGAGACGGCCCGCCGCCTGCAGGAGGACTATCCCACGCTGGCGATCGCCGGCACCTACGCCGGCTCCCCCGACCCGGCCGAGGAGGAGGCGATCGTCGCCCGCGTCCGCGCCGCGGCCCCCCAGGTCCTCCTGGTGGCCTACGGCGCCCCCCAGCAGGACCTCTGGCTGCGGCGGAACCTGCCCCGCCTGGGAGCTGTTGTGGGCGTCGGCGTGGGCGGCACCTTCGACTATATCTCCGGCCGGGTGCCGCGGGCGCCGGCCTGGATGCGGCGGCTGGGCCTGGAGTGGCTCTACCGCCTGCTGCGCCAGCCCTGGCGCTGGCGGCGCATGCTGGCCCTGCCGGCCTTTGCCATGCTGGTCCTGGGCCATGCCCTGGCGCGCCGCTGCGGGAGGGAGGGCGGCGACGTTGCCGCTTGAGGACAGCGTGCCCTGGCAGGAGCAGGAATGAACCTCAAGAACTTTGTGGAGTCCCTGACCCGCCAGGCGGGCTACCGCCGCCAGGTCGGCCACGTGGAGCGGCTGCCGGCCCGCCCGGCGCGCTACGGCCGGCCGGCCTACCCCCTGCACCCGGCGCTGGAGGAGGTCCTGTCCTCCCTGGGCATCGCCCGCCTCTACAGCCACCAGGCCCGCGCGCTCGACCTGGCCCGCCAGGGCCAGCACCTGGTGGTGACCACGCCCACGGCCAGCGGCAAGACGCTCTGCTACAACCTCCCCGTCCTCGACGCGCTCCTGTCCGAGCCGGGTGGCCGCGCCCTCTACCTCTTTCCCACCAAAGCGCTGGCCCAGGACCAGCTGCGCGTGCTGCACGAGCTGGCCGACCCGCTCCCCGACCCGCCGCGCTTCGGCACCTACGACGGCGACACTCCTCAGCAGGCGCGCGGCAGGCTGCGCCGCCGCGGCCAGATCATCCTGACCAACCCGGACATGCTGCACGTGGGCATCCTGCCCAACCACGCCCTGTGGCGCCCCTTTCTGGAGGGGCTGCGCTTTGTCGTGGTCGACGAGGCCCACGTCTACCGCGGCATCTTCGGCTCGCACGTGGCCGGGGTCCTGCGCCGCCTGCGCCGCCTCTGCGCGTCCTACGGCAGCGAGCCCACCTTTATCGCCGCCTCGGCGACCATGGCCAACCCCGGCGAGCACCTGCAGGCGCTCACCGGCCTGCCGATGCAGGTCGTGGACCAGGACGGCGCCCCCGCCGGCAGCCGCGACTTTTGCCTGTGGAACCCCCCGCTCCTCTCCGAGGCCACCGGCGAGCGCCGCTCGGCCACCGCCGAGGCGGCCTACCTGTTCACCGAGCTCGTGCGGGCCGGCATCCGCACCATCGCCTTTGCCCGGGCCCGCGCCGTGGCCGAGCTGATGCTGCGCATGGCCCGCGAGGACCTGGCCCGCACCGCCCCCGACAAGGCCGAGCGCATCCGCGCCTACCGGGCCGGCTACCTGCCGCAGCAGCGCCGCGAGATCGAGCAGGGCCTGTTCCACGGGCAGCTCCTGGGGGTGACGGCGACGAACGCCCTGGAGCTGGGCATCGACGTGGGCGACCTGGACGCGACCGTGCTCAACGGCTACCCCGGCACGATCGCCTCGACCTGGCAGCAGGCCGGCCGCAGCGGGCGCGGCAGCGGGCACGCCCTGTCCTTCCTGGTCACGGGCGACAACCCCCTGGACCAGTACTTTGCCCGTCACCCCCAGGAGCTCTTCGGCCGGCCGCACGAGCAGGCCCGCACCAACCTGGCCAACCCCTACGTCCTGGCCGACCAGCTGCGCTGCGCCGCCTACGAGCAGCCGCTGGAGGATGCCGACGAGGCCCTCTTCGGTGCCGAGATGCGTCAGGCTGCCTGGGAGCTGGCCGAGGCCGGCGAGCTGGCCCCCCGCGGCCGGCGCTGGTTCTACACCGGCCCGGCACGCTACCCGGCCCAGGACGTCGGCATCCGCACCTCCTCGCCGGACAGCCTGGACCTCCTCGACGAGCAGGGGCAACTGCTGGAGACGGTCGAGGCCACCATGGCCCCGTACCGGGTCCACCCGGGGGCCATCTACCTGCACCAGGGGGAGAGCTACCGCGTGGTCGAGCTGGACGGCGAGGCCGGCTACGCCCGCCTGAAGCGCAGCGAGGTCGACTACTACACCCAGCCGCTCGACGTGACCGACCTGCACATCCTCCGCTCCTTTCAGCACCAGCGCGTCGGGCGCAGCCAGGCCTACCTGGGGGAGGTGCGGGTCACGCAGCGGGTCATCGCCTATCGGCGCATCGCCCACTTCAGCCAGCAGGTGCTGGGCGAGGTGCCGCTGGACATGCCGGCGCAGACCTTTGACACGGTGGCCGTCTGGTTCGACGTGCCGGACGGCCTCTGCCGGCGGGTGGCGCTGCGCGGGCTGGACCTGGCCGGCGGGCTGCACGCGGTGGAGCACGCCGCCATCGGCCTGCTGCCGCTCTTTGCCATGTGCGATCGGCTGGACATCGGCGGGCTCTCCACGCCGCGGCACCCCGACACCGGGGAGGCCCAGGTCTTTATCTACGACGGTGTCCCCGGCGGCGTGGGCATCGCCGAGCACGGCTTTGGTGTGCTGGCCGATCTCTGGCGGGCGACGCTGGAGACGGTCCGCGACTGCCCGTGCGAGGAGGGCTGCCCGAGCTGCATCCACAGCCCAAAGTGCGGGAGCGGGAACAAGCCGCTGGACAAGGCCGCGGCGGTGGTGATCCTGGAAGGGCTCGCCCCTACTGCTGCCGGTGGCCCACTATGGTGAGCGAGCCGCCCATCTCCTCGATGCGCACCTCCACCGCGTCGCCGGCAAAGGCCAGCGATAGCCGCACGGACTCCCGGGTGTACGGGACGGCGACTTCCACCACAAAGGTCGCCTCATCCTCCCACCACCCCCGCGCGGCCAGCCCGCGCGACCCCACCGGCGCATCGGGCGGGGTGGCCCGCCAGACATTGTCCAGCCCCACGGGCAGATCGACCCGCATCCCGCCCCCGACTAGGCTGAGCTGGGCCGCGGAGCCGCCGGGGAAGGTCAGGGTGATGGCCTCCCAGCCGATGTCGTTGGCGTCGAGCCGGTAGGTCTGCCCGGAGACCTGCCCGGCGATCGCCGGCAGGGGCGGCACCGGCTGCGGCTGGGGGCCCTCGCCCGCGGCGGCGACGGCCGCCTGCAGCGCGGCCAGGCCGGCCGGGTTCTCCGGCAACGGCCCGTCCGACTGGACGGCCGGCACGACATAGGCCGCCCATAGCAGCTGGAGCCCGAGCGGGTCGGCCTGCTGCACCAGGCCGGTCAGGACGGCTACTCCCTGCGCGCCGGGCTCGACGACCAGCACCTGCCCCCCGTCCGGGTTCCAGGCGTTGTAACCGCCGCCCGCGTCGGTCCACCAGCCATAGCCATACCCGCCCGCCTCGCTGGAACCCCGCGCGCTCGTGGCGGCCTGCACCCAGGCCGCCGAGACCACCTGCCGGCCGTCCCACTGCCCCTGGTTCAGGTAGAGGTAGCCGAGCTTGGCCATGTCCTCAGGGGCCATCTGCAGCGCGCCCCACCCGTCGCTGACGCCCTGGGGGTCGGCCGACCAGGTCACGGAGACGATGCCCAGCGGCTGGAAGAGGTTCTCGCGGGCATAGTCGAGCGCGCTCATGCCGGTGGCCTGCTGCACGATGGCGGATAGCAGGTGGTTCGTGACCGGGCAGTAGGAGAAGCCGCTTCCCGGCTGCGCCTGCATGGGGAGGTCCAGCACGTACTGCACCCAGTCGGCGCTGGCGCGCATCTGCGCCGTCGTCTCTGCTGGATCGCATTCGAACCCCGCCGCCATGGTCAGCAGGTGCTCCACCGTCAGCGCCTGCTTCCGCTCGTCCAGGTTGGCGATCGTCCGCCCGGGGAAAAAGTCGAGCACCGGCTGCTGGACGCTCTCGATCCGCCCCTGGTCGATGGCGATGCCGACCAGGGTGGAGAGAAAGGGTATCGTGACCGCCGCGCGGTCCAGTTCCGGCAGGGGCGCCGGCCAGTAGAAGGAGGCATCCAGCACCGCGTAGCCGTGGCGGATCAGCAGCATGCGCCGCAGCGGCAGCTTGCGGTAGGCGTAATCGACGGCCCGGGCCAGCTGCGCCGAGTCCATGCCCTGCATCTCCGGCGTGGAGGCCCGCCAGCCGTCCGTGGGCCAGTAGGCCGGCAGCGGCTCGGGCGTAGGCTGCGGCGTCACGGCCGGCGGCCGGGCCAGGGCAAAGACGAACTCCTTGGCCGCGCTCACGGCCATGGAGCCGGACCGCGCCACGACCTGGCCGTTCCCGGCGTCGTACCAGCCGCTGTCGGCCGCGGCCAGCTCGGCGGCGCTGCCGTACTCGGGCAGGACCGCCCCGTTCAGGGCGACGCTGCCGGCGACCAGCCCGTCGGTGAAGAGCCGGACGACGTTGTCGCGCCGCTCGGGCGCGCCGGCGTAGGTGCCGCCGGCCGGGGCGATCGTGACCGTCTCCGTGTCTCCCGCCAGCCGCTGCGAGAGAAGCGTCGTGCGCACCTGGCCCTGCTGGTAGGCGACGGTCTGGCCGTCGTCCTCGTAGAGGGTGAACTCGCTGGGCACGGCGTCGGCGTAGACGCGGACGATCAGCTCATCGCGCGTGCTCCCGTCGAGCCGCCGGCCCAGGACGTTCATCGTCTGCTCGTCCACGTACATCTGCGGGATGATCGCCCCGGCGCGGACGAACATGGGCAGCCGGAACAGGCCACCGGGGTAGACCAGGAAGGGGCCAAAGCTCTGGCCCGTGCTGCGGTACCACCGGCCGCTGTGGTAATCGACCCAGGTGCCGGCCGGCAGGTAGACATCCCGCTCCACCTGCCCCGACTGCGCCACCGCCGCCACCAGCAGGTCGCGGCCGAGCAGCTTCTCGCCGGCCAGCTCGCGCACGTTGGGGTCGGTCTGGTAGTAGTAGACGAGCGGCGGGATCACCGGCTCGCCGTAGAGGTAGGCCCGGTGGGCCAGCGAGTACAGGTACGGGCTGAGCTCGTAGCGCTGGCGCACGTTGGCCAGGTTGCTCTGCAGGTCGCCGACGCGATCGGGGGCGGTCTCGTTGCAGTTGCACAGGTTGAAGGTGTGGGCCCGGGCGGGGATGTCAAAGGCCGTGCCGCTGGCGAACCACTGCGTGTACATCTCGTCGACGTTGCCGCCCTGGCGGAAGAACCCGCCGATGTCCGCGCCGTAGTAGTCCACGCCCGACATGGCCATGTGCATCTGCACGTTCTGGTGCCCGGCCAGGCTGGTGAGCAGGCTGCTGATGTCGCCCGACCACAGGGCCGTGCCGTAGCGCTGGATGCCGGAGGTGCCCGAGCGGGAGAGGATGAACGGCCGCTGGGCATCGCCGTTGCGGACGTACCCCTCGTAGATGCTCTGGGACCACTTCAGGTTGTAGAGGTTGTGGACGTCGGCGTGGCCGTGCAGCGACTCGTCGCCCTCGCTGAACCCCCAGTACCATGCGCCGGCCTTGTAGGCCTCGGGCTCGCCCAGGTCGGTCCAGTGGCCGACGACGCCGGCCGCGATCAGCGGCTGGCGCTTCCAGTCGTGCCAGAAAGCCCCGGCGGCGTCGTTGGTCCAGTCGATCATGCCGCCCTGGCCCCACCAGGGGTTGCTGGCCAGGTAGGCCGGCGGGCATGTCTCGCAGCCGTCCCGGACCAGGTACCCTTCCTCCGCCAACGCAGCGTGCTCGGGCAGGCCCTTGCCGACGTACGACTGCTCGATGACCACGATCCCCACGCCCTCCTCGTCGCGCAGCCGGGCGATCTCTTCCTGCGGGTCCGGGAAGTTGGCCTCGTCCCAGGTCAGCGAGCCCATGCGCGTGTCGTCGGAGTTGGCCTGGATGCCGCCGTACCACTGCAGGTCGAGCACGAACCCGTCCACCGGGAAGCGGTTCTCGCGCAGGGTGCGCAGCTTGTCCTCCAGCTCGGCCCAGTTGTCGAATCCGTACTCGGAGATCCACAGGCCCAGGGCTTTCTTGGGGGGGACGGGCGGCCGGCCGGTCAGCTCCATATAGTCCTGGCGCAGGTCGGGCAGGTCGGGGCCGGCCAGCAGGTAGAAGCGCAGCGCCTCGCCGCGCATCACCGCCCGCCAGGGGGCCTTGTCGAAAGCCCAGACCTGCTTGTATTGGTTGTCGAAGAAGAGGGCGTAGCTGTCGCTGCCGGCGCCGGCCAGGTAGACGATGGGGAACTGGTCGTTGCCGACGTTGCCGTTGTTCCACGGCCCCTGGAAGTTGCCATAGTCGCCGGAGGCGCGGATGCGGCCGGCCCAGTCGCCGTCCATCACGCCCGCGTCGGTGAACTGCTCCCCCAGGCCGTAGGCGTTGGTGAAGGTTTCCGGGGTGAAGGTCACGCCTTTGTACTCCTTGGCCAGGTCCAGCGGGCAGACGGTGGACAGGAGCAGGTCGGGCTCACGGGCGATGTCGGTGGCGGTGAAGCAGAGGGTGACCGGGTCGACCTGGACCTTGAGCGCGGCCGTTTCCAGCGTGCCATGGCCGTCGTCGGCAAAGGTGCCCGGGCCGGGGTAGTCGGTCCGGTAGACCATCGGCGTGCTGTGGATGGCCTGCTCGACGTCGGGACCGGGGCCCAGGCCGGAGAGCTCGAAATGGACCAGGTCGTCGTCCAGGAACTCGACGATCAGGTAGCTGTCGCCGGCCTGGTACTTGACGCGGGCGGCGGTGGCCGCCTTGCTCTGGGCGATGGCCGCGGTCGGCCGGGCCGTGGGCGTCGGGGGGCCGGCCGTGGGCATCGGGGGTCCGGCCGTGGGCGCGGCCGAGGGCGTGACGGCCGGCAGCGGGGCCTGGCGTGGCCAGAGCAGGACGGCGACTACGACGACGACGGCCACGGCGGCCAGGGCCGCCGCCGCGAGCAAGATGTAGCGCCTCCCTCGGTTCATCGCTGGGTTCCTTTCGCTACGGCGGTCTTTCCGCACGGGCCGGGCAGGGCAATGCAATGGCCACTATAACACACATCCGGGGGCTGTCAACCCGAAAGGCGCGCGCCCCACGGCGATATCAAGGTCGCGCCGATGCACAGCGGATGGCAAGTGCCCGGCCGGCGTACAGCGCGGCATGGCCGTACCATTGCCGTGTCCCTGGATGTGCGGCGTCGTGCCGTTGCCTGAGCCGGGCACTTGCCGGTCAAGGCCGGCGACCTTGGTACGTCCGTGCGCGCGCCCAGAGGGCACTTTTCACTTGCCCTTGCACCCCATCTGCCGTATAATAGGCCCGGCACAGGCTGGCGACGGTCGCCACCTCGGAGCCGGCCCCGGTGCGGCCTGCACCTTTCGTCCCGTTACCCCGCCGCCCTGTCGGGCAAGGGCTCCCTGGCCGCCGTGGCCCAGATGACACGAAGGTCGCTCGTCCTTCAGGGAACCGATGGATCAGCAGGGCAACACACCGACCCAGGTACTCCCGCGCGAGGCCGACCCGGAAGCCCTCCGGCGCATCCTGGCCCGGGCCCGGCAGGACGGCGCTGCTCTGCGCAACGAGCCGGACTGCCAGAAGCTGCTGGCCCGCCTCAAGCCCTACTCCTCGCCGGAGGCGCTGGAGCAGGTCCGCCGGGCCTACGCCCTGGGCCGAGTGGCCCACGACGGCCAGGCGCGCCTCTCCGGCGAGCCCTTCTTCGAGCACCCCCTGGCAGTGGCCCACATCCTGCTGAACCTGGAGATGGACGCCGAGACGGTCGCTGCGGCGCTCCTGCACGACGTCGCCGAGGACACGGCCATCCCCCTGGAGGCGATCTACCAGGACTTTGGCGAGACGATCGGGTCCCTGGTCGAGGGCGTGACCAAGATGACCCGTATCGAGAGAAGGCCGCTCAGCGACGAGCAGGCCTATAACCTGCGCAAGATGTTCCTGGCGATGAGCCAGGACATGCGCGTGATCCTCCTGAAGCTGGCCGACAGGCTGCACAACATGCGCACCCTGGAGTCGCAGCCGGAGGAAAAGCGGCGCAAGATCGCCGAGGAGACGCGCGAGATCTATGCCCCCCTGGCCCACCGGCTGGGCATGTGGCAGATCAGGGGAGAGCTGGAAGACCTGGCCTTCCGCTACCTGGAGCCGCAGGCCTACGAAGAGGTGGTCCACTGGCTGAACAACCGCCGGCCGGCCCGCGAGCGCCTCCTGCGGGAGATCGTCCACACCCTGCACAAGGCGCTGCACGAGGCGGGCGTCCAGGCCGAGATCCAGAAGCGAGCCAAGAGCGTCTATTCCACTTACCAGAAGACCCAGCGCCTGGGCCACGGGCTCGACCGCATCTACGATATCCTGGCCGTGCGCATCATCGTCCAGGAGCTGCGCGACTGCTACGCCGTGCTGGGCGTCATCCACAACCTCTGGCGGCCCATGCCCGGTGAGTTCGACGACTATATCGCCACCCCCAAGGAGGGCATCTACCGCTCGCTCCACACCACCGTCCTGTACCAGGGCACCCAGCCCCTGGAGGTGCAGATCCGCACCTGGGAGATGCACCGCGAGGCCGAGTACGGCATCGCCGCCCACTGGCGCTACAAGGAGAGCGGGCGGGTGGACCGCTCCTTCGAGGACAAGCTCCGCTGGCTGCGCGAGACCATGGCCTGGCGCGCCGAGGAGGGCGACGACCGCGCCTACGTCGAGACGGTCAAGACCGAGATCTTCCGCGACCGGCTCTACGTGTTCACCCCCAAGGGCGACATCAAGGAACTGCCTGCCGGGGCGACCCCGGTGGACTTTGCCTACAGCATCCACAGCGAACTGGGCCACCGCTGCGCCGGCGCCCGGGTCAACGGACGCTGGGCTCCCCTCAGCCACCGGCTGAAGATGGGCGATGTGGTGGAGATTCTCCCCGCCAAGGGCGAAAAGGGCCCCAGCCAGGACTGGCTCTCCTTCGTCGCCTCCCCGTCGGCCCGCGCCCACATCCGCCGCTGGTTCAAGCGGCGCGAGCGCCAGGAGAGCATCGGCCGGGGGCGCGACATCCTGGAGCGCGAGTTCCGCCGCCTGGCGCTGGAGCTGGACCTGAAGGACCTGACCCAGCGCATGGGCTTTGCCCACAGCGACGACCTGCTCGCCGCCATCGGCTACGGCGACCTGCACGTCCGCCAGGTGCTGTCCAAGCTGCCCGTGCCCCGCGACGAGCCCGCCGTGCTGCCGGGCCCGCCCCCGGCCGTGCCGCTGCCGCGCACGGCCCCCAGCGGTATCCGCGTGCGCGGAGAGGGCGGCATGCTCACGCGGCTGGCGCGCTGCTGCCAGCCCGTCCCCGGCGACGGGATCGTCGGCTATGTCACGCGCGGACAGGGCGTCACGATCCACCGCGCCGACTGCAAGAACCTGCGGCTGGTGGAGCCGGAGCGACTGATCGAGGTGGACTGGGGCCCGGCCGACGGCCGGCAGCTCTATCCGGTGCAGGTGTGCATCGAGGCGCTGGACCGGGTCGGCCTGCTGCGCGACATCTCGGCCATCGTGGCCGACGAGGTGGTGAGCATGTCCGAGGCGCGCGTCGGGGCCAGCGAGTCGGGCAAGGCCACCGTGCGGCTGGTCCTGGAGGTGGCCAGCCTGGAGCAGCTCAGCACCATCCTACAGCGCATCGGCCAGATCCCCAACGTGCTCAACACCTGGCGGGAGGCGGGAAGCTCGACCGGGGGCCGCGAGCGCGAGAGGGCATAGGGGAGCACCATGGACCACCTGGAGCTGCACGGCCTCGGCAAGCGCTACGGCCGGCTGCGCGTCTTCCGGGACATCCGGGCAGAGGCGCACAGCGGGCAGGTGCTGGTGCTGGCCGGCCCCAACGGCTCGGGCAAATCGACCCTGCTGCGGATCGTGGCCGGCCTGACCCGCCCCACCAGCGGCCAGGTGCTCTTTACGCGGGACGGCCGGCCCCTGCCTGCGGAGGAGCGCCGCCGGCTGACCGGCCTGGTGGCGGTGGACGTGGCCCTCTACGGGGAGCTGACCGCCTGGGAGAACCTCTCCTTCTTCGCCCGCGTGCGCGGCCTGCGCCTGGCCCCGGAAGAAGGGGAGCGCTGGCTCGAGGAGGTCGGGCTGGCCGGCCGCGGGCAGGACCCGGTGCAGACCTATTCCTCGGGGATGCGCCAACGGCTCAAGTTCGCCTGCGCCATGCTGCACCGCCCGGCGCTGCTCCTGCTGGACGAGCCCGGCGCGAGCCTGGACGAGGCCGGCCGCGACATGGTCGCCGGCCTGATCGCCCGGCAGCGCCGGCACGGCCTGGTCGTGCTGGCGACGAACGATCCAGAGGAAGTAGCCCACGGCGACGTCATCGTGCGGCTGGAGGGGCGGCTATGAGCGCGCTGCGGGCCTGCCTCGCCGCCGCGGGGGCCATCTGCGCCAAGGACCTGCGGGCCGAGTTCCGCACGCGCTACGCCCTGAGCGCCATCGGCCTCTTTGCAGTCACCACGCTGACGGTGGTCAGCTTCGCCCTGGGGCCCTTTGGCCTGGGCCGGGACCTGCTGGCGGCGCTGCTCTGGGTGGTGCTCTTTTTCGCGGCCATGGCCGGCCTGGCCCGCGCCTTTGTCCACGAGGAAGAGGCCCACACCGCCCCGGCGCTGCGCCTGGCGGCCCCGGCGGCCGCCGTGTACCTGGGCAAGTACCTGTTCAACCTGGTCCTGCTGCTGCTCCTGGAAACGCTGGTGGTGCCCCTCTTTGTGGTGCTGCTGGGGCTGCAGGTGGGCAGCCCGGTCCTGTTCCTGGCGGTGCTGCTCCTGGGCAACCTGGGGCTGGCCGGGACGACCACGGTGGTGGCCGCCATGGTCTCCCAGGCCGGCGCCCGTGGCGCCCTGTTCACCGTGCTCTCCTTCCCGCTGCTGGTGCCGCTCCTGATGAGCGGCATCGAGGGCACCGGCCTGGCCCTGGCCGGCCGGGGGCTCGCGCAGGCCTGGCCGCCGCTGCTGGTTCTGGCAGCCTATGCCGTCGCCATGGGCACGGTGTCGCTGATGGTCTTTCCGGCCATCTGGACCGAGGACTGAGCGAGCGCCGATCGACCACCAGGCCACAGAGGCACCAGGATGGACATACCACCAAGGCACAAAGACACCGGAGAGGATATTGGAAAAGAACGCTTATCGACATGGTGTCTTTGTGCCCTCGTGGTTTTGAGATAGTTTCTAAAGGGCCCTTGCGGCATGGTGCCTTGGTGCCTTCGTGGTCTTGAGGTACTTTCCAAGCCCCAAAGAGAGATGACAAAGAACCTGGTGCCTTGGTGTCTTTGTGGTTCATGAGATGGGTTCTAGCCGCGAGGTGGTGCCGTGAATCGCGCACGTTGGGCCGACCTGGGCAAGATCGTCCTGGGGGCGTGGATGGCGCTCGTCATCGTGGGGGCGTTCCTCCTGGCGCCGGAGGACGAGAACCTGGGGCAGGCGGCACGGGTCATCTTCTTCCACATCCCGACGGCCTGGGTCACGGCGGTGGCCCTGGTCCTCTCGTCGATCCACAGCATCCGCTACCTGCTGCGGCGGCGCCGCCTGGACGACCACCGCGCCGTCAACGCCGCCGGCCTGGGGATCGTCTTTTGCCTGCTGGCGACGGTGACCGGGGCGATCTTTGCCCGCATCACCTGGGGGGCCTTCTGGAACTGGGACCCGCGCCAGACGACGATCTTTTTCCTCTTGCTCTTTTACGCCGCCTACTTCGCCCTGCGGGCGGCGGTGCCGGACGAGGAGCGCCGGGCCACCTTCAGCGCTGCCTACAACGTGCTGGGGTTGGTCGTGGTGCCCTTCCTGGTCTTTGTGGCCCCGCGGCTCTCCCAGCTGGCCGGCCTGCACCCCGATCCCCTCATCAACGTGCGCGGGCAGCTGGAGATGGGCGCGCGCACCCTGGCCGTCTTCCTGGGTTCGCTCGCCGGTTTCACGGGGATCTTTGCCTGGCTCTACGGCCTGGCCAACCGCATCTCCCGCGTGGAGGACATGCTCCTGGAGGAGGAGTAGACATGGGCAGCCTGCTCGTCGACCCCACCAGTGCCCTGTACGTGGTCATGGCGGTGGCGCTGGTGGTCTGGCTGGGCCTCTTTGCCTGCGTGTGGGGACTGGACCGCAAGGTGCGCCGACTGGAAAGGCAGGCGCGGCGCGACGGGTCCCCGCCATCTCCGTAGGCCGGCACGGGCGCGCTCCGCCCGCAACGGTGAGCCCGGCGGCGCAGGGCAGCACGACATGCCCTGGGCGGCCCGGTCTCCGGCCGGGCCAGGCGGAGCGCCTTCGCGTGGCACGACAGAAACGGGGCGCGGCGCGGCAAAGCCGGGCCGGCCAGGAGTAGAACCGGGGTTCAGGGAAAGATCTTGCCGGGATTCAGGATGCCGTTGGGATCGAACGCCGCCTTGATCCCGCGCATCAGCGCGACCGGGGCCTCGCCCAGGGCCACCGGCAGGAAGCGGCGGCGGGTGGCACCGATGCCGTGCTCCCCGGTGATCGTGCCGCCCAGCGCCAGGGCCAGCCGATAGACCTCCTCGTTCACCGCCGCCACGACCGCTTCCCAGCGCTCGGCGGGGAGGGCGTCCCGGAGCACGTTGACGTGGACGTTGCCGTCCCCGGCGTGGCCAAAGTTGACCATGCGCACCTGGTAGCGCCGGGCGATCTCCCCGATTCCCCGGAGCAGGGCCGGGATCGCCGCGCGCGGCACGGAGACGTCCTCCATGTGGTTGACCGGGCTCTCCTGCTTGAGCGCCTCGATGATCTTGCGCCGCGCCTCCCACAGGCGATCGCGTGTCGCCCGGTCCTTGGCCACGAGCACATCGCGCGCGCCGTGCCCCAGGCAGATGTCCCCCACCAGCTCGTACTCGACGTCCAGCGCGGCCTGGTGGTTGCCGTCGAGCTGGATGAGCAGGTGCGCCGCGGCGTCGTGGTAGGGCACCTCCTTCCCCAGCAGCCGCTCCGACGACAGGAAGGCGTCCCGCTCCATGAACTCGATCGTCGTGGGCACGATGCGGTGGGCGATGATGTCGGATACGGTGTCCGCCGCGGCCTGGAGATCGTCGTAGGGCACGAGCAGGTCCACGCGCAGCGGCGGCAGGGGCAGCAGCCGCAGGATGGCCTGGGTCACCACGGCCAGCGTGCCCTCCGAGCCGACCAGGAGCTGGACCAGGTTATAGCCGGCCACGTCCTTGACCAGCTTCCCCCCGCAGCGGACGATCTCGCCCGAGGGCAGGACCGCCTCCAGGCCGACGACATAGTCGCGGGTCACCCCGTACTTGACGGCGCGGGGCCCCCCGGCGTCCTCGGCGATGTTCCCGCCGATGGAGCACGAGTCCAGGCTGGCCGGGTCGGGCGGGTAGAACAGGCCCTCCGCCTCCACCGCGCGGTGGAGGTCGCCGGTGATCACGCCGGGCTCGACGGTGACCATCAGGTTCTCCCGGTCGATCTCCACGATGTGGTTCATCCGCTCCAGCGACAGGACGATGCCCCCGCAGGTCGGCACGGCGCCGCCGCTCAGCCCCTGGCCGGCCCCGCGCGGCGTCACCGGGATGCGCTCACGCTGCGCCAGCCGCATGATCGCGGCGACCTGCTCCGCGCTCGTGGCCCTGACCACCACCTCGGGCTCGGCGCGCAGGCCCACCGTCTCGTCGTGGGCATAGAGCTCCAGTGCCTCGGCGTCCACCAGGACGTCCTCCGCGCCGGCGATCGCGCGCAGGGCCTCCACGATGCGGCCATCCACCTTGTTGTACATCGGCCGGCTCCTCGCTTTTTGCAGGTCAGGGGCGCACCAGCAGCGCCTGCGCCGCGGCCAACCCAGCCCCCGGCTGGAAGGCGTACCCGGCCCTGGCCAGCCCTTGCTCGATCGCCCCGACCGTGGCCAGGACGTCGGCCGGCGTCACCGCGCCCATGTGCCCGACGCGAAAATAGCGCGTGCGGATGGCCGGGTGCAGCCCGCCGGCCAGGATGACACCTGCTTCCAGGACGTGCCCGAGCAGGGCCGCGTCCACGCCGTCGGGGTAGTAGACGGCGCTGAGGGTGTGGGCAGCCACGTCCGGGCTCATGGGCACCTGGCGCAGCCCCAGGGCGGCCATGGCCGCGCGGAAGGCCGCGGCCAGCCGGCGGTGGCGGGCAAAGCGCGGGGCCATGCCCTCGGCCAGGATCTGCCCCAGGCTGACGTGGAGCGCCCAGATCAGGTTGACCGGCGGCGTGGCAAAGTAGCGCGGCTGGCGGGCCTGGTAGGACTCCATGATCGGCAGCCACTCGGTCCAATCGGCGTAGTAGTTGGCGACCGCGGCCCGCCGCGCGCGAAAGGCCTCGATGGCCCGCGGGCCGGCCACCAGCAGCGCCAGCCCCGGCGGCACGCCCAGGGCCTTCTGGGAGGCCGTGAGGACCACGTCGACGCCCCACTCCTCCTGGCGGAGCTCCTCGCCGGCCACGGAGCAGACCCCGTCGACCACCACCAGGGCCCCGTAGCGACGTCCCAGGGCGGCCAGGCTCTCGACGTCGGCCAGGACGGCCGTCGAGGTGTCCACGTGGGTGATAGTCAGCAGCTTGTAGCTGCCCAGTTGGAGCGCCGCCTCCACCTCCAGCAGAGCCGGGGCCGCGCCCACGGCCGGCGCCGGCAGCTGGGTGACGTTGGCGCCGTACCGCTCCAGGATGGCGGCGAAGCGGTCGCTGAAGTAGCCGGTGTTGACCACCAGGGCGTGGTCGCCGGGCTCGACCAGGTTGGCGGCGGCCATGTCCATGGCCAGGGTGCCGGAGCCGGCCACGACAAAGGCCTGGCCGCCGGGGCAGAGAAAGACCTCGCGCAGCCGTTCCAGGGCCTGGCCGAAGGCCTCGGCAAAGTCGGCGGCCATATGGCTGGTCGTGGCCTCGCCCAGCGCCTGGAGCACTGCCGGGGAGAACTCGATCGGACCGGGGATCATCAGCAGCCGTCGTTCCTTCATGGGGTGCCTACCTTTCTCGTGTCGATGGCCCGGGCCGCAGCGCGCCGGGTCCGAGGCGATTGTAACACGGCCTCGCCTGGGGGTCAAGGAAGGGGAAGGGCAAAGCCCCATTTGACGCTGGCCCGAAATGCCAGTATAATAAGGTGCTTACAGCACCTGTCCGCCCGGAGAGCTGTCGTCCGGGCGCACTATTGACTCTGGCCTGCCGGCCGGCCCTGCGGGCCGCTCCGCGGTCAGGGCACGATCGATCGCTCGAGAGGGGTTCGATGCCAAAGCGAGTATACCAGCCCAAGTCCTTGCGCCGTCTGCGCAAGCACGGTTTCCGGGCACGCATGAAGACCGCCGGAGGCCGGCGGGTATTAAAGTCGCGGGCCCTGAAAGGCCGCTGGAAGATGACCGTCAGCGAGGAGCCCCGCGGCCGCAAGTAGGCGCTGCCAGGCGCGCCACGAGCGCCGTCGTGCTCGAAGGTGCCGGGGTGGAACAGCGTCGCCGCCTGCGGAGCAAGAGCCGCTTCCTGGAGATCCGCCAGCAGGGCCACCGCTGGGTCCACCCGTTGGTCGTGGTGGGAGGGCTGGCGAACGACCTGGGCTGGACCCGCTGCGGCTTTGTCGTCAGCGGCAAGCTGGGAGGGGCGGTGGCACGGAACCGCATCCGCCGGCGGCTGCGCGAGGCCGTGCGGGCGCTGTACCCGCACATCGCTCCCGGGTGGGACCTGGTCTGGATCGCCCGGCCGGCGCTGCAGGGCGCTCGTTTCCAGGAAATCGCCGTGGCGGCCGAGGGGCTCCTGCGGCGGGCCGGCCTGTGGCAGGCCTCCCAGGAGGACGGGCATGCGTAGGCCGTTGCTCTGGCTGATCCGCTTCTACCAGCGGACCCTATCCCAGGTGACGCCTTCGACCTGCCGCTTCTACCCCTCCTGCTCGGAGTACGCGTACCAGGCCATTGCCAGGTACGGCGCGCTCAAGGGCTTCTGGCTGGCCATTCGGCGTGTGGCCCGCTGCCACCCCTGGAATCCCGGTGGGTACGACCCGGTCCCATAGGGCCGTTGCGTTCTGGAGCTAGCATGGGCTAGCAGGAGGTTTGGACCGTTGGCGATCTGGGAAGGTTTTGTCAAGGCGCTGGAAGCCATCCTGACCTTTTTCTACGACCCGCGCCTTGTCGGCCTCGGCTTCGATTTCCCCTGGCGCAACGCCGGTCTGGCCATTGTCCTGTTCACCATCGCCGTACGGCTGGTCATGCTGCCGCTCACGGCAAGCCAGCTGCGCTCCTCACGGGAGATGCAGAAGCTGCAGCCCAAGATCCGCGAGCTGCAGAAAAGGTACGCCAAGGACAGGGAGAAGCTGAGCCAGGAGACGATGAAGCTCTACAAAGAGCACGGGGTCAACCCGGCCCAGGGCTGCCTGCCCTCGCTCATCCAGCTGCCCATCTTCTTCGGCGTGTACTTTGCCGTGATCAACCTGACCCAGCCGCTCAGCCTGGCCACCCTGCTGGGGCGCTGGATCGGCTCGGTCAACCTGGGCCTGCCCCCGGCAAGCATCGACATCATCAAGGGCTTTTCCTCGGCGGGCATCCTGTCCGGCCAGCCGTTCCTCTGGCTGACCAACATGGGCAGCGCCGACCCCTGGCGCGTCCTGCCCATCCTGGCCGCCGCCCTGCAGCTCGTCCAACAGAAGATGATGACGCCGCGCGAGGCCGACCCACAGCAGTCGGCCATGAACAACGCCATGATGCTCCTGCCGGTCATGTTCCTGGTGATCGGCTGGAACTTTCCGGCCGGTGCCGTGCTCTACTGGGTCACCCAGAGCCTCTTTGGCATCGTGCAGCAATACTTTACCAGCGGCTGGGGTTCCCTGAAGCAGTGGCTGCCCTTCCTGCCGGACCGCAAGATCCCGGAGAGGAAACCGCGCGCGGAAGGGGCCGCCGCCGGCTCGGCCGGCGACTCCCTCCCGCGGCAGCAGGGCTGGTTCTCGCGGTTCATGGACCGCCTGAGCGCCCTGCAGGAACAGGCCCGGCAGGACGAACCGGGCGCGGAGGCGGAGACGCCGCCCGAGGAGACGCGCGCCCTGCCGCCCACCCCGGAGAAACGCCGTTCCCGCAAGTGACAGGCCGCCCACATCCAGGAGGCGCCGATGAAACAAGAGGGCATCACGATCCGGGCCCAGACGGTCGAAGCAGCGATTCAGTTGGCCCTGGAGCACCTGGGACTGCAGCGCGACGAGGTCGATGTGCGCGTCATCGAGGAACCGGGAGCGGCCCAGCCGGGGTCGGAAGAGGCCCTCGTCCTGGTCACGCCCAGAAAGGTGCCGGGCCCCGTCCCCGTTCCTGCCGGCGAGATCCCCGCCGGGGACGCGCCCGCGCTCGGGCAGGAGGTGCTGCAGGAGCTGCTCCAGCGGATGGCGCTGCCGGCGCAGGTCACCGTGGGGACGTACTCCGTGGGCGCAGAAGAGGCGCAGACGATCCTCGACGTGACCACGACCAACGAGCGCGATTCGGGCCTGCTCATCGGCCGGCGCGGGGAGACGCTGCAGGACCTGCAGTTCATGCTCAACCTGCTGGTCAGCCGGCGGCTGCACCAATGGCCCTACCTGCTGGTCGACGTGGAGCACTACCGCCGACGGCGCGACGCTGCCCTGCAGGACATGGCCCGGCGCATGGCCGACCGGGTCAGCCACACCCGGGAGCCGATCACCCTGGAGCCCATGCCGCCCTACGAGCGCCGCATCGTCCACCTCGCCTTGCGGGACAATCCCCTGGTCGTGACCCAGAGCACGGGCGTGGGGGACAGCCGCAAGGTGGTGATCTACCCTGCCGGATGGCAACTCCCGACTTCCTCGTCGTAGGTCACGTCACCCGCGACCTGCTCGCGGACGGCACGTCCCGGCTGGGAGGGACGGCCTTTTACGCGGCGGTGACGGCAGCCCGGCTGGGCGCCCGCGTGGCCGTGTACACGGCCGGCGGCCCCGAGCTGGACCTGTCGCCGCTCGAGCAGATAGCCCGGGCGGACGTGGTGTGCCGGCCGGCCGCCGTCTCGACCACCTTCCACAATCGCTACCAGGGCGGGACCCGCCAGCAGTTCCTGCTCGACCGAGCCGCGCCGCTACACCCGCAGGACCTGCCGGCGGGGTGGCGGGCCGTTCCCACCGTCCTGCTCGGCCCCGTGGCCCAGGAGGTGCCGCCGGCCTGGGTGGACGCCTTCCCGTCCAGCAGCGTGGGGGCCTGCCTGCAGGGCTGGCTGCGGAGCTGGGACGGTGCCGGCCGGGTCTCCTTTGCCCCCTGGGGCGAGGCGGGCGCCTGGTTGGGCCGCTTCGGCGCAGCGTTCCTCAGCGTGGAGGACGTCGCCGGGGAACGCGCCTGGGCCGCACGCTACGCCGCCCTGTGCCCCCTGCTGGTACTCACGGAGGGGGCCCGCGGGGCCACGCTGTACGAGCGGGAGCGCCCCAGCCCCGTCGCCGCTTTCCCGGTCCCCGAGGTGGACCCCACCGGGGCCGGGGACGTCTTTGCCGCGGCCTTTATGCTGCGCCGGGCCGAGGGGGCCGCGCCGCCGGCCGCCGGCCGCTTCGCCGCCGCCGCCGCCGCGTTGAGCGTGCGGGGCGGGGGCGAAGCGGGCATCCCGGAGCGGCCGGCCGTGGAGCGGCTGCTGCGGGAGTCGCCCGATGTGGTCGTTTCTGCGTAGCCTGCGCTACCTGCCCAGGTTCCGCCGCATAGCCGCCGTCATGTCGCGGCAGGGATTGGGCTGGCTGTCCGACCAGATCGGCCTGCCCCGCCTCCTCGCTTGGCCACGCCGCCTCCTGCGCCGCGCCGCGCCCCCCGCGGCAGCGCCCTCGCCGGCCCAGCGCCTGTGCCGCGCCCTGGTGGAGCTGGGCCCCTCCTTCGTCCTGCTGGGACGCTACCTGGGCACGCGGGTGGACCTGCTGCCCGGCGACCTCTGCCAGGAGCTGGCCTGCCTGCCCTGCGGCGGCCCGACGCTCCCGGCCGACGAGGTGAGCCGCATCGTCGAAGCGGAGCTCGGCCGGCCGGCCGGCGAGCTCTTTGCGGAGATCGATCCCGTCCCTTGGCGCAACACCTGGCTCGGGCAGGTCCACCACGCCCGCACGCCGGCCGGCGACGAGGTCTGGGTCGCCGTGCCCAACGTGGCGGTGCAGGCCCGCCTGGAGGGCGACCGCCCGCTGCTCCAGGAGCTGGCCCGCCTGGTGGACGAGCACTACCGACCGCGGCACTGGTCGGCCCGCGAGGTGGTGCGCGAGTTCCGCGAGGAGATGCGCCAGGAGGTCGAGGCCCGCGAGCGGGCGCTCAACGCCGCGCGCTGGGGCCGGCTCTTTGCCGGGCGGGGCGAGCCGCTCTTTCCCGCGGTGGACGAGGAGCGGACCGCGGGCCGGGTGCTGACCTGCCAAGCGCTGCCAGGGTGCTGCCTGGCGGAGCTGGGCGCGGTCCCGGCCGACGAGGGCGCTCGGCTGGCCGGCGCGCTGTACCGCTTTGTCGGCCAGGCCATCTTTGCCGACGGCTTCTACCCGGCGCCGCCGGCCCTGGAGGGGCTGCTCGCCTGCGCGGACGGCCGGCTGGCGATGTCCTCCTTTGCCCCGGCCGGCCACCTGGACAGCGGCAGCCGCCAGCACCTGCTGCGCCTGCTGGAGCATTTCCAGGCCGAGGCGACCGACCATGTCATCGCCACGGCGGTGTCGCTGGGCCTGGTCGAGCGGCGGAGCTGCTCCCCCGCCGTACACCAGGCCGTGCGCCACATGCTGGATCGCTACCACGATCTGCCGCCGGGAGAGCTCCGCCTGGCCGACCTGGCGGAGGACCTCTTCCTGCTGGCCCGGCGGCAGGTCATCGCCCTCCCGGCAGAGCTGTGCCTGGTCCTGCGCACGCTGGCGGCCGTGGAGAACCGGGGCCGGCGGCTGGCGCCGCGGCTCTCGGCCGCCGCGGAGATGGCCCCGCCGGTGCAGGAGGCCATGGCATCCCAGCACTCCTGGCAAGCGCACCAGGAGCGGCTGGTGCGTTCGGCCCAGGCGGCCATGGAGTCACTGCGGACGCTGCCCCTGGAAGCACGCGAGCTGCTGAGCCAGGCCGCCTCGGGCGATCTGCAGGTGGGCGTGGAGCTGCGCGGCTGGCAGAAGCCGATGCGCCAGATCGAGCGCATGGCCCACCGGCTGGTGCTGAGCGTGATCGCGGCCGGGTTGCTGGTGGCCATGGCCGTGCTGGCCACCACGCTGCTGCCAGCGGCGGCGGGCCCGTGGGGCTGGATCGCGGCCGGCGTGGCCGTGGCCTCGCTGCTGGTCGTGGGCGGGCTGCTCTTGCTGTCGTTTCGGCGGAAGTGAACGCAGAGGGCGCAGAGGACAGAGGCGCAGAGAGCGCGGAGGGCCAGAGGGCGCAGCGGGCGCTGCAGGCGGGGCGGAGCGGCCGGGCCAGGATCGGTGGACCGGATGAGCCAGGACAAGAGGGGGTGCGCGCCCGACAGGAGCACGGCCATACCAGGATCGCCGGCCTTGACCGGCAAGTGCCCGGCTCGGGCAACGGCACGACGCCGCACATCCAGGGGCACAGCAATGGTACGGCTGTGCCGCGCTGTACGCCGGCCGGGCACTTGCCATCCGCTGTGCACTGCCGCGACCCCGATATCGCCGTGCGACAGGAGATAGCCTCTTCCCAGGGGGGCCCACTGGTGGTATACTGCTCCTGGGAGGAGGTCGATGAGGAAAGCTGGGCGCAACCTGCTCACGATGCTATGGAGGAAGCGACGAGAACCTGGCTGTTTGTCCTACTTCTCGCTGCGGGACTGGCCGTCATTGCGGGGCCCAACGCCGTCCACGAGCCGGCGCGGGAACCGGGCCGCATACGGGCCGCTTCACCTGTCCTGCGCCTGAACGTTGGTCCTGCCGATCCGACAATTGACCCGGCGCTGGCGGTGGACGGGCCATCGATCTTTGTCGCCAACCAACTGTTCCTGGGCCTGGTACGGGCGGACGAGGAGACCGGCGCGCCCATCCCGGAGTTGGCGACCGCGTGGACCATGTCGTCCGACGCGACGGTCTTTACCTTCACCCTGCGCAGCGACCTGACCTGGACCGACGACAACCCGCTGACAGCCTACGATGTGCGCTACGGCATTCTGCGCAGCCTGGACCCGGCCACTGCTGCCGAGCTAGCCTACACGCTCTTCTGTATCCAGAACGCCGAGGAGTACAACAGCGGTGCGATCACCGATACGGACCAGGTGGGCGTCAAGGTGCTGGACTATACCCACCTGCGCTTCACCCTCAAGCAGCCGGCCGCGTTCTTCCCCAGCACGCTGACCTGGCCGGTGGCCCGGCCCATGCCGGCCTGGGCCATCGCCGCCCACCCCTCCGACTGGACAGAGCCGGCGCACATCGTGTCCAACGGTGCGTACCGGCTGACTGCCTGGACCCACGGTGCCTCGATGACGCTGGAGAGGAGCCCGGCCTACTACGATGCGGCGAACGTCCAGATTGGGCAAGTCTCGTTCGCGATGGTGGACGATGCGACAGCGTGGGGAATGTACCTGGCGGGAGAGTTGGACTCGGCGCTCGTGCCGCCGGCGGAATGGCTCGCCGCCCGCAACGATCCGCTCCTTTCCCAACAGATACACACCTCTTTCCAGTCTGGCACGTTCTACTACGGCTTCAACACCGCCAAGCCGCCTTTCGACCATCCCCTGGTCCGCAAGGCTTTTGCCGCCGCGGTTGATCGCCAGGGGCTCCTGGACGCCGTCATCCAGTATGCCGACGAACAGGCGCTGACCTTTGCCGCGCCAGGCGTGTGGGGCCACGTAGACGGCCCGGCCCAAGGCGTGGGCATTGCCTACGACCCCGTGCAGGCCCGGCAGTGGCTGGCCGCGGCCGGCTATCCCAACGGCCAGGGGCTGCCGCCCATCACCATGATGTTCGATACCCGCTTCCTTGACCGAAACCTGGCCATCGCCTCGTACCTGGGCCAGGGCTGGATGGATGAGCTGAGCGCGACGGTCACCATCACGTACACCGAGTGGGCCAACTACCTCGACCTGTTGGCGACCGACGCCCCCCAGGTGTGGCAGCTCAGATGGTGCGCGGACTACCCCGACGCCTACAACTTTCTGCGCGGAAGCGTCGACTCGTTCGGGCGGGCCAACTACGGCTTCTGGAACAACCCGACGTACGAGGGCCTCCTCGACCTGGCCGTGGGGACAAGCGATTTGGATGAAAGGGCAGGGCTCTACCGGCAGGCAGAGGAGATACTCGTGGAGACAGATGCGGTGATGATACCGGTCTACTACGGTGCCGATGGCATCGCCGCCCGGCCACATCTGCAGCGCACCTATGGAAACCCTGCCTTCGGCGGGCGGATCGCAGATTGGCGTGTGACCTGGCGTGTGTTCCTGCCGCTCGTCCTGCGGGGCCCGTGATCGCGGTGGAGACTGGCGCCCGACAAGCGCTCCCAGCGCCAATTGCCGGGGGAGGTACGCTCGATATGGACCTAATGTCGCCGGCGGCCGGTAGTGCAAGATACGCGGAACGGATGAGCCAAGTTAGGAGGCTGCCCCTTCCCAAGGGCGCCCGCTGGTGGTACACTGGCAGCGTGGGGCTCGGACATGCTGCCATGAGGTGCGGCGATGGGCAATGTTCTGCTGCAGTCGCTCGGCATGCTGGCCTTGATCGCGCTCGTCGCTCTGGCCGCGTGGGCGGCGGCGGTGTTGAGCGGCCGGCGGCGCGAACTCCTGCAGGAGCTGCGGGCCAAGCGCTGCCCGGTGTGCGGGCGGCTGGGGGCACTGCGCCTGGACCGCCGCGAGGCGGTTGCCGGGACGACGCGGCGGGCCGACGCGGCCTGCTACCGCGACACCTGGAGCTGCCGGTACTGCGGGGCGGAGAAGGTGGCGGAGCAAGGCAAAGACAGCAGGGGTCTTGCTTCCTATCGTGAGATGGGTCCTACTGCACCGTGATGAGGTCACGGATGCGGGCGAAGGTAGAGGGCCCGATCCCCGGCACGTTCTGCAGCTCCTCGACCGTGCGAAAGGGCCCGTGGCTGGCGCGGTAGTCGACGATGCGCTGGGCGTAGCCCGGGCCGATCCCTGGAAGGCCGTCCAGCTCGGCCACGCCGGCCGTGTTGATGTTGACTTTGCCCGGCGCCCCAGGCGACGCCGGCGCGCCTTCGGAGATGGGGGTCGGGATATCGAGCGTCGGCTCGCCCAGGCGGGGGATGTGCACCTGCTCCTCGTCGTGGACCCGCCGGGCCAGGTTGATGTGCGCCAGGTCGGCGTCGGCGGCGGCCCCGCCGGCCGCCGCCAGGGCATCGGCCACGCGCGCCCCGGCGGGCAGGGTATAGACGCCCGGCCGGCGCACCGCCCCGCTCACATAGACGAGCAGGGGTGCCGGCGTGGCCGTCGGCAGAGGCGTCTCCGTGGCGGGCGCGGTGGGGGTCCAGACGATGACGGCGGTGGGTGCCGCGGAGGGAGCCGGCCTCCAGAGCAACAGGGCCCCCACGACGGCCAGGGCGATCAGGGCGACGGTCAACGGCCAGCGGAAACGGTGCAACAGGTCCATCCTCTCCCTCCCCTTGCGCTTACAAGGACTCACCTACAGCGATAGTATACAGGATATATGCGGAATTGTCAAGATGGGCCGGCGGTGTGCACGGCCGTATCAAAGTCGCCGGCCTTGACCGGCAAGTGCCCGGCTCCGGCAACGGCCCGACGCCGCACATCCAGGGACACGGCAATGGTGCGGCCATGCCGCACTGTACGCCGGCCGGGCACTTGCCATCCGCTGTGCATCGGCGCGACCTTGATATCGCCGTGGGCGGTGTGTTCTCCGGCTGCGCCGGCGCCTACTGTGAGTGTAGGCACGCGCGGTCGAAATCGCCCTGCCAGGGCGCTTCGCGCCGGTCGCCGACCTGCGTCGGCGGCAACCCCGTGGGGGCACGGGCCGCCTCAGCACAGGCCCACGCCCGGCCAGTCACCGGCGCGTCACTTGAGACCGCGGGCGCATGCAGGAGCCATCGCAGGCCGATGCAGGAGCTATCGCAGGCTCATGCAGGAGGTGTGCGCCGGCTATGCAACAGGCATGGCCCGACCATGCAAGAGGTATGACCGGATTGCAGCTCTGGCATGGCCGGCGCATGCCCCTTGCATGCGCCGCACAATTCAACTGGCATGGCGCAGCCGAAGCAGCCTGGCATGGGCCTCTCCTCGTGGGACCACACCCGGGATGGCACGGGCCGGCGCGGTCAAGGGGGTGTCGTGGCATACCGGGGACCCAGGACAGGGATCACCTATAGGGACAGACTGGGATTACCTATAGGGACAGACTGGGATTACCTATAGGGACAGACTGGGATTACCTATAGG
>CAZTIG010000052.1:30946-31172 GCA_964613665.1 uncultured Chloroflexia bacterium
GACAGACTGGGATTACCTATAATCCCAAACGGGGATTCCCTATGATCCCGATCGCGCACCGGGCGGCGGTGCCGTGCGCCGCTCCGGTGCCCGCCCGGGCGGCGCCCGCGATGTCCGCAGCCGTGGACAAGACAGGAGCCCAGGGAGAACCCCTGGGCTCCTGATTCGGTTTCGTCGCTGCGCCGGCCGTCGCTTCGGCTCCGCCCGCTGCGGGCCCAGCCGAGAG
>CAZTIG010000053.1:0-30042 GCA_964613665.1 uncultured Chloroflexia bacterium
CCTGCAGCGCACGCAGCTGGGCAGTCCCCTGGACGCCGCGCTGCGGGCCGCGGCCGACGAGGTGGGCTGCCGCCCCTTCACGGCCGGCGTGGGGAATCTGCTGGCCACGCAGGAGCGCGGCGGCGACCTGGTATCTCTGCTGAACGTGCTGCGGGACCAGGCCATGGCCCAGCTGGCCTTCGAGCGGCGCGAGCAGACGGCCACCCTGGAGAACCGGCTGATCCTGTTTCTGTGGCCGATCCTCTTCGCCGCGCTGATGCTGGCCATCCTCCTGCCCATCGCCGTGTCGGGCATGGGGGCGTTCTTCCAGGGGTTCTGAGGGGGCGCCGCGATGGACGACGACCTGCGCCAGCGCTGGTACATGGGCTGGGCCTGCGCCGGGAAGACGCCGCTGCCGGAGCAGCTGCGGATCGCCGTGCAGCACTTTCGGAAGCGGCACGGCCGGCCGCCGGCCGTCGTGGCGGTCCACCAGAAGGACGGCCTCACGCCCCCGGAGGGCGTCGAGTTGATCGCGGCGGAGTGGGTGCCCGCGGGCTACATCTACCTGTACTTCTGAAGGAGGTGCACGATGGACGCGCTGCGCGAGCTTGCTTGCACCCTGTGGGACGTGCTGTGCTGTGGAGACCTGGCCGCCCACCTGCGGGCCTGGCGGCGGGTGGTCCGGGGCGAGGTGGACGGAGAGACGCGCGTGGCGCTGACCGGGGCGCTGGTCGCCGCCGCCGGCGCAGCGGCCACCCCGGCCCGGACGGCCCCCGGTCCGGAGCCGGCCCCGAACGTGGTGCCGGGGCCGGCCCTGAATCAGGTGCAGGGCCAGGTGTAGGGGGGACCGATGTACGGGACGACGAGGGCCCGCCGCGTGCTGTACGTGGCCCTGGCGCTGGGGATGGCGGCCCTGGCCCTGGGCCTCAAGGAGTGCTGGGGCACGCCGCTGGCCCGCTACATGCCCTTCGTCGGGGCGCTGGCCCCGCGGGCCACGCCCGCCGCCACGGCCCCCGCGCGGGAGCCTTCGCCCACGGCGGGCCCGCCGGCGCGCGAGCAGGTCGTCGCCCTGGTGCAAGGATACAACCAGGCCGACGTGCTGGCCAACCACACGAACGACCTCTCGCACTTGCTTCCCTACCTCCACCCGGACGGGCCGCTCTACGCGGGCCTCGCGGCGGAGTACCGCCGGCGCATCGCCCAGGGCGAGGTCCACAACGTGCAGTTGACGCGCTTCTGGGCGGCGGAGCCGGCCGTCTCCGCCACGGAGATCAGCGTCGAGACCCAGGAGGTCTGGGACGAGACGGTTCTGGACAACCGCACGGGGGAGGTGAAGTCCTCCCAGGTCGGCATCGCCACCCGCCAGCGCTACACCATCCGGAAGGACGCCGGCGGGGTCTGGCGCATCTGGGACCTGGAGCTGGTCGACAGCGGGGGCTACGGCCCCTGAGATGGCCCGCGCCGCGGCGCGGGCGGGCGGCAGGAAAGACCATGGGCACGGCGCAACACGCGGACGAAAACGAGGACAAGGTAGTCCCGGCGAGCGAGCTGGCCGCCTTCGCCTTCTGCGAGCGCGCCTGGCGGCTGCGCTACGTCGAGGGCATCCCGCCGGACCGGGAGCGGCTGCAGCGGGGCGCGGCCGCGCACGGGGAGCACGCGGCGCGCGTCTTTCGCAGCCGCCGGCTGCTCGCCGCGGCCACCGCGCTGGCGCTGCTTTCGCTGGCCGGGCTGGCCTGCGCCTGGGTCTTCCTGGGAGGTAGCCCGTGACGGCGACTTCTTCCCTGGCCGCAATCGATCTGCGGCTGATCCTGGCGGCCCTGGCCATTCTTGCGGTCCTGGTCTGGCTGTATGCTCTCGCCCGCGCCCGCGCGACCGGGGTCCCCCTGAGCGCGCGCATCGTGGCCGTGGACCGGCGCGGGTGGCAGGTCCCCCCGCGGAGCTACCACTCCGCCCGCCTGGGCCTCTCCGGCCGGCCGGACTACGTGGTGGCGCAGCGCGGCCGGCTCATCCCGGTCGAGGCCAAGCCCGGGCGGCGCGGGGCGCCGCGGCCCTGGGACGTGCTGCAGCTCGGCGCGTACCTGCTGCTCATCGAGGAGGCGGAAGGCGCGCGGCCGCCCTGCGGGATCCTCTCCTACCGGGACGGGGGCTTTCGCATCAGGAACACCCGCGCCTTGGGGCGGGAGGTTCAGGAAACGGCCGCCCGGGTCCGCGCCGCGCGCCGGGGCAGCATCGAGGACCGGCCCGGCCGCAGCCGGGCGCGCTGCCGGGCGTGCGGTTACCGCGGTGCTTGTGACCGGGCGCGGTAGCACCGGCCGCCGCGCAAAGCGGCCGGACCGTTCCCCGGATACGACGCAAGGAGGTGGCGCAGTGAAGAAGTGGGCTATCGTCGTCATGGCCGCGCTGCTGCTGGCCACGGTGGCCGCGCCGGCCCTGGCCGGCGCGCCGGGGGAAGGGAAAGCGGCCCCCAAGCCCCAGGGCGGCGTTCCGCCGACCGCGGGAGGGTCGACCACGGAGGAGGGGCCGGGCGGCGGCTGGACCGAGTACCCCACCCGGCCGGGAACGGCGTCGGGGGGCGGGGCCTACGCCCCCTCCTACCAGGGAGGAACGCAAGGAGACATCTGGCCGCCCTTCCTGGGAGACATCTTCGGCTGGGTCGGCGACAACCTGAACCCGGGCAAGTGGGCCACGGACACGATCAACGGGGCGCTCAGCGGGTTCCTGCGCATAACGCTGGGCGGCCTCGCCCAGATGGTCTACTGGCTCTACGGGCGCGACGTCGCCAACCCCTACGCCCCGGCGCCGGGGGCCATCCCGTCCGGGAGCGCGCCGGCGGCGGAAGGTTTCAACCTGATTCTGCAGACGCCGCCGGAGTACACCTACAACAGCGCCGAGGTGGGGGCGATCCTCCCCAACGTCCGGTCTGCGGCCATGCTCCTCCTGGGAGCGGCGCTGTGCTGGCTGGCCATCCGCGAGCTCATCCGGCTCTCCACGGGCGAGTCGCACGGCTACCACGTGGGCGAGAGCGTCCGCCGCGTCGTCGTGGCGACGGTCCTGGCGGCGGGGGGCGGCTACTGGCTCGTCTCGCAGATGATCCAGCTCAACAACCTGATGACCGCGGCCGCCGTCGGCGACCCGCTGATGGACGTGCTGCGGGAACTGGTCATGTTCGACCGCACCGCCGACGCGCTGCTGACCGCCGGCCTGATCGTGGAGACGGCCCTCCTCCTGCTCGTACTGGTGGTGTTCCTGCTGATCTACGCCCTGCTGATGCTCGGGCGCATCATCGTCCTGGACGTGCTGTTGATCTTCTCCCCCCTGGCCGGCATGGCCTACGCCGCGGAGGAGACCGAGTACATCTTCAACACCTGGATGCGCGTCGCCGTGGGGGCGGTCTTCTACCAGTTCATAGGCGCGCTCTTCCTAAAGCTGGCGGGAGTGCTCATGGTCAACGCCTGGTCGGGGCTGACCAACGGCCACCCGCTGCTCCTGGCCCTGCTATCGATCGGCGCCGTCCTCATGGCCATCAGCGGGCCGCCGATCCTGGGCTTCGCCCTGAGCAAGGCCGCCGGCGGAATGCAGCGGACCGTCACCCGGGTCGCCGTCCAGGCGGCCTCCGCGGCGGTGGTGTGAGGTCGGCCTCCCTGGAGAGAGGACGTTGAGCGAAGAAGGCGCAGGACCCAACGTCGGCTTGCTGCTCGGCAGCCCGGCAGCGCTCGTGCTGCTGTTGTCGTGCACCCTGTTCTGCTGCTGCTGCGGCGGCATGTACCTTCTCATCAACGGGACCGGGACGCTTGCCAAGCACGAGCTGGTCTGGCCGGCCGGGGTGACACCCCTGGCCGGGGGCGGCGGGGAGGGCTTCATGGTATTGGCGGGCGGCGAGGGCGACCCCGGCTACGCCACCTACCGCAGCGTGGGCTGGGAGATCACCTCCCCCTACGGCTGGCGGACGCTCCTGGGCGAGGACCTCCTGCCGATCCCCGGCGAGTACGAGTTCCACGATGGGATCGACCTGGCCGGCCCGGGGATCGAGTACCACGACCCCCTGTACGCGCCCATCGACGGGCAGCCGTTCTACGTCGGCTTCTACGGCGACCCGCCCTACTACGGCGGCGCGGGGGAAGCCGTGATCCTCTGGAACGTGCACTCCTCCGAGGAGACGCCGGTGCGCATCCTGCTGGGGCACCTGGAGGCCTACCAGGTGGAGGTGGAGACGTACTGCCTGGAGAGCCGCGAGTACGTGGCGGACATCCCGATCCGGGTGCTGTGCGCCGGCGACGTCGTGCCGGAGGAGGGTTCTCCGGGGGACTGCACCGGCCCGGACGGCAAAGCCAAGTTCTACAACGGCACGCCGGGAACGTGTATCGCCGACGTCTTCTGGCCGGCGGACTACGAGCCGGACGGGAGGACCTCGGTCATGTTCGACCAGCGCATCGACGAGGAGCGCGGCGTGGCCCGCGACGCCCTGGTGCGCTTCTTCGGCTGCAAGGTCGAGGTCACGCCCACGCCGACGCCGACCGCAACCCGGACGCTTTCACCGGGCGCGCTCGCTTCCAGCGCGGAATCGCCTGTGCCCTCGCCGCGGGCCCCTGCACCTGGTTCAGGGCAAGCTCTGGGCCTGGCCCGGAGCGAAGTCGAGGGGGCAGGCGAAGGGGCCGGAGGCAGCGGCGGGTCGGCGCCGAGAGGTGCGTCGGCGACGCCCACCCGGCTGCCGTCGCCGACGCCGGCGCCCAGTCCGACGCCGACCGTTCCGGGCGCGCCGACGCAGACGCCCGTCGTCCTCCCATCGGCCACGCCGGCGGCGATCCCTTCCGCCACGCCCGCACCGAGCCCCCCGCCCGGCCCGACCGCGACGGCGGGGCCTTCCCCGACGTCCCTCCCGACCCGGCTGCCCTCGCCGACGCCGTCAAGCACGCCCACCCGGTTGGCGTCGCCGACGCCGGCGGGCACGCCGGGCGCGCCCACGGCGACGCCGGCGGCCACGCCCTGGCCGACCTGGCCGCCGGGACCGACGAGCACGCCCTGGCCGACCTGGCCCCCGGGCCCCACGAGGACGCCCGGGCCGACCCGCGCCACCGCGACGCCCCTGCCTACACAGACCTCCGCCCCGCGGCCGACGCCGGCGCCGCGCGACTGCCCCATCGGCGACAACCAGGACAACCTCTGCTACTTCGACGGCTTCGGGCCGCCGATCACCCTGGACAGCCAGGTCAAGCAGGGGCAGACGATCCTTGGCTACATCGGCGTGACCGGGCGCACGACGGGCCCGCACCTGCACCTGGCCCTTTCCATCTGGGGCCTGGCCCAGGTCGACGTGCTCTCGTACTACCACCCGGTGGAAAACGGCGTCCCCGTGCCGGACGATCGCCTGCACTACTACGCGCGCTACCCGGAGTGGGTGGACCCGCTGCAGTTCCTGCCCCAGGCCAACGCGGAGATGGGCGCGGCCTTCATGGACCAGCCGCTGCAGCTTCCCCCGGGGCAGATCATTCCCGAGGCCGGCGAGGGGACCTGGCACAGCCCAGCAGACGTGTACTCGAGCGGCGGCGGCGGGCGCGTCCAGGGGTTCGACCTGAATCGCTTGATCTGCGGTTGGTTCGGGTGGCTCTGCCAGCAGTGACGAGAAGAAGGTTTCGACAGGCTCAACCTGAAGGAGGTCACGATGGACAGATTCTGGCGCACGGGCGCGCTCGCCCTGCTCCTGCTCGGCCTGCTCCTGCCGGCCGCGGCGGCCCCCGGAGCGGCGCCGGCGAGCATAACCACGGCCGGAGGGCCGGCCGGCGGCGCCGGCGCAGGATGGGTCTGGGACCTGGAGACGGTGGCCGGTGCCGGCAGCGTAGGGGCCTACCCCGCGCTCTCCATGGACCCGGCCGGCTATCCGCACATCACCTACTACGATGGTATCCCCAACTACGACCTGCGCCACGCCTGGAAGGACGCGGCCGGCTGGCACTTCGAGGTCGTGGATTCCGGGGGGAACGTGGGGACCTACTCCTCGCTGCGGTGGGATAGTGTCGACTACGGCCACGTCAGTTACTACGCCCAGATCACCGGGGACCTCAAGTACGCCGAGCAGTGGGAACCGGCCGGAGTTGTGGGCCATCCTGACGCGCCGGTGTGGGTGTCGGAAACGGTGGACGGCAGCGGCGACGTGGGGCAGTACAGCTCGCTGGCCCTGGGGCCCGCCCATTGGCCACGCATCAGTTACTACGACGCGACCGACGGCGACCTGAAGTACGGCTACAAGGACGCCTCCGGCTGGCACATCGAGACTGTGGACAGCGCGGGCAGCGTGGGGTACTTCACCGCGCTGGCGCTGGACACGGCCGGCTACCCGCACGTCAGCTACTTTGACTCGACCAACGGCGACCTGAAGTACGCCTACCAGGACGCCTTCGGCTGGCACGTCCAGGCGGTGGACGCTGCCGACCGGGTGGGGCTGTACACCGCGCTGGCGCTGGACGCGGCCGACTACCCGCACGTCAGCTACTACGACCAGACCAACGGCGACCTGAAGTACGCCTATCAGGACGCCTCCGGCTGGCACATCCAGACCGTGGACGGTGCGGGCGACGTCGGGCGCTATACCTCGCTGGCGCTGGACGGCGCCGACCGCCCGCACGTTACCTACTGCCTCTATGGGGTCGGCACCTGTGCCGCCCTGAAGTACGCCTACCAGGACGCCTCCGGCTGGCACATCGAAACGGTGGACGGCGCCGCGACGGTGGGGGAGGGCAGCTCCCTGGTCCTGGATGCCGCTGCCGTCCCCTACGTCGCCTACTACGACAGCGCCAGCGTCGACCTGAAGTACGCCGCCGGCTGTGCCAGTGCGCTCTTTACCCACGATGCCCCGCAGTGCGTGAACGGCCCGGTCACTTTCACGAACGGGTCCCTGGGACGGGGAGCGCTCACCTACCTGTGGGCCTTCGGGGACGGCATGACCTCGACGGTGTCCAGCCCGACGCACGTATACACGGCGCCCGGCCTGTATACCGCCGTGCTGACGAGCACCGCGGCCTGCGGAGCCGACGTGGCGGCGGCTACCATCGCCATCTCCAGCACCCCGGAGGCCGGCTTCGTCTACACGCCGACGCTGACCTGCGTGGGCGAGCCGGTCGTGTTCGCCAACACGACGGTGGGCAGCGCCACCCTGTCCTTCATCTGGGACTTTGGCGACGGGTACTCCTCCCACGAGATCAGCCCCACCCACGCCTACGGCGGGGCGGGGGCCTACCAGGTTACGCTGCTGGCCCTGAACGGCTGCGGGTTCGACACGCACCAGGCGGACACGACCGTGCACGAAAACCCGCAGGAGCTGGGAGTCACCTGGACACCCGACCCGCCGCAGGTCGGGCACACGGTCGTCTTCACCGGCAGCGCCCAGAGCACCCTGCCCTTCTCCTACACCTGGGACTTTGGCGACGGCGGAGAGGGCAGCGGGCCGGTGGTGGGCCACGTCTACGCCACCACGGGCACCTTCTCCCTGACCATGACGGCGACCAACGGCTGCGGCCCCAGCGCAGCGTCGCTCGCGCTGACGGTGGTCTGCTACCCGGTGACGGCGACGGCCTTCGCCTGGACGCCGCCGGACCCGGTGCGCGGTGAGCCCGTCCACTTCACGGCGACCGCCTCGGGCACCACCCCCTTCTCCTACACCTGGGCCTTGGGCGACGGCGGCACGGGGTACGGGCCGGCCGTCACCCACACCTACGCCGTGGGCGGGTCCTACACGGTCACGCTGACGGCGACGAACTTCTGCGGTACGCAGGCGGTCGCCGAGCGCCTGCTCGTCTGTGAACCCCCGTCGGGCGCGGCCTTCACCTGGGAGCCGCCCGACCCGCTGAGCGGGCAGCCCGTCACCTTCACCGGGGCGGTCTCGGGGACCGCGCCCATCAGCTACACGTGGGCCTTTGGCGACGGCGGCGCGGGCAGCGGTCGGCTCGTCTCCCACACCTACGCGGTGGGGGGCCTCTTCTCCGTGACCTTGACGGCGGAGAACCCGTGCGGCCAGGAGGAGGTCCGCCATGCGCTGTTCGTCTGCACCCCGGCCCGCATCGTGGGGATGGCCTGGGACCCGCCGACGCCGACGGTTGGGGCGATGGTGACCTTCAGCGACGTGGTGCAGGGCATCCCGTCCGCCCAGTGCGCCTGGGCCTTCGGCGACGGCGTGGTGACCTCGGGGCCCTGCGGAGTCCCGGTCATGCACGCCTACCTGGCGGCGGGCCCCTACACGGTCACCCTGACCGCGCAGAACGACTGCGGCGCGGACGCGCTGACCGCTACCCTGCGGGTCGTGGCCCCGGCGGCGGCCTCGTTCCACGACAACGCGCCGGTGTGCCTCGGCGAGACCGTGGTCTTTACCAACACGTCTTCCGGCGCAGAGCCCCTCTCCTTCCGCTGGGGTTTCGGGGACGGGGTGACGAGCACCCTGACAAACCCCACCCACCTCTACGCTGCGGCCGGCGACTACACGGTGACGCTCACGGCGACGAACCCCTACGGGAGCGACACGGCGGCCCATGCGGCCCAGGTCATCGCTCCGGTGTCGGCGGCCTCGTTTTCCCACGAGCCGGACTTTCCCTACCCGGGCGGGGTCGTGACCTTCACCGCCCAGGCCACGGGGACGGAGCCGATCCTCTACGAGTGGGCCTTTGGCGACGGCGGGACGGGCGCGGGGCGGGTCGCCACCCACATCTACGCCGTCACCGGCACCTACACCGTGACGCTCGCGGCGGCCAACCTGTGCGGGGAGGGGACGGCAGAGGCCAGCGTCGCCGTGGCCTACTGCGACGCGCCGGCCGGCCTGGCGCTTCTCCACCCGCCGCCCGTCGCCGGCCGGCCGGCCGCCTTCACGGCGACGGTGGCCGCCGGGTCCGCGCCGCTCACCTACGCCTGGGACTTGGGCGACGGCAGCCCGCCCGTCTTCGGCCCGGCAATCGTCACGCACACCTACGCGGCGGCGGGGGCCTACACGCTCAGCCTGGCCGTCTGGAACGGCTGCGGGGTGCTGGGCCCGATTGCTTTCCCGGTGCAGGTCTCGCCCCCCACCTACTTCGTCTACCTGCCCCTCGTCCTGGCGGGCTACTACCCGGGCGACGCCTACGAGCCCGACGACACGCCGGCGCAGGCGAACCCGCTGGTCCTGGCCGCACCCCAGCAGCACGACTTTGCCCCGGCCGAGGACGTGGACTGGCTGTACCTGGACCTGGCGGCCGGGGCGACCTACCGCTTCCAGACGCGGGACCTGGCCGGCGGGGCGGACACGCGCCTCTTTCTCTACCGCCAGGGGGCCTACGGCGCGCCGCTGGCGTCGAACGACGACTGGGCCGCCGGCAACTGCGGGGGGGCGCCGCCCGACCCCAAGGCCAGCTGCTTCCTGTACACCGCGTCCACCGCCGGCCGCTACGAGCTGAAAGTGGACCAGTACGAGAGCGGAGCGGTGTGGGGCCCCGCGGTGCGCTACACGGTGGAGGCTACGCAGCCATGAAGAAGTGGCCCGGCCTGGTGATCCTGGTCGTCCTGGCGCTCGGGGGGGCGCTGGCGGCTCTCGCCGGCGCGGCGCCGGCGGAGGACGGCCGGCGCGCCTTCCTCCCGGTGGTGGAGCGCAGGCCGCGGGACGCTGCGCCGCTCACGCCCACCCTGGGGCCCAGCCCCACGCCGTCGCGGACGCCCACGACGGGGCCGACCCTCCCGCCGACGGCGACCCCCGCGCCCGGTTCCTCCTTCGAGGTGTTGACCGCCGGCTGCCCGCGCTGGGCGGGCCCCGGCGACACCGTCGTCTTCACGGTAGGGCTGCTGAACGCCCAGGACGCGCCGGTGCAGGTCAGCCTGCAGGACACGGTGCCGGAGGAGATGCAGATCGTGGGGGTCTACGCCGCGGTCACGCCGACCGTGGCCGGCAACACCTTTGCCCTGGAGATGGTCGTGCCCGCGCGGTGGACGGAGAACGTCTTCGTCTTCGTGACGGTCGCCGACGCCTGCGACTGCTGCGTGGCCAACGAAGCGGCCTGGTCCGCCGCATGGGACGGCGGCGGCGGCTCCGGGACGGCCGTGTCCAACCCCATCTACCTGACCGTCCGGCCCAGCCCGACGCCCACGCCTGCCCCGACCGCGGCACCGACGAGCGCGCCGACGCTGGGGCCCAGCCCGACGCCGGGAGGCCGGCCATGAACGGGAAGTACGTCACCGCGGGCCTGGTCGTGCTCCTGGCCGGGGCCACGCTGCTGGCGCTGGGCAGCGTTCGGAGCGCCGCGCGCGCTCAAGGCGTCGACCCGACCAAGACGCCGGTGCTGCCGACCAAGACGCCGCTGCTGCCGACCAAGACGCCCTGGCCCACGGACACGCCCGTCCCGCCGATGGACACGCCGGCGCCCCCGACGCCGCTCCCGCCAACGGACACAGCGCGCCCGCGGCCGACCGAGGCGCCCGCGACCGCGACGCCCTGGCCCACGGACACGCCCGTGCCGCCCACGACCACGCCACACCCGTCCACACGCCCGCCCGCGCCACGGACCACGACGCCGGCCGGCAGGGCCAGCGCTACGGCAGGTTCTACCACCATGCCCACGGCCAATCCGACCACCGCCGCGCCGACGGCGACGAAGTCGGCGCCGACGCGCACTCCCAGCCCGACAGCGACCGCCACCCGCGCGCCAACGGCAGCGCCCACCCGGGCGCCCGCGCCCACGCCGGCGCCCACCGCGACGAACGCCACGGGTGGGCCGGGCGTCCCGCCGCTGGGGATCGCCCTGGTGGCCGGGGCTTCGCTGGCCCTGGCCGGCGGCGCGATCTACTTCCTGCGCGCGCACCCCCGGGCCACGACGGAGACGGGAAAGATCGTCTCCCAGAAGTCGGGGCGGCCGGGCGGGGAAAGGAGGAAGGGGTCGGCAACGGACAAAGAGAGGCGGCCGGCGCCGGACGGGGGGCGCCGGCGCCGCCCCCCGCCGCCGTCGAGTTATCTACAGCCCTGGGAACCCGAGGGGTTCCCCGGGGAGAACGAGGAATAGGAGGTCGAGATGAGCCCCATTACGATGCTTGCCAACTTCCTGGCCAACATCCAGACCGAGCTGAAAGTGGTGGTCACCGGCCTGGCCTTCGTCGCCGTCATCCTCCTCGCCATGAAGACGATCAAGGACAACCAGCAGACGGGCCAGATCAACGTCGGCGGGCTGGTCGGCGGTCTGGTGGGCACCGCGCTGCTCTGGTTCATCGCCTTCAACGCCCGGGACATCCTCTGCTGGGTCCTTGACAAGATGGGGCAGCCCTGCCCCTGACAGCGAACAGGAGGACGGCCGTGGAAGAAGAACACGCGGTCCCGAGGCTTCGAATCGAGGCGATGATCGCCCTGCCCTGGATCAACCTGCCCATCCCGCGGCGGCTGGCCATCGTCTTCGGCCTGGGGACGGCTTTCCTGATCTTCCTGGGCGGGCAGGGGCTGGTGAGCGGAGAGGTCCTGGTGCAGTTCGTCTTCCCCGCCTTCGTCGGGGCCGGCCTGGGCTACTACACGATCCGGCCCGAGGGCTTGCCCCTGGAGCGCTGGGTGGGGGTGCTCTGGGAGTACGCCAACCTGCCGCGCTGCGTCGTCTGGGAGCCCGGCGCGGCGGTGGAAGCCGAGGAGGGAACGCTCCGCCGCGCCGGGGCCCCGCCCCAGGACCTGTGGAGGAACGCATGAAGTCGAGACGAAATCGCCGCAAGATCCTGGACCTCATCCCGCTCGAGACGATCTACGCAAGCGGGGTCGGCCGCAACAAGGTGGACGGGGGCCTGTTCGAGGTGCTGGAGGTCACGCCGATCAGCCTGGGGCTGCGGGACGAGGCCGAGCGCCGGGAATTGCTGCGCGCTTACCACGGATTTCTGCAGCGGCTGCCCGGCCCGGTGGCGCTCTACGCCCTGGACGCGACGCCGGACCTGGGCGACTACCTGGAAGCCATCCGCGAGCGCGCCCAGGAGATCGCGAGCCCCACCCTGCACGCCGCGGCCATGGAGTTCCACGGATTCCTGCGCGCGCTGCTGGCCGGCCAGAAAGTGCGCGAGAAGCGCTTCTACCTGGCCGTCCTGCCGCCGCCGCGCCCGGCCGGCGCGGCGCGCGCCCCGCTCCTGGCGGCGCTGCTCGCGCCGCTCCTCCCCTCCGCCCGGCGGAGCGCCGAGCAGGCCCGCCAGGTACGGCTGGCCGCCCAGGCCGAGGGGCTGCTGCAGCGGGGGCGGGACCTGGCCGCGCACCTTTCACGCCTCGGGCTGCCCGCCCGGCCGTGCGGGCCGGAGGCGCTGCTCAACGTATACCGGAGGGCCTACGACCCCACCCGCCCGCCGGTCGCCTGGCGGCTGGCCAACCGGCCGCTCGCCATCGCCGAGGAGGAAGAAAGCCCATGAACGAGGAAAGGAAGCCGATCGTCCGGCGCATACCGCGCGCGGTGGACTGGCAGAGCGCCCGCGGCGCGCGCACGCTCCTGGACTATATCGCGCCCGACGACCTCGAGCCGCGGCACAAAACCTACGTCGTCTCCGGCCCCCTGTATGCCCGCCACCTCGTCGTCAGCGGCTTTCCGGCCACGGTGCGCTTCGGGCACCTCCTGGAGCTCTTCACCGGCCAGCCGGGGGTGAACGTCGTCCAGGTGATCGCGCCGCTGCCCGACCAGGAAGCGCGCAAGGCGCTGGGGCGGTCGCGCCGGGCGGCGCGCTCGACCATCGCCGAGGCGCGGGACGCCCCCGACGCCGAGGTGGGGCTCTCCGACGTCGAGCGCATGCGCCTGAAGGTGGCGCGGGAAGAGGAGCGTCTGATCCAGTACGGCGTCTACGTCCAGGTCACCGCCCTGTCGCTTGAGGAGCTGGAGCAGCGCAGCGAGACGGTGGCCGCGCAGCTGCGGGCCCTGGGGCTGGAGACGAAGCGGGCCTCCTTCCGGCAGAAGCAGGCCTTCGACACCTGCCTGCCGCTGGGCCTGGACCTCCTGGCCGAGCCCAACCTGGTGGACACCTCGACGGCGGCGCGGGGGTTCTTCATGGCCTCTTCCTCGATCACCACCCCTGTCGCCGGGCGGCCCGTCCTCTACGGCCTGACCGTGGACCGCGGCGGCGCCACCGGGGGCCAGGTGCTCTACAACCCCTTCGACCCCGCGCTCACCAACCCCCACGCGGCGGTGCTGGCCAAGCCCGGGGCCGGGAAAAGCTACCTCTTGAAGTACGAGCTGGTCCAGAACCTCGTCTTCGGCCGGCGCTACTTCGTCATCGACCCCGAGCACGAGTACGCCACCCTGGCCGAGGCCCTGGGCGGGACGTTCGCGCGCATCGCGCCGGGGTCGGGGACCCGCGTCAACCCCTTCGACCTGCCGCGGGAAAGCGCCGCCCCGCCGAGCGCCGGCGACGACGCCGAGGCGGCGGAGGGCGAGCGCGACGCGCTGGAAGAGCACGTGGCCGCGCTCTCCGGCCGGCTGGAGACGATCCTTTCGCGGGGCCACCTTTCCCCGGCCGAGCGGGGCGAGCTCGAGGCGGCCATCCGCGCGACCTACGCCGGGCGGGGCATCACCCGGGACCCGGCCACGCACACGCGGGAGCCGCCCCTGCTGGCGGAGCTCGTGCCGCACCTTGCGGAGCGGCTGCCGAACCTTTCCCCGGCGCTGGCCAACCGGGTGCAGGGAGCCCTCTCGATGTTCAATGGGCAGACCAACGTGGACATGGCCGCTCCCCTGGTCGTCTTCGGGGTGCGCGACGTGTCGATGGCGGAGGAAGCGGAGGCGGAGGAGCTGCTGGACCTGGCCGCGTCGCTGATCTTCGAGCGCGTCTGGACCTACGCGCGCTCGCGGCCGGACCCCGCCGGCGACCCGATCACGGTCCTCCTGGATGAAGGCTGGACGATGATCGAGTCGGGGGCCGGAGGGGCGCAGCTCGCCCGGACCGCCCGGCGCGGGCGCAAGTACAACGTGCGCCTGGTCGTGGCCACGCAGCGGGTCGCGGACGTGCTGGAATCGGGCGTCGGGCGGACGGTGCTGGGCCTCTGCAACGCCAAGTTCCTGCTGGAGATGGAGCACAGCGAGGCCGACCTGGCCCGGCAGACCTTCAACCTGAGCCGGGGGGAGGTCGAGTTCCTGGGGTCCTGCGCCCGCACCGACGAGCACTCCGACTGCCTGCTGCTGCTGGGCAAGCAGCACACCGGCCTGCGCATCCCGCGGGCGCCGGAGCTGATCCACCGGCTCATCACCACCCGGCCCGGCGAGTGGGGCCGGAACCGCTGAGGAAGGCAAACCGTGACCATGCGCTGGCGCGACTGGGAATTCAACGCGGGGGAGCTATGGCGGCGGGTGCGCAGCGACGTCCGCTACCTGCTCGGCGCCGTGGCCGCCGCGCTGCTGCTCGCCTGCGCCTGCGGGTGGCTCGTCTACCCGCGCGGCGTCCCCACGGCCGCCGTGTACCTGGCCGGCCCCACGGGGCTGCGGGTGACGGCCGGGCGGGCGGTGCTGAGCGGGCCGGGGCCGCACGCCGTCCCCGCCGGGGGCTGCGTCGCCCTGGTCGAGGCCCCCGGCTACTACCCGGCGACGCTCTCGCTTACCCTGGCCGCCGGCGTCACCACCACGCTCACCCCGACACTGTACCCGCGGCCCTTCTTCCAGGAGATCGCCGTGGGGCTGCCGGGGGCCTGGGTGGAGACGGCCTACCTTGAGGCGGGCGGCGATGTGCGCTTCCAGGTCGCCCTGACCACGACCACGGCAAGCGCGCGTGGGTCCACGCAGCCGGAGGTTGCCTACCAGTCGTGGCGGATGGCCCCCGACGGCCGGCGGGAGCACCTGCTTGCGCTGGAGAGCGGGCCGGCGGCGCTGTCGGCGGACGGAAGAGCGGCCGTGGTGCGCCCCGCAGGCCTTTTCCTGGCCAACGCGGCCGGCGAAACGGCCGGCCCGCTTCTTACCGCCACGGCCGACGTGGCCGGCGTCGCCTGGTGGGGGCGAGATCTGGCGCTCTTTCGCGTGACCCCCACGGGGGCGGCGGTGGAGCTGCTCTCGCCGGACGGCGTCACGCCGACGCTGCGGATGCTGGCCGTGCTGCCGGCGCTGCCGGACGCGCGCAGCACCCTGCCCTCCCCCGCTGGCGGGTACGTCCTCCTGCTCGCGCCGGGACGGGGCAGCGACACGCTGCTCGTGCTGTCCCGCGCCGGGCGCAGCATCTATCTGGCCGACCTGCCCGTCTCGCCGCTGCCGTTTGCGTTCGTCGCCTGGGAGAGCGAAGGGATCCTGCTCTGGACGGCCCCCCAGAGCGCACCCGGCGGGGAGACGGCCTGGCCGATCCGCCGCCTGGACCTGGGCAGGCAAACGGACGAGCTCGTGGCTGCGCCGGCCGCGGTCCACGGGCTGTGGGTGGAGGGGGGCGCGGTCTACTTCCTGGACGAAGCGGCCCGTGTGCGCACCGCAGCCGGGGAAACACTCTACACGATCGCCGAGGTCGACGCCGGCGGCGACTTTGCGCTGTGGAGGCGGGGCCGCTACGCCGTGCTCTACGCCGCCCCGCCGGCCCCGACGACGACGCCCGGACCGCCCGGTGCGCCCGCGCCAGGAATCGCCCGGCCCGCCGGCCGCTACTGGCTGCTGGCCTGGCCGGAGAACGGAGAGGAGGACTGAAGATGCCCACGTTTTGCAGAACCTGCCTGTACCTGGAAAACCCGGGCACGGCCGCGCAGCCGCGCCAGCGCTGCGTCCTCTGGGAGATCTGGGACCCCGGGCGCCTGCCCGACGAGGCGTGCGACGCCTACGAGCCGGACGGGGAGGTCCCTACCCCGGCGGAGAGCGGCGCGGCGGCGCAAGGGGGGGCGCGATGAGGAACCCCACCCACGCCGTCGCCGGGGCGGTCGCCGCCCTGGGCCTGGGGTACGTCGCCCAGGTCCCTATTGGCATCCCAGAGGTCGTCGCCGGGGCGGTCGCCGGGCTCCTCCCCAACGTGGACTACGCGCTCCCGGCCCTGGAAGGCAGCCGCGTCCCCTTCCTGCGCAGGATCGCCAACCGCGCGGTCGGCGGCGGGATCAGCCACGCCGCGGCGGTCGCGCTGCCCGCCGGCGCGCTCCTGGGCCTCCTGGCCGCGCTGGTCGCCGGGCGACCGGGGATGCTCGTGGCCGTCGTCGGGGGAGTCCTCTCGCACCTCCTGCTGGACCTCTCTGGCAAGACGGGCCTGCAGTTATGGGCCCCCTTCAGCCGGGCCTGGATCGCCTTCCCGCCCTGGGAATCCTTGCGACCGCACCGCGGCGGCGCGGTCGAGGTGGGCGTCTTTGCCGGGGGCCTGGCGCTCCTGGCCGCCCTGGGCGTCCGTGAGCTGCTGCCCTACGCCGAGCGGCTGGCCCAACTTGTGCTGGGAGGTGGGCAATGAGGCGCGAGGAGTGGCAGGGGACCGCTTTCATGATGTGGGTCCTTTCCGGGACGGCGGCCGTCTTCCTGCTGCGCCATCCGGCCGGCCGGGAGGCCGTGACCGGGCCCTACGGCGGGGCGCTCCTGGCCGGGAGCGTGGTCCTGGTCTACCTGGGCTGGGCGCTGGGCTGGACCAACCCGGCGCGCCTGGTCGGGCTGGGCCTTTCCGCCGCGGTCGCCGTGGTCGCCGCCGTGCTGCGGCTCTCCCCGGCCTGGGCGCTCGGCCTGGAGGCCGCGCTCCTCCTGCCCTGCTCCCTGGGCGGAGCGCTCGCCCGGGGAAGGCTCTCCTCCTTGCGCGTCCCGGAGCTGCGGCTGCCGCGGGTCTCCTTTCATTTCGCCTGGCCCACGACAGGCCTGCTGCGGAAACGGACGGCCGGGCCTGTGCCCCAGGACCAACCCGCCCCACCGGCGCCTGCCCCTTCACTTTGTTCAGGGCAAGCTCTGAGCAAAGCCGAAGGGGGACTACCCGGCTGGGCCGAGACGGTGGACGAAAGCTGGCCCGCCGGGGAAGAACTTGCGGCGATCCTCCCCGCGGGACCGCCGGAGGGCCAAGCCGCCGCACCGGTCCAGGGCCGGCCGGCGGGGGCAGGTCCGGCGCCCGCGGAAGAGGTCCTCCTGGAAGCGCCGGCTCTGGCGGCAGCGGAGGAGGAAGCGCTACAGGAGAAGGAAGGCCCCTCCGCGCGGCCGGGCCGGAAAGCGCGGGACGAGGCCGTCCTCCTGGCCGACGCGGCGCTCACGCTCCTGGCGCGCGCAGGGGTCCACGCCCCGGCCCTGCACCTGGAGAGCGGGCCGGGCGGCGTGGCGTTGGAGCTGGCGCTCTCCTCCCGCCGCCAGGGGGAGGCCGTCTCCATGCTCCGCCGCGCTTTCGACGCCGCCTTCGGCGCGGCGCCGGCCGAAGCCCTGCACGGGCAGGCGCTGCGGCTGACCTTCCCAGCCTACGCCCGGGCGAGCGCAGAGCCGGACGGCGGCGCGACCCCTTCACTTCGTTCAGGGCAGGCTCTGTGGGCGCCGCTGGGCCGGGCGAGCGGCGGGAGGCGGATGCTCGCCAACCTGCCGGGCGTGGGGACGCTCCTGCTGGTCGGGGCGGACACCGCGGCCGTCGCCGCGGCCGTCCATGCCATCGTCGGCGCGGCCCTGGCCGGCCGGCTTTCCCCGCGGCCCGAGCGGGTGCTGCTGGCCGACGAGTCCGGGCAGTACCTGAAGGCCTACGCCGGCCTGGCCGAGGTCTACGGCGGCCCGGAGTGCGCGGCGGCGATCAAGGAGCTGGCCTACGAGCGCAGCCGGCAAGGGGTCAGCGCGGCCCCGGTGCTGGCGGTGATCCTCTTCCCCTCACCGGGAGTGCAGGCGGAGATCGCCCACTTTGCCGGCGTGCTGGCCCCGGCGGGCGTGCACGCGGTCGTGGCCCTGGACACGCCGAAGCTGTGGAGCGCCCGCGAGCTGGCGGTGCTGACGCCGGCGCGGCTGGTGTTCCGGGTCGGCGAGGCGGAGAGCCGCACCTTCCTGGGCCGGCCGGGGGCGGAACACCTAGGCGACTGCCAGGCCGTCTACCACCTGGCGGAGTCGATGCGCGAGCCGCAGGTCCTGCAGGCCTACGCCGCGGACGAGGAAGACGTGCAGGAGCTGGCGGCAGCCCTGCGGCGTGGAGGCGCGCCCCGAGAGGAGGAAACGTTGACGACCGAACGAGAGCTCCCCGAGAAGGTGCTGGCGGTCCTGGACGCGGTGCTGGCGGTCGGCCGCTACAGCGTGCGGCAGGTCTGGGACCGCGTAAGAGAGCAGAACGTCAGCCGGCAGGCGGTGTTCGAGATGGAGGACCTCTTCGAGGCCGCCGGCGTGGTCGAGGTCCCGGGAAACCCCCTCGGCCGGCGCAAGGTGCGCGTCGGCAGCCGCGCGGAAGCGCTGGAGAGACTCCGGCGATACCTCGAGGAGGCGAGATGAGCGAACTCCTGGGATACCTGGCCCTGGCGCTTTCCCTGCTGGCCTGCGCCGCCTTCTTCTGGGCCTTTGGCTGGATGCGCAGCCGCCTGGCGCGCCTCTTTGCCGGCGGGGAGGGCGAGAGCCTGGGAGACGCCGTCGGCGGCCAGGGCGAGCGGCTGGTCCGGCTGGAGCGGGAGCTCCGCGAGCTCGCCGGCCGGCAGGAGGAAAGCGCCAGGGCCCTCTCCGCGGAGCTGGGCAGCACCCAGGAAGCGCTGACCGGCCGGGTAGCCGGCCTGGAAACGTTCGCCGCCGGGGCGCTGCGCCACGTGCACCTGCACAGCTACGCCGTCGGGAACGGCGGCCCGGAGAGCGCCGTGGTGGTCCTGGCGAACGACGCCGGCGACGGCGTGCTCTGGACCGTGCTTTCGGGCAAGACCGTGCGGTTCTACACCCGCCTGGTGCGGGAGTGGCGGGCCGAACAGCTCTCGCAGGACGAGGAGCAGGCCCTTCGGGACGCCCGGGCGAAAGCCGGGCGCTAGAGCAAGAGAGGAGAAAGACGATGGTCAACCGGGTCATTCTGCTGGGACGACTGGGCGTTACACCGGAACTGGAACTGCTGGGAGAGAAAGAGACTCCCCACTGCAAGCTGCGCATCGCCGTCGAGCGGCGGCTGCCGGAGGCCACGGTCACCGACTGGCTGACCGTGCACGCCTGGCAGGACCTGGCGCGGGCCTGCGCCGAGCACGTGGTCAAAGGCCAGCGCATCTACGTCGAGGGGCACCTGCAGGCCGGCTCCTGGACGAGCAAGGACGGGCAGCGCCGCTCGCGGCTGGAGATCATGGCCGAGCGCGTGGTGTTCCTGGACCGGCCCGCCGCCGCGGAGGCCGCCGAGCCCCCGCCGGAGACCGAGGAAGAGGTCTAGCCATTACGCGCGTAATGAGGACGGCGATGGACGAGGCAGTGACGTTCCTGCTCGCGGTGGACGCCTGGCGCCAGGCGCGCCAGGGCTGGATCCTGGCCGCCATGGTCCTGCTCGGCGCGCTCTCCCTGGGGGCCATCCTGCTGCGCGCCTGGCAGGGCCGGGCCCTCACCCGCCGGGGGAGGCTCTATCAGATCGCCGTGCCCCAGGGGGCCGACGTGCAGCCGTTCCGGGCCGAGCAGATGTTCGCCGCCATCCGCGGCCTGCAGGAGACTCCCTGGCAGAGGCTCCTGCACGGCCCCGATCACGTCGCCCTGGAGATCGCCGGCGACGCCTCGGGCATCCGCTTCTACCTGTGGGCCCCGGAGCGCATCGCCGAGAACGTCGTGCGGGAGATCCACTCGACCTACGAGCAGGCCGACATCCGGCCGCTTCCGCGGGACTACCTGGAGGGGCCGGGGAGCGACGCCCTGAATCTCCCGCACCGCTTCCCCCAGCTTTCCGACCGCCGCGTGCGCCTGCGGGGAGCGCGGCTGCGCCTCCTCCGGGACATCGCCTTCCCGATCAAGACCCTCAAGGAGTTCGAGAAGACCGACCCCCTGGCCGGGATCACCGCGGCCATGGCGGGACTGGCGGAAGGGGAGGGGGTGCTGGTGCAGCTCCTCTTGCAGCCCGGCGGCGACCGCGAGCTCAGCGCCCGCGCCCGGGCCCTGACCGATAGGATCGAGCGCCGCCGGAGCGTCGCCCAGCCGGCCCCGGACGGCAAGCGCGTCCAGCGGGCGGTGCGCGACTACACCGCCGAGGAGCAGCAGCAGGTCAAGGCGATCGGCGGCAAGCGGGGCAAGCTGCCCTTCCGCGCCTGCGTCCGGCTGCTCGCGCTCTCGTCCACGACGCGGGCGGCGTACGGGCGGCTGCGGGGCCTGGCCGCGGCCTTCGAGCAGTTCAACGTGGCCACCCTGAACGGCTGGGGGCGGCGCAACGTGTGGTTCGCGCCGCGATGGCTCTTCCTGCCGCGCGTGCGCCGGCGCGCCTTTCCCCTGTGGGGGACGAAGAAAGCCCACCGGCCGCTCGCCGGCGAGCACGACGTGCTGACGATCGAGGAGCTTTCGAGCGTGTGGCACCTGCCGCACCCCGAGGTGGTGGAGACACCGGGCCTGGTCTGGTCGCTCTCGCGGGTCCGGGCGATCGACGCCCAGGCCGGGGCGGAAGCCTTTGCCGACGGGCTGGCCATCGCCCGCACCGTCTACCGCGGGGAGAAGAAGAGCATCTCTCTACCGGTGCCGGCGCTCTTCACCAACGTCGGCGTGATCGGGCTGCCCGGGTCGGGCAAGACGACCTTGCTCGCCCGCCTGGCGCTGGAGTGCATCCGCCGGGGCGTCGCCGTCGTCCTGCTGGACCCGCACGGGGACCTCTGCGACAAGGTCCTGCCCCGCGTCCCGCCGGAGTCGCGCGACCGGGTCATCTACTTCAACCCGGCCGGGGACCTGGACCGGCCGATGGGCCTGAACTTCCTGGAAGCAGAAAGGGGGCAGCACCCCTCCCAGGTCAAGAGCGAGGTCGTGACGATGCTGCTGCACCTCTTCGGCGCGCAGCTCGTCGGCCCGCGCTCGGAGTACATCCTCTCCAACTGCATCCAGACGCTGCAGGAGCTCGGCGGGATGACCATCCTGGAGGTGAGCGCCCTGCTGCTGGACGAGGCCTTCCGCGAGGCGGCTACCTTGCGGGTGCGCAACCCCGCCGTGGAGGACTTCTGGCGCAAGTTCTACCGGCCGCTGGTGCAGAAGAACCCCCGGCTGCAGCTGGAGGCGGCCTCGCCCAGCCTGAACAAGATCGGGGCCTTTGCCACCGACCCGCGCGTGGCCCACGTCGTCGGGCAGACGGTCTCCTCCTTCCGGCTGCGCGAGGTGATGGACGAGGGCCGCGCCCTGCTCTGCAACCTGACCCAGGGGGGGCTGGGGCTGGACAACTCGCGGCTGCTGGGCGGGGCCATCGCCAGCCGGGTGATCCAGGCGGCCATGGCCCGCGAAAGCGTCCCCGAGGCCGAGCGCCGCCCGGCCTGCTTCATCGCCGACGAGTTCCACATCTTCGTCGGGCCGGCCTTTCCGCAGGCCCTGCCGCAGGTGCGCAAGTACCGCCTGGGGATGGTCCTGGCCTGCCAGCAGCTGGCGCAGCTGGAGACGGTGCCGGGGATGCGCGCGGGATTCCTGGCGGCGGGGACGCTCGGCGTCTTCAAGGTGTCGGCCGAGGACGCGGTGAAGCTCGCGGCGGAGCTGACCGGTTTCTTCAACGCCGCGGACCTCGCGCGGCTGGACCCCTACCAGGTGGCCATCCGCGTGGCTGCGGGGCACACGATGCTCCCCTTCAGCGGGGAGACGATCCCGCTGGAAGAGGGGACTACGTTCGACCCGGACGGCGTCTCCGCGATCCGCCGGGCCTGCCGGGAGCGCTACGGCCGGCCGGCGGAGGAGGTGGCCCAGGCCATCGCCGCGCGGGGCCGGTTCTACCGGGAGAGCCCCCCGGACGGGCCGCCGGCGGCAGGCGTCCCAGCCCCCACGACGAAGAAAGCGAGGGTCTACAATGCCCCCGAGGTCTGACGAGCGGTTGAGCGAAAGGGAAGCGCGGGCGGCGGAGGCGTTCCTGGGGGAAGCCGACCAGGACGTTCTGCTCGCGCTGTACGCGACCAGGTTCGCCACGGTGCCCCAGATGGAGCGACTCCTGGGGGTGGCGCAGCCGGTCGCCCACCGCCGGCTGATGCGCCTCTATCGCCAGCGCTACCTCGACCGCCAGGCGTGGGGCTTCCGGCACGTCTACACCCTGGACGCCCTGGGAGTCGAGTTCGCGGCCCAGGCCACGGGAATTCCCCGCGAGAAGCGGCTGCGACTGCGGCGCGTGTCGCCGTACTTCCTGGACCACCACGTCGCCGTGGCCGACCTGTACATCGCCCTGGCCCTGGCCGGCCGCAGCAGCGGGCTCACGCTGAGCTGGCGGAACGAGGTCGAGGCCGCGGACTCCTACGAGCTCCCTTCCGGCCAGCCACGGAAGCTGGAGCCGGACGCCATCTTCACCCTGCTCGGGCCGGGCGTCTCCACCGTCTTCGCCTTCCTGGAGGTGGACCGGGCGACGGAGTCCTGGCAGAAGTGGGGCCAGAAGGTGCGCGACTACACGGACTACTTCCTGTCGGGGAGATTCGCCGAACGCTGGCAGGCGGCGCCGCGGGTCGTCGTGCTGGTCACCGCCCCCGACCTGCGGCGGCTGGAAGCGCTGCGGACGTTCACTGCGGAGCGCTGGCCGGCGCAGATGGAAGCCGGTCCCGTCCCGGTCGGGTTCACGGTGCACGCCGCCGTCACTCCCGACCGCGTCCTGGGCCTGCCCTGGGCCGGCCTGGAGCAGAGCACGTCGTTCTGCCTGGTGGAGGGTGCGACGTGACCGGGGCGAGGCCAGGCGTAGAGTGTTAAAAGGGGCCGCCGGCGGCGAGCCGCAAAAGCAAAGAGATGTTCCAGACAGAGCAGGACGAAGCCAACGACGGGATGGAACTGTTCCAATCCGGGTCAGAAAGAGATCAGGCCCGGCGCCAACTGTTCCGGCGGCGCCGAGGAGGGGGCCCATGATGATCACCATTGCGAACAACAAGGGTGGGGTGTCCAAGACCACGCTGGCGGTTCACCTGACTACCTGGCTGTCCCGGCAGGGAAAGCGGGTCATCCTGATCGACCTGGACGCCCAGGGCAGCGCCGCGCCTTTCCTGGGACTGGAACGGGCCGACGACCTGGCCGAACTGTTCCAGGCGGTGTTGACCCTGCGGCCCGACCGCCGGCCGCCGCCGAAATCGTTCCTGACGCCGGTTCCCGGCTACGAGGACCTGGTGGTTATCCGCGGCTGGCAGAGATCGACGGGCCTGGAAGCGGCGCTGCAGCAGCCGGGGTCGAAGACGGCGACGGCCGTGCTGCAGGAAATCGTGGGACCGCTCCTCGCCATACCGCGCCTGCACGTCGTCTTCGACACCGGCCCGTACGCCGGGGTGCTGCAGCAGGCGGCGATCTCCCTGGCCGATCACGTGCTGGTGCCGGCCATTCCGGAGCGAGCCAGCGAAGCCGGGATGCTGGACATCGCCCGCCGGCTGGCCGAGGTGGGACGGCGCATCACCGGGGTCATCCCGACCCGGTTCAACGCGGTCACGCGGGAGCACCAGAACACGATCAGGGTTTGGCAGGACACCCTGGGCCCGGTGGTGTACTACAACCGCCGCGAGGGCCTGGTGGGACTTCCCAACCGCATCATCTGGGGCGAGCTGGTCCGCTACGGCCGGCCGATCTGGGACGTCGCCCCCAGGGACGAGGCGGCCAGGGAGATGGACGTGGTGTTGAGGAAGGTGGCCTATGACGCGGAAATCGACTAGACCGGAACCCGTAGGAACTTTCGACGCCGACTGGGAAGAACTGGCCCGGCAGGGCCAGGCCCCTGAGCTGGGCGGCCGCTCGGCGGAAGAGGCGCGGCGGGACGGAAAGCGCAAGCGCAAGCTTACTCCCTCGGAACGCCGTCGGCGGCAGCGCAAACTGACCTTGACGCTATCGACGGATCTCCTGGAGAGACTCCGGGAAATCTGCCGGAGCCGCGGCTACGTCGACGAAGAAGGCCACGGAATCGTGGCGTCCCGCGTTGTCGAGCAAATGCTGTGGGTGGTCGTCAACGGGTACGAGACGGGCCTGATCGAGGAGTACGAGCAGCAGGTCGTAACGACCCTCCAGGACTTTCGTTGGAAAAGCGACGGACACGATGGGTAATCGGAATTGGGGTTAAAGTGCGCCAGCCAGGATACCAGCCGGTGCGCTGGCTATACGCTGTCGTGCTACCAGCGCATAGCCAGCCTGTGGGCCAGCCTGCATACCAGCGGATACGCTGGCCGGGTCGCCCCAGGAAGCCCTACAACGGGCCTCTCGCCGCGGGGGGTATATCTGAGTACCCCCGGCGGCAAAAGCCCGCCACAGGGCATCCTGGCGAATTCCGCGACGGAGGAGTAGAGGAGTCAACTACCCCGCCGCAAGCGGCGGGGCTTGTCCCTCACCCAGACGCAGGGTGGAGACCAGCGGCCCGTTGACGAGGGCCCTGGCGCGAATGTTCCGCGCCGCGTTATGGTCCGCGGGGGCAGAGTACCCGCAGGCCATACAGGAGAATAGAGCTTGCGTCCGCCGATTCGCTCGCGCCACGTAGCCACATACCGGGCAGGTCTGGCTGGTATACCGCGGGTCCACCGCGATCACCGCCACCCCCACCCGGCGCGCCTTGTACGTGACGAACTGACGCAGTTGATAGAAAGACCAGTTGGCATGGCGGGCCCTCTGCCGGCGACTAACCGTCGTCCGCGCGCGAATCCCCGTCAAGTCCTCGACGGCGATCGCGCGCTTCGTGCCTTGCGCCTTGCGCACGACCCGTTTGGCGATGCAGTGGTTCGTGTCTCGCTGAAACCGCGCCTGTTTCCCCGCCAGCCGGCGCAGCTTGCGCTTGGCCCCCTTCGTCCCCTTCCGCTGCAGGTTGCGCCGCCGGTGGGCGTGGATGCGGCGCTGCCGCTCGACCGCCGCCCCGGAGTACACTTCCCCGTCGCTGTCCACCGCCAGGGCGACCAGCCCCAGGTCGAGCCCGAGCACGTCGGCCCACTCCCCACTGGGTGGTTCCACGACTTCGCAGGTCGCGTAGAGGTAGAAGACCCCATCCCGGTAGACCAGGTCACTCTCCCCCCTCTGCGTTTGCAGCAACGGCCGTTGCCGCTCACCGCAGGCGAACCGCAGGTGCAAGCGGCCGCCGCAGGCCCAGAGCGAAACGAGCGCCTGCTCGGGGTACCAGCGCAGAATCCGGGCGTCATAGGCAATCGCGCCGCGGGCAGCAAAGTGGCAGCAGTGCTGCCGATTCGCCCGGTAGGCATCCGCGACCCGGGCGATGCACCGGACGACCACCTGCGCCGCCAGCGCGGGGAAGGCGACCCGGGTGCGGGCGTAGGCCAACTTGTGCAGCGGGTAGCGCTCAAAGACCTGCTCCTCCCAGGCGATAGCCGCCAGGAAGTTGCAGGCGGCATTGGCCTGGTGGAGGGTTTGCTCCAGCAAAGCGGCCTGTTCCCGACTGGCCAGCAACTTGACCTGCGCCACAAGTTTCATAAGGCCAATATAGCACAAATGGGCGAGTTCGTCAATGCCAAGAGCGCGGCGGACTTTGCCCGCCTGCGGCGGGCCCCGCCTTTCCTCCCCGGCGCAAGCGCCGGGGTTTCCAGGCGGAGGTCTTCCATGAACAGAGACGAGCAGCTACAGCAGAGGGGGGTGCGCCGTGGCCGCACACTGGTTCGGGTCTGACCTGTCCCTCCTCCTGGCCGCCCTGCGCGAATCGGGACCGGCCGAGGCCGAGTACCACCGGGCGCTCTCTACCCTACAGCGGCTCTTTGGCGCCGGCGTCTGGTCGGACGAAGACGTGGGGCGCGTTCTGCAAGTGCTGGCCGAGGCCCGCATGACCGCCCCGCGGTCATGGGCCTACTGCTGGGCGCTTTCCCTCTTCGCCCGGGCGGTCGGGGTACAGTTACCAGGCCCGACCGTCCTGGTGGCGAGGGACGGCCTGGAGGAAGCGAGTAGCAATGTCCTGGCAAGCACGCGGCGACGAGCGCTGCCGGCCGGCGGCCGCTAGGGCCGGCGCGCTCTTCTGTGCCCGCGCGCGCAGCACCGGAGGAGGCGCAAGGTGAAAGCGAAAATCGTACTGTGGATGGCCTTCATCATCATCTTCCTGGTCGTGGTCGCAGGGACCGGGCTCCTCTCGGCCGGGCGTGATACTTCCGACCCGGCCCGCTACGCCGAGGCCGAGGCCATCCACGAGCGGACGCTTGCGGACCAGGCCTGGTGGGAGGCGACGCTGCCGCTCCGGGTGGCCTTCTACGGCGGGGCGGCGGCGATCGGCCTGGTCGGGCTGGCCTTGCTCGTGCGGGTCGGCTACCTCTACCTGCACAGGCGCGCCTGCACGGTCTACCCCGACCGGAACGGCGTGCTGCCGGCCGTCCTCCTGCGCTGGCGGGACGCCGACGGGCGCAGCGGGGCGACGCTGGTGGACGCCGGGGCGCTGGCCGGCCCGCTGGTGCTGGGCCCGGGCGGCCCGGAGTACCACCTGCCCGCCGAGGCGGTCCTGGCCCTGCAGGCAACCGCCAACAAGGGCGCGGCGCTCACCCGGGCCACGCGGGCCTGGGCCACCCACCTGCCCGGCCCGGCCCGCGCGGCCACACCGACCTACCGCGTAATCGGCGAAACGCTGGAAGCGCAGGGCGAATTCCCGCCCGTCGAGGTCATCGCTGAGGACGACGACCACGTGCGCCGCCTGCTCGACGAGGGGACCGGCTAAGGAGGGTCGCCATGGCTATGCCCGTTCTGCCCGACGAACTGGCCCACGAGCTGGCCCGGCGCGTCCGCGACTCCCTGGCCCGGCTCGGCCACGCCTATACCTGCCGGGACGGCAGCGTCCAGCGTGTCCGCTTCCGCCGCATCCAGGTCACCCGCGGGGGCGGCTTCCTCCTCCTGGAGGTGGATACGGAGCGGCTGCCGCGGGGGGTGCGCGCGGACGAGCTCACGAGCAAGCAGACGCTGCACCACCTCACCGCCGTCGTCCACCGCCCGGTGCGCGCGCTCAACACCACTGGGATCGCCTACGCGGTCGAGCTGGAAAGGACGGCCGGCCGGCGCAAACTGCCCACGAAAGCGCTGCTCTACGACGTCCTGCCCCGCCACCCCGGGACGCCGCTGACCTTCCCGGTGGGCGAAGGCCTCCGGGGGCCTACCTGGGTCCGGCTGGACGAGCTGGACGGGCACTTCCTGGTCGGTGGGGAGCCGCGCTCGGGCAAGACGACCTGGCTGCTCGCGGCGCTCCTCTCGCTGACCCTGACCAACGCGCCGGCGGACTTGCGGCTGGTCCTGGTGGACCCCAAGGGGGTAGACTTTTATCCTTTCGGCGACTCCCCGCACCTGGCCCGGCCCATCGCCGTGGACCCGTGCGACGCCGAGGTCGCCATCGCCGAGCTCGTCCAGGAGCTGGAGGAGCGCCGGAAACTCTTCCGCGCCGTCGGGGCCGAGCGCTACGCGACGTACAACGCCCGCGCCGCGCAGAACCTCCCTTACCTGGTCGCCGTGGTGGACGAGGTGACCGTGCTGGTGCAGGAGAGCAACCTGCGCGGGGAGATGGCCGCGAACCTGGTGCGCCTCAGCAGCCTGGGCCTGACCTTTGGCATCTGCCTGGTGCTGGCCACGCAGAAACCGATGGCGCGGGTGATCGACACCCTGGCGCGGGACAACCTGGCCGTGCGCGTCGCCTTCCAGGTGACGACACCGGAGCACAGCCGGGTGATCCTGGGGCAAAGCGGAGCGGAGAAGCTGCCCCGTGTGCGCGGGCGCATGCTGGCGCGTCTCGGCGACGGGTGCTTGCAGGAGCTGCAGGGGTACCTGCTGACGAAGGAGGACCTGGCCGGCCCGCTGGAGCGCGACCCTCGCGCCCTCCTGGACGGGGAGGCGCGACGGATGCTGGCCTACGCGGTGGAGCATCTGGGTGGGCGCTTCCCGGAGCGCGAGATCTGCCGGGGGCTGGGGGTGGGCCAGACGCAGTACCGGCGGGCGCGCGACAAACTGCTGCAAGCAGGCATCCTCACCCGCGGCGAGAAGAACGCGCTGGTCGTGGCCGAGGGCTATGTTCCTTGAGCTTGCGAGTTTGCGGCGTTCGTGAGCTTGCGACTTTGCGAGAGGTAGCCCTACCCTGCGACCATTTCGAGAGCGACGCGGACCAACCAATCTTCACCGATCGGAGGACCGGATGGGCCAGCCCTTTGAGATCGTCTTCCAGAGAACGCTCGTGCCGGGCCCCGACGGCTACAGCGAGGAGCAGTGCCTGACGCTCTCGTTCGGCGAGGCCATGCTGGAGGTCCTGGGCGACCTCGACCCGCTGGCGCTCAAGGCGCTCGTGGCGCTGGCGCTCTCCGTCCGGCCGCTGGCGGGCAGGGAGTACCAGGAGCTGGCCCGCCTGGGGGTGGTGGGCGCGGAGGACCGCGGCCGGCTGGCGGCGGTCGTGACCTCGGTCGAGCTGGGCCGGGCCATCCAGGCCGACCGCCGCACGGCGGACCGCCGCTGCGGCGACCTGGCCGAGCGGGGCTGGCTCGCCATTCGCGACCTGCCGCAGGGGCAGGCCCGCGGGCGCTTCTCGGGAGGGCGGGTATACTTCCTGAGTGCGGGGAAAATTGTATACACCCCCCAGAAAGCCCCCGAGGACGCTCGCGCTGATTTGCAGATAGAGCAACGGAATTGCCCGTCACCGTGTACACGGGATGTACACGGTGACGGGCCGGAAGAAGTTGCGCCGCCCACCGTGTACACCGGATGTACAGGGGGTGTACACGGCGTGCACACGGAACCGGCAGCGGATGTACACGGTGGACCGCCCATGGAAAGGAAACATGGCAAGGGGGCAAGGGAAACAAGAACAAGCGCCCCCGCCGCTGTTTTTGTTGCCCCTGCTGTCGAAGCGCAGGCACCACAACCGCCGGAGCAGTCTGACGGCCCCGCTCCGGGCCTGCTGGCCGTCCTCGATTACTTCGTCGGACGCGTCGCCGAACGGTGGCCCACCGCGGCCGGCCGGGGACCATCCCCCGCCCGCGCCATTGCCCAGCGCTACGGGATCGCCCGTTCCCTGCTGCTGGCCGCGGCCACCCCGGACACCGTCGCTCGGGCGAAGGCCGACGTGGTCGAGGAGCTCCTGGTCCTCTCCCAGGTCCTGCGGGACCTGGGACCGGTCGAGCTGGCATCCGCCATAGACCGCGCTCTGCAGGGCGAGGGCCGGGGCCCGGTCCACCGGCTGGCCTACGCGTGGCCCGTGGTGCCGGGAGCGAAAGGACTGCAATGGGCGTTGAAGCAGAACCTGCGGGCGGGGGGCCGGCTGCCCGACGGCGGCGGCTACCGCGAGGCGCGGCGGCTCTTTGTCCTGCTGAACCGCTGCGACGTGGGCCCGGGGCTCCTGGAGCAGTTCCTGGTCCTGTGCCGGGAGCTCGGCGTCGGGCCGGTCCAGGTGGCCCTGGAGCAGGCGCTGGCCGCCGGGCGGGCCTACGTCACCCTGGCCTTCCTGCGGGAGGCGGTGCGCCGGCAGGGGGCCAGCGGCGGAAGGGGCGGAGCGTCCACGCCGGCCGACGCCGACCGCCAGGCCGGACGGCCCGGAACGGCCCCGGTGGGGCCCGCGCTCGACCGCGGCGCGAGCGCCGGCACCCTGGAGAAAGCGCCCGCAGCGGGCGAGCGGCCGGACGCCGGCGCTCCCACGCCGGCCGGGGCCGCCGCGGAGCCAGAGGCCAACCCCGCTCCGGCCACGGCTGCTCCCGGCACGAGCGCCCGGCCCGCCGCAGGTCCGGCGCGGGGGGACTCCCTGGCCGGCGGGGGCGCGCCCGGCGACGAGCGGGCCAGCGACGGGCCGGAGAACGGGCTCGTGCGCTTCTGGCTGCGGGAGTACGGCATCGTCGGGGCGCCGCTGGAGGAGCTGGCGCAGCGGGCCGGGCTGGCCCAGGTGCGGGCCTGGATGCTGTACCTGGAGCACCAGGAGCGGATGGACGACGAGGCGCGGCGGGGCACCCTGGTCAACCGGCTGCGGGCAGGGGACGAGCCTCCGCGGCGATACCGCTGGTGGGCGCTGCTGCTGCCGCCGCTGGACCCGGTGGAGGAGGCCATGCTGGAGGAGGACTACCAGGAGCGCCGCTGGGGCAGCGGCGCGTGGCCGGAGGACGTCCTGGAGGTGATCGGCGCGGAGCGGGCCGAGCAGTGGCTGGAGGCCCGCGGGAAACGGCCGGCGCTGGAACGGTAGCGGCGAACGCTG
>CAZTIG010000054.1:0-29770 GCA_964613665.1 uncultured Chloroflexia bacterium
GCCGGCCGAGGAGCCGGCCGAGCGGGCCCTGCTCACCCTGGCCGCGCTCATGGAGCCGGCCTGGGAGGTCCTCCCGCCGCGCTACGACGTGGCCGAAGCGCTCGGCCAGGCCCTGGCCGGCCTGGACCCCATCCGCGCCGCGCTGCTGGCCGACTGGGCCTACGACGTCGCCGGGCCGGCCTGGCGCCCCCCCGAGCGCCTCTCGCCCACGGCCCGCGCCCGCCTGGGTGACGACCTGCTGGCGCAATACGCGGATTTCTGGCAGCGCTGGCAGGCCGCCCGCCCGCAGGAGCCGCTCCCCTGGGAGCACTTCCTGTCCCACCTGCTCGGCGCGATCCTTCCGGGCGCGGTGCAGAGCCCGGCCGCGGCCACGGCTTGTGCCGAGCTGGTCGAGTCGGCCCGCCGCTTCCGCCAGGCCTTTCCCGTCATCCACCCGGACGCGGACCCGGCCCTGGTGGGACGCTACTACCTGGAGACGATGCGCAGCGGCGTGGTCACCGCCCAGTACCTGGTCCCGGAGGATGAGCGGCCGGCGGTCCTATTGGCCCCGGTGCACTCTTACCTGGTCGCCGGGCGGCCCGTCCGCAGGCAGTTCTGGCTGGACGTGGCCTCGCTGGATTGGTGGACGCCGCCGCAGCAGCCCTTGACCAACCCCCACGTCCTCTCGCGGCGCTGGCCGCTGGGGGCGCCCTGGAACGATGCGGCCGACTATGCTTCCCGCCAGACGGCCCTGGCCCGCATGATCGCGGGGCTCTGTAACCGCTGTCAAGAGGACATCGTCCTTTGTACCAGCCAGCTCAGCACGTCCGGCCAGCCTCAGGATGGCCCGCTCTGGCGGGCGCTCGAACCTGTCCTACGCCGCTTCCAGGAAGGAGGCACGTGATGACCCAGCCAGGTCCTTCACCCCTGAACCGCAAACTGCTCTACGGCCTGCTCGTTGCGCTGCTGGTGGTGATCGTCGGCATCAACGTGACCCTCCTGGTCCTGTTGCCGCGGATGAGCCCCGCTCCCACCCCGCCTCCGACGGAGGTTCCCACGGTGGCTACCCCCGCAGCGACCACCGCGCCATCGTCCACCCCCGCGGCGACGGTGCCGACCCCGACCGAGGCCCCCATACCGGTCACTGTGCCGCCGACGCCGGCCCGCACGCCCAGTCCCGGCGCCACGGCGACGGCGACGGCCACGCCGACGCGCACGCGCACGCCGACCGCGCAGCCATCGCTCACCCCCAGCCCGACGGCAGCCCCCAGCGCCACACCGACCACCAGCCCGACAGCCACGCCGACCGCCTCGCCCTCGCCCACCTGGCCTCCGACCACCACGCCACCCCCAATCAGCCCCTCCGTGCCCCCGGACACCCCCACGCCCACGGATACGCCCGCGCCGACGCGCACCCCCGGGCCCATCTCTCCCGGCGATTCGAGCGTCAGCGCCGACCCGACGGAGACGCGCCGTCGCTGGCGCATCACCGTGCGCCTGGTGGATACCTTCGGCCTGCCGGCAGCCGGCGTGCAGGGGAACATCGTCTTCCTGCCGTCCAGCGCGCCGGTGACCGTCGAGGACCTCCCGCCGACCGACGGCGGCGGCTACGCCGTCGGCTACGTCTCCTCCAGCGAAGACGTCTGCATCACCGTCGAGATTCACGTGGGCGGGGTCGTCCTGTTGGGGAAACCGTACTTCTGCTTCAGCTCGCCCTAGCGCCGCCCGGCGGCGACTCCCCCCGCCGTACCTCGAAGCGATCCAGGTCGGCGGCCACCGTCACGTTGGGGAAGACGCTGCGTGCTTCCTCCAGCATGGCCGCGGCCGGGTAGCGCTGCGACACGTGGGTCAGGTAGAGGTGTCCGACGGCGGCGTCACAGGCCAACCGTGCGGCCTCCAGCGCCGTCAGGTGGCCGAACTGGCGGGCCAGGTCGGCGTCGATGGAGAGGTAGGTAGCCTCGACGACCAGGGCGTCGGCACCCGCGATGGCCTCGACCAGGTTGTCGGTACGGGCGGCGTCGCCGATATAGGCCAGGCGGGTGCCGCGCTGCGGCGGCCCGAGCACGTCGTCCGGCTGGATGACCCGTCCGTCCTGCAGGGTGATGGCCTGACCCAGCACGAGCCGGCGGCGGTCGGGGCCGGCGGGGACGCGGAGCTCCTCGGCCCGCTCGGCCAGGAACGGCCGGTGGTCCGGTTCCTGGAAGACGAACCCAAAGTTGCCCGGCCCGCGGTGCAGCACGGGTATGGCCGACACCTCCAGGTGCTCATCGCGGAGGATGGGGCCGGGACGCAGGGGCACGTAGCGCACCTCCAGGGCCACCTCGTCGCCTCGCAGGACGACCTCCATCAGCGCCTGCACCCGCTCCAGGGCCCAGCGCCCGCCGTAGATGGTGATCTCGGAGATGCTGCCCCAGCGCGCCATCGTCGCGGCAATGCCGCCCAGGCCGAGGATGTGGTCCAGGTGGCCGTGGGTCAACAGGATCAAGTCGAAGCGCTTGAAGCCCAGGCCGCTGCGCATGATCTGCCGCTGCGTGCCCTCGCCGCAGTCGATCAGGAAGCGTCGGTCGCGGTGCAGTACCGCCGCTGCCGGCAGGCTCCGTTCCACCGTCGGCGCCGAGGCCGCCGTGCCCAGGAAGACCAGCTCGAACATGGATTGCCCCCCGTTCGCGAGGGACGGTGGCCCGGGTCACCCTTACACCGACCGCAGCACCTCGTCCATGCGCCGGCGCAGCTCCTCCGGAGGGACATCGCCGACGCGGACGATCTTGTGGCGGCTGTGCTCGCCGGAGACGATCTCCACCTGCCGCGGCCGCAGTGCCAGGACTTCGGCCAGGAAGCGCACCAGTGCCTCGTTGGCCTTGTTCTCCACGGGCGGCGCCGTCAGGCTGACGTGGAGAGCCCCCTCGCGCAGGCCGAGGACCTGGTTGCGGCCGGCCCGCGGCTTGACCCAGACGGGGAAGGAGTTCTCGCCGAGCCAGTTGAGCGCCTTCAACTGTCGCTCCGGCAGCGGGCCGGCCGCCGAGAAGGCCCGGCCCGCCGCGCCCGCCCAGCCGCCCAAGAGAAAGGGCTCCGCCCTGCGCGGCGGAGCCCGGCCACCCATCGGCAAGCACAGAGCACGATCTCTGTCCTGCGAGAAGTAGCGGGGGACGGATTCGAACCGTCGACCTCCGGGTTATGAGCCCGACGAGCTGCCACTGCTCCACCCCGCGTCGCAGCCTGATTGTACCATGCGCTCCCGGGCCTGTCAAATCCCAGACAAAAAAGCTCCCCCTGGCGGACTGGTGGCCCCCCCTGTATGATGAGCAACCTGTCCGCCAGGGGCACTAGGGGAAGGGAGTAACCGCATTATACCGCGAAACGCGCCCGGGCGCAAGTGAGCCGCGTCACCATTCTACCGCCGCACCTCCACCCAATCCACCTGCACCCCCAGTTCCCTGGTGTCGGGCAGATCGGGGCTCACCTCCTGGGGTACGAACGAGGTGCTCTGCACGACGATCTCCAGCTGCTGGTCAGGAGCGGCAAAGGGCGGCGTCTCATAGGTGTCCCACGTGGCCACGACCTCCCAATGGGCCAGCACCCGGCCGTTCACCAGAACGCTGACCGCGGCGGGAGCGGCCGGCCCCAGGCGCGGAGCGGCCAGGCGCAGGCGCAGCCGGACCTGGCCCGCCTGTCCCGCCCACAGGCGGAAGCGGGCCTGCCCCGCCGTCCAGCGGCACAGGCTGCCGGCGGCCGCCTCCGGGGCGTGCACCCCCTCGACGTAGCCATAGTCCAGCCCGTCGCCCACGTCCAGCCGGTCCACCGGCTGGAGGGAGAGGTGATCCCAGGCCCAGGCGACGACGTCCGCATCGGCGACGTAGCGGCCGTGGAAGGCCTCGCGAGCCGCTTCGAGCTGGCCCTGCTGCCGCAGGATGTTGCCCAGGGCGGTGCTGCACGGCAGGTAGGTGGCCCGGGTGCCCCAGCACCAGTGGTAGGCCCGGGCGGCCTCGTCCAGCCGGCCCATGTGCTCGTAGGCCCAGGCCAGGTCGTAGTAGGGCTCGGGGTTACGGTCGTCGGCCTCCATGGCCCGCGTGTAGGATGCGAGCGCGTCCTCTGGCCGGCCCAATGCCCAGGCCGCCCGGCCCACTGCCTGGTGAAAGCCGCGCTGCACGTTCACGGACACCCACTCCCAGGGGGAGTAGGCCACGAAGCAGTAACACCAGCCGGCCAGCAGCAGGGCCAGGGCAGCACCGCGCCAGGCCAGTTCCCTTCTCGTGCCGGCCAGGACGTGCCGGCCACGCGCCAGGACCAGCGCGGCGTAGGGGATCATCGCCGGCAGGAGCAGCTGGCGGTAGCGGGCCTCGGCGTGCAGCACCATCATGACGGCGATGTTGTAGAGCAGCCAGAGCAGTGCCAGCGCCTTGCCGCGGTCGGCCGGCAGGAAGAAGAAGGCCGCCAGGGCCGTCACGGTGATGAGCACGTAGAGGCCGTCGTCGGCGAGCAGGGCCAGGAGAAAGTAGCCCAGCCCGGGCTCGCGGTAGGGTAGCTTCAGGAAGCGATCCTCGATCGGCTTGATGCGCAGGAGATAGGGAAAGGTCGCCGGCAGGCGGCGTACGGCGATGCCGGGGTCTTCTCGCAGCCGGTCCAGCCACTTTTGCACGGCGTACGCCTGGCGGTCGCCGGGGTTGGGGATGGCCTCGAGCTGGCGGTTGATCTCCGCGATCTCTTCGTGCGGCTCGTAGAATGCCCACAGGCTGTAGGCCGCCCCGGTGTCCAGCGGGATGAAGCGCCGGTAGACGATGGCGTTGTGGATCGTCCAGGGGGCGATGGTCGCCAGGCCGGCCAGGGCCACGAGCAGGGGCAGGACGCAGGCGCGCCCGATCCGCCCCCGGAGCGCCCTTCCCTGCGCCTGGACTGTCCCCTGCGCCGGCCCTCCCTCTCGCTGACTCGCTGACGCGCCCCCCTGCCGCTTCGCTTCCTCTCGCCACAGCACCACGAACAGCCATCCCGCCGCCAGCGGCGTAAAGGCCAGCGCCACGGCCCGTGTCAGGGCGCACAGGCCCAGCAGCACGCCGGCCGCCGCGGCCCAGCGCCAGCGCCGTCGTGGCGCTGCCTCCGGCACCCCCAGCAGAGCCAGCAGGAAGGCGACCAGGAGGAAGGTAAAGAGCGTCTCGGACATGAAGAGGGCCGGGAAGGTGGCCAGTGGCAGCAGCAGCGCGGCCAGCAGGGCGGCGATCAGGCCGGCGCGCTCGCTCCAGGGGCCGCGGAACAGGCGGCGCGACAGCAGGTAGAAGCCATAGACCGTGGCCGTGCTCAGCAGCACCTGGGCCAAGGTAGCCACGCGAGCGTGGTCGCCGCCCAGCCAGAAGAAAAGGGCCAGGAAGAGCGGGTAGAGCGGCGCGCGCAGCCAGCGATAGGTGTCGTAAAAGACCAGGCCGCGCCCATGGGCCAGGTCCATGCCGACGGCAAAGTACTCGTTCTCGTCGTTGGCCAGGGGGTGAGCGGGCCGCGACCACAGCCACAGGCGCAGCGCCAGGGCGAGCAGCAGGATCAGCAGCAGGAGGATCAGCGTGCGGCGGGCAGCCTTGCTCATCGCGATCCGCCAGGGGCCAGGAACAGGCAGACGCGGCCTGTTCGCTGCCCCTGTCCCTATCGGCACGACACGGGTCTGGGCGATTCAGCCCCGCTCTCCCCGGTCGGCGTAGCCCTGGGGGTGCCGTCGGTGCCATTCCCAGGCCGAGGAGACAATGTCCCGCAGGTCGGCGAAGCGCGGCTGCCAGCCCAGCTCCCGGCGGATGCGCTCGGAGGAGGCCACCAGAGTGGCCGGGTCGCCCGGCCGGCGCGGGCCGATCACCGTCGGGATGGGATGGCCCGTGACCCGGCGGGCCATGGCGACAACCTCCTGGTTGCTAAAGCCCTGGCCGTTGCCCAGGTTGTACACGCGGCTGCCGGAGTCGAGGGCCCGCAGGGCCAGGATGTGGGCGCTGGCCAGGTCGGAGACGTGGATATAGTCGCGCACGCAGGTGCCGTCGCGGGTGGGATAGTCGTCGCCGTTGATGGCGAGGTGCTCACGCTGGCCCAGGGCCACCTGCAGGAGGCGCGGGATCAGATGGGTCTCGGGGTCGTGGTCCTCGCCGCGCTCCGCGGTGGCCCCGGCGGCGTTAAAGTAGCGCAGGGCGGCGTAGCGCAGGCCGTGGATGCGGTCCAGCCAGGCCAGCGCTCGCTCCAGGGCGTACTTGGACTCGCCGTAAGGGCTGCCGGGGACGATGGCCTCGTCCTCGCGGATGGGGATGTGCTGCGGCTCTCCGAACAGGTTGGCCGTGGAGGAGAGGATGAAGCGGCGCACGCCGTGATCGACCATCGCCTGCAGCAGGGTCAGCCCGTTGGCGACGTTGTCGCGCAGGTAGGGAAAGGGTTGCCGCATCGACTCGCCGACCAGGGTGGAGGCGGCAAAGTGCATGACCCCCTCCACGGCGTGGCTGCGGAAGAGGTCGTCCAGCAGGGCGCGGTCGCCCACGTTGCCCTGGACGAAGTTGGCCCGGGGGTGCACCGCGGCGCGGTGGCCCTGGCTGAGGTCGTCCAGGACGATGACCTCGTCGCCGGCCTCGACCAGGTGCTCGACGACGACGCTGCCGATGTAGCCGGCTCCACCGGTGACCAGGATGCGCATCGTTCCTCCTTGACGAGCAGTCGGGCGTGCCGCACCACGGCGCTCACTTCCCCACGACAAAGGCGACCCCCACCAGCCCTGCCCCGGCGTGTACCGACAGCCCGGGGGTGAGTTCCGCGTAGATCACGTCGGCGGGAAGGGCCAGCTCCTGCTGCAGCAGCGCGGCGAACTCGCGGGCCTCGGCCGCCGCGTTGACGTGCAGAAAGGCGAGGCGCTCGATCGGACGGCCGGCGGCCGTTCCCTTGGCCAGCTCGATCACCCGCGCCCAGGCCTTGCCACGCGTCCGGACACGCTCCAGCAGGTCGAGCTTGCCGCCGCGCACCGTCAGGATGGGCTTGATGCTGAGCAGCGTGGCCATGCCCGCGGCCAGGTGGCCGACGCGCCCGCTCATCGCCAGGTACCTGACCGTGGACAGCGCCGCGTACAGGTGCGTCCGCCGGCCCACGTCGTGCGCCCGTGCCAGCACCTGCTCCTTGGCAGCGCCCTCCTGTGCCGCCGCGGCCGCCTCGAGCACCATGAAGCCAAAGCCCATGGAGAGGCTGCGCGTGTCCACGACGGTGATGTCGTGGCCGGCCAGCTCGCCGGCCGCCGCCACGGCCGAGTCGTACGTCCGACTGACCTCGGCGCTCACGCAGAAGCAGAGGATCGTCTCGGCTCCGGCGGCCAGGGCGGCCCGAAAGGCCTCGACGAACTTGCCGGGAGAGGGAGCCGCCGTCGTCGGCAGCCTGCCCTCGCTGTCGATGCGGGCGAAGGTGCGGGCATCGTCAATCTCCACGCCCGTCTCGAACGATTCGGTCCCGAAGTTGACGGTGATGGGCACCTGGTGGATACCGTAGCGGCCGGCCAGCTCGGGGGGCAGGCTGGAGTCCGTGTCGGTGACGATGGCGATCCTGGGCATGGTTCCTCCTTGCGGTCCGTAGGCGGTCTCTCCACCGTGTCAGCAGCGATCACTGCACCAGTATACCAGAAGCCGGCCCGGCGTCAACTGCCACGGCACGGCCACTTGACAAAATGCGCTTCTCGCGTATAATAGTAGTTGGCAAACAAACGCCTACGTTATCAACCTAACCACGATGGCCGTGCCGCTCGATGCGCGTGCCACCCCTGCGGATGCCTTTGTGGAGGTATGAGCCATGTTGACCGACCCGATCGCGATGCTGGTCCAGATCGGCTTTTCCGAGTACGAGGCCAAGGCCTACGTGGCCCTGCTGCGCAAGAGCCCGGCCACGGGGTACGAGCTGGCCAAGGTCAGCGGGGTGCCGCGCTCGATGATCTACGAGGTGCTGGGCAAGCTGTCGGCCCGCGGCGCAGCCATGACGCTGCGCCGGGAGGGCAGCACCATGTACGCGCCCGTGCCGGTCGACGATCTGCTGGAGCGGCACCAGCGCCAGCAGCAGGAGCTCATCTCCGCGCTGCAGTCGGCCCTCGCCGCAGTGGGCCAGCCGGCCGGCCTCGAGTACGTCTGGAACATCGAGGGCGACGAGAACATCCTGGCCCGGGCCACCGACATGGTCGTGGAGGCCCAGCGCGAGATCTATCTCGCCCTGCAGCCGCCGATCTTTCCCCGCCTGCGCGACCCCCTGCGCGAGTCCGTCGCCCGGGGTGTGCGCGTCGTGGCCTATGCGCCGCAGCCGCTCGATCTGCCCGGCGCCCAGGTCGTGGTCTCGCCGGTCTCGGAGGAGGCCAGCGCGCGGTTGGAGGGCCTCTGGCTGGTCCTGGTGGCGGATGAGGAAGAGGTTCTCATCGGCGAGTGGCTCGCCCGGGGCCCGGCGCGGGCCTCCTGGACGAGCAGCCCGCTCCTGGTCTTTATCGCCGAGCACCACCTGCGGACGGACCCGTATCTGCCGCAGATCCTCTCCTGCCTGGGGGATCGGGCCGGCGAGATCATCCGGTCGGAGGACCGCGAGCTCTTCGCCCGGGCCATGGAGCGCCGGGTGAGCCACTGAGCCGAGTAGTACTTTACCCTTCATGAGGAGGTCCCGATGACCACTGACGTCGCCCTGTCCATCCACGGCATGCACAAGTCGTACGGCCGGGTGCAGGCCCTGCGCGGCCTGGACCTGGAGGTCCGCCGCGGGGAGATCTTTGGCTTCCTCGGGCCCAACGGGGCCGGCAAGACGACGACGATCCGCTGCCTGCTGGACCTGATCCGCCCGGACAGCGGCACGGTGCGCGTGCTGGGGCTGGACCCGCGGGCCCATCCGGTAGCGGTGAAGGCTCGCTGCGGCTACCTCCCGGGCGAGCTGCAGATGCAGGACAACATGACCGTGGAGGGGCTGCTGCGCTACCTCGACCACCTGCGCGGGCGGCGCGTGGACTGGGACGATGTGCGGCGGCTGGCCGGGCAGTTGGAGCTCGACCTCAAGCGGCCGGTCAAGAACCTGAGCAAGGGCAACAAGCAGAAGGTGGGAGTGGTGCAGGCGCTGATGCACCGGCCGGAGCTGCTTCTCCTGGACGAACCCACGGCCGGCCTCGATCCCCTCATGCAGCAGGAGGTGCTGGACCTCCTGCGCGAGGCCCGTGCCGATGGGGCGACCGTCTTTTTCAGCTCGCACATCATCAGCGAGGTCGAGGAGGTCGCCGAGCGCGTGGGGATCATCCGCCGAGGCCGGATCGTCGAGGTGTCCGAGGTCGATGCGCTGGTGCGCCGCGCCCTGCGGCGGGTCACCATCCGCCTGAAGCAGCCTGTGGCCGGCACTGCCCTGGCCGGCCTTCCGGGAGTCAAGGTGCTCTCCACGGACCGGACCACCCTGGCCCTGGAGGTGGAGGGCGAGATGGACGGGCTGATCAAGGCCCTGGCGGCCTGGCCGGTGAGCGACCTGGAGACGGTTCGCCCCTCGCTGGAGGAGGTCTTTCTGGCCTACTACCAGGACGAGCGCAACCACGAGGAGGTGCGCTGATGTGGACCGAGCTTCGCACGAACCTCAACCGCTTCCGCGGGCAGATCCTGGGCTGGGGGCTCACTCTGGCCGCGCTGGGGCTGTTCCTGATCCCCTTTTACGATGTCTTCTTGGAGCAGAAGGAGGGCATGCTCCAGCTGCTCAACAGCTATCCGAAGGAGCTTATGGCCTTTTTCGGCGACATGGCCGACTTCTTCGAGCCGGCCGGCTACCTGGATGTGTACTTTTCCTATCTCCCGCTGATCGTCTGCATCTTTGCCGTGATGGCCGGGAGTGGCCTGCTGGCCGGGGACGAGGAGAGCGGCCGCCTGGATCTGGTGCTGGCCTACCCGGTCAGCCGCAGCGCCCTCTTCTTCGGCCGGCTGGCGGCCTTTGTCCTGGCTGCGGCCGGCATCATGCTCTGCGGCTGGCTCGGTTTCTCCGTGATGCTCGGCAGCACCGCGCTCAGCCTGACATGGGGCCAGATGGCGCTGCCCTTTCTCTCGCTGCTGGCCCAGGTGCTGATCTATGGCGCGCTGGCCCTGCTCCTGAGCATGCTCCTGCCCTCGCGCCGGTTGGCGGCAACCCTGTCCGGGGGGGTGCTGGTGGCCAGCTACTTCCTCACCGGGCTGTCGCGGCTCAACGGCGATCTGCGGGCGGTGGCCCGGCTGCTGCCGCACGACTATTACCAGAGCGGCCGCGCGGTCGACGGGCTGAACATGACCTGGTTCCTGGGCCTGCTGGGGGTGAGCGCGGCCCTGGTCCTGCTGGCCTGGTGGCTCTTCCTGAAGCGGGATATCCGCGTGAGCGGGGAGGGAAGCTGGCGACTGCCGCTGCGGATGCCCGGCCGGAAGGAAGCATAGTGGCACGGTAGAGGAATTGACCTCACCCCCCTCCTGTGCTAGAATGGATGCGCGCGATCTCTCGGCCGGCACCGGCCGCTTCCTGCAGTGCCGCTGCGCGGGCAGAGCGGCATCCTGGGCAGGCCCCGACCGCCGGCGCCGGCCTCGTCAGCGTGGGGACTCTGATGGGCCTCCGTCGCAAGCTCCTGCTGAGCATCGGCCTGATCCTGGCCGTCCTGCTGGTCCTCATGTACTTTGCCGCGTCGGCAATCCTGATGGGCAGCTTCTCCGACCTGGAGGAGAAGGGCATTCGCCAGGATGTCGACCGCGCTCTTCGCATCATCGACGCCGAGCTGGTCGACCTCAACGCCACCCTGCGCGACTGGGCGGCCTGGGACGAGACCTATGCCTTCATCGAGACCGGGCATCCCGGCTACATCAGCGAGAACCTGGACGACAAGACGCTTCTGAACCTGCGGCTGAACGCGGTGGTCTTTGTTCGCTACCCGGGCCAGGTGCTGTACAGCAGGGGCTTTGACCCGCAGAGCGGCCGGCCGGCCGAGGTGCCCCCGAGCCTGCGAGAGCACCTCTCCCCGGATAGCCCGCTCCTGGACCTCCCCGACGCCGACAGCCACGTCACCGGCATCGTCGTCCTCCCGGAAGGGCCACTGCTCGTCGCGGCACAGCCGGTGCTGGACAATCAGTACGAGGGTCCGATTCACGGAGCCCTCATCTTTGGCCGCTTCCTGGGCGCGGCGGAGATCAACCGCCTCTCGCAGCTCACCCACCTGACCATCGCCGTGCAGGCGTACGATAGCCCTCAGTTGGCCTCGGATTTCCAGGCGGTGCGCTCGGCCTTGACGTTGGGCAACCCGATCATCGTGCAGCGGCCGACTGCCGGCCTGGTCGCCGGCTACGCGCTGCTCACTGACCTGGCGGGCCGGCCGGCCCTCATCATGCGCATCGTCACCTCCCGCGACGTCTACTACGCCGGGCAGGCGGCGCTCAACCACATCTTCCTCTCGCTCCTGGTCATCGGGCTGGTCTTTGGCGAGGCCGCCATCATCCTGCTGGACCGCATGGTGATCTCCCGCACCACCCGTCTCAGCATGAGCGTCACCCGCATCCGCACCAGCGGCAACCTGGCGGAGCGCATGGTCGAGAGCGGGCGCGACGAGATCAACCACCTGGCCCACGAGATCAACCTGATGCTCGATGCTCTGCAGCGCTCCCAGAACGAGCTGCACGAGACGCAGCAGGACCTGGAGCGACGGGTGGCGCAGCGGACGGCGGAGCTTTCGCAGTTGGCCGAACAGCTGGAGGTGGCCAACCGCATTGCCCGCGCTGCCAGCAGCACCCTGCATCTGGACGAGCTGCTGGAAACGGTCTACCAGGAAATCAGCCCGCTCTTCCAGTGCGATGCCTTCCTCATCGCCCTGTACGACCAGGAGGCCGATGAGCTCGACCTACGCCTGTCGGTAGAGGCGGGCGCGCGGCAGCCGCCGCAGCGAATGGCGCTCGGCCAGGGACTGCTCTCCCGCGTCGTCCGCGAGGCCCGCCCGCTGCTGGTTGGCGATGGCCGCGCGGAAGGTGAATCGGCGCAGCCTGTGGGCGCCGACGGGACCGTCCCATCGCCGCACACCTGGCTCGGCGTGCCGCTGCGCAGCGGCGAACGCGTGGGGGGGGTGATCTCCGTGCAGGCATATCGGCCCGCTGCCTACGGCGAGGCCGAGCAGCGCCTGCTCGGACTGATCGCCGACCAGGTGGCCCTGGCCGTGGACAATGCGCGCCTGTACACGGCTACCCAATCGCGCGCCGACGAGCTGGCCCTGCTCAACGAGATCGGCGTCTCCTTGACCTCGCAGCTTGACTTTGCCACCATCGTTCGGGCCGCCCTCTTGCGCATCCAGCGGCTCTTCCAGGCGGCGGAGGTCGCGCTGCTGCAGGCCGACTCCTGGTCCGGCGAGCTGCGCTTCGTCCAGAGCCTGTCCGGAGCCACGTTTGGCGAGCGCTCTCTGCAAGCGCAGGCCGGCGAGGGGTTCGCCGGCTGGACGCTGCGGCACCGCCAGGCCGTCCTGTCCGCAGATGCCGGCGCGGATGACCGTTTCTCGCCCGCGGTGGACCAGCACGCCGAGGAGCCTCCCCGGGGGCTGATGGTTGTCCCGCTGGTGACACCCGACCAGACCATCGGCGTCCTGGAAGTGGCCAGCCGGCAAGCCGACGCCTTCTCCGCCGACCACATCCGCACCTTGCAGGGCATCGCCGCGATGTTGACCGTCGCCCTGGTCAACGCCCGCCTCTACAACGAGATCAAGAACCTCCTTCAGGAACGCGAGCTGGCCCAGGGACAGCTGGTGCACGCCGAGAAAATGGCTGCGCTCGGCCGGCTGGTGGCCTCGATCTCGCACGAGATCAACAACCCGCTCCAGGCCATCCAGTTCTGCCTCTCCCTGGTGGAGGAGGATGTCACCCGGACTCCCCACGACACTGCCACGGTCGATTACCTGGCCACGATCCACACCGAGGTCGAGCGCATCTCGGCCATCGTGCGGCGGATGCGCGATTTTTACCGTCCGGCGCAGGAGGGCCGGCAGCTCACCGACGTGCACGCGGTGATCGACGCCGTGCTGGACCTGGGCAGCAAGCAGCTCGAGCACAATCGCATCGAGGTCGAGCGCACCTACGCTCCGGACATGGTGCCTATCCGCACGAATCCCGACCACCTCAAGCAGGTCTTCCTGAACCTGGTGCTCAATGCCATCGACGCGATGCCGGAAGGAGGAACGCTGGCGGTCAGCACCTCGCTGGACGCCACGGAGGTGGACGAGGAACATGTCGGGCTGCGCACCGTGCGCATCGCCTTCCGCGACACCGGTATCGGCATGTCGCCGGAGGTCCAATCCCATCTCTTCGAGCCCTTTTTCACCACGAAAGGTGGGGGCTCGGGGCTGGGGCTGTCGATCAGCTACGGCATCATCCAGTCGCTGGGCGGCCTGATCCAGGTCACCAGCGCGGAAGGACAGGGCAGCACCTTCACCATCGTGCTGCCCAGCGAATCGCTCTGAGCGGCCACCTGGAACGGACCGACTTGCACGGAAGGAGGCGCGATGGATAGCTCCCCAACTATCCTGGTTGTGGATGACGAGCCCGGCGTGCTCCAGCCGCTGCGTGCCATCCTGCAACGGGCCGGCTACGTGGTGACCGCGGTGGACAGCGGTGAGGCTGCCCTGGGCCAGATCACCCAGCAGCGGTTCGACCTGGCGCTGATCGACCTCAAGCTCAAGGGCATCGGCGGTATCGAGGTGCTGGCCGCGCTGCGCGAGCAGTCCCCTGACACGGTGGCCATCATCCTGACGGCCCACGCCACGCTGGACACCGCCGTGGAGGCCCTGCGCCGGGGAGCCCACGACTATATCTTCAAACCATGCCGGACCGAGGAGCTGCTCGAGAGCCTGCGCAGCGGGCTTCTCAAGCGCGACGCGGCGCGGGCCGAGGGTGTAACCGGCCGCCCCACCCCGCCCGTCCCCGCCGCGCCCGCGACCCGCGGTCGCTGGGCCGGCCTGGAGGTGGACCTGGACACGCACGTCGCCACGCTGGACGGCCGCCCGCTTGACCTCAGTCCTGCCGAGTTCAACGTGCTGGCCCACCTGGTGCAGGAAGCGCCGCGCGTCGTCCCGGCCCAGGAGCTCGTGCAAAGGGCCCTGGGCTACTCGGCCGAACCGTGGGAGGCGCGCGACCTGATCCGCTTCCATATCCACCGCCTACGCGCCAAGATTGCCGCCGTCGCCGGGCACGTCGACCTTATCCGCACCGTGCGCGGCATCGGCTACACGCTGCAGCAGTAGTCCTCCCCCTTCCCCGCTAACGAAACTGCAACATTCGCCCAACGGTCCGCCAATGGGACCGCCGCCGCCGCATGGTATACTCAGAACAGGAACATGAGTACTGTCTCCGCCGCACCATGTCCACGGCGGTTCGGTGCAGGAGGTTGGATCCGATGAAGACAAGCCTGCTCCGTCGCTTCCGCGAAAGGCCGGGTCAGACCCTGGTGGAGTTTGCCCTGATCCTGCCGCTGCTCATCCTGGTGATCCTCGGCGTGATCGAATTCGGTCGGCTCTTCTTCGGCTTCAGCACGCTGCAGAACGCCGCCCGCTACGCCGCCGACGTGGCCTCCAAGTCACCGCCGCATCTGGGGCAGATGGTCCCCGGCGACCCGTTGGGCCGCGTCTATGCCGAGGACTCGCCCGACTGCGGCACGCCGGAAGACCCCTGCAACCTGGCCAGCATCCGCGAAGCCGCCCGCCGCTACGCGCCGCTCTTTTCCCCCGCGGACCCCAACATCCACGTCTACTTCCTGCCGGTGAAGGGGATCGTCTCCAACAGGGTCGGCGGCCTCATCGAGGTCCAGATCGAGTACAACATCCTGCCCATCACGCCGGTGCTCAAGGACTTGGCCCCCCTGGGCATCCCCGTGGTCGTCAGCAGCCGCCGGACCATCGTCAACCTGGACTTTCCCTCCGAGGAGCTGCTCACGCCCCTGCCCGGAACGCCCACCGGCACGCCGGAGCCCACCATCCCGGTGCCCGGCTGCGGCGGCAAGTATACCACCCAGGGCGAGGAGGTCCATCAGACGGTCTACTCCTTCCAGATCAGCAACGTCAGCGGCGGCAACGGCGGCAGCGGTGATGGCCACGGCATCATCGGCCTGCTCGTCGGCTGGTGCCCGGCCGACCTGGGCCAGCTGCTCTCGGTCACCGTCGGCGGCGTCCCCTTGCCGGGCCTGCCCAGCGGCACCGGGGCGGTCAGCCTTCCCGGCGACGGCGTCAAGATCCGCGAAGGCGAGACGATGGTCGTGGAGATGACCTTTGAGCACAACGTGAACCCGGCCCAGACCGAGCGCTGGCCCTCCTGGAACCTCACCTTTGACGACTACTGCATGCTGTGGTCGTCCGGCAGCCGCAACTGCCCCTATCCCACGGGCACGCCGCTGCCCACCCTGACCCCCACCAGCACGCCCTCGCCGACCGGCAGCCCCACGCCCTGGCCCACCGGCACGATCCCGCCCATCTGCGGCATGTACATCGCCTCCGGCCCGCTCTTTGCCGACACGACGGTCACCATCCAGAACCAGAACGGCGGCAACAGCAGCCCGGAGCTGGACCACCTCGTCGTGATGTGGGGATCGGGCTGGCGGCCTCTCAAGGAGGTCCGCTGGGGCGGGCAGACGGTGTGGAGCGGCACCCGCTACTACTCGGCCCTGCTGAGCGACCTGGTCGGCGACTTCCCGGCCGGCTCGCTGCGCGAGCTCCAGTTCGTCTTTGACAGCGGGCCGATCAACTGGCTCTCCTTCCAGGTCTCCTTCGACAACGGCTGCTACATTGCCTACAGCGACCCGCACCAGCCCACGCCGCCGCCGATTCCCACCTACACGCCGACCCCGGTGCCCGGATGGATCTATGTCGAGGTGACCAACCTGAACCCGGCGCCCCCTTCCTGCGTGCAGGACTCGTTCGTGGCCCAGGCTATCGCCTACTACCCGCCCGCGGGGTACTCGGACGGGGCCGGCATCCAGAGGGTCGTCTTCCGCATCTACGACCCCAACAACGTCCAGGTCTATGAGAAACAGGAGAACTCGGCTCCCTACTGCGTCAACGGCGACTCCGGCGGCGTGTGCAATACGCTCTCGGTCGGAAACAAGTGGACCTGGCCGAACCCGGATGTCCCGGTGATCTCGGGCACGCACACGCTGGAGGTAACCGCCTACACCACCTCGCAGTACGGCAGCTACCAGCGCACCATCAGCACCGAGTTCCGCGTCTGCCGCCTGCCGCTGCACATCGAGGTCTCTCTCTCTCCCAGCGGCAGCGCCACCGACCAGATCACCGCCCAGGCCATCGCCTGGGACCCCGCCGTGTGCCAGTCCGAGCCGGACGGCTGCCAGGACGGGGAGGGCATCAGCAAGGTCTACTTCGACGTAACTCAGGGCAGCACGCTCTACTTCCGGCGCATGGACAGCGGCAGTGCCTACTGCGCCAACCCCTCCTGCGGAGCGGTGGACTTTTCCAGCGGCCGCTGGCCCCTCTACAGCGGCGGCGAGAACTATGGCAACACCGACGTCGTCAGCGGCACGCACACCCTGACCGTGCGCGTCGTGGCGACCTCGGGGCGCACGGGCGAGCTCTCGCAGAACTTTCACCTCAGCTGGAACCCCTGCACGCCGTTCATCCTGGTTAGCAAGGCCAAGTCGGCCAACAAGAGGGTCACGCTCACCTTCCGCAACAAGAGCCCCTACGATCGCTGGGCCTACCATCTCAATGTGGACGACTGGCCCACCGCCTGGGGCAGTCTGAACAAGGTCACGGTGATCGGCACCGTGTACGAGGGCAGCGGGTACGGCCTGCCCGACCCGAGCGCCCCCTACGACCTGGCCACCAACGGCTACCTGACCCCGGGCCAGAACAAGACGGTGGTCCTGGAGTTTGCCAACACCGTACCGAGCGACGTCTCGCCGCTGCTGGGCTCGGTGGAGCTCGACAACGGCTGCTACATCGGCTATTGAGCGCGTTGGAGGGACCGATGAAGAACAGCGCGCGGTTTGGGAAACGCAGAGCAGAGCGCGGCCAGGCCCTCGTCGAGTTCGCTATGAGCATGGTCGTGCTGGCCCTGCTGCTGCTGGGCGTCATCGAGTTCGGCATGCTGCTCTACAGCTACATCGTGGTGGTGGACGCCACGGACGAGGCGGCGGCCTATGCGTCGATCTACCCGTACGAGCGGGACCTGGACTGCACTGCCCCGCCCTGCCGGATCGACAACGACCAGGACATTGCCGCCCGCCTGCGCGACACCAGCGATGAGAACTCGATCATCCGCAAGACCAACTACTTCTCCATCACCGTCACGCCCGACTACCTGCACCGCGAGGCGTGCGGCACTGTCACCGTCAGCGCGCGCTACCATCACCGGTTCATCTTCCCGATCTTTGGTCCCGGGCTCGACCTGTACTACGAGAGCAGCAAGATGATCGTGCCTCCTGGCTCGATGGGGGTCTGCCCAGCCCCGTAGTCGCCAGCGGCAGAGGAGGTTGCCATGAGCAGCAAGTGGATGTGTGCCAAGAGCCGCGGACAGAACCTGATCCTGGTGGCCCTGGTCATTGTGGCCCTGGTCCTCGTCGTGGGCCTGGCCGTGGACGCGGCCAACTCCTACGCCACCCAGCGCAAGGCGCAGAGCACGGCCAACGCGGCAGCCATCGGCGGCACGAAGCTGCTGTCGATCGCCCGCGACCGCCCGGGCAGCTACGCCGACGTGGACATCCGGGCGGAGATCGACGCCATCGCCCTGCAGAACGGCTTTGTGCCGGGGGACCTGGTGGCCGAGTACCTGGACGCTGCCGGCAACGTCATCGGCGTGGTGGGCGCCATCGGCGGTGGGGAGACCCCGCCGCCGTCGAATGCCGTGTTCATCCGGGTGTACCTGGGCAGCAGCGTGCAGACGTACTTTGTCCGCCTGGCCGGCTTCTCCGAGGTCCCGGTCAACGCCGCCACCCAGGCACGCAACATCCCGCGCGGAGCCCCCGGCTGCACCGACGGCATCTACCCCATTGCCGTCTACCGACAGGGCTTTGAGGTGGGCGAGGACTACTGGATCTGGGATGGTGACCCCGACGCCCCCCAGTTCCCGGGCAACTTTGGCTGGCTGCGCTGGCGCGAGGACGGCCAGTTCGGCAGCACCCCCTACCTGGTGCGCGCCCTGACCCCGCCCGGCACCATCGGCGATCCCGAGGAGGGCTACTTTGACGCCGGCTCCGGCTCGCACGTGCTGGGTATCGGTATGCCGATGTGGGGCAGCAGCGGCTTGAGCAGCTCCGGCGACGTGCGCGACCGCCTGGACTACTTTGTCAACTCGGGGGAGCCGATGATCCTGCCCCTGTGGACGGTGGCCGCCGGCCAGGGCGCCAACATGATCTACACCAACGCCGACTTTGCCGTCTTCCGGCTGGAGGAGGTCTGCTTCCACCACAACGAGTGCCCCGACATGCCCGAGGAGATCCCCCACAGCAGCAAAGCCCTCCACGTCACCTTCCTCTCCTACTCCGCGGCCGGGTGCACCGTAGCCGAACCGGTCCAGCCCGGGCAGGGCGGCGGCGCGCAGGACTATGCCACGGCGCAGGGCATGGTCTACATGTGCTCGCTCCAGGCGGTCCTGCTGCCCCCGGACGACGGCTCGCATCTCCCGGTGGACATCGTCCACCTGGTGGACAGCTCCGGCAGCATGGCCAGCCCGCTCGTGGGCGGCGGCGGCAAGAGCAAGATCCAGATCGAGAAGGAGGCGCTGGTCTATTTCAACAACCTGATGCGCCCCGACCTGGGCGACCGCCTGGGCGGCGTCAAGTTCCAGAACTATAACCCGGACGTCCAGGTCCTCTCCAACCTGACCTGGGACATCGCTTACCTCGACGGCAAGATCCAGCAGATGAGCGCCAGCGGCTGGACGCCCTGGGCCAAGGCGGTCCTGATGGGCACCCAGACCCTCTACGGGGCCGGGCGCAACCCGGAGAGCAAGCCGGTGCTGATCATCGCCTCCGATGGTGCCCCCACGGTGGATCTGGACAACGAGGCCAACGGGGACTACCAGCTCCTGGAGTGGGACGAGATGTCGCCGGGGACGCTGCGCTACTGCTACCTCAAGGACAGCTGCTCCTATGCCGGCTGCGTTGCTCCCGCCGGCGGCTGCCCGAAGCCGCGCAAGCACGACCCCAAGGTCGAGGTGCTCATCGACGCCCTGGACGCCGCCGACGTGGTCAAGGGCCGCAAGGCGATCGGCGACACCTGGTGGGTGATCAAGAACGGCGGCGACTGCAGCACGGCAGCCTGCCCCTACTATGGGGTCACGGCGCACGAGGACATGGAGATCTTTGTCATCGCCATCAAGGGCGACGAGGAGTTCAGCGCCTCGGTACTCAAGTACGTGGCCAGTGCCCCGGTCTCGCAACACTACTTTGAGGTGTACAGCGAGTCGGATGCCCAGGACATCTACCTCCAGATCGCCAACGCCATCTCGGGCCAGCTGCCCTACTGCTACATCGGGGCGACGCAGACCCTGTTCAGCGGGGGCGTCGACTTCCAGGTCATCGCCGGCGGCGCAGTCGTCGCGTCGGGCTCGTCCAACCCCAGCGGCAGCTACGTCATCCCCGACATCCCGGTCGATCCCTATCTCTTCTACTCGATCACCGGCACGGTGAGCTACGGCGGTGCGAACTATGGCGCCGCGACCGGCTGTCTGAACCCCGGGCCGGTCGGGCTGCAGGTACCCATGCCGCAGATCTATGAGCTGCCCATCTACCTGGTGCCCGACACCGACGTCGAGTGCCCCGAGGGCACGATCCAGATCCCGCCGCCCTAGGCGGCAGCCGGGGCAGTTTGCTGGAAGGGCGCAGGAGGAACACGATGGGAGTGCAGTGAGTGGTATAGTTCGTCCCCGCGGCCGGCGGGCCAAACCAGCCGGCCGCGGGGGACGCTGGCGACGGCGTGATTTCCCTGCTCCGATCTCCTGGCGCAAGGGCAGTGGGCTGCTACGGCCGCTCTGGCGCCTCCGTAGTGAGCGGGGCCCTTGTGCGCCAACGGCCAGGTTGCACTGAACGTGCGTTTGTGGTAGCATGCTGGCAGCCATCTGGTTCCCCGGTGGTTTGATCGGGCGGCAAAGAGTACCTCTCTGCAGTACGCACAGCTCCACAGGAGGGCGCTATGGATGGCAGGACCAGAACCCTGTACGTGGCGGGGATCGTGCTCGCGCTGGCCGGTGCCTTGCTCCTGGGCCGGGCATACGGCCAATCCCAGCCGGCCCAGGTCGTGTACCAGGTGCTCGACACGACGCGCGAGCAGTTCCTGGGCCAGGAAGCCGGCGCTCTGGGATCGACGAGCGCGCTGACCTTCACGGCGGTCAGCAGCCGGGAGGATGGCGAGGTCCAGCTCATGCCGCTGGGGATCGCCGGCGACTGGGAGACGCTGGCCTCGCCCCTACTGCCCTATCCGCAGGGCATAGAGGCCGCGGCCGCCGTGGCCTACAGCGAGCCTGTCTACCCATACCGGCAGCGCATCTACCTCATCGGCGGGCGCGATCCCGCACCGCCGGCCCACCGCCTGGACACCGTCTACACCTGCAACGTGCAGCCCGACGGCACGCTGACCGAGTGGGTTCTCCAGGCCGCGCACCTGCCGCGCGGCCTGGCCAGCGCCGCGGCGGCGCTCAGCTCGGTGGACGTCTACGGCGACCCCATCACGCCGACGATCTACCTGGTCGGCGGCAGGTACGACGGCGGCGAGTCCGGCGCCGTCTACTACACGCACATCGACCCGGTGACCCTCGACATCACCGCCTGGCAGACGGCCACCACCGGCCTACCCCAGGCCCGCGTGGGGCTATCGGCCGTGGCCAACGACGGCTACCTCTACGCCATCGGGGGCTTTGCCTCGCCCAGCACCTACTCATCCGCCGTCTGGCACTTTCGGATCGACGAGACCGGCGCGCCCGTCAACCGGGCCACCGACCTGAGTCTGCCCGGCAGCTCGGGCGACAACCCCAACGCCGCTTATCACCAGACGGTGCTCCTCGACGGCGTCTCGTCGGGGCAGCTCACGGACACACTCTACGTAATCGGGGGCTATAACAGCGGCGGCAGTACCTACCGCGTCCTGCGCGGCGACATCAACCCGCCGGGCAGCCCCGACGCCGGCTACGTGGCAGCCTGGACGGACGTGCCGGAGGACGACCTGCCGCAGCCGCTGTCGGCCTTTGGCGTGGCCCTGGGCAGCGTGCAGGGGGCCGGCCGGCAGGTCTATGTCGTCGGCGGGGCCCAGGGCGTGGACGGCAATATCCCCCAGGACACGATCCGCAGCGCTGTGGTGGACGACGAGAGCAACGGCTTCTACACGTGGTACGGGGGCGTCTGGCTGACCAGCCCGGCCCTGCCGGCCGTGCGCTATCGCCACGCTGTGGTCCAGGTCGGCGACTATATCTATGCCATTGCCGGCCATGGGACCAATAGCCCTCCCGTCTACTACAACAACACGCTTCGCGGCCACCTGGTCGGCGGGGGTGCCTGGCAGCACGCCCCGGAGGGCCAGTTCCTTTCCCGCGTCGTGGACCTGGGGTACAAGCACCGGCTCATGTGGTTCCAGTGGACCTCTACCATCACGCCCACCGATCCCGGCGTCGGCATCGCCTTGCAGTTCCGGGCCGGCAACCAGCCCGACCTGAGCGACGCGGCCGGCGCCTGGACCGACTGGTACACCACCACCCGTGGCGTCCACCAGAACACCTCCGTCCTGGTCCCGCACCTGGCCAACATGCCCTTTGACCCGCCGATCGCGCGCTACGTGCAGTACCGCGCTATCCTGAGCACCACCGCGGCGTACAGCAACATCACACCGCTCTTGGAGGAGGTCGGCATGCAGGTCGAGGATGGCCCCGACCTGATGGTGTCCGGCATCAAGGTGTCGTGCGACGGCTGCTACGGCTCCTATGCCATCATCAGCCAGACGATCGATTTGCGCGTCACCGTCCGGAACCAGGGCGGCGCCGTGCCGGCCGGCAACGATTTTCACGTTGTCCTCTTTATCACCAACACGGCCGGCTACGAGCCCACGCCGCCGGACCAGCCGGCGCCGCCGCGCTTCCTGCCCGGCTCGACCTCCTGGTCGCTGGAGGGAAGCGCCTTCCCGGCTGGGGCCAGCAAGGTGCTGACGACCACTCTCTTCTTCACCGAGCCGCAGCGCATCTTCCTGTACGCCTATGCCGACTACAACCACGCCGCGCCGCCTCCCGACTATGACGTCGGGGAGGCCGACCCGGACAACAACCTGACCGTGCTCTCCGTGGTCCTGATCAACCCCCGCACCTCGTGGCAGGCCTATTTGCCGCTGGTGCTGCGCGGCCATGCGCTGGGATCGCCGGCAAGTCCGGCCCCGGGAGGGGCGCCGTTGCCATAGGCACGCCCGCCAGGACGGCGTGCGAACATCATCCCGGAACGGTCCGGGCGGTCCCGGGGACGTTCGTGCGGAGGAGAGTCGATGAGCCAAAGCTGGAACCAGCCGACGCGCAGCAAGAATCACAGGAGGCCACCTATGAAGCGAAGCAAGACGGTTTACATCCTTCTCATCCTGCTCTTCTTGATCATTCTGTTGGGTGGCGTATACCTCGTCCTGAGCTACCAGTCCCAGGGTACGCCCACCGGGCAGCCCGAGGTCCTCCCGGGGACCATCGCGCCCACCGTGGTGCCCAAGGTGCGCATCCTGGTGGCCAACCAGATGATACCGGCCAACACGATCCTCAACGCCGAGCAGGTCGGCCAGTGGTTCACGGCCCAGGAGCGGGAACGCACACTGGAGATGGGGGAGGACATCATCGGTTCGGAGCGACAACTGGTCGGCTACGTCACCCTCGTCGACATCCAGCCCGGCGTGGTGCTCTATACATCCCAGTTCACCCCGGCCACCCTGGCCCACAAGGTCCCCAGGGGTGAGCGCGCCGTGCCGCTCAAGGTGGACCAGTTCTCCGGCGTCGTCGGCAAGGTGAGCCCGGGCAACTATGTGGACATTGTCTTCAGCGGCCAGGTGGAGATGCACTATCCAATCGCCTTCCCGCCCTCGGCCGAGGAGCCCCCTGTCTTCCTGAGCCCGGTCAGCCTGCTGGCCGTGAAGACGATCCTGCAGGATATCCAGGTGCTGGAGGTCATCCCGATCACCACGACGACCACCACGGAGCAGGCCCGGCCGCAGCCGACGCCCTCCGAGGGCGGCCAGCCCGTGGTCCCGCCCCCGCCCACCGAGTGGATACTGCTCCTGGCGATGAACGACCAGGAGGCCGAGGTGCTGCGCTTTGCCCAGGACCAGGGCATGACCTACCAGTTGCTGCTGCGCGCGCCCGACGATCACGCCACGGCCAGCACCCAGGGCGTCACCACCAAGCTGCTGATCCAGACGTACGATGTGCCGCTGCCGCAGCTGATCCGGTACGAGATCACCCCCGGAACGCTGCCCAGCGGTGTCGTCCCCTAGCCTGTCGCAGCGTCGCCTCGACAGCCGGGGAGAGAGGGAGCTCCGCTACCCCTGAATCTCGCTTCAGTAGAACACGGACCTGGCGGGACGATCTCCCGCCAGGTCCTGCTCGTCGTGGCTGCCGATCGCGGCCCCGGCTGTCCCCGACCTCAGCGCACCTGCACCAGCACCCGCCGGCTGCGCGGTCCGTCGAACTCGCAGAAGAAGACGCCCTGCCACGTCCCCAGCGCCAGCCGGCCGCCCTGCACCGGCACGGTCAGCGCATGCCCCAGCAGGGACGACTTGACGTGGGCGGCGGCGTTGCCCTCGGTGTGGCGGTAGTTCGCCCGCCAGGGGACCATCTTCTCCAGGGTCTCCAGAATGTCGGCAGCGACCGAGGGGTCGGCGTTTTCGTTGATGGTCAGGCCGGCCGTGGTGTGGGGGCAGTAGACAAGGGCTACCCCTTCCTGGACACCGCTCTCGCGGACTGCCTGCTGTACCTGGGCGGTGATGTCGATCATCTGGCTGTGCTGGTGCGTCTGCACCGCGATCGTCTGCCCCATGGAGCGCTCCTCGCCAGCCGGCCGACGAGGCCGGCCGCCCACTTGCTGATCCGCTAACTCCCTCTTCCCCTACTCCACCTCCGGCCAGTCGACCATCATGACCCGCACCGTGGTCCCGGCGCGGGCGGCCGGGTAGGCGCTCTCGGGGATGATGGCCAGGCCGTTGGCACGGACCATGGAGGAGAGGATGCCCGAGCCCTGCGGCCCGGTCAGCCGGGCGGTGAAGTGGCTGCCGTCCTCCTGCTCGACGATGGCCCGCAGGTAGCGCCTGCGGTCGGAGTAGGCCTGGGCGTCCTCCAGCAGCACGGCCTCGACCTCGGGCTTGCGCAGCGCGCGCTGGCCCTGCAGCTTGAGGAGGGCCGGCCGGGCGAACAGGAGAAAGGCCACCATGGAGGAGACCGGGTTGCCCGGCAGCCCCAGCAGCGGCACGCCGCCGACCTGGCCAAAGGCCATCGGCCGGCCGGGCTGCATCTGCACGCGCCAGAAGTCGATCTGGCCGCGACTGGCGAGCACCTTCTTCACCAGGTCGTACTCGCCGGTCGAGACGCCGCCGGAGGTGATGAAGAGGTCGGCGCCCCAGGCCAGGCCCCTGTCCAGGCGGGCGGAGATCTCCCGGACGCGGTCGCGGGCGATGGGCAGGCGCAGCGGCTCGCCGCCGCAGGCCAGCACCTGGGCGTAGTTGGAGTAGGCGTTGCTGTTGCGGATCTGCCCCGGTCCCAGCGGTCGGTCCGGCTCGACCAGCTCGTCTCCCGTCGCCAGGATGGCCACGCGCGGCCGCCGGGTCACGGCGACGAGCGGCCGGCCCAGCGAGGCCAGCAGGCCCACCTCCGCCGGGCGCAGGCGGATGCCCCGCTCCAGCACCCGCTCGCCGCGGCCGACGTCCTCGCCGGCCCGGCGGATGTTCCGGCCCGGGCGCACCGGCGAGAGGACGCGCACATAGCCCGGCTCGGTGCCCATCTCCGGCTCGCCCTCGTCGGTCTGCTCGAACGGAATCACCGTGTCGGCGCCGGCCGGCATGGGCGCTCCCGTCATAATGCGCAGGGCCGTGCCCGGCACCACTGCCGCCGCCGGGGTGGCGCCGGCAGCGACCTGGCCGATCACCCGCAACCGCACCGGGGCGTCCCGGCGCGCCTCGGCCACCTCCTCGCCGCGCACGGCGTACCCGTCCATGGCTGAGTTGGCAAAGGGGGGAATGTCCTGCTCGGCGACGACGTCCTCGGCCAACACCCGTCCCATGGCCGCGGCCAGCGGCACCTCCTCGGCCGGCAGCGGGTTGAAACGGGACAGGATCGCCTCGAGGGCCTGCTCGACGCTGATCGCGGTGGCCTCCACACGCATGCTATGCTCCTCCATATCCTCACCGCCGGCAGGCAACCCAGACCTGCTCGCCGCCATAGCGGAACGGCCCCCGGTCAAAGTCGCCGTAGAGCGCCTCGACGCGGTAGCCGCATAGCTCCAGCAGGTACTGCATCTCGTAACGGTACAGGTAGCGCAGGGTCAGCGGGACGTAGGTCTTGCCGACCACGCGGCCCTCGTCGTCCATCTCCTCGAAGACAAAGTACTGCTGGATGGTCTGCTGGCCGGGATCGTACTGGCGCGTGTCCCAGACGACGACGTGGTGGCCGCTCTCGGGATGGTCGAACTCCGACACCGTCTTCAGCGCCGAGCCCAGCGAGCCGAAGTGGGCGGCGATGATGTCCAGGCGCGGGTCGAAGATGTTGAGGACGAGCCGACCGTCGTCCGCCAGGTGCTCACGGATGCAGGTCAGGGCGCGGCGCTCGTCCTCCGGCGTCATCAGGTGCAGGAAGGCGCGGTAGGGGATGGCGATCAACTGGAAGCGCCGTCCCAGCGAAAAGTCGCGCATGTCGCCCTGGACGAGCTCGATCCGCCGCTGCGTCTCGGCGGGCAGGGCGGCGACCTTGGCCTGGGCGAGGGCCAGCATGGCCGGCGACAGGTCCAGGCCGACGATGTCGATGCCGGCCTCGGCGATGGGGATGAGAATGCGGCCGGTGCCGCAGCCGAGCTCCAGGACCGGTGAGCCGGCCCTGCGCGCCTCCTCGACGTAGAACGGCACGTCGCCCTCGAGCCCCCCGGCGTAGTGATCGTAGAACGCGGCATCCAGCCGCTCGTACTCGCGCATGCCATGCTCCTTTCGCCTGCAGCGGACCGCAAGAAGTCGTCTCAACACCACCAGGAGACTGTCTCAAAACCACGAAGGCACCAAGACACCATGTCGATGAGAGCCCCTTACAGTATTCTCTTGGTGCATTCGTGCCCTGGTGGTACGTCCGTCTTGGTGCCTCTGGCATGGTGGTCGATTTGAGACAGCTTCTTGGTGTCCGGGTGAACCCGCAACAGCGGCGGGCTATTCCCGAAGCCGCTCCTGCACGGCCCGGACCTTGCCGGCGATGGTCAGGGCCTTGTCGCGGCGGTCGTCGAGCTTGATCGTGGTGGCCACGCGCACGGCGCCCAGGGCAAAGGGCACCTCGTGCATGCGCCGGGCCAGGTCCAGCAGCTGCTCGACCGGGCCGACGACGACCGTGCCCATCGCCCCGAGCTCGTGCTCCAGTCCGGCTTCCTGCACGACGCGCACCACGGCGGCCACATAGGTGCTCAGGCTGGGCGAGCCCGTGCCCACCGGGAGCACGCTGATCTCCATCATGGCCATGGCGGCCTCCTGCCCCTCCGAGCTACCCGTGCCAGGCCGACTCGGCCTCTTCCTTCTTCGTCTCCAGTACCTTCAGCACTTCCTGGACCAGGCGGGCCTCGGGCACGGCCCCCTCGACGCGCAGCCTCTCGTTGATCACGGTCAGCGGCACGCCGTAGACGCCGTACTTGTTGGCCAGGTGGGGGAACTCGATCGCTTCGACCATGTCGGCGCGGACGTGATCGCTGGCGATGGCCAGCTTGTGGGCCAACCTGACCCCACGGGGGCAGTACGGGCAGGTCGGGGTGACGAACACCTGCAGGTGCACGGGGCGGTCCAGGCGGGCCAGCTCCTGGATGGTCTGCTCGCTCAGGCCGTGCTCGGCGGTGGAGACGTCGATGATCGCCTCGATGAAGGAGGTGAACTCGTAGCCGCCCGGGAAGCCGAACAGCCGCACCCCGTAGTCCCGCGCCCCGAGGATGGCCACGGCCGGTATCTTGTCGACGCCGTACTGCCGGGCCAGCTCGGCCTCGTCGGCCAGGTCGTGCACCTCGACGGCGACCTTGTCGGAGATGGCGGCGACCTCCTCGGCCAGGCTGCGGGTCTGCTCGCAGAACTCGCACTCGTGCTCCTGGGTAAAGACGACCAGCCGCACGGGGTCGCGGAGCTTCTCGAACCAATCGTGGATCTGCTGGCGGTCCTTTTCCTTCAGTATGGGCATCGGGCACCTCCTCGCTGTTCGCTTCGTCTTCGGCAAGGGCATTGTATCAACTTTCGGGCGCGTTGTCCAGCGGCCCTGGCGAGTTGTGGTATAATAGGCCAGGCGGCGCATTCTCCCCGCTCGATGGCGCGAGCGGGTCGACTTCAGACGAGGAGGTCTGGCATGTTCGGCGATATCGCGGAGGTGCAGCAGTATATCCAGCGAGAACAGATCGTGATGGTGGACCTGCGGTTCTGCGACCTCGACGGCCGCTGGCACCACCTGACCCTGCCGGCCGGCCGCTTCGACGAGCGCCTGCTCGCCCACGGGGTCGGCTTCGACGGCTCCAGCGTCGGCTTTGCCGCGCTGGAGTGTGGCGACATGGCCATGATCCCCGACCTTTCGACCGGCTTCCGCGATCCCTTCTGCGACCTGGCGACGCTCAGCTTCATCTGCGACATCGTCGAGGCCGACACGCAGCGGCCCTCGCCGTTGGACCCGCGCGGGCTGGCCCGCCGCGCCGAGGCCTACCTCGGCGAGACGGGCGTGGCCACGGAGAGCCTATGGCTGCCCGAGCTGGAGTTCTACCTCTTCGACCGGGTGCACTATGGCAGCGGGGTCAACCGGGCCGCCTACCAGGTGGATGCCCGCGAGGCCTACTGGAACAGCGAGGGCGGCGAGCTGCAGAACTATGGCTTCCAGGTGCCGCCCCACGGCGGCTACCACGCCATCCCGCCCTCGGACAGCGCCTTTAACCTGCGCAGCGAGATGGTCCGCCTGCTTGAGGAGCTGGGCGTCCCCGTCAAGTACCACCACCACGAGGTCGGCGGGCCGGGGCAGTGCGAGATCGAGCTGCCCATGGCCCCGCTGTCCCGCTGTGCCGACCAGGTCATGCTGGCCAAGTACGTCGTCCGCATGGCCGCCTGCCGCCAGGGCAAGACGGCGGTCTTCTTGCCCAAGCCGCTGTACAACGAGGCCGGCAGCGGGATGCACTTTCACCAGACGCTGCGCCGCGACGGCCGGCCGATCTTTTACGACCCGGACGGCTACGCCGGCCTCAGCCGCACGGCCCTGAGCTGCATCGGCGGCCTGCTCCTGCACGGGCCGGCCGTGTTGGCCCTGACCAACCCCAGCACCAACTCCTACCGCCGGCTGGTGCCGGGCTTTGAGGCGCCGGTCAGCCTCTTCTTCTCCGTCGGCAACCGCAGCGCAGCCATCCGCGTCCCCAAGTACGCCATCAGTCCCGAGGCCAAGCGCTTCGAGTTCCGCCCGCCCGACGCCACCTGCAACCCCTACCTGGCCCTGGCGGCGCAGCTCCTGGCCGGCCTCGACGGCATCCAGCGGCAGCTCGACCCTACCGCCGAGGGCTTTGGCCCTATCGACGAGAACGTCTTCACCTGGCCCGAGGAGCGCCGCCAGCAGATCCGCTCCCTGCCGACCTCGCTGCCCGAGGCGCTGCAGGCTCTCGCCGCCGACCACGACTTTCTCCTGCAAGGCGGTATCTTTTCGCCGGCGCTGGTGCAGATGTGGATACGGGCCCGCCAGAAGGACGTGCGTGAGATCGCCGTGCGGCCGCACCCCTACGAGATGGACCTCTACTTTGACCTGTGAGCGCGACGCGGGTGGCGATGCAGCCCGTCGAGGACCACTTTGATCCCCGCCCATCGCCCTACTGGGTGCGGCTGCTGCTGGGGGCTGCCGAGATCGAGCGCGAGCCGGGTCGGCTGCGCCTGGTCCTGGAGCCGGGGCCGGCCGAGCGCATCGCCGATGCCCAGATACACGACTATGCCGGCCGCAGCTGGCGTTGGCGCCCGCCACTGGCGATGACGGTGCGGGCGCGCTTCTCGCACCCGGCCGAGCGCTTCGTGGGCACGGCCGGCTTTGGCTTCTGGAACGACCCCTTCACCCTCTCCGGCGAGGTCACCGCCCCGCCGAACAACGCCTGGTTCTTCTTCGCCTCGCCGCCCTCGGCGATGGAGCTGGTCGAGGGCGTCCCCGGCTGGGGGTGGAAGGCGGCCGTGCTGGACGGCGGCCGCCTGCCGGGACCGGCCGTGCGCCTGGCCGGGCTGCTGCTGCGCGTGCCCTTCCTGCTGCGCCCGCTGGGCCGGCTGGCGCGGGCCCGCGCCCGTGCGGCCGAGGCCCTGCTTGCCCACGACCTCACCGCCTGGCACGACTATGAGCTGCGCTGGCGCGCGGACGGCTGTACCTTTGCCGTCGACGGCGCCGAGGTGCTGGCCACCGCCTGCGCCCCGACGCCGCCGCTGGGCTTTGTCGCCTGGGTGGACAACCAGTACGCCGTGGCCTCGCCCGACGGCAGCATCGCCTTCGGGCGGCTGGATGTCGCCCGGCGCCAGTGGCTGGAGCTGGCGCACGTGGGCATCCGGCCGCTGTGACGCTGCCTCCGGCTGGATGCATGTCTCTAGATGGCCAAGGAGCGCGGCCGATCCCTGAGCGGAGCGGCCAAAGGCCGCGTAGTCGAAGGG
>CAZTIG010000055.1:0-29112 GCA_964613665.1 uncultured Chloroflexia bacterium
TGCCGCACTGTACGCCGGCCGGGCACTTGCCATCCGCTGTGCATCGGCGCGACCTGATATCGCCGTGGGCCAAAGTAGCAGAGAATGGACATCCCGCCTCTTTCATGCTATAATCACCCCATACGTTGGGACTCTGCTGCCGAAAGGATCAAGCGATGCCCTGGAGCACCCGCTGCCGACCCTTTCTTGTTGTCGCCCTCCTTGCCCTGCTCGCCTCCTGCGGGCCCGGCACCCCCGTACTCGCCATCTATGTCCAGGACGACCTGACGGCGCGGCCCCTGGCCGGAGCCGAGTGCCGCGTGGGAGAGAAGGCGGCCCGCAGCGATGGGGCCGGCCTGTGCCGCCTGGCCGAGTGGAGGGCGGAGGACGTGCTGCGGGTCTCGGCCTCCGGCTACCAGCCCGTCCAGGTCGGCCTGGGCGGCACCGTGGCGGCGCCCGAGGCCCGCAGCGTCACCACCACCGTGACGCTCGTCCCGGATCGCTTCACGGGCCAGGTGCTGGACGACTATACCGGCCGGCCCCTCGCCGGCGCCATCGTGCGCGCGCCCGCAGCCACCGTGACCAGCGATGACCATGGCGGCTTCACCGTCATGACCCCCACCTTCCCCCTGTCCCTCTCGGTGCAGGCCCCCGGGTACGCCTCCTGGCAGGGCTCCTTTGTCACCGTCAGCGCCGGGATTGCCCTCCGGCCCAACACCCTCTCCGGGCTCGTGCTCAGCGTCGATGGCGACAGGCCCCTCGCCGGGGCGGTGGTGACGCTGACCGGGTCGCCGGACCTCACCACCACCACCGACGCCGAGGGCCGCTACCACCTGCAGGGCGTCCCGGAAAAGTTCACCCTGCGGGCCAAGGCGTGGATGTACCGCCCGCAGGAGGTCACGCTGGAGCGCACGACCTCCCACGACTTTCGCCTGCGACCGGCCTTCCTGCGCGGCACGGTGCGCGACGACCAGGGCCAGCCCCTGGCCCAGGCCCGCGTGGTCTGCAGCGGCCTCTACACCCACACCAATGCGGCCGGCCAGTTTCTGCTGCCCGAGGTCCCCGAGGTGGCCGTCGTGCAGGCCCTGTCCCCCGGTTTTGCCCGGCAGGTCCTCACCGTGACCGACGCGCCCAGCGTCACCTTCGACCTGGCCCCCCATCGCGTGCAGGGCATCTACGTCACTGCCTACGTTGCCGGCACACCGGACTGGTTCGACGCCCTGATCGATTTCGTCGACCGGACCGAGCTGAACGCCATGGTCATCGAGGTCAAGGACGCCTGGGGCGCGGTCACCTACGACAGCCAGCTGCCCCTGGTCCAGGAGCTGCGCCAGCACTATGCGGGCGACGCACTCTGGGACGTGCGCTACGACGTCCGAGATGTCCTGCGCAAGTGCAAGGAGCGCGGCATCTACACCATCGCCTACATCGTCACCTTCGAGGACAGCCAACTGCCGGAGGTCCATCCCGAGTGGGCGATCCAGCGGACCGACGGCTCCCTGTGGCGCGATCGCAAGGGCCTGAACTGGACCAACCCCTACCGCCGGCAGGTGTGGGACTATAATGTCTCCGTCGCCCGTGAGCTGGCCGGCCTGGGCTTTGACGAGATCCAGTTCGACTATATCCGCTTCCCGACCGACGGCAACATCTCCACCATCTTCTACTCGGACACGGTGGGCCTGACCCAGACCCAGATCGTGCAGCTCCAGTACGACACCATCGCCGCCTTTGTGCAGTATGCCTACGAGAACCTGGCTCCCACCGGGGCCTTTGTCTCGGCCGATGTCTTCGGCTACGCCGCCTGGCGCAAGATGTGGGAGCAGGGGCAGGACATCTCCCTGATGACCCGCTACCTGGACTATTTCTGTCCGATGGCCTATCCTTCGCACTACTCCCCCGGCGAGCAGGGCTGCGCCAACCCCAACACCTGCCCCTACAAGATCGTCCTGGAGACGATGAACCGCGCCCACCTGCAGATGGCCGAGGGGCAGCGGGCCAAGCTGCGCCCATGGCTGCAGGACTTTGACCTGGGCGAGCCGCCCTACGGCCCCTACGAGGTCGGGGAGCAAGTTCGCGCGGCATTCGACGGCGGTGCGGTGGGCTTCTTGCTGTGGAACGCCGGCAACGTCTACACCAACGGCGTGGACTACAGCCCGTGAGGGGGTGTGCCTTGAGCGGACGATCATTCGGGCTGCGCCTGCTGCTCGGCACCGTGGTGTCTGCTGTGGCTCTTCTCGGCCCCTGGTCGGCTGCGCCGGCCGCCGCGGCGGAGCGGGTCTCGGCGGAGCGCTGGCTGCAGACCACGGCGGCCGACTTTGCCCTGGGGACCCTGGAGGGCACGGTGGTGGCCACGGCCGGGGACGGCGAGATCCGCCTCCAGGATGGGCGGGCCCAGGGCAGCTACATCTCCCCGGTCCACGAGTTCGCTTTGCCCTGCCGGGCCGCGGGCCTGCTCTACCAGGGACAGGTGCCGGCCGGCGCGACCCTCTCGCTCGAGCTGCGAGCCCAGGACCAGGCTGCCGGCTGGTCGTCCTGGATCGGCGTGCCGGCGGGACGCTGGGCCGATGCCGCCGGCCGCCTGGCCAGCACGGCCCTGCTGGTCCTGCCACAGGCACCGCGCTCGCTGCAGTACCGCCTGGGCTTCCAGGGCAAGGGGCTGGCAGTGGTGGTGGAGGAGGTGGAGCTCGTCTGCCTGGGAGGGGTCGATGCCCCGGTGGTCGAGGCACTGCCCCCCTGGAAGGAGGCCGACGCCTGGCCACGCCCCGTGGTGCCGGAGAAGTGGGGAGCGGTACCGGTCACCGGGACCGTGGTCACGGCCACGCTCCTTCCGCAGCGCCTCGAGGTGCTGCCGGCCACGCTGGCGCCGTCCGGCGACGTGCCCCCCGGCCCGTCCCTGCGCATGCTGCAGCTCTTCCAGCGCACCGTGCTGGGGCACGATGACCTGGCCTATGCCTTCCTGGTGGACGCTCGCGGCGGTATCTACCAGGGGCGCTCTCTGGCGGCCGGTGCGGCGGTCAGCGATGTCCTCTACATCGGCCTGCTGGGGGTCGATCCGCGCGAGCCGGCCTCGCCCAGCGCCGAGGACGCGCTGGTGGCCCTGCTCGACTGGTGGTGGGCGTCGCAGCCGGAGGGAAGCCCCATGCCGTTGCTGTCCACGCCCGACGATCCCCTGCTGGCAGAACGGGTCCTGGCCCGCCGGCAGGTCGGCAACCTGCGGCGCAACGAGTGGTTCTTCCCGCGTGGGGCGACCGGGACCGATCTCGACCAGTGGATTCTCCTGATGAACCCGGATGCCCGCAGTGTACGCGTCACCGCCGAGCTGTACCGCGACGACGGCCGCGTGTCGCAGCGAACGCTGCGCCTGCCCGCGAACAGCCGGGGCAGCTTCTTCGTCGACCAGGTGCTGGCCCAGGCCACCTTCTGGGCACGTATGCAGGGCGAGGGGGGCCTCCTGGCCGAGCGCGCCATCTACGCCGGCTACGACGGCGACGACAGCATCGGCCTGGAAGGGCTCTCGCGGGAGTGGTACCTCCCCGGCGGCCTGCAGAGCGCGGGCTTCACCACGACCCTGACGCTGCTCAACCCCGGGGCCGAGGCGGTCACGGCGACAGTGACCGTCTTTTCGCCGGCCGGCCCGGCTGCCGAGGTCTCCCTGGCCCTGGCGCCAGGGACGCGTCGGGAGCTGGCCGTCGGCGAGGTCTACACGGGCACGACCCCCGTGGGCTGTCACGTCCAGGCCACGGCGCCCATCGCCGTCGAGCAGGCGGTGCGCTTCGCCTCCTGCCGGGCCGGCTACGGCCTGCCGGGGACTCCGCTGCTCTCCCGCCGCTGGACCTTTGCCGGGGTGGAGACCGGCGGCTCGTTCGTGACCGGGCTGGCACTGCTGAACCCCTATACGGAGACGGTGACGGCCACGATCGCCCTGATGAGCGAGGACGGGACGACGCTGCGCCGCTCCTACAGTGTGCTGCCCGGAGAGCAGGTCCTCAGCCTGAACGCCATCCTGCCGGAGCTGGCGCTGGCGGCCGACCTGCAGTCCACCCGGCCCATCGCCGCGGCCCGCGTGACTTTTTTCAGCGACCTGAGCGCGGCGCACGCCACGCTGGGGGCAGTGCGGCCGGCCCGCACCTGGTACCTGCCCGAGGGCTCCACGGGCGAGCCCTTCGAGACCTTCCTCCTGGTGGCCAACCCCAACCCCGTCATGACGAGCATAGGCGTCACCTTCATGGACCAGCGGGGACAGCAGCGGGAGACGCGCCTGGCCGTGCCGGCGCACGCCCGTCTGACTGTCGCCCTGAACGAGATCGTACCCGGCATGGCGGGCTTTTCCACGCGCGTGGAGTCGGACTGGCCGGTCGTCGTGGAGCGGAGCATGTACCTGCACGAGAAGCAGGGCGGCCACGCCTGCCTGGGGATCGTGCGCTAGCAGCACGCCGATTGCGGACGCCGATGCATGCGCTGAGTGCCTTGGCCATACGGGTTGCTGTCGCCACGCCGGCCCTGCTCTTCTGGCCCCTGGCGGCTCCCACGGCTACGCCCGTGGTGCCCGCGGACCAGGGTCCGGTGGGCATCAGCGGGGGCCTGTTCTATCTGCTGCTGCTGCTGGGGACCGTTCTCTTCTTGGGGGCCTTTTTCTACGGACGGCGCATGAGGAAGCGCTAGCTGCACCGGCCCGAGGCCGAATGCCGCGCGCGGGCGGACCCTCTACCACAGCGCTATCTCCCACTGGCGCTGGTGGGCCACCCCGCGCAGCCGCCGGTCCGGGTTGACCGCCACCGGATGTCCCACCGCGGCCAGGAAGTCCACGTCGGTGTGGTGGTCGGCATAGGCGTACGACGAGGCCAGGTCCAGCCCCTCATCCGCGGATAGGCGCAGCAGCAGCTCGCGCTTGTGGGCGCCGTAAGGGTGGGCCTCGGCCAGCCGGCCGGTCAGGCGCCCTTCCTGCACCTCCGGCCGGGCTGCCAGCAGCCGCTCCGCCCCCAGCCAGGCCCGCAGCGGTTCCCCCAGAAAGTCCAGCGTACCGGTGAGCAGCACGACCCGCCGGCCGGCAGCCTGGTGCCGCCGCACCTCCTCCCGACCCCGGGCGCTCAGTCGTGGCAGGACCTCGCTCTCCAGGGCTGCCTCGGCCAGGGCCCGGCAGTCGGCCAGGCGCAGGCCGCGCAGGTAGGCCTTGTTGCCGCTGAGAAAGGCGTAGCGCAGGCGGGTCGGCAGGGACAGGCCGGCCGGCACCGGGATACGCGCTCCACGCCGCGCCGGCGCCCAACCCAATGCCTGCAGGCCGGCCGGCACGTTCCGCAGCAGCGCCCCCAGGCCGAGCGCTCCATGTTGCCGCGCGTGGCGCAGGAAGCAGGCCTCCAGCGAGGTCCCCACGACCAGGGTGCGGTCCACATCGAAGAACGCAGCGCCTTGGCCCATTTGTCCCCTGCTCCAGATCCCTTCTTGCCTGGGTGCCTCTTTGATTCGACACCTGGCCCGCTTGGTGCCTGGGTGCCTGTGTGGTGCTATCGATCGTCCTCGCCCGGCAGCCGCCGCCGGAAGATGGCCCGGGCGTCGAACAGGACCGGGATGCCGCGCGCCAGGCACAGCACCACCGCTAGCACCGCCAGGGAGTACCCGGCCACATAGGTCCAGGGGCGCCCTGCCTGGAGGGCGGGAAGCGCGCCCCCGTCCAGCGCGTGCACCGCCGCCAGGCAGAGGAAGGAGCAGACCTTGGTCACCCCGTACAGGTCGCGCATGAAGCGCGAGGCCACCAGGAACCGCCCCAGGCGCGAGTGCATCATACCAAAGGCGGTCTCGCCAAGAGCCAAGGCGTAGCTGCGCACCGCATCCACGATGAGCCCGCGGGTGATGACGATCAGGGGCACCCACACCGGGATCAGCCGCAGGTCGGCGAAACAGACCCACAGCACGAACTCGACCAGGCGGTCCATGGCCACGTCGAGCGTGCTGCCCAGTTTGCTCACCTGCCCGGTCCGCCGCGCGACCAGCCCGTCCAAATAGTCCATGGCCAGCAGGATCAGGATGAGCGGCACGGCAGCCGCCCGCAGCGCTGGCTCCCCGGCGTACAGGAAGGCGACCGCCAGGGCCAGTGGGGCCAGCCGGCTGATCGTGATCGCGTTGGCCATCGTGCCCACCTACACCAGGTCGCTCATGCGCTGGACCACGCCCCAGTCGGTGGCCGAGTCGGGGGTGGCGATCGGCGTGTACAGCGTGTCCAGGGCATAGACCTGGATGGCGTAGGGCTTGCCGCCCACGTACAGACGGTAGCTGTCGCCCAGCGGCGCGCCCAGCGGCCGCGCCAGGACCTGGTCCTCGGCGTACTGGTGAAAGGCCCACTCCGGGTGGTACTTGCCCCCGGCCCGCTCGTAGGTGGCCCGCATGATGGCGTCGCGCAGGCGCTCCAGGTTGGGGTCCGGCAGGCTCGTCCAGGGGTCGCTCGCCGACCAGTCGAGCACCTGGCCTTCCACGGCGGCGATATAGGCCACGGGGACGTTGCCATCGGCCGCCGGGGCGTACACCGGGATCACGGCGGCCACCGTGTCCAGGCCTCTGCTGTCGATGTAGGTGTAGCGGATCAGGTCGCACCAGTCGCGCAGGCTCTCGCGCCAGTCGTTGTAGTAGGCAAAGCCACCCTGGTTGGCGACCTGGCGCGGCCCCGAGCGCAAGTTGCCCCAGTTCAGTGAGCGCACGGCTACGCCGGCCGTGCCGCACGAGGATTCGTGCTGGAAGAACGCCAGCGCGATGGCCGGGTCCAGGCCGTAGCTGCAGACGATGTCGTAGCACTCGGCGGCGACCGGGGCAGCCGGAGAGCTGGCGTCCTGCACGATCTGGACAAAGTAGTTCTTCGAGATGCGCGGCGGGTTGATCAGGGCCAGTCCCATGGCATCCTCCTTGTCACTGTCCGCCGGGCGTGCCGCCGTCCTGCTGGCGCAGCTGGGCCAGCAGGTCGCTCAGGCGGCGGACGTCCGTCCAGTTCGGTTCGAGCGTGTAGAGCGTGTCCAGGGCAAAGATCTCCACGTCATAGACCCCGCCGCCGACCTGCAGAACGCGCACCGGGGCCAGGGGAGCACCGAGCGGGCGCTGGCCGAGCTGCTGCAGGTAGTACTGGTGGGTGGCCCAGTTGGCGTGGTAGGCACTGCCGGCGCGCTTGAAGGCGGCCTGCAGCAGGGCCAGACCCAGGGCATCCTGTGAGTCGGCGACGAGCCGGGCGCTCATACGCTCCAGGAGATCCCACTGGATGTACCCCTGGGGATAGGCGATCGGCGCGCAGAGCACGTCGGCGGCAAAGACCTGGGCATCGTACCGCTGGCTGCCCACCGTCACCTCGAAGTGCCCGCCCAGCGCCGCGCCCAGGCGGTGGATGCGCGCATACTGGGCAAAGGGCTCCGTGGGATGGTAGGCGATCCCGGCTGCCTGGCAGGTGGCGGCCTGCAGAGCTTCCTCCAGCGTGGCCGGAACCGGCTCGGGTTCCTCGGACAGGGCGTTCTGCGAGGTGACCATCTCGCCGTGCTGCGGGACACCACCTGGGACGTCGTCAAAGGCGACCGGGAGCGACTGCTGCCACCAGGAGCGCCCCCGCTTCTGGCGCTGAAAGTGCAGGTGGGAGCCGCAGAAGGTCCAGCCGACCTTGCCGGCCCGGGCGATCTTCTGCCCCTGACGCACGCTCACGCCCGGGGCGATGCCGAACTCGCTGGGGCTGTTGCGGACGATGTGCAGGTAGAGGTCGGCCGAGTCGTCGTCATAGTGCTCCACCAGCACATAGTTGCCCTTGTTGGCCAGGCTGCTGTCGCCGCAGGCGCTGTAGCCCTCCTGGACGCGGGCGACCGTCCCTGCTCGCGCCGCGACGAGGACGTCGCCCTCCGGAATGGCAAAGTCGAAGGCGAAGGCGGCCGTGCCGTGGTGGCTGGTCTGCTCGTTGTTCCCCTGACTCACGCGATAGCTCTTGCCGGCCGGGAATGGCAGCTTGTACAGGCCCATCTCAGTCCTCCAGCTCGCTCAGCCGCCGAATGTCCAGCCAGTTCGGCGGGTTCCAGTAGATCGTGTCCAGCGCATAGACCTCGGCCTCGTAGCTCTTGCCCCCGGCGACCCAGCCGTGCACGCCGTTCGCGTCGCCGCCCCCCAGAGGCGCTCCCAGGGGCCTGCTCCCCAACTGGGCCAGAGCGTACTGGTGCGAGGCCCAGCCCGGGCGGAACTCTACCCCGGCCACGGCGTAGGTGTGCCGCCACAGGGCCAGGCCCCAGGCGTCCTGGCGGTCGCGCACGAGCAGGTCGACCATGGAGCCGATGTCGGCACCGTCGGCGGGCCTGTCGGCAGCAGGGGCCGGCGCGCAGAGCGTGTCCCGCTCAAAGACCTGAACGAGGTAGGGCCGGCCGTCGGGCGCGCTCAGCCGGGCGACCCCGGAGAGCGCTGCGCCCAACCGCCGCTGCTGGGCGCAGGCCTGGAAGTCGCGGGCCGGCCGGAGCGACTCGCCGGCCTGGCGGACGGCCCGCTCGCGCAGCGACTCCCGCAGCGAGCTGGGCTGCTCCATCTCGTTCTGCGAGATGTAGCACTGGCCCTCCTTGGGCACGCCGTCGCCCGGGACGTCGCGAAAGACCAGCGGCACGGACTGCTGCCAGTAGCGGACCCCCGCGTACTGCCGCTGCAGGTGCAGGTGGGCGCGGCAGTCGGTGTAGCCCGTCTTGCCCATGCGGGCGATGGCCTGGCCGCGCACGACGGTGCTGCCCACGCTCAAACCGAACTCGGATACGCTGCCCTGCTTCAGGTGCAGGTAGAGGTCCTGGAATCCGTCGGCGTGGCCGATGACCAGGTAGTTGCCGCGGTCGGCATAGGCTTCGCCGCCGCAGACGTCGTCCGGGGTGTGCTCCCGGATCGCGGCGACCGTGCCGTCGGCCGCTGCCAGGATCAGAGTGCCCTCGTCGAGCAGCCCCAGGCTCATGTCGTAGGCGTAGGCGGCCTTGCCATCGTGCGAGTAGCGGCTGTTGTTCCCCTGTGTCACCCAGACCGCGGTCCCCTTGACGAACGGGAGCATGTAGATGTCCACCCGTTGGCACCTTTCACGCAGATCGGCCGCGCTGCAACCGTCCCGGCGCGCGTATTATAGCACGGGTGCCCGCCCCGTGGCAAGCCCAACGTTTTTGGGGTTCACTACACTGTGCTCTTCTCCTGCATTCGGCAGCCGCCGAGTGACACCCGAGTCCCCAGGGCCTGCGGCCGGCCACCGGCCCTTCGACTGGGCTCAGGGCGGCGCCTGCGCCGGCGCACTCGGGGCGCTGGGTCTTGCCCTCGGCCGGCCTCCGTGGTATGATGGGCCCAGGCCATCCGCACTTTGACAACCAAAGCGCGTGGCCCCAGCGGTGGTTTCCGTCTGCCGCGCGGTAGTGGGTCGATGCGGGGGGCTCCGGGGGGGTACGCCGTACCCCCCGGAGGGGGCCGGGGGCGGAGCCCCCGGGAAGAACGACGCGGCGGACCCAGCACCCCCGCCACTCCGGCGAAGCCGGGGAAGCGGCCGCCAGGCAAGCCTGCCGCGCGGTAGTGGGTCGATGCGGGGGGCTCCGGGGGGGTACGCAGCACCCCCCGGCGGGGGCCGGGGGCGGAGCCCCCGGGAAGAACGACGCGGTGACCCCGGCACCCACGCCACTCCGGCGAAGCCGGGGAAGCGGCCACCAGGCAAGCCTGCCGCGCGGTAGTGGGTCGATGCGGGGAGGCGAGGGGGCTTGCCCCGTCGCAAGAGAAAAGGAAACGCTCCCTTCTCGCCACCGTTGCCGGAACGCTCTCTCCTTGAGTCCTTGCCCAGTGCCCCTGGTGCGCCCCCGTCCCGCTCGTTCCCCCGGTGCTCGGTGCTCTGGCGGTGACCCCCTGCCGGTCCCTTCTCATAGAAGAACCCTGCCCGTACTCCGGACAGGGCTCCCCTCTCCAGGCATCCGCTGCCTGCGATGCTGCCCCCAGGATACCACCTTTTGCGCAAGATGGGGATAAAGAATGCGTTACTATTCCAAAAAGACTCCGTGAAGCTGACCTGCCCAGTTTGCGTCCTGCCGCGGGATGTAGTACAATGCCGCCGGTCCGGGATCGCCCCCGGCAGACGGCTGAGACGGGCGGGAACGCCATGAAGGTCCTCTTCATCCTCACCTACTATGCACCGCACCGTACCGGGCTGACGATCCACGTGCAGCGCGTGGCCGAGGCCCTGGTCCGGCGAGGCCACCAGGCCACCGTGCTGACCTCGCGCTACAGCGCGGACCTGCCGCGCGACGAGACCATCGCCGGCGTGCGCGTGGTGCGCCTGCGCTCGATCATGCGCCTGAGCCGCACCCAGGTCATGCCGGCCTTTCCGCTGGCGGCCTGGCGGCTCGTCGGCCAGCACGACGTGGTCAACGTGCACACCCCCCTGCCCGAGGCCGGCCTGGTGGCGTGGCTGGCCCGCTGGCGCGGCAGGCCGCTGGTGGTCACCCACCATGGCGACGCCGTGCTGCCGGCCGGATGGCACAACCGCCTCATCGAGCGGGCCGTCTTCCGCGTCTACTGCACCGCGGCCCGCTGCGCGGCGGGCGTGATCGGCTACAGCCAGGACTATGCCGAGAACTCGGCCTACCTGCGGCCGTTTCTGTCCAAGGTCCGCGTGATCTACCCGCCCATCGAGACCTTGCAGCCGGACCCGGCCGGCGTGGCCCGCATGCGCCAGGAGCACGGCCTGCACGGCAAGACCGTCGTTGGCTACGCCGGCCGCTTCGTCGAGGAGAAGCGGCCCGACCTGCTCATCCAGGCCATCCCGCACCTGGTCGAGCGCTTCCCGGAGCTGCGCATCGTCTTTGCCGGCGAGTACCTCATCCGCTACGAGAGCTTCTTCGAGCGCTGCGCCCCGCTGATCGAGCAGTACCGCCGGCATCTGGTCTTCCTGGGGCTGCTGCGCGATCCCCAGCAGATGGCCGACTTTTACGCCCTCTGCGACGTCCTGGCCCTGCCCAGCGGCACCGAGTGCTTCGGCATGGTCCAGGCCGAGGCCATGCTCTGCGGCACCCCCGTCGTCGTGAGCGACACGCCGGGCGCGCGGGAGGTCGTCCGGGTGACCGGGATGGGCGAGATCTTTCCCCGCGGCGACGTGCCGGCGCTGGCCGCGGCCATCGCCCGGGTGCTGGCCGACCGGGCGGCCTACGTCAAGCCGCCGGCGCAGATCGCCGCCGTCTTCAGCCTGGAGCGCACCGTGGACGGCTACGAGGAGCTCTTCCGTGCCAGCCTGGAGCGATAGGGCTGCCGTGGCCGCCCCTGAGCCGGCCTGGCTGACGCGGGCGCTGCGGCGCGAGGCCGACCTGGGCTTTCGCCGGCGGGTGCGCACGGTGCTGGAGTACCTGGCGCCGCAGGCCGGCGACCGCATCCTGGACTGCGGCTGCGGTCGCGGCTTCTACCTGCTCTTTATCGGGCGGCTGCGGCCGGCCTGCCTCCTCCACGGCGTGGACCGCGACCCCGCCGTGCTGCGCCAGGCGCGGGCCCACCTGCCGGCCGCGGTGCGCCTGGCGCAGGCCGACGCCGTGCGTCTGCCCTTCCCCGGTGGCTTCTTCGACAAGGTCATCTGCTCGGAGATCCTGGAGCACCTGCCCGACCCGCGGGCCGGGCTGGCCGAGGTCCGCCGCGTGCTGAGGCCCGCTGGTGTCCTGGCGATCACCGTGCCCCACCGCGACTACCCCTTCTGGTGGGATCCGGTGAACAAGACGCGCGAGCTGCTGGGCCGGCCGCCCATCCGCGAGGGCTTCTGGGCCGGCATCTGGGCCCACCACGAGCGGCTGTACGGCCAGGAGGAGCTCGTCGCGCAGGTGCAGGAGGCGGGGTTCCGGGTCGAGGACGTCCGCCGCTTCACCCACTACTGCCTGCCCTTTACCCACAACCTGGTCTATGGCCTGGGGAAGGAGGCCCTCGAGCGCGGCTGGCTGCCCCGCTGGCTCAGCCGGCCAGCCGACCGCTTCGAGTACGCCGACGCCCCGCCCTCCCCCTGGAACCCGCTCACCTGGGGCCTGGCCCTGTTCGACCTGGTCGACCGCCTCAACGACCACGCCGCCGGCCGCCACACCCACGTCAACCTGGCGCTCAAGGCCTGTCGGCTGTAGCCCCGGTTGTCCGGGGCTGGACCTACTGCGCTCTGCACAAATGGCCAGACTCGGCGCGCACGAATGGAAGACTGCGGGATGTTTGGCAGGCAATGCAGAGGTCATTGGGCAGCAGGCACGCACAGCCAAACCTGCCGGGCGCGGGCACACCCGGCGGGTCTGGCTGCTTCGGGTGATTGTCCAGGTCTCGCGATGGTCCCAGTGGTGATGCCCGGTTGACCAAGCGTGGACGGAGCGCTCTAGTAGATCCAGACTGCCGAAGCGTAGATCGCTCCCAGGATGGAGCCGGCGATCACGTTCAGCACGGCGATGGCGATCCAGGCCAGAAAGCAGGTGACGCCGGCCTTGACCCAGTCCAGCTCCTGCGTTTCCTTGACGGCGAAAACGGTGATGACCAGGGCCCAGATCGAGCCGATCCATGCCGGGAGCCAGCCGATGGCCGGGATAAGGGCCAGGATGGCCAGGATGTTGGGGGCCTGGGCATAGCCGAGCGGCCGCAGCGCCTCCTGCCAGGTCATCGCCTTGCCCTGGAAGAGCTTGTTGCCGATGAGCGGCACCAGGAAGACAAAGACGGCAAAGCCGAGCAGGTAGAAGATGCCAAAGATGAACAGGGCACCGATGGCGACGCCGAAGTTGGAGAAGGGTAGGATCAGGTATGCCAGGAAGTTGCCGAGGGCGATGGCCACCGCGGCGATGATGACCACCAGCATGGCCTCGTTGGTCAGCTTGGCATCGGCCACTGCCTCCTTGAAGAAGGCGGCCTCGAGCTTGATGGCACGGATCACTCGCTGAATCAACATCGTGGCGTTCTCCTTTCGATCATCGTTCGTGTTGCCTTCGTCGGTCGGATGGAGGAGCAAGCCAGCCTGCGGCACCTCCTTTCAGGCCGTTGGCGCAACCTGTCAGGTTCGCTGTCAGGCCACAGTGTACCACAAAACCCGAAAAAGCTCAAGTGGTCAACTGCGGCGCGTCTTGGGCCTGGCGCCGCGCCTGCACCAGGCGCACCTGCCCGGCCATGCGCGCCAGGCGCGTGCCCACCAGGGCCAGGACGAGCAGCTGCTGCAGCAGGGCCTGCCCAACCCACCACGGCTCCGACAGCAGGCGGGCCAGCAGGTAGTAGGGCAGGTAGGGCAGTAGCCCCAGCAGGAAGTTGAAGAGGGCCAGCGAGGCCGCCGGTCCCAGGTTGCGGCGCAGGAAGGCGGCGGACCGCCCCAGCACCCGCAGCACGTGGCGGTCCGGGCCCACCACCGCCTGCACGCGGGCGTACTCGAACCACCACAGCAACGCCATCAGCACGGCCACCACGAGCGGCAGCGGGATGAGCGGTGCCCACAACGTCCCGGTGAGGGCCAGGGCCGCGGTCAGCACCAGGGCCAGGCCGAGCACGATCTCCAGCGCCACGACCTCCAGGAGCAGCAGCAGGCTGAACGGCAGGGCGTAGTGTGCCACGCCGCGCCAGAAGTGCTTCCCAAGAGAACGGTTCGAACCGCCGGCATAGACCGCCAGGGCCCCGCCGCCGAGCACGACAAAGGGCAGCGCCATGACGAACGGCCAGGCCGGCAGCGCCAGCAGCGCCACGCGCAGCGCCGGCAGGAGGAAGCCCGGCGGCCGAAAGCCGATCTCCACCAACAGCCACCCGGGCAGGCCCTCGGCCAGGTCCGCCGCGGCCAGGCGCTGGCCGATCCAGTCGCTCAGCCCCTGGACGAGCGGCAGCAGGAGCAGACCGGCGAAGAGGACCAGGACGAGGTAGAAGAGCAGGGCGATCGGCCAGCGCCGCAGCGCCTCGCCCAGGCCGGCCCGGAAGGCCCACCAGCCGCCGCCGCCCGCCGGAACCGCAACGAGGGCGCTGCCGCGCGGTGCAGACCCGCCGCTACCTGCTCCCTGTGTCACCACACGCCTCCCAGCAGCAGGACGATCTGCTCGAGCACGTGCAGCCAGGAGGCGGCGATGCGCAGCAGCGCCCCGGCCTGCACCTGGCTGGTCCGGCTGTTGTTGAGCCAGTCGGCCTCCAGGTAGAGCGCTCGCTCGGGGTCCACCTGCACCGACACGAGGGGCGCCGTGGTGGTATAGACATAACGCGCCTCGCCGCCCTGTCCGTCCCACGCCTCCTGCACCCGCCGGCCGTCGGCAAAGGCCATCTCGATCTCCACCGGGAAAGCCAGGCTGCCGCGGTTGGAGACGACCGCCTCGCAGCGCCCGCTCCCATCGGCAGCGCAGGCGAGCTCGCTCACGGCATAGTCCACCATGCCGGGCTCGTAGATCAGCGGCTCCATGGCGCGGCGCGCGTCATCGCCGGCCACCTCGGCCACCACCCCCAGCAGGTCCTCCGTCGTGGGGTGCCGGAAGCGGTAGCGCTGGTAGTAGGTGCGCAGCACCTGCAGCCAGCGCTCCTCGCCCAGGGTGCGCTCCATGGTGAACAGGATCAGCGCCGGCCGGGCATAGACCGCCGCCCCGTAGGCGACCTCGTCATAGTCCCAGGCCCGGCCATAGGCCGGCGCCGTCGGGTCGAGCAGGTACTCCATCCGCTCGACGGCGACCGGGTCGATATGCACGAGCCCGATCCGCAGGACGGGGGCGTGCGGGCCGTAGGCGGCCTCCAGCAGGCGGCTGCCCGAGTACTCGGCCAGGCCCTCGTCCAGCCAGGGCTCCTCGGCCTCGTTGGTGGCCACGGTGGACTGCCACCACTGGTGGGCGATCTCGTGCACCGCCACCAGCTCCGGGAAGAGGTTCTCCCCGATATCGGGCAGGGGCGGCAGCCCCACCGTCACCAGCGTCGGGTACTCCATGCCGCCGGCCCCCGGGGCGGCGTCGGGCACGTCGACGAGCGTCAGCCGGGGGTAGGGGTAGGGGCCGTACCAGGCCCCGTACCCGTCGAGGGCCCTCTCGGCGGCGTCCAGGTAGCGGGGGGCCAGTGCGGTGTGCTCCGGCAGGTAGAAGAGCACTACCTCCACCGGTCCGACCTGCCGGCGGGCCTCCACGAAGGTGGGCGCGGCGGCCCAGGCAAAGTCGATCACCGCCTCGGCGTGGTAGCGGTGGGTGGTGGTGCCGTCGGGCTGCTCCTCGCGGCCGGCCGGCAGCCCGCTGGCGGCCACGACGTACTCGCTGGGCACGGTGATGGCCACGTCGTAGGTGCCAAAGTCGGCGAAGAACTCGCTGTTGGCGTGAAAGGGGTGGGCGTTCCAGCCGCGGCCCTCCTGGTACACGCCCAGCTTGGGGAACCACTGGCCGACCATGGAGAAGTCGCCACAGAAGCCGGTGCGGGCAAAGGCCTGCGGCAGCAGGGCGTGAAAGTCGAGGGTGAGCGTCAGCACCTGGCCGGGGAGCAGGGGCCGCGGCAGCGTGGTCGTCAGCAGCGTCTCGCTGACCACACTGGCCGGCAGCAGATCCACCCCTTGCCAGGACATGGCCTCGACCTCGATCCAGCCCGGGTGCTCGGGGTTGTAGGGAAAGCCGCGCGAGCTACCCCGCGATTCGCGCAGGAAGAGCGTTCCGCTGTCGCGAAAGGCGTTCAGGTAGAGGTGCCAGACCAGGCTGTCGATGGCCTCGCCGCTGCGGTTGTGGTAGGTGACGACCTCCCGGCCGGCCAGGGTGTGCGCCGCGGGGTCGAGCGTCACGGCGATCTGGTAGGAGGCGACGGGGGGCACGGCCGGCCAGGCCGGCTGCGGCAGGGACGAGCCGCCGCCGTGGCCCTGCGCGGTCGGCGTCCCGGCAGCCAGCAGCGCGAGCAGAAGGATGATCAGGCCCTGTCGGCGGGACCGCGCCATGATGCACTCCAGCCGCTCGCAAGGGGTGCCGGGAATCCGGTGGAACGCCGTGCGCCGCCATTGTAGCACGGCGCGCGGAGGGTGTCAAAGAAGGTTGCGATTCGGGCCGGATTGTAGTACAATGCGATCTGTGCGGAGGGGCAGCCTGGTCGTGCTGCTGCCGACGCCTGCCCTTCGCAATACCCCTGCTGGAGGAGGCCGGATGCCCAGGAAAAGGACACACCAACAGGATGTGGCGCTGGAGGTCGTCTGCAGCATCGGGCGCGCGGTGGCTGCTGACCTGGACCTGCCGGCCCTGTTGGAGCTCATCTACCGCGAGGCCGGCCGGGTCATGGAGACGCAGGGCTTTGCCATCGGGCTGCACGACCCGCTGGAGAACGGCCTGCGCTTCGACATGATCTACGACCGCGGCGAGCGTCTGGCGCCCATCATGCTGCGCCAGGACGAGGGCTGGGGCCTGGCCGGCCGCGTCTTTCAGGAGCGCACGCCCCTCCTGTTCCAGGACCTGCTTGCCAGCGGCGTCCCGGACGAGGCGGTTCAGATCGGCGAGGCGCCGCGATCGTGGCTCGGTGTCCCGCTGATGGCCCGTGAAAAGGCCATCGGCGTGATCTCCGTGCAGAGCTACAGCCCCGAGGCCTTTGGTCCCGAGGAGCAGCGCCTCCTGGAAGCCATCGCCAGCCAGGCCGCCGTGGCCATCGAGAACGTCTACCTGCGCCGCGAGCACCAGCGGCGCATCGCCGAGCTTTCGGCCCTGAACGAGATCGGCCAGTCCATCATCACCGCGACCGGCATGGAGGAGATACTCGAGTCGATCTACCGCGAGACCAGCCGGGTGATGGACACCTCCAACCTGTACGTGGCCCTGTACCACCCCGAGATCGAGACGGTCACCTTCGACTATTTCTCCGAGGATGGCAGGCGCAAGCACCCCGATCCGGTCACGCTGAGCGAGGGCGGGCTGACCGTGCACGTGGTCCAGACGCGCGCGCCGCTGCTGCTGGAGGACGTGGAGCGGGACCTGGCTGCATTGGGGATCGCCGCGATCGGCCGGCCGGCCCGCTCGTACCTGGGCGTGCCCATGCTGGCCGGCGACCGCGTCATCGGCGTCGTCGCCGTACAGAGCCCCAGCCGGGCGCGGGCCTATGACCTGCGCCACCAGGACCTCCTGGGCAGCATCGCCAACCTGGCCGGGGTGGCCATCGAGAACACCCGCCTCTCCCAGGAGCGCGAGCGGCGCATCACCGAGCTCGCCACCCTGGCCGAGATGGGCCGGGCCGTCGCCACGGCCCTCGACCTGCCCGATTTGCTGGAGACGGTGCACGAGCAGGTCCGCCGCGTCTTTGACACCACCAACTTCTTCGTCGTCACCTATGACGAGGAGGCGGACGAGTGGACCCTGGCCTTCGCCCGCGAGCGTGGGCAGACGGACCCCCGTACGGGAACGCGCTACAAGGTGCAGGCCGGCCTGACCGGCCACATCATCCGCGAGCGCAAGCCGCTCCTGCTGCGCACCATGGCCGAGAACGTCGCCTTCAAGGAGGCGCACACCATCCCGGCCATCGGCGACCAGGCCCTCTCCTGGATGGGCGTCCCGCTGATCGCCGCCGACAAGCTGGTCGGGGTCATGGCCATCCAGAGCTACGAGCAGGAGAACCTCTACGACGATCACAGTCTGGCGCTCTTCTCCACCATCGGCAGCCAGGTGGCGGCGGCGGTGGAGAACGCCCGTCTCTTCGGGGAGATCGGCGAGCGCCTGGCCGACCTCTCCGTCCTGAACGAGGTGTCCCAGGCCATGCTCGTGGCGACGTCCGAGGCCGAGCTGCTCGAGGCCATATACCGCCAAGTGGGCCGGGTGATGGACGTGACCAACTTTTACGTGGCGCTGTACGATGAGCGGGCCCAGGAGCTGGACTTTGCCTACGACGTCGAGGACGGCAAAAGGGTCGTCGGGCCGCAGAGGGCCGCTCTGTCGGAGGGCGGGCTGACCGTCCACATCATCGAGCACCGCGAGGCGCTCTTCCTGGAGGAAGACGTGAACGCCGCCCTGGCCGCCCGCGGCATCGTCGGGCGCGGCCGGCCGGCCCTCTCGTACCTAGGCGTGCCGATGATCGCCGGCGCGCAGGTCCTCGGGGCCATCGCCGTGCAGAGCTACGAGCGCGAGCACGCCTTCACCACGCGGCACCGGGCCCTCTTCACCAACATCGCCACCCAGGCCGCCCTGGCCATCCAGCGCATCCGCCTGCGCGCCAGCGAGGAGCGCAAGGCCCGCCATCTGGCCATCATCGGCGAGGTCAGCCGCAAGGTCACGGCCATCCTGGACCTGAACGAGCTGCTGCGCGAGCTGGCCCGTTCCATCCAGTTGGGCTTTGGCTACGACAACGTCGCCGTCTTTCGCATCGAGGAGCAGGCCCAGGAGATGGTGTTGGGCGCTCTGGTGGGCCGCTACGCCGGCATCGCCGAGTGGGGCTACCGCCAGCCGCTCAAGGAGGGCCTCGCCGGCTGGGCCGCGCGCAACGGCCAGACCGTCCTGTGCAACAACGTCGCCGAGGATCCGCGCTACGCGCGCGGCTTTGACGCCGAGGAGACATCGCGTTCCGAGCTGTGCGTGCCCATCTCCTTCGCCAACCGCGTCATCGGCGTGCTGGACATCCAGGCCGAGGCGGAGGACGCCTTTGACGACCAGGATGTCGCCGCCATGGAGACGCTGGCCGGGCAGCTCGCCGCGGCGATGCGCAACGCCATGCTCTTCCACGAGCGGGGCGAGCAGCTCTCCAACCTGAACGCCCTCAACCGCGTCATCCAGGCCACCGCCGCCAGCCTCAGCCTGGACGAGCTGCTGACCTCCCTATGCGGCGTCGTCGTGGAGCTGATGAGCCCCGACGGCTTCTTCGTGGCGCTGGTGGACAAGGGTGCTGGCGACCTGGTCGTTCCCCTGTTGATGGACGAGGGCGTGTTCTACCGCGGCACGCGCCTGAGCCGCAAGGGCTTTACCGACCACGTGATCCAGACGGGCGTGCCGATCTGCATCCACGACATGGAAGTCGAGGCGGCCAACTACCCGGTGGAGCGCGTCACGGTCGGCAGTGGGAGGACAGCTGCCTCATGGCTCGGCGTTCCGCTGCGATCGGGGCAGGAGATCGTCGGGGCAATCGTGGTGAACGGCTACCGCCCACGGGCCTTTGACGAACAGGACAGGACCTTCCTCGAGACCATCGCCAGCCAGGTCATCGTCGGCATGGAAAAGGCCCGCCTGTTCGAGGAGACACAGCGCGCGCTCGACGACCTGCGCCGTGCCAGCGAGCAGCAGCGGCACCTGCTGGACATGGTCCGCGAGCTCTCCACGCCCCTGGTGCCCATCGCCGAGGGGGTCGTGGTCCTGCCGCTGGTGGGAACGATCGACTCGCAGCGCGCCCAGCAGATCATGGACGTGCTTCTGGGAGGCATCTCCGCCCAGCGCGCGCGGGTGGTGATCCTCGACATCACCGGTGTGCCGGTGGTGGATACCAGCGTGGCCACCTACCTGCTGCAGGCCACGCAGGCCGTGCGCCTGCTGGGGGCCGAGTGTATCCTGGTCGGGATCACCCCAGAGGTGGCTCAGACCGTGGTGAGCCTGGGGGTCGAGCTCAAGGGCCTGGTCACGCGTAGCGACCTGCAGGGCGGTGTGGAGTACGCCCTGCGGCTCCTGGGGCAGCACATCGTCAAGCCGGCCCGGCGCTCACCGCTTCTGGAGAGGATCGCCAGCCCAGAAGCTCAAACACCTGAACCGGTTCCTCCCGCCCCTTGACGGTCAGGGGGCCCAGCGGGTTGGCCTCGACCCAGGGGGCCACCTCCTGGTAGGCCTGCGCGCTGAGGAGGATCTGTCCTCCCCTGGCGTTCTCCTGCAGCCGCCTGGCCAGGTTGACGGCGTCGCCGATGGCGGTATAGTCCAGGCGGTCGGGCGAGCCGATGTTGCCGGCCACCGCCTCCCCCACGTGGATGCCCACTCCATAGCGAAAGGTGTGCGGCAACCTGCCGGCCAGGGCAGCGATGCCGTGCTGCATCCCCAGCGCCGCCCGCACCGCCCGCAGCGCATGGTCCGGCTGCGCCACCGGCACGTTGAACAGGGCCATCACCGCATCGCCCATGAACTTGTCGAGCGTCCCGTTCTGCTCCAGGATGCACCGGGCGGCGACCGCCAGGTGGCGGTTGAGGATGTCCACCAGCTCCTCGGGCGCCACGCGCTCGGAGAACGAGGTGAATCCACGGACGTCGGCAAAGAGGATCGACATGATGCGGCGTGTGCCGCCCAGGGGGAACTGGCCGGTCTCGGCATAGATGCGCATGGCCTCCTCGGCCACCGAGGGCGCCAGGTAGCGGTTCAGGGCGTGCCGCAGCCGGTACTCCTCGGTCAGGTCCTCCACGACCGTGGTTGCCCCGATCGTCCGGGCGTGGGAGTCCTTGAGCGGCGTGATCTGGAGCTTGAGGGTGACGTGCCCTCGCCGCGGGAGGACGCAGGAGATCTCATAGTCGCGCAGGCGGACCTCCTGCAGCAGGGCCGCGTCGAGGGGTTGCCTCAGCTCCTCGGCATAGCCTTTCTCGAACAGGTCGATGAACCGCCGGCCGGGCGCCTCCTTCTCGCCGATGCCAAAGATCGCCGCGGCGGCGCGATTGCAGGTGGTGACGATGGCCTGCAGGTCGGTCGTCAGGATGCCGCTGTCCACGCTGGCAAAGATGTCCTCCATGTAGCTCTTGATCTCGGTGATCTCGCGCAGGCTGCGCTGCAGGTCGTCGAAAAGCCGCGCGTTCTCGATGGCGATGGCCGCCTGGTTGGCAAAGGCGGTCAGCAGTTCCAGGTCATCCTGGGAGAAGATGCCGCACTGGATGCGGTTGTCGACATACACTACCCCGATGGTGCGCTCCTTGATCTGCAGCGGCACCGCCATGATGGAGCGCAGGCCAAAGTAGATCACGCTGGCCCGGTCGGCGAAGCGGGGATCGGCGCTGGCGTTGTCGGCCAGCAACGGCTGGCCGTGGCGCGCGACGCGCTCGATGATCCCCCGGCTGACCTGGAAGGCCTGGCTTTCGATGTCCTGACGGTCCATGTTCCGGGCCACGGCAAAGTGCAGCCCGCCCGTGTCGCTATCGATCAGGGTGAGGAATCCGCGCTCGGCGCGCGTAACGGCCACCACGCGGTCCATCACCATGTCCAGCAGGGGCTCCAGGGAGAGGGTCGAGTTCAGCGCCTGGCTGACCTGGTAGAGGGTGGCGAGCTGACTGCGCTCGCCGCGGGTGCGGGCGATGTCCTCGCGCAGGGCGCGCATGGCCGGCTCCAGCCTCTCCAGCAGGAGGTCGCTCTGCTTGAGCAGGTCGTCGGCACGCTGCAGCGTCGCCAACAGGGCGGCGCGCTGTTCGGCCGGCAGGCGGGCGGCGTCGAGGGCTTGCCTGCCGGCCGCCAGGCTCGGCAGCCAGGCGCGCAGGGACTCTTTCAGCAGCCCGGCCTCGTCCTCCAGGGTGCGCACCTGCGATTGGGTCAGGTCTTCCATCGCTCATCCCCGCGTAAGCTGTCGGCCATCAGCCTGCGGTCGGCTGACGGCTGAGTGCTGCTCTATCTGGCCGTGGACGGCGCTCTACCGCGTCACCGCCATCTTGATGATGCGGCCTCGTGGGTCCACGACCACGCGGGCCCACTGCGGGATAAGGGCGCCGTCCTCGGCGCGCAGCTCCTGCTGCGCCGTAAAGACCAGCGCCTCCGGTGCCGGCCCGGCAGGATGCTCGGCCGCGTGGCAGCGGCCGGTGCAGGCGCCGCCGGCGCAGCCGGAGCGCAGCGCTACCCGCACATCGCCTGCAGCCTCCCCCTGCTGCAGCCACGAGAGGCTGCGGCGCACCCGGTCCACCAGGTCACCGGAGAGCTGGTGCAGGGCCACGGCCTTGGCGTGCCGGCCGCAGAGCACAGGCGGCACCGTCGGTGCGGCGGCGCCGTGAGCCTCGGCCGGGACGGCAAAGGACCCGAGCGCCGCCAGGGGGTCTCCGTACAGGACAAACTCCAGCAGCGTCTTCATGTCGTCGCCGTCGAGGTAGCCCTGGCGGCTGTACATCTCGCGTGTAAAGTCCATCTTGGCCTGGAGCAGCGCGTCCCCCAGCCCTTCCCCGCGCAGCACGTGCCGCCAGAAGAGCTGGCCCAGCAGGTCGGCGTCGGTCAGGGGTGGGGCGGCCACGCCGTAGGAGATGACGGTGGATCCGACCAGCCCGAGGGCTCCTTCGGCCAGGAAGCGCAGGGCGATGGACGACCGGGCGTTCTGGCCGCTGATGTGGGCGCCGTAGCAGGCCTCCGAGTAGACGACGGTTCCCGCGACCCGCCCGGAGGGGATCTGCTGGGGGGAGAAGGCCACGGGCATCAGCGGGCCCTCGTCGGGCATGGCCATGTCGCGCTGGCCGTACCAGTTGGGCGCGTCGGCCGAGCCGTGCAGGTTGAAGTAGGCAAAGGGCACGTCGGCCAGCAGTGCGGGAGCGATGGCCTCGCGGCACTCCGGTGGACACAGGTGCAGTGCCTCGCTGCCCGGCAGCAGGCGGAAGACCTGCTCGGAGGCCTGCGCCCAGACCTGGGCGGAAAGCCCGAAGCGGCGCTCGGCCGGCCCCTTGGGTTGTCGCACCGGGTTCAGCGCTGCCGCCCACGAGATCATGGTGCCCAGGCACCCCGGGGAGCCGGCCGGCCGGCGCTCCCCGCGCCGGCGGGCGGCACAGCGGGCCAGCAGCTCCAGGAACGAGGCGGCCTGGCCGGAGCCGTCGTCCGGCAGCCGGCCGGTGGCCCGCTCGGGGATCAGGTAGGTGGGATCGCGCGAGGCATAGAGGTTGTCCGACGGCACCACTTCGTCGCCGTCCTCGGTAGGGTTGGGCAGGGGCGCCAGCGGCAGCAGGGCGTCTCCGCCGATCAGGGTCAGGTAGTGGAAGTCGAGCCCTTCCTCGCCCAGACGGCGATCCAGCGCATCCAGGAACGATTTGATCTGCTGCGGGTCGCGCGGGTCGGGCCGCGGCAGCTCGGCGTACGGCGGCCTGTCCAGGTAGACGACGCGGCTGGTCACGTTGCAGCGCTGTGCGGCCTGCACCATGCCCTGCAAGGCCTCGGCCAGCGCCGCGGCGCTGTCGGCGCCAAAGTGGCTGCGCAGCCCTTCCTCCCATGCCAGGATGACCTCGGCCGGCCGGCGCGAGGCGTGGCTGCCGGCCGGCGGCAGCGGCCCGGACGGCGGTGGAGCCTCGCCCCCGAAGAGTCGCCGGTCGATCTCCTGGACGACCTCCTGGAAGTGCCGCAGATCGGGGTCAGTCGGAACCGTAACCTTGCGGCTGACGGGCAAGCCCCGGGCGTAGGCGGTCAGCTCGAGGCTGGCCTGGGCCGGCGCGGCCGGCGGCGGCCCCTCCAGGGTGCCGGTCATCTCGATCAGGGCGGCCAGGGCCGAGGAGTCGGGGTCGGGCACCTCGGCCGGCCGCGGGGGCACCGGCAGGCCGGGCGCGTCGCGGAAGAGCGCCTGGGCACGGATGTCGTCGGGGTCCCAGGCGCGGGCTTCCTTCCACAGCCGCCGGCCGGCCGCCTGGTCTCCTTGGAGGAAGCGCTGCGCGCCGGCCAGCAGGAGGGCGGTGAGCGCGCGCGGGGTCCGCTCGAGGTAAGGCTGGCACAGGCCAATGGCCTGCTCGCGGGCGCCGCCCTGCCAGAGGGCCGTGGCGTAGGCCAGGCGGATGTCGTCGCGGCCGGCGGCGTCGCGCAGGGCCGCGGCGTAGGCCTCGGCGGCCGGCTGGGGCAGGTTCCTGCGCAGGTAGAAGCGGCCGACACAGGCCGGGGTGAAGGACGGCGGAGGGACCTGCCGGCCGGCCTGCCGGGCCAGCGCCTGCTGCAGGGCCTCGCGGGCCTCGTCCGACTCGGGGCTGTTCTCGAAGGCGCAGGCCAGCGCACGCACCGCCTCGGCCATGTCGCCCCGGCCCAGGGCGATTACCCCCAGGCCGCTCCAGGCCTCGGAGCACTCGGGATCCACCTGCAGCACCAGACGGAAACGCTGGCCGGCGGCGTCCCACTGCTCCTGCTCCAGGAGGGCCTGGCCCAGCAGTAGGTGGGCGCGCAGGTGCCAGCGCCGGTGGGTCAGGAGATGGCGGCACAGGCCGGCTGCCTCTGCCGTCTGGCCCAGCTTCAGCGCCAGGCCGGCCGCCTGGCAGCAGCGTTGCGCCGTGACCGTCATGGCTGTCCTCGCAAGGCGGCGATGGCGGTCTGCACCTGCCGGATCTGCTGGCGCAGCCTCTCCACCTCCTGGGCCCAGCGCGCGTCGCCGGTCCCGCTGCGCAGATGGTGCTTGCGAAAGGCCAGCTCGGTGGCCAGGTAAAAGTAGCGCCCCATCAGGCGATAGCCCCGCCAGCCGCGCTGTCGCCACATCCACAAGCGTGCCCTGGTGCGCCGGCCGACGGCAAGCATCGTCTGTTGGTCGGCCGGAGCCAGCAGCCCGCTGGCTACCTCCTCGCCCAGCTCCTGCTGGATACAGCGCCGCTCCTGGGCCCACGAGAGGATGGCCGCCACCAGGATCACGGCCACGCCGCCCCAGTCGCTGCCCAGGGCAACGATCAGGCCCAGGCAGCCGCCCTGGATGACGTTGTTGTGAACGGCGTGGAAGATCATGCCCACGACCAGCGCGGCCGGGAAGAGCACCAGCCACAGCCAGCGCTGCCGGGAGCGGCGGGCCAGTCCCAGGCCGGCCCCGGTAAAGGCCGTGAAGACGGCGTGGTTGAGGCCGAACGGCGCGATGCGCAGGGCCAGCACCCCGACGCTCTCCGTGGTGATGGCGTAGAGGAAGGTCTCGACCATGGCAAAGCCGAAGCCGATGGCGGCGCCATAGACGATGCCGTCGAGCACGCCGTCGAACTCGCGCCGAAAGAGGAAGTAGATCAGCAGGACGCCCAGGCCCTTGGCTGCCTCCTCGACGACCGGGGCGATCAGCCCGGACTGCAGCGCGTCGGTGAGGTCGGAGAATGGCAGCTCCAGCAGGATCGAGAGGATCACGGCCGGGACGCAGCCGTAGAGAAAGGCCGCCAGGAAGAGCGCCCAGTGCTCCTTCTCGTACTTGTCCAGCCACCACAACAGGGCCATGTAGAGGATCGTCGGCAGGACGGTGCCCAGCAGCAGGACGACGGCCATGGTCTCCTCATTTCCGCCAGTCGCGGCGGGAGGTGCGCGGGCGCTCCGGGTAGGGCCGGCGCGAGTTCGCCGGGCGGCCCCCGGCCGCGCCGCCCGGGTCGCGATAGTCCCGCGCCTCGATAAAGACGAGCTGGCACAGGTTGCGGTCGACGATGCGCGAGCGGATGCGCGGCTCGATCTGCTCCAGGTCGCGGTTCGTGGTGATCACCGTGGGCAGGCGGTGGTTGTAGCGGTAGTTGATGATCTGGTACATCTTCTCCCCGGCCCAGGGGCTGGCGTTCTCCGTGCCCAGGTCGTCCAGGATCAGCAGGTAGATGGTGCGCACCGACTCGATGCGCTCGTCGTAGCGCACCGGGCTGTCGGGGGCGTACGAGGCCCGCAGGTGATCGAGCATGTCCGGGACGATGGTGAAGAGGGTCTTGATGCGGTTGCCAACGGCATGGTTGGCGATGGCGGCAGCCAGGTGCGTCTTGCCGCACCCCGGGTTGCCCATGAGCAGCAGCCATCCCTCCGGGTTGTCGGCAAAGGCGCGGCAGATCTCATAGGCCTCGCCCACGCCGGGGACACGGCAGTCGAACGACTCAAAGGTCTGCTCACTGAAGGCATCCAGGTTGCTCAGGCGCTGCAGCTCCTGGTAGTCGTGCTCCTCCAGCTCGCGGCGCTTGCACGAGCAGGGCACCAGCTCGAAGCTGCCGGCGGAGGTCGGCCGCGAGAGGTACCCGGCCCCCTTGCAGATCGGGCATACCGCCCGCTGGCCGGCCGACGCCTCCTCGCGCTGCTCGCCGGCCCGGGCCACGGGAATGTCCAGGTCGTCGGGGCTAATCGCTCTCATCGCCACCTTCCTCGCGCGGCCGGCCGCCCCGCCGGAACAGGTAGGCGTACTTGCCGCGGGTGTACTTGGCCACGTCCAACGTCGCCGTGCCCCGGTCGGGCTGCTCGCGGCCTTCGCGGCCCCAGCGCTCCAGGATGGCCCGGATGTAGCGCCAGTGGCGGCGGTTGTGGGCCACCGCCTCGCGAAAGGCCTCCTCGATCCACTGCGGCGGGTATGCCTGGGCGGCCTCCTCCAGCTCCTCGGCCAGCAGCGGCGTCAGCAGGCCGATGTTCTGCTCATAGAGGCTGTAGATGCTGGCCGGCTCCAGGCTGACGGCGCTGGCCTCCGCCAGGGGCGTGCCGGCCAGCCGGCCCAAGTCCTGCCCCAGCGTCTGGGCCAGCCGGCGGTTGGCCGCCGTGTTCAGCAGGTACCAGCTCTCGGCGTGCCCTCCGCGTTGGGCCACCAGGTGCAGCAGCGTCCCCCGGGCCACGGCCTGCTCCAGGGCCCGGTCCAGGCGCTGCTCGACGCTCTGCTCCTTGCCCAGCACGGCCAGCCCCTCCCGCAGCGCCTCGTCCTGGCGCAGCATGTCCCAGCCCACCGCCCGGGGCCGGTCGCGCGGCAGGTCGCGCTGCGCCGCCACCAGCCGAAAGATCGTCAGCAGCACCTTGAGCTCGGCCAGGTCCTGCACGGCGGCCAGGACCTCGCCGAAGAGCTCGGCCGGGACGGGGACGGAGCGCTCGCGCTGGGTGGAGAACCCCGCAAATGGCCGCCTCATTCGTAGTAGCCCTCGTCCTCGCGGAAGCGCTCCACGCTGACGAACTTGGTGTTGCGCTCCAGGAAGCGCAGCGGGACCTTGCCGGTGGGCCCGTTGCGGTGCTTGGCGATGTGGATCTCGGCGATCCCCTTTTTCTCGCTGTCGGGGTTGTAGAGGTCCTCGCGGTAGATGAACATCACGACGTCCGAGTCCTGCTCTATGCTGCCGCTCTCGCGCAGGTCGGCCAGCACCGGGATGTGCGGCGTCCGGTGCTCCACCGAGCGGCTGAGCTGCGAGAGGGCCAGCACCGGCACGTCCAGCTCGCGGGCCAGCGCCTTCAGCGAGCGCGAGATCTCGGAGATCTCCTGCACCCGGTTCTCCGTGCGCCGGCCCTGCATGAGCTGCAGGTAGTCGACCACGATCAGCCCGACCTCCTGCTCGGCGTGCAGCCGGCGGGCCTTGCTGCGCAGCTCCGCCACCGGGATGCCGGGGGTGTCGTCGATAAAGAGGGGCGATTCGGAGAGCCGGCCCATGGCCTCGGAGACACGCTGGAACTCGTCGTCGTCCAGCCGGCCCTCGCGCAGCCGCTGCGACTCGATCTCGGTCTCCATGGAGAGGAAGCGCTGCACGAGCTGTTCGCGCGACATCTCCAGGCTAAAGATGCCCACCGGCACGCCGCCCTCCTCGCGCACGGCGACGTTGTAGGCGATGGACAGCGCCAGGCTCGTCTTGCCGGCCGAGGGCCGCGCCGCCAGCACGATCAGGTCGGAGCGCTGCATGCCGCCCAGGATGTGGTCCAGGTCCGGGAAGCCGGTGGGCACGCCGATGACGCCGCTGTGGGTGGCCCGCAGGCGGCTCAGCCGGTCGAAATACTCCGAGGTGATCTCCTTGATCGGCACAAAGTCGCGCGTGACGCGGCGCTCGGAGATGGCAAAGATCGTCTCCTCGGCCCGGCTGAGGGCCTCGTCGACGTCCTCGGGCGACTCGAAGCCGATGGCGGCGATCTGCCCGCCGGCGGTGATCAGCCGGCGCAGCACCGCGCAGCGCTCGACGATGCGCCCATAGTACTCCGCATGCACCGGGGTGGGCACTGCGTCGACCAGGCTGCTCAGGTAGACCGCCCCGCCGACCGCCTCCAGCCGGCCGCGCCGCTCCAGCTCGGCCGCCACCGTCACCAGGTCCGGCGGCTCGCGCCGGCCGTAGCAGTCCATCTGGGCCTCGTAGATCCAGGCGTGCGCCTCGCGGTAGAAATCCTCCGGCTTCAGCCACGAAGCCACCGAAATGATGGCGTCGCGGTGGATCAGGAGCGCCCCCAACACGCTGCGCTCCGCCTCGATATTGTAGGGGATGGTGCGTTCGGGAAGGCTCTCCATGGCTCTATCCCCCGTCGACCCGGATACAAGATGCAGGATGCAGGATGCAAAGCACCTGTCAGGTTTGCCGCGGCGCTGCTGGCCCGAGGCCCGCACCAGGGCAGCAATGACCTCGTCGAGCAGGCGGATGCGCTGCTGGTACAGCTCTGGGTTCAGGAAGCGCCGGCCCCGGTACTACCACCAGCCCCGCGATTCGCGAGCCGAGCCCAGCGCGATGCGCTGGAAGTAGGCGTTCTCCTTGCCAAAACCACGGCCGTGGCCTTCCTCGATGTTGGCGCAGATCGAGCCGGTACTGCGGATGATCTGCGGAGCGATCACCCGGCCTCGGCCGTCCCTCATCATCGAATCCGTGTCCTCCCAGACAAGTCCGAGAGATACAGCGCCTTCGGATAGACCTGAAAACCCCAGAGAGGATCGCGCCGCATGCTCTCCGGCACCTGCGCGACCCACTCCTCGTACGTGAGCCCACCCACGTTGCTCCTCCCTTCTCCGGCCGCCCCCTGCTTCCTGCCCCTTGCCTCTTGCCTCCTGCCTCTTGCTTCTTGCCTCCTGCTTCTTGCCTCTTGCCCCTCTACTCCTCTCGTTCCACCACCACGTTGACCCGCGGCTCCAGGTCGCCGAGCAGGCGGATGGGGATGGAGTAGATGCCCGGCCGGCGGATCGGGTCGCCGACCTCGATCTTGCGGCGGTCGACCTCGACGCCGATCTTTTCCTGGATCGCTGCGGCGATGTCGGCGCTCGTGATGGTGCCAAAGAGGAGGTCCTGCTCGCCCACCTTGGCCGCGAAGCGGACCGTCAGATTGTTGAGCTGCTCGGCCAGCACCTCGGCCGCGGCCAGCTCGCGCTGCTGGCGGCGCGCGGCCACGGCCTTTTCCTGCTCTGCCTGCCGCACCACCCCCGCAGTGGCCGGCCTGGCCAGGCCCCGGGGGATGAGGTAGTTACGGGCGTAGCCGTCGGCGACCTCCTTGGTCTGCCCGGCCCGCCCCGCACCCGCTACGTCCTGCAAGAAGATGACTTTCATGGCTCCTACCTTTCGATGGGTGAGTGTGTGTGCTCCGTGGTCCTTGGTCCTTTGTCGCTTCTCCCCCGCTAGTCTAACACATTCTCCCGCCCCCGTCAAACACTCACAGTTTTGGTGATTACCCAAAACCGAGAGGCGGTTGAGACTCGCCCGAGGAAGAGCGA
>CAZTIG010000056.1:0-25980 GCA_964613665.1 uncultured Chloroflexia bacterium
GCCGGGCACTTGCCATCCGCTGTGCATCGGCGCGACCTTGATATCGCCGTGGACAGTACTTTCTACCTATTGACACGGGGACTCTCTACAGGTATGATGGGCCAGGAGCGGCGAGGGCTCCGGCAGCGACTGCCGGGGTGCCCTCACGAGCGGGGGCAGGCCGATGAGGGGGCGCTGAACCATGGGCGACCTGGTCCCCTGAGGAGGTGAACCGTGACAAGACTGCTGATTGCACCGCTCTGTCTCGTCCTGCTGCTCGCGCTGGCCGGCTGTGGGGAGGTTCCCGCGCCGGGCGGCGCGACGGAGCCCAAGGCCGTGCCCGAGGCCACGGCGTCGCCGGAAGCCGCGCCCGGAGAGGTTCCGGTGGGGCCGGAGAGCGACGGGCAGGAGGTCAGTGTAGCGCTGGGTAGCATCCTGAAAGTGAGCCTCCCCAGCAATCCTTCGACCGGCTTCTCCTGGGGCGTGGCCCAGGTCGACGCCGCTTTCCTGCAGCAGGAAGGCGAGGCCGAATACGTGCCTTCCTCCTCGGGAGCCCTGGGCGCGGGCGGTCAGGCGATCCTGCGCTTCCGGGCCGTGCAGGCCGGCCGTACCGCCCTGGTGCTGGAGTACCGGCGCTCCTGGGAGACCGGCGTGGCGCCGCAGGACAGCTTCACGCTTCAGGTCGTGGTGCGCTAGGACATGACCGGCATTCGGCGCGGCCGGGGCAGATGCCTGCCTGTGGGGCTGTGCAGTGCCGGCCGGGCCCGTGCCCTCTGTGGCAACACCAGAAAAGGAGAGAGAGATGACCGCGCAACATGAGTGGAAAAGGCCTCTTGGAGTCCTGGCCGCCGGGCTGCTGCTCCTGGTGGCCCTGGCTGGCTGCGTCAGCCGCGCCGAGACGGTCCTCGACGTCGCCGCCGACGGCACCTGGCGCGCCGAGCTGCGCCTGGTACCTCCCCGGAGCGTGGCCGGCGCCGACCTGGACGCGCAGGTCGAGCAGCAGGTGGCGGTGCTGCTGGGGAACCACGGTATCGACTATTCTTGGGAGAAGGCCGCCGCGGCCGACGGCAGTGTGGCGTACGTCTTTCGCCTGCAAGGGGACCGGCTTGGCGACCTGGCCGCGGCCCTCATGGACCAGGGGACCGTGGAGCTGTGGCTGAGCGGGCCGCTCCGCCTGGAGATGCAGGGGACGGTGCAGGCCGGCCAGACGCTCGAGGTGGCCCTGCCGGCCCGACCCTCCACCGGCTACGGCTGGGCGGTCGGGGCGACCGGCAGCGGCCTGGCTGTGGTGGGTGCCGTGGAGAGCCGCCAGGTCCAGCCGGGCCTGGGGGCGCTGTCGCGGCAGGTGCTGCGGCTGGAGGCCGTGGAGAGTGGCCCGGCCGGTTTCCAGCTCCTCTACCGCCGCCCATGGATGGCCGACGTCGCCCCGCTCATCGAGCTCTCCGTGCAGGTCGACGGCATGGACCTGGCCGCGGCCTGCGCCGCCCTGAGCATGCCCGACGCCATGCTCCCGGCACCGGCCGGGGTGCCGGCGCTGGACACGGCCCGGCCCGCCTCGGCCCTCGACTCGGTGGCACCGCTGCAGCCCTCCTTCAACTGGTGCGACCTGCACGGCTGCACCCCGATCCGGGACCAGGGCGGCTGCGGAAGCTGCTGGGCCTTTGGCACGGTCGGCGTCCTGGAGCAGCGCATCCTCAGCGACGATGGGCTGAGCAAGGACCTGGCCGAGCAGTACCTGGTCTCGTGCAATACCGACGGCTACGGTTGCAGCGGCGGCTGGTGGGCGCACGACTATCATCTGAACAACATCCCGCCTGGCGAACCGGCCGCCGGGGCGGTCTACGAGGCCGACTTCCCCTACGTCGCCAGCGAGGTGCCCTGCAATCCGCCGCACGTGCACCACGAGAAGATCGTCTCGTGGAACTATGTGAACGGCGACTGGCCGTCGGTGGCCGAGATCAAGCAGGCCATCGTGAACCACGGCCCGGTGGCAGTGGCCATCTGCACCGGGAGCGCCTTTGGTGGGTACTCCGGCGGCGTCTTCGAGACCGACGAGTCGGCCGTCTGCGGCGACAGTGTCGTCAACCACGGCGTGGTCCTGGTGGGCTGGGACGACGCCCAGGGGAGCAGCGGCGTGTGGATCCTGCGCAACTCCTGGAACACCTGGTGGGGCGAGAGCGGCTACATGCGCATCGGCTACGGCGTCTCCAACGTGGGCTTCGGAGCTACCTACATCGAGTACGCGCCGGCCGTGGTGCCCACGAACTGGGTCTACCTGCCGCTGGTCTACCGCAACTATGACTCCACTACTATCCCCGTCAACCTCTTCGAGGGCTTTGAGGGCGGCATCGTGCCGCCGGCCGGGTGGACGCGCGTCCAGACCAACCCCCGCCAGACCTGGAAGATCGCCACGGTTGGCTTGCCCCACAGCGGAACGTACGCCGCCGACGTGGAGTACGACGACCAGTTGGGGTGGCAGGACGAGCTGCTGCTTAGCCCGGCGCTGGACCTGAGCACGGGCAACCTGGACTTCTGGTCCATGGGCAGCGTCTACTGGTGCCGCGACACGTATGACAACTGCGACCTGGAGGTCTGGCTGGTGGTCGGGGGCTGGGGGGGTGGAGACGACGTCTACGTGATGACCGCGGACGGCGGCTGGCCTGCCAACTGGACCTGGACCCACAGCGTCGTGAGCCTGGACCCGTACCTGCCGGGCACCCCGGTGCGCATCGCCTTCCGCTACCTCGGCCAGGACGGCGCGCAGGTCAAGCTGGACGACATCACCCTGAACGGGTCGGGCCTGCTCCTGTCGCCGCTGCGCTAGCGCCCGGCTTTCGTGTTGGGCTGCCTGCCAGCGTGGGCGTGTGGGTGCGGCCGCGGGGCCATCCCCGCGGCCGCACCACCCTGGCGGGCGCCGTTGTGGGAAGGGGAGGAGCACCGCTGGCGGCGACTTCTGCCAGCTTCTTTCGGCAGGGATCGAGGCCATGCTCGATACCTATCAGCTCCAGGTCTTTATGGCGGTGGTGGAGGCCGGCAGCTACACGGCGGCGGCGCGGCGGCTGCACCTGACGCAGCCGGCCGTCAGCCGGCAGATGCGCCTGCTCGAGGAGCGGCTGGGCGTGCGCCTGTTCCGCCGGGTGGGGCGGCGCTCCCTGCCCAGCCACGCCGGCGAGCGTCTGGTGGAGACCGCTCGCCAGGTGCTGGCCCTCTCGCGCCGGGTCGAGGAGGAGATGGCCCAGCTGCGGGGCGATGCCGTCGGCACGCTGCGCATCGGGGGGAGCGGGGCGCCGGCCTGGCACGTCCTCAGCCGGCTGCTGCCCGCCTTTCGCGGCGAGTGCCCGGGGGTCGGCTTTGCCCTCGAGCCGCTGCCGGCCGAAGGTGCCGGGCGGGCCCTGCGCGAGGGGCGGCTGGACCTGGTGGTGACCGAGGAGGAGGTCCACGAGCGCGGGCTGGCCTGCGACCTTCTGGCCGCGATGGAGACCGTGCTGATTGCCCCCCCGGACACTTCGTGGGCCCTGCGCAAGCGCCTGCCGCTGCGCAAGCTGGGAGAGGTGCCGCTGATCCTGCCCTCGCGGGAGACCCCCGCCCGCCGTTTCCTGGAAGAGACGATCGAGGGGCGCAGCCTGGCCCTGCCGCCGGCACTGCACGGGGTGGAGGTGGGCGACCCGGGCACGGCCCTCTCGCTCGTTGCCGCCGGCATGGGAGCGGCGCTGCTGCCGCGGTCGCTGGTGGACAGCGTCCCCGCGGCGGTGCACAGCATCATCCTCTGGCCGGGCCTCTCCTGGCCGCTCTACCTGGTCCGCCGCATGCCGGCGGCCGGCCGGGTCGAGGAGCTGTTCGGCGCCTTTGCCCTGGGCAAGGGGCGGGCGCTGCTGCGCTGGGAACGGGAGCCCGCCGCCGTTCGGTAGACGTCCAGGTAAGCCTGGGCGATGCGCGCCTGGGTATAGTGCGCCAGCACGCGCTCCCGTCCCTGTCGGCCCAGTTCCGCACGCAGCGCCGGGTCGCGCAGCCGCTCCAGTCGCTCGCGCAGCTCGGGCAGGTCCCCCTCCGGATAGACCAGGCCGGCTGGGCCGATCACGTTCGGGATCTCACCGGAAGCCGCGCCCACCACCGCCACGCCGCAGGCCATCGCCTCGATCAGCACGCGCCCGAACTGCTCCTTCCAGCGTGGCGTCGTCCGCGAGGGCAGCACCAGAACGTCCATGCGTCGGTAGAGGTCCGGCAGGCGGTCGGAAGGGACGTGGCCGGCGAACTCGACCCGCCCGCGGAGGTCCGGCGCGGTTGCCCGGAGGCGCAGGGCCGGCTCCTGCTCGCCGCGGCCGGCCACGAGCAGCCACACCCCGGCCATCCCGGCGACGGCCTCGAAGAGGTCCAGCAGGCCCTTTTGCGGCACGAGGCGGCCAACATAGCCGATGCATAGGGACCCTTCGGTTCCCAGCAGGGAGCGTAGCGGCGAGGGGGGCGCCGGGCAGAACGCCGCCTCGTCCACTCCGAACTGCGGGATCACCGCCAGCGGGCCGGTGTAGCCCTTGCGGCGCAGAATCGCCGCCGCGGCTGGGTTGCCGGCCACGGCGTACGCCGCGTGGGCCAGGTTGTAGCGCTCCATCCAGGAGAAGGGCGGAGGCAGGCGGCGGTCGATGTTGGCCCAGTTGAAGAAGAGCCCGCGCGCGCCGGCGCGGCTTCCCAGGAACAGTGCCTGGAAGGTGGCCAGGTTGAACGACTCCTCGTCGACGTGCAGGACGTCGGGGCGCTCCTGGCGCAGCAGCCGGCCCAGGGACGGCCAGAAGTAGAGGTGAAAGTGGCCGTTGAGGGCGATGGGCCGGCTCAGGAGCTGGTAGCCCCGGGTGTGGGCTCGCTCCAGGGGAACGCTGCCTACCCCCGGCTCCTTCCACACCGGCGGCACGACCGCCACCAGCTCCACGTCGGGGGCCTGGGCGATGAGCTCCAGCTTGCGCTGGTACGTGCCCACCACCAGCGCCTTGCTCAGCACGAGTACCTTCACGCCGTCATCCTGTCAGCCTGTGGTTCTGCTACATCTGGGAGGGCGCCTCGATCCCCAGCAGGCGCAGCCCGTTGCGCAGGCCCTGGCCCACCGCCGCCACCAGCCCCAGCCGCGCCTCGCGGACGCCCGGCGGCGCCTGCAGGATGGAAAGGTCGCGCCAGAAGCGGCTGAACTCGCGTGCCGTCTCGTACAGCCACTCGGCGACGACGTGCGGGGCGTACTCCGCGGCCGCCCGGCGTACGGCCTCCGGGAAGCGGGCCAGTTGCCTGACCAGGACCTGTTCCTGCGGCTCGATCAGCGCGGCCGGATCGCAGGCTGCCGGCGCGCCGCCGGCCTTTTCCAGGACACTGCAGCAGCGGGTGTGGGTGTACTGGATGTAGGGGGCGGTGTTGCCCTCGAAGCTCAGCATCGCATCCCAGTCAAAGACGATGTCGCGGCGGCGGTCCTGGTACAGGTCGTTGTAGACGACCGCGCCGATGCCCACCTGCCGGGCGATCTCGCCTTTCTCCTCCTCGGACAGGGCCGGGTTCTTCTCCTCGACGATGGCGCGGGCCCGAGCCTCGGCCTCGTCCAGCAGCTCGTCCAGGAAGATGACCTCGCCCTCGCGCATGGAGAAGCGCGAGCCATCAGGTCGCACCACTGTGCCGAACGAGACGTGCACGGAGCGCGCCGCCAGCTCGGGGTAGCCCATCAGCTCCAGCGCCTTGAACGACTGGCGCAGGTGCAGCGACTGCGGCTCGCCGATGACGAAAAGGATCAGAGCCGGCCGGTACTCCCGCCAGCGGTACAGGGCCGTGGCCAACTCGCGCGTCAGGTAGAGCGTGGCCCCGTCGCTCTTGCGCAGCAGGGTCGAGGAGAGGCCGTACTGGCTCAGGTCGAGGATGACGGCCGGGCTGTCGGGGTCCTGGCGGGCGACGCCCTTGGCCACGGCCTCGGCGATGACGTCGTCGAGCATGTCCTCGTAGAAGGCTTCGCCGTGGTAGACGTCGAAGCGCACCCCTAGGCGGCGGTAGGATTTCTCCAGCTCCTGGATGGTCAGGTCGACGAACCACTGCCACAGGCGGCGGGCCTCCGGATCGCCGCTCTCCAGCCGAGCGAACCAGTGTCGGCCGGCCTCGTCCAGCTCCGGACGCTCGCGGGCTTCGCGGTGGAAGCGGGCGTAGAGGTCGAGCAGGTGGCCGATGGGGTCGGCGGCCATGGCCTGCTCGTCGCCCCACTCCCGGTACGCATAGATCAGCTTGCCGAACTGGGTGCCCCAGTCGCCCAGGTGGTTGTCGCCGATGGTGTGATATCCGAGGAAGTCGTACAGGTTGCGGACGGCCTGGCCGATGATGGTGGAGCGCAGATGGCCGACGTGCATGCGCCGGGCCACGTTGGGGGCCGAGTAGTCGATGACCACGTTGCGCTGCTGCCCCAGGTCGTCGCCTCCGTAGGAGTCGCCCCAGCGCCGCACTTCGTCCAGGGTGCTGCGAGCCAGCTCGGCAGGGGCCAGGGCCATGTTCAGGTAGGGTCCCTGGGCCGAGACGGCACCCACCAGGCTGCCCGCCGGGAAGGAGATGCGGCCGGCCAGATCCGCGGCGATGGCCGGGGGAGCCTGGCGTAGCCGCCGGGCCATGAGGAAGCAGGGCATGCCCAGGTCTGCCGGCACGCCGGGGGGCGGGGGCAGCAGGGAGAACTCGTCCTCCTGCACTGCCCCACTGCCGACCAGGGCATCGCGGATCTGTCGGATGAAGCGGTCCCAGGTGTACTCGCGGGGCACGGGCACCTCCTCGTCGGCGCAATTCCTGCCCCTATTATACCACAAGACCGCCCCGGCCAGGGCGGCCGGAGCAGTCTGGGCAGACAGGTCGCGACGTGCTGCGGTAGACCTACTCGTGGTAGGCCCCGGAGCGCGCGGCCGGGCGTGACCGCATGGTCCGCGAGGCGTACTCCAGCCCCAGGGCCAGGATGGTGACCAGTGCCAGCACCTGCAGGACGTTGTAAAACGGGGCCAGCAAGCTGCCCAGCTGGCTGCCCCAGTAGGCCAGGGCGCCTGGCAGGGCCGGCAGTAGGTCGCCGGCCTGGCCCACGGCCGGCTGTAGTGGCCCAAGGACGAGGTACCAGAAGAGGAGCGCCAGGCACAAGCCTAGCGCCAGGAGCAGGTAGAGCAGCTGCCGCGTCCACACGGAGCGGGCCGGCCGCGCCGTACGGCGCTGCGCGGCGGCGCGGAGCTGCAGTTGCTGCGCTGCGGCAGGCACCATGGCCAGCAGGCGCTGGCTGAGCTCCGCGGGCGCGGAGAAGGGCAACGCCTCCGCGAGCCTGGCCTCGCTCTCCCGCAGGCGCTGCCGGAAGGCGCGGCACTCGCTGCAGGCACGCAGGTGCAGGCGCACGGCCCGCCCGTTTGCCTGGCCGGCGGAGATCTGCTGTCGCACGCGATTGCAGTCCATGATGTCCTCCCGACGGCCTAGGTGGCCGTCCAGGCCAGCGGCGCGGCCGCAGCAGGGCGGCACGCCGCATCCCCGAAGGCGGCCGGGGTGGCGGGATCGGTGAGCAGTCCGGCCATCTCGATCTTGCCTCGGCGTATGTGGCTCTTGATGGTGTTCAGGGGCCAGCCGGTGATATCGGCGATCTCGCGGTACTTGAGCCCGCGGAAGTAGTACAGCACCAGGCACAGGCGGTACGGCTCCTCCAGCTGCTGCAAGGCTGCTTGCACACTGGCCTGCGCATCGCCCTGGAGCGCCTCTCCCTCCGGGTCGCCCCAGGAGGCCGTCTCGCCGACCAGGCCGAGGGCTTCCTCGCTGTCCTCGGCCGGCAGCGGCCGGCGCTTGCGGTAGCGCAGCTCGTCGCGGCACAGGTTGACCACCAGCCGGTACAGCCAGGTAGTGAAGCGGGTATCGCCGCGGAAAGTCGGCAGGACCCGGAAGAGGCGGATAAAGGCCTCCTGGGTGAGGTCAGCGGCGTCGTCCGGGTTGCGGAAGATGCCCATGGCGATGCTGTAGACATAGTTCTGCTGGCTCAACACCAGCTCGGTCAGGGCCGCTTCATCGCCGCGCTGGGCCCGACGAACCACCTCGGCCGAAGGCTCTGCCATGACAGCACCACTTTCCAGACCGCACGGTCATCCGCCCATGGTACGGCGGCGGCGCCGCTTTTGTTGCACCGTCCCCGCGCCGCCATACCCCATTTCCCGCAGCAGCTCGTGCGCCGCGGCGGCCTCGTCCCAGGGCAAGGCGTGGTCGGCGTAGAAGATGCAACCCTCGTGCCCTTTTCCCAAGAGCAAGACCATGTCGCCGGCCCGCGCCTGCGCCAGGGCCGTGCCGATGGCCTGCCGGCGGTCGGCAATGGTGAAGTAGTCCCGGCCGCGCACCTTGCCCACCCGCTCGGCCCCGGCGGCAATCTCATCCAGAATCGCCTGGCGGTCCTCCTGGCGGGGATCCTCGTCGGTGATCACCAGCAGCTCGCAGTAGCGCGCGGCGATTTCCCCCTGCATGGGCCTCTTTTCGCGGTCGCGCTCGCCGGCGCTGCCAAAGACGGCGATCATCCGCCCGCGCACCACCGGCCGCAGCAGGCGCATCACCGTCTCAAAGGCTTCCGGCGTGTGGGCATAGTCCACCAGCACGCCAAAGGGCTGGCCCTCGTCCACGCGCTGCATGCGCCCGGTCACACCGGCCATGGCCTGCAGCCCGCCCGCCACGGCCGCGGGGGCCGCCCCCACGGCCAGGCCGACGCACGCTGCCGCCAGGGCGTTGTAGACGTTGAAGGTCCCCGGCGTCTGCAGCCGCACGGGGAAGCTGCCGGCCGGCGTCTCGGCCACAAAGGCGATCCCCTCTGCCCCGGGGACGATGTCGCGGGCGCGGACGCCTGCCGCCGGGTTGTCGATGGCATAGGTCCACGAGGGGCCCGGCGTGCGCTCGATGTACAACCCCGCGTGGGGGTCGTCCAGGTTGACCACGCCGATGCCCCGGCCCGGCCGCAGGGGCGCATCCGGCTGCGCTCCCACCTTGCGCGCCTCGCCGAGCATCTCGAACAGGCGGGCCTTGGCCAGGCGGTAGGCCTCCACCGTCCCGTGCAGCTCGAGGTGCTCGTGGGTGACGTTGGTCAGCACGGCGGCGTCGTACTCGCAGTGCTCCAGGCGCTGCAGGGCCAGCCCGTGCGACGAGCTTTCCAGGACCGCTGCCGTGCAGCCGGCCTCCACTGCCTGGCGCAGGAAGCGCTGCACCTCCAGCGACTCGGGGCTGGTCTGGCGCGTCTTGTTGGCCCAGCGCCGCGGACCGATCTTGAAGTCGACCGTGCCGAAGAGCGCGGTGGTGTGGCCGGCCGCCTCCAGCACGCTGCTGGTGAAGAAGCAGGTGCTGGTCTTGCCGTCGGTCCCGGTGACGCCGACCACGAGCAGCTCCCGCGCCGGGTGCCGGTAGAAGGCCGCCGCCAGGTCGGCCAGGGCGGCGTGGGGGTCGGGCACCTGCACCAGCGGCACGGCCAGGTCAAGCGCGCGGCCGGCCTCGGCCACCACCGCGGCGGCCCCGCGGGCCAGCGCCTGGGGGATATAGTCGTGCCCGTCCACGTGCACGCCGCGGATGGCGACAAAGAGGCAGCCCGGCTCCACCTGGCGCGAGTCGTAGGCCAGGCCGGCGATCTCCACCGCGGGCTCGCCGCGGAGGGTAGCCTGGGGCAGTTCGACCAGCAGTTGGGCAAGGCGCATGGCGTGCTCCGGCTGGCTGGTAGAACCGAGCTGGAGGAGCAGCGGTTTCGCCGTGGGCCTTCTCCGTAGACCTGGCAGGTCTGAGAAGCCCGCCGGCTCTACCACACTATTATACCACATCCCGAACAGCTCTGAATCGATCGACAGACAACCTCGGTACCGTGCGACCTATCTTCTCATTGACACCGGCCCCCCTCCATGCGATAATGGGCCCAGCACTACCGACCCCAAAGGCGGCCGACGATGGCCAGGCGCTCCAAATTGCACCTTGCGCTGATAGTCGCCACTGTCCTGCAGGTGGGCCTGCTCGCCGCGGGCGCGCTGGCCCTGGCCCTGCGGCCGGCCGGCCCCGCGGCCACCGCCGCCGAGGGCGGCGCTCCCGTGGCCTGGCTCGACGTGACGCCGGCCCCGGTGCGCGAGGTGGCCCTGACGCCCCGGCCGACCACCACGCCGGTGCCCACCTCCGTCCCCTGGCCTACCTGGACCCCAGGACCCACGCTCCCGCCCAAGGCGCTGCCCACCGCGACGCCCCGGCCCAGCCCCACCCCGACCCCGCTGCCCACGGACACGCCGTGGCCCACGCCCACGCCGCTGCAGCCCCGCATTCCCCACCTGCCCTGGTTCCCCACCCCGACGCTCCCGCCCCTGCCCGACTCGGTCGAGGTGCCCATTGTCTTTTACCACTACGTCGACTACCTGCCCGAGGCCGCCAGCGGTTTGCGGCGGTCGCTGACCGTGTCGCCGGCCACGCTCGACGCCCAGCTCCAGTACCTGGTCGACGCCGGCTTCCAGACGATCACGCTGGACGACCTCTACGCTGCCCTGGTCGAGGGGCGGCCCCTGCCGGAGCGGCCGATCGTCCTCAGCTTCGACGGCGGCTACCGCGACGCCTACGACAACGTCTTTCCCCTGCTCAAGAGGCGCGGCCTCATCGGTACCTTCTTCATCCTGACGAGCAAGGCCGACGGCGAGGCCGAGGGCTACCTGACCTGGGCCATGATCGAGGAGATGAGCCGGGCCGGCATGGACATCCAGCCGCACGGGCGCGACCACACCGGCTTGGCCGGCGTCTCGTACGAGTATGTGCTGCACGAGGTCCGGGGTGCCAGGGAGGCCATCGAGGCCCACGTGGGCCGGCCGGCGCGCTTCTTCTGCTACCCCTACGGCACCTATGACGACAGCGCCATCGCCGCCCTGCAGGCGGCCGGCTTCCTGGGCGCGCTGACGACCAGGGAGGGCCGCGTGCACACGCGGGACGACCTCTATACCCTGGCCCGCATCCGCATCGGCGAGTTCGACGGCGTCACGGGGTTTGCGGAAAAGATCGGGGCTCCGTAGGGGACTGGCGCAGCAGCTCCAGCAGCCGCGCCGCCGCCCGCTCCCAGGTGAACAGCCCGGCCCGCTCCATCCCCGCCGGCCGCAGCCGCACCCGCAGGGCCTCGTCCCCCAACACCCGCCGCAGCCCCTCCCGGATCGCCGCCACGTCCAGCGGGTCCACGAGCACGGCCGCCTCGCCCAGCACCTCCGGCATGGCCGAGACGTTTCCGGCCAGCACCGGGGTGCCGCAGGCCATGGCCTCCAGCGGGGGCACGCCAAAGCCCTCGTGCAGGGAGGGAAAGGCCAGCGCCCGGGCCAGGCTGTACACCGCCGGCATGTCCTCGTCCGGGATGAACCCCGGGAGGTGTACCTCCAGCCCCGACCGCTCGACGGCGGCGAAGGTCTCCTCGTACAGCCAGCCGCGCTGACCCACCACCACCAGCGGCAGGCGCTCCTCCGCCGGAAGGCCGGCCAGCGCCTCCAGCAGCCGGGGCAGGTTCTTGCGCGGCTCGATCGTCCCGACCGTCAGGAGGAAGCGCGGAGGCAGCCCGTAGCGCGCGCGCACTGCCTCCAGCAGGGCGGGGTCCGAAAGCGGGCGGAAGGAGGGATGTACGCCCGAGTAGAGCACCTGTACCCGCTCGGGAGCCATCGCCAGCAGCCGCAGGACGTCCTGCCGCACGGCCTCGGAGCCGGCCAGCACCAGGTCGGCCCGGGCGGCGGCGCGGGGGACGACGCGCTCCAGGTATCGCCGCAGGGCCGGCACGGCGCACTCGGGGTGGACGAGAAAGGCCAGGTCGTGGATGGTGACCGCGCGGCGGGCGCGAATCCTGGGCAGCAGGACGAAATCAGGCGAGAAGAACCAGTCGAGCTGCCCGCACAGGGTCTCGACCGGGACCGGCAGGCGCAGGCGCTGCCAGAGGATGGCCTTCCAACGGTCCGAGAGCGGCAACGGCCGCAGCCGCACCCGCGGATACTCCTGGTGCAGGCGGCGCAGCGGCTCCAGGAAGGGCGCCGGCCGGCCCGGCCGGCCGCGGGGGTAGAGCAGGATGTACTCGTTCTCCCGATCCAGGCCGAGCAGCGCCTCTGTGAGGAGCCGCACGTAGCGCCCGATGCCGGCCCGCTGCCAGAGCGCGCTGCCGTAGTCGATGCCGATGCGCACCGTCACTCCCTCAACTTGGGCGAATCGAACCACAGCCCGCCGACCAGAGGCGGGTCAGTGGCCATGTTGTAGACCACGCGCACGGTGACGTGATCTTCCTGCTCGAAGCGCGCGTCGTAGATGATCACCTGCAGGTTCAAGCCGGCCTGCTCGGCCGCCTCGACCCGCACCATCTTGCTGGAGATGTACCGGCCGATCTTGGCGTCGAGCAGCTCGTAGAGCTCCTCGAAGTCTGCCTCGCCGCTCTCCTGCCTCATCGCGGCGTCCATGTCCTTGATGAAGGAATCGTAGTCGTGGCTGCTGATGGCCGTGAGCAGGTTCTCGCTGCTGGCCTGCATCCTGTCGGCGAAGCTGCGCGCCTCGTCGGGGGATAGGGTCGGGACCGCGGCCGGGCCGCAGCTCGCCAGCAGAAGCAAGACGGCCAGCCCGCCAAGCCACACTCTCCTCATGTTCCTCCTCCGTTGTCTGGTATTGCTTTCTGTCTGCTCGTGCTGCCGGTAGAGCGGCCATCATCCACCGGGTGACAGGCCTGCCGGAGCAAAGGCGCTCGCCGGAAGGTGTCCACGGGCATTATACAGTAGGGGGCTGGCGATTTCAACAGGCTGAAGGGGTACGACTTCCCGCACGCGGAAATGACGCCCGATGCCGGGTCGGCGGCATGCAGCGAGGCGTTTTCTCCTGCCCTCACGCCGTCGAATGGGGCAGCACCAGGCGAACCCGTTTCGACGCCCTGCCAGGCAGTGGAGCATGCCTCGCCCCTGCGGGATCCACCGCCACCGGGCGGATGGGGCGGGGGGGGGGACGCCGTGCCGCCGCCGGGTCCAGCCCCACCCGGCGGATGGGGCGCGGGGGACGCCGCGTTGCCGCCGGACCCGCCCCCGCGTGGGCCGGCCGCGTGGCGCCCCATCCGGTTCGTTGGGGGCCATCGTGGGCGATTTCCAGCCGTCTTGCCGCCCCCCCCTTTCTATGCTATAATGAGGCCACAGCAGCGATCCCTCCCATGGGGACCCGCCGGCCACCTTCCAGCCGGCCGGACCAGCGGGCACGGAGGGCTCGCGGGGATTGGCATGGGCAACAGTCGGGCCAGAACCACCGCCGATCTGGTGCAGTCTCTCCGTGCTACTATGGAGCGCCTGGCCATGCGCGCCTTTTACTGGCTGCGCCTGGAGGGCGAGGCCCGCAACCTCTCGCCCATCCTCGGGCGGCGCATCGCCGAGTGCCTGGAAAGCCTCATCCTCTCCCTCGAGACGCGCGAGCTGGCGCCCACCGCCCGCTTCCTGGCCCAGGAGCAGCAGCGCGTGGCCGAGCTCAGCCCAGAGGAGCGCGTCCTCCAGCCCATCGCCTTGCTCGACGCCTGCGAGCGTACCCTGGCCGAGGGCCTCCTGGCCGGCAACCACAACAGCGCCCAGCCGGCCATCGTCACCAGCGACCTGCACTCGCTCGTCCACCAGGCTCGCCGGCACTGGCTGCACCTCTCCATGGGCCACCAACCCCCCGCCAGCCAGGAGAGCCGCGCCGTGGCTTTCCTGGCATCCCTGGGCCGTACCCTCGACCAGGTCGGCGACCTGGACCAGCTCGTCGAGCGCCTCTTTGCTGCCCTCCACGAGATGATCCCCCACGAGGACGGCCAGCTCTGGCTGTGGGGCCCGCGCCAAGAGACGCCCCTCGTCCGCAGCGCCAGCAGCCGCCTCTTTGTCGCCCACGGCGGCCCCCTGGACAGCTACAGCAACTGGGTCGCCTTCCAGCGCTCCCCCCTGCTCGTGCCCGACCTCAAGGCCGGCCCGGAGCGCCCCGAGACCCCCGCCTACAACGCCTACATCGGCGTCCCCCTCCTGCAGGGCGAGCAACTCGTCGGTACCCTGGCCTTGGTCAGCACCCAGGCCAATGCCTTCACCCAGGCCCACATGGACCTCCTCCTGGCGGCCGCCCCGCTGCTCGGCAGCGCCATCCAGCGCGTCGTCCCAGAGGTCGGCCCGCTGGAGGACCTCCAGCGCCGCCTCGAGGAGCAGAACATCATCCTGACCTTTGGCCGCGAGATGAGCGCCGCTCTCGAGGAGGGGCGCATCTTCAGCCTGCTCCTCTACAAGGCCATGGAGCTGACCGACAGCGACGCCGGCGCGGTGATGACGGTCGACCCCGACCGCCACGAGTACTCCCTGCAGGCCCTCTCCGGGTACGCCACCGATGTCACCGCCGAGGACGCCCTGTGGGCCGACCGCGCCATCAGCTGGGACGTCGGCATCGTCGGCTGGGTGGCGCGCACCGGCCGGACCGCCCTCATCGCCGATGTCCGCGAGACGCCGGACTACCTGGCCTTTCGCCCGGAGACGCGCTCCCAGCTCACCGTGCCGATCCTGTGGCACGGCGAGGTGGTCGGGGTAATCAACCTGGAGAGCTCCAGCCTGAACGCCTATGACGAGTCGCACCGCCAGACCGCCGAGACGCTGGCCGAGCACGCCGCCGTGGCCATCGGCACGACGCGCCTCTACAACGAGGTGCAGGCCCAGCGCAAGTGGCTGGCCGGCCTGGTGGCCAACCTGCCGGAGGGCGTCGTCGTCACCGACGTCGGCCTGCACGTCGTCCTGGCCAACCCGGCCAGCACCTCGTACTTCGGCCTGGACCAGCCCCTGCCGGATGGTGTCCGCCTCGACGAGTACCTGGCGCCGCGCCTGGAGCCGCTCTTGCAGGACCCCCAGGTGCTGGCGCACTTCCTGGAGCGCACCCGCACCCTGGACCGGGGCCTTTCCGAGGGCTGGCTCGACTTCAAGGACGCCGCCAAGCGCCTGTGGCTGGTCGGCGCGCCGGTGTGGGACGAGGCCGGCGCCGGCCCCAGCGGCCACGTCATCCTGATCCGCGATGCCCGCCAGGACGAGGACAGCGAGCGCGAGAAGCTGGGCTTTGTCTCGGTCGTCTCGCACGAGCTGCGCTCGCCCCTGACCTCCATCCTGGGCTACAGCGAGCTCCTGCTCAACCGCGATTTCAAGCGGCAGCGCCGTAACGATTTCTTGCAGGTCATCTTCAACCAGGCAGAACACCTCTCGCGCCTGGTGGAGGACCTCATCAACCTTTCCCGCCTGAGCCAGGGGCGGATGCGCATGAACTGGAGCAAGGCCACCTTCTACCAGGTCGTGGCCGCCCTTTCGAGCCAGCTCGACGCCCTGATGAGCCCGCGCCACCGCCTGCTCATCGACGTGCCCCTCGACGAGCAGCCCTCCTACATGGACCGGGACAAGCTCCGCGTCATCCTGAACAACCTGGTCGGCAACGCCGTCAAGTATTCGCCGGAGGGCGGTGAGGTCGTCCTCCGGGCGGAGGCGATCCGTTCCGCGGACCAGGCCCAGGCCCTGGGCGTGCCGACCGCACCGCCCTTTCTCCTGGTCAGCGTGCGAGACCAGGGCATCGGCATTCCCGAGGAAGCGCTGCCCCACATCTTCGACCGCTTCTATCGAGCAGGCAACAGCGTCACGCGCCAGATCGGCGGAACCGGCATGGGCCTGACCATCACCAAGGCGCTCGTGGAGCTGCACGGCGGCAGCATCTGGGCCCAGAGCCGGCTGGACCACGGTTCCACCTTCTCCTTCACCCTGCCTCTGCGCGATCGCCCCCCACAGTCGGAAGAGGGTCCGGATGGCGGCAAGACGGCCGACAGCGGATGAGATGAAGAAGAGGGTCCTGTATGTCGAGGACAACCCCGAGAGCCGCCTGCTGGTGCGCCGCATCCTCGAGGCGCATGGCTACGAGGTGGCCGAGGCGGAGGACGGCCTGGGCGCCATCCGCCTGGCCCACGACATCGTCCCCGACCTGATCCTGATGGACATCAATATCCCCGGCCTGGACGGTTTCCAGGTCAGCACGCGGCTGCGGAGCATGCCCGAGCTGGCCAGGACGCCCATCGTTGCCCTGACCGCCAGCGCGGTGATGGAGGGCGACCGCGAGCGGACGCTGGTGGCCGGCTGCGACGGCTACCTGCAGAAGCCCGTGGACGCGGACGGCCTGCCCCGGCAGGTGGCCGAGTTCATCGACGGCAAGCGCGAGCAGCTTCGCCGGGACGAGGAGCCGGCCTATCTGCGGGAGTATACCCACAGGCTCGTCCGGGACCTGGAGGCCAAGGTCGCCGAGTTGCAGCGCCTCAACGAGCAGCTTCAGACCGCGGAGAGACTAAAGTCCGAGTTCGTCTCTACCGTCTCCCATGAGCTGCGCACGCCCCTGACCGCCATCAAGGGCTATGCCCAGCTCCTGCTGGACCAGCGAGCCGGCCCCCTGACGCCCGTCCAGGAGGAGTGCTTGTCCATCGTCTGCGAGAACACCGAGAGTGTCATCCAACGGGTCAACGACATCCTCTTCCTGCAAGAGAGCAGCGTCATCCTGCCCACGCGGGCGGCGGTCTCCCTGCGCGACGTTGCCCTGGCGACCGTGGAGGCCGTGCGATCCAGGGCCGAGGAGGCCGGCATCGAGATCGCCACGGCGATCCCCGACTCACTGCCCCCCGTCATCGGCGACTCGGAGGCCCTCAAGCTGCTCTTCCTGCACCTCCTGGACAACGCCATCAAGTTCAGCCCGAACGGAGGCCGTGTGACGGTGACCGTGCGTGAGGAGGGGAGCGCGGTCTACGGCGAGGTCAGCGATACCGGGATCGGCATCGCCCCCGAGCACCACGAGCGCATCTTCGACCGCTTCTACCAGGTCGACAGCTCCACCACGCGGGCCTACGGGGGCACCGGCCTGGGGCTGGCCATCTCCCGGTGCATCGTCGAGGCCCACGGCGGGCAGATTGGCGTGCGCAGCAAGCCGGGCCAGGGCAGCACCTTCTTCTTCGTTCTCTCCAGGGGTGGGCCGCAGGTGCAGACATAGCCAGTGGCAGGCACTGCCGCCCTGGCGTGTCCTTGTGCCTTGCTGGCTTGTGAGACGACTACTGCTGCGCTCTGCCAGACCTGGCGCGCACGAATGGAAGATTCCGGGGTGTTTCGTAGGCAATGCAGGGGTCAGCAGCTGCCGGCCGCGCCGGGGGTCCCGCGGAGCGTGTCGTCCGAACGCGCCGGCGCTGTGCCGGTACCACCGGCAAGAGGGGAGCTGCCGGCCGCCCCGGGCGCCGCTGCCGAGCCTGTTCCCGCGGAGGTGCCGCGCAGGGAGGGCGGCGCGGGAGCCAGGGGCACCGCCACAGCCGTCCCTCTCCGCACCTCGGCTTCGATCCGCGGGTAGATCGCCCACACCAGCCCCAAGCTGAAGAGAACCCCGGTCAGCGTCCGCAGGAGCCAGTTGAGCGACCCGATGGCGTCGCCGCGGTAGAACCCGGCCGGCAGGAGGCCTCCCGTCAGGAACACGGCCCAGGCGTTCTCGCTGCGCAGCGGCCACTCCGGCAGCAGCGCGGCCGGTATGTGGGTGACGCCGTCCAGCACGATGGGCAGGGTCAGCAGCAGCAGCCCCCACCAGCGCAGGGGCCGGCAGCGCCGGCGCACCAGCCCAAAGAGCAGGCCGGCCAGCAGGAGGCCGGTGTAGATGGCCGTGTCGCGCTGGCAGTAGGCTACCTGGTAGCCCAGGAAGGTGTAGGACAGGCTCGGCTGCTGGTGGCAGACCGGTGGCTTGTAGAACGAGAAGATGGCGCGGCCGAGCGCGTCCCAGCCCAGGGCCCGCGCCAGGGGTGAGAGCCAGGGCAGGCCGGCGTAGAGGCCGACCAGCACGTTCACCCACAGGAGCCAGTGCCGCAGCAGGAAGTTGCTGGCCCGCTCGATGAACCCGACCGGGTACGGGCTGGGGGGATCGGCCAGGACCGGCACGCTTCACCTCGCCGCGGCGGCGCTGCTAGGCCGACTGCTCGGCCGGCCGCTCCAGGTCGGCCCCGGTAAAGGCTCCCGGCAGCAGCGCGCCGGCCGTAGTGACCAGGCGCTGCCCATGCAGGTTCGCCAGGATGACTTGCATGCCCGGGTTGAACTCGGCCAGTGTCTGGCGGCAGGCGCCGCAGGGGGAGGCCGGCCCGGCGGTGGGCGTGACCACGGCGATGGCCACAAAGTCGCGCTGCCCGGCGGCGACGGCGCTGACGACCGCCACCCGCTCGGCGCAGATCGAGAGGCCGTAGGAGGCGTTCTCCACGTTGCAGCCGCAGTAGATCTCTCCCGAGGCCGTCAGCAGCGCCGCGCCGACGGCAAAGCCGGAGTAGGGCGCATAGGCCCGCTCGCGTGCGGCCAGGGCGGCCTGCAGCAGGGTGTCAGGCGATATGTCCATGGGATGGCATCTCCTCGGTGGCGGACTGGGGCGGCGGGGCGGCCTCCTGGCCGCGGCGCACGTGCAGCTTGACCGGCCGTAGGCCCAGGACCTCGGTCACGGTGATGGTGGCGTCGCCGACGACCACCTGGTCCCCCACCTGGGGGATGGCCCCGAGCCGTTCGTAGATAAAGCCGCCCAGGGTGTCAAAGTCGCCATCGGGGATCTGCAGGCCGGCCAGCTTCTCGGCGTCGTCCACGCTGAGGCGCGCGTCGCAGATGTATTCGCCCGGCCCGACCTCTTCGAGCAGCGGCTCCTCGGCGTCGTACTCGTCCTGGATCTCTCCGACGATCTCCTCCAGCAGGTCCTCGATGGTCACCAGGCCGGCCGTGCCGCCGTACTCGTCGACGACGATGGCCATGTGGATGTGCTGGCGCTGCAGCTCGCGCAGCAGGTTGTCGGCCACCTTGGTCTCTGGGACAAAGTAGGCCGGCCGCAGCAACCCGCGCACCGGCTGGTCCTGCAGCCCGTCGCGCAGCGGCGGCAGCAGGTCCTTGCTGTAGAGCACGCCGATGACCTGGTCGATCGTGTCCTCGTAGACGGGGATGCGCGAGTGGCCCGTCTGCAGGATCGCCCCCACGGCCTCGCGCAGCGGCATCCCGGCGTCGATGGCGACGATGTCGGTGCGCGGTACCATCACCTCGCGCACCAGCGTCCGGCCCATCTCCAGGATGCCGGTGATCATCTCCTTCTCTTCCTTCTCGATGGCGCCGCCCTCCTCGCTGGCGTCGACCAGGGTGAGAATCTCCTCCGTGCGGGCATAGGGCAGGCCGGCCTGCCGCCTGCCACCCAGGGCGCGCACGATCAGGTCGCTGAGGCCGGTGAGGATGAGCTGCAGCGGGTAGAGCAGCCATACGAGGAGCTGCAAGGGCCAGGCCAGGAACAGGGCCACCGGGCCGGGGTGATGGTCGGCCAGGGCCTTGGGCAGCAGCTCGCCCAGGAGGAGCATTAGGCCGCCCAGGAGAAGGACGATCAGGACCAGCGCCCAGCCGTAGCTGGCGGCGGCGGGCACACGCCAGGGCTCGCCCTGCAGCCACGCTGCCACCGAAGGGCTGAACGCCGCTGCCGCGCTGGCCGCGGCGAAGAAGCCGGCCAGGGTGATGCCCACGCGCACCGTGGCCAGCAGGCGGATGCTGTTCTGCCCCAGCCGCAGCACCAGGCGGGCGGTGGCGCTGCCGCTCTGCTCCAGATTCTCCCGCACCTCCGGCCGGCCCACGGCCGAGGAGATGGCCGCCTCGGCCGCAGCGAGGATGGCGTTGAGCAGAAGCAGCCCTGCCAACACGAGCCATTCTTGCCAGGCAGCGATATTCGATTGCAAGGGTTCCCACTCCAGTTCGGCGCAGGTAGGCCGCGCGCCCGAGCCGCCGCAACGCAGCGAGCCGTTTCTATTCTATCACATTGTGCCGGCCGGGGCAACTCGCTGCGACGCCGTTTGCGCATCGCCGGGGAGTGTAGTACAATGCCCGCGCTGACAACGAACGCACCCGAGGAGGATCCCTTGCCAGGTTCTGCGCGCGCCTCACGCTTCCTTCTGCTCCTGATCGTCTTTCTCTGCGGCATGACCGGCATGGCCATCGAGATGAGCGCTTCCCGCCTGATCGGCACCTTCTTCGGCAGTCCCCTGACCATCTGGGCCATCCTGATCGGCATGGTGATGCTCTACCTCACCGCCGGCTACGCCCTGGGGGGACGCCTGGCCGACCGCCGGCCCGACCCGCGCTACCTCTACGGGCTGGTCGGCATCGCCGCCTTCGCCACGGCCCTCATCCCGGTCGTCTCGCGGCCCCTGCTCCTGTGGGCCCAGGAGGGGCTTTCCTCCGTCGTGGCCGGCCTGTACGTCGGCGCCTTTGTCGGCGTGCTCGCCCTCTTCTCGGTGCCCATGGTCCTCCTGGGCTGCGTCTCGCCCTTTGCCATCCGCCTGGCCATGCGCGAGGTCGACCAGGCCGGCCGCACCGCCGGCTCGATCTATGCCCTCTCCACCGTCGGCAGCCTGGTGGGCACCCTCGTGCCTCCCTTTGTCACCATCCCCCTGCTGGGCGTGTCGCTGACCTTTTACCTCTTTGCCGGCGTGCTCCTGCTGGTGGCCGCCGCCGGCACGCGCCGCTGGCCCTTTTTTGTCCTGCTGGCCATCGTCGTCGCCTTGGCCGTGCTCTTCCTCAGCGGCGTCTGGACGGGGCTGCGCCAGCCGCCCGAAGGCACCGCCCTCATCGACCAGCGCGAATCGGTCTATAACTACATCCAGGTCTACCAGGAGGGCGACCGGGTCAACCTGGCCCTCAACGAGGGCCTGGCGGTGCACTCGATCTACTCCCTGCGCTACGCGCGGACGGGCGAGCCGGCGGACGTGCTCACCTACGGCCCCTGGGACATCTTCCTCGTCGTGCCCTACTTTGCCCCCGGCCAGACCGAGCGCTCCTTCTCCTCCCTCTGCCTGATCGGCTCGGCCGCCGGGACGATCCCCAAGCAGTACCACGCCGTCTACGGGCGGCAGGTGACCATCGACGGGGTCGAGCTCGACCCGGAGATCGCCGCGGTGGGCCGGGCGCACTTTGCCATGGGCGACGAGGAGCAGGCCGGCGTCCTGCGGGTGCACATCCAGGATGGGCGCTACTGGCTGACCAACAGCCCCGACCGCTACGACGTCATCGCCGTCGACGCATATCGCCAGCCGTACATCCCCTTTCACCTGACCACGCGCGAGTTCTTCGAACAGGTGCGCGCCCACCTGCAGCCGAACGGCGTGGCGGCGATCAACGTCGGGCACGTGGCCGGCGACATGCGCATGGTCGAGGCCATCGCCGCGACGATGCGCAGCGTCTTCCCCGACGTCTACATCCTGAGCCTGCCGGGGCTGACGGTGCGCAACAGCCTGGTCGTGGCCACGGCGCAACCGAGCACCATGGCCGACTTTGAGCGGAACACCGCGGGACTGCAGAGCCCCGTCCTGCAGCAGGTGGTCGGCTACATCACCCACCAGGGCCGCGTGTCCGCGTGGTCCGGCCAGGCCACCGTCTTTACCGACGACCGCGCCCCGGTCGAGTTCCTGATGGACCAGATGATCCTCAGCTACGTCCAGGGCCAATGAAGAACCCACTGCCCATCTTTGTCCAGGTGATCCTGCCGTTGGCCCTGGTCTGGGGAGTGGGCTACCTGGCGCGTCGGCTGCTCAAGCTGGACCCCAAGCCCTTCGCGCGGGCGGGCCTCTATCTCCTGACCCCGGCGGTGATCTTTACCTCCCTGCTCGAGTCCCAGATCACGGCTGCCGAGGCCGGACTGATCGCTCTCGTCGTCGTGTTGCTCTGCGCCGGGCTCTGGCTGCTCACGACGCTGCAGGCCTGGCTGCTGCGCCTGGGGCCGGAGGACCGCAGCGCCTTCCAGCTGACCTCTATCTTCATCAACGCGGTCAACTACGGCTTCCCGGCGGTCCTCCTGGCGCTGGGGCCGGCCGGCCTGGAGCGGGCGGCGATCTTTGCCTCGGGCCATGCCCTGCTGAGCAACACCGTCGGGGCCTATATCGCCGCCCGGGGCAAGGCCGGCAGCATCCGCCACTCGCTGGTCCAGGTCCTGCGCATCCCCATGCTCTACGGCGTCGTCCTGGCCCTGATCCTGCGCCTGGCCGGCGTGTCCATCCCCAATCCCCTGCCTGCTGCCGGCAGCGCTGACGCCACGGTGTGGCTCAGCCTGTACCGTGCGGTCAAGCTGCTGGCCCAGGCGGCCGTGCCCGTCTTCATGCTCGTCCTGGGGATGCAGCTGGGCAACAGCGGGGCCGACCGCGGCGCACCGGCGGTGCGCTTCAGTTGGCCTATGCTCATCGCCGCCGCCAACCGCCTGCTGCTCTCCCCACTGCTGGCCTGGGGGATCAACTGCCTGGTCGGCCTGGAGGGGCTGGCCGGCCAGGTGACCATCCTGGAGGCGGCCTTTCCCAGCGCCGTGCTCATGGTCATCCTCTCCATCGAGTTCGACGTCCGCCCGCGCTTCGTCTCGACCGTCGTCGTCTGGACGACACTGGCCAGCATCGTCACGGTGACGCTCCTCTTGAGCGTGTGGGGCTAGACTCGTCTTGCCTTCCGGCCCGGCCTATGATATACTTGGGGCATCGGCGGGATCACCGAGCTCGCCGTGGGTGGATCGATGGCCCAAGAACAGGCTACAGAACTGCTGCTGCATGCCGAGGCCTTGACAGAGAGGTTCTGCGAGCAGCTCGACGCGCTGCTGCAGCAGGCCCGCGAGCAGCAGCGCGCGCTGGAGGTCGACTCCCGGCAGCTCCGCCGCCTGCTCGACGAGGTCGGCGTGCGTGTGCAGGCGGCCCAGCGCGAGGGTGCCCCCACGGCCGACCAGTTCGAGCGGCTGCAGCGCGACCACGAGCAGCTGCGCCGGCAGGAGGAGCAGACCCTGGCCGCGCTGGTCCAGGTCGAGGAGAGCGGCCGGCGGCTGGAGCTGCTCCGCCGGCAGGTGGAGATGAGCGGGCGCTCCCTGCGCCGCGAGAACCACCTGCGGCCCTACGATCCCTGGGAGATGGCCCTGCGCTCCCAGGTGCTCCACGGCCGCGAGCAGGAGCGCAGCGCCCTGGCGCGCGAGGTCCACGACGGGCCGGCCCAGGTGCTGAGCAACCTGGCCCTGGGGCTGGATCGCTGTTGCTCGGGCGATGCGCCCGAGGAGATGCGCGCGGCGGCCGAGCCCTTGCTGCGCGATGTCCGCGTGGGCCTGCAGGACGTGCGCCGCTTTATCTACGACCTGCGCCCCTCACCGTTGGCCGAGGAGCCGCTGGGCCGGCAGGTCGAGCGCTTCGTGCGGGACCTGGAGACGGCCTACCAGATCACCGTGGAGCTCTCCTGGGGCTCGCCGCCGCGCGACCTGTCGCCCGAGGAAACGGTGGCCATCTACCGCATCGTCCAGGAGGCGCTGCAGAACGCTCGCAAGCACGCCCGGGCGGAGAGAATCGCCGTCGAGAGCTACGCGGAGCCCACCGGCTGGGTCGTGCGGGTGAGCGACAGCGGGGTGGGCTTCAACCCCAGCGCGGCCTGGTACCAGGAGGACCACTGGGGCGTCCGGGGGATGAGGGAACGAGCCCAGCTCATCGGGGCGGACCTGCAGATCGACAGCCGGCCGGGCGGGGGCACCACCGTGCTGCTGCGCCTGCCGACCCGCCCTGCAGAACCACCAGAAGCGAGGTCGTGAGATGGAAAGGGGAGCCGAACCGATCGCCATCCTGATCGTGGACGACCACCCCCTCTTCCGGCAGGGGGTGCGGGCAACGCTGGAGCGCGAGCGCGAGCTGGACGTCTGCGGCGAGGCCTGCGACGGCCAGCAGGCCATCCAGATGGCCGAGGACCTCAGCCCGGACGTTGTGCTCATCGATATCGGGCTGCCCGGCCTGAACGGGCTGGAGGTGGCCCGCGTCATCAAGCGGCGCCAGCCGCAGGTCAGCCTGATCGTGCTGACGGTCTATGAGGACGACGAGCAGCTGTTCAACGCCATCAAGGCGGGGGCCTCGGCCTACTCCTCCAAGGACATCGAGCCGCAGTCGCTGGTGCGCATGATCCGCGACGTCGGCCGGGGCAAGTACCTGATCGACGAGCACGTCTTTTCCAAGCCACACATTGCCACCCGCGTGTTGCACCAGTTCCGCGAGCTGGCGGCGGCGGAGGACGAGTTGGGGGCGCTCTTCTCGCCCCTGACGGGCCGGGAGATCGAGATCCTCGACTGCATCGCCCAGGGCCTGACCAACAAGGAGATCGCCGACCGGCTGGTCATCAGCAGCCAGACGGTCAAGAACCATGTGACCGCGATCCTGCGCAAGCTGCAGGTCAACGATCGCACCTCGGCCGTCATCTACGCCCTCCGGCGGGGCTGGATCCGGCTGGGTGCCAGCGACCTGCCAACGGAACTCCCGGACCAGGAGTCCGGGGAAGAGCGACGCCTATAAGGAGGGTGCCATGTTCGTCATCGCCGAGAACATCCAGATCCGAGCGACGCGCGTACAGGAAGCCATCAACGAGCGCAACGGGGCGTTTCTCCAGGGAATGGCCCGCTCGCTGGCCGGGGCCGGCGCCCACATGATCGATCTGAACATCGGGCCGCGCAAGAAGGACGGCCCCGAGGTCATGGCGTGGCTGGCCGAGACGATCGCCAGCGTGGTGGACCTGCCCCTGTCCTTCGACACGACCAACCTGGACGCCATCGCCGCGGGTCTGCGGGTGGTCCGCGGGCGCAAGAACATGCTCAACCCCGGATCGATCGTCGGCAGCCCCGAGCGCACGGAGCGGGTCTTTTCGCTGGCAGTGGAGCACGGGGCCTCGGTGATCGCCCTGACACTGGAGCAGACCGGCATGCCGGCTACCGCCGAGGCCCGTGTCTCCATCGCCATGGAGCACCTTATCCCTGCGGCGATGCAGTACGGCCTGCCGATCGAGGACCTCTACATCGACCCGGTCGTGCTGACGGTCAAGGGCATGCAGGAGCACCCCAAGGAGATCATCGAGGCGGTGCGGGCCTGCAAGTACGTGGTCGACCCCGCCCCGAAGACCACCTGCGGCCTGTCCAACGTCAGCAACGGCGTTCCCATGGAGAACCGCAGCCTGATCAACCGCACCTTCCTGGTAATGATGCTGGCGGCCGGCCTGGACTCGGCCATCTGTGATCCTCTGGACCGCGAGCTGATGGAGTGGGCGCGCATTGTGGAGCAGCGCGACGAGGGCACGGCGGCGGGAAGGGTCCTGGTGCGCCTGTACGACGCCGTGCAGAACATGGGCGACTTTGGCCCCGGCGACGTGGACATGGCCGATCCGGACCAGGTGGCGATCTACAAGACGGTGCGCATCCTGCGCAACGAGATCATCTTCGCCGACGACTATCTGCGGTTCTAGCCGGACCGCAGCGGGGCATTGGAGCGTTCGGACGGGCTGCTGTCCGAACGCTCCTCTTGCCCACCACAGCAGCAGGAGGATGCGACCATGCAGGGCGAAACGAGGCAGGTCACGCCCGAGGCGCTGCGCGGCCGGCTGCGCGAGGGGCGCCTGCCGTGCGCGGAGGCGTTTGCCCTGGCCCACGAGCTGGGGATTGCGCCGCTGGATGTGGCCGCGGCGGCGGAGGCGCAGGGCGCGCGCATCGGCTGGTGCCAGTTGGGGCTGTTCGGGGCGCTGCGCAAGCACGAGCGGCGTGCGGCCGGCCTGCCGGAGGAGGAGCGGCCGGCCGCGGGCGCAGGCGAGGTGCCGGCGGCGCTGCGGGAGCAGATCGAGGCCGCCTGTGAGGATGGGCGGCTGCCGTGCGCCCGGGCCTGGGCCGTGGCCCGGCGGCTGGGGCTGGAGCGGCCGGCTGTGGCCCGGGCCGCTGACGCGCTGGGCGTGCGCATCAGCCGCTGTCAGCTGGGGTGCTTCTGAGGCCGGCTGCGCCGGGCGTCTCCCCGGCTGCGGCGGATGGTGCGAGGTTGCCGGGCATGTGCCCGGTTCCTATGCGGGGCCGGCCCCCTCGCCTCCCCCGCCGGGGCCTGCGGCCCCCAACCCCCCCGCGGGGCGCCCCCCCCCGGCCGGGCGCCCCCGCTGCCGCCCCCCCGCGCCATTCCGCGACGATTAGCCCCCCCCACAACCG
>CAZTIG010000057.1:0-25979 GCA_964613665.1 uncultured Chloroflexia bacterium
CCCCCCGCCAGTCGCACCCCCGGCCGTCGCCGGGAGAGTAACTACATACTAACAAGGTCGCGCCGATGCACAGCGGATGGCAAGTGCCCGGCCGGCGTACAGCGCGGCATGGCCGTACCATTGCCGTGTCCCTGGATGTGCGGCGTCGGGCCGTTGCCGGAGCCGGGCACTTGCCGGTCAAGGCCGGCGACTTTGATGCGGCCGTGGGCTATTGCGCTTTGCCAAACGCCATGCGCTATGGTATACTTGCCGACAGACGCCCAGGAACAAGGAGGTTCGCATGGTCGTTTCAGACCCAGAGGACAGGGACCGCTCTCCGCTGGTTTTGCTGCCGGGGGAGATCCCGGAAGTTGCCGGCTCGCCGGACGAACTGAGGCAGCGGCTGCAGACTCTCTTCCTAGTTGCCAGGACACTGGCCAGCGAGACCACGGTGGAGCAGATGCTGCCGGCCTTTCTCGCCAGCCTGATCGAGACACTCCCCGCCGCCGACGCGGGCACTGTCCTGCTCCATGATCCCAGCGACGATCGTCTCGTGGCCACCTGCTCCTATGGCCTGGACCAGGAGATCCTGCAGAACCTGCGCCTGGCCCCGGGCGAGGCGATGAGCGGCAAGGTGTTCCAGGCGGGCCGCGCCCAACTGTACATGACCGCCGAGGAGACTGCCGCGGCGATGGCCGACCTCACCCCCGAGAACCGCGCCATCTACGAGCAGGCGACAGCGGGGCTGCAGCAGCCACAGAGCGCCATCTGCGTGCCGCTGATCCAGGGCGACAACAGGGTCGGCGCCCTGATCCTGCAGAACCTGCGGCAGCCCGGGCAGTTCACCCTATCGGACCTCTCCTTCATCCAGGCCGTGGCCGACCTGATCGCCCTGGCCATCGTCAGCACGCGCCTGGCCGAAGACCTGCAGTCCGAGCGCTCGCTCAGCGAGGCGAACCGCCTGAAGGCCGAGCTCCTCTCCACCCTGGCCCACGAGATGCGCACCCCGCTGACCTCGATCAAGGGCTACTCCACGGCCCTGCTGATGGAGGAGGCCGATTTCAGCCCCGAGACGCAGCGCGAGTTCCTGCAGATCATCGATGAGGAGTGCGACACGCTGCAAGACCTGATCCACGATCTACTGGAGTCGTCGGTCATCGAGGCCGGCTTGCTGAAGCTGGAGCCACAGCCGGCCATCCTGCCGCGCCTGGCCCGGGAGGTCGTCGACGATATCGCCCGCCGCAGCCGCAAGCACCGCTTCGTCGTCGATTTTCCCGAGGGGTTTCCCATCGTCGAGGCCGATCCCCTGCGCATCATGCAGGTCCTGCGCAACCTGCTCGACAACGCCATCAAGTACTCGCCGCAGGGCGGACTGATCGTCGTACGCGGCGAAGCACGGGACACCGAGGTGCTGGTCAGCGTGGCCGACCAAGGGGTGGGTATCGCCCCCGAGGACCTCAACCGGCTCTTTGAGAAGTTCTTCCGGGCTAGGACGGGGCTCATCCGCAACGTCGTCGGCTCCGGCCTGGGCCTGCCGATCGCCCGCACGATCGTAGAGGGCCACGGGGGACACATCTGGGCCGAAAGCAAACTGGGGCAGGGCACCACGCTCTACTTCACAGTCCCGCGGATGAAGGCAGAGCCGTAGCGCCGCGAGCGCAGGAGAACGGACATGGAGGACAGGATATTGGTCGTGGACGACGAGCCCCGCGTCGTGCGCCTCGTGAGCGAGGTCCTGCGGGTGATGGGCTACCAGGTCATCTCGGCCAGCAACGGCGAGGACGCCCTGGAGAAGATCTTGATGGAGCGTCCCACCCTGGTGCTGCTGGATATCCTGCTGGCCCGAGGGATGGACGGCTACGAGGTCTGCCGCCGCCTGCGCGAGTTTTCCGATGTGCCGGTCATCATGCTCACGGCCAAGGCGCAGGAGACCGACCTGCTGCAGGGCTTTGACGCGGGCGCCGATGACTACTTGACCAAGCCGTTCAGTGCCAAGGAGCTCATCGCCCGGGTCAAGGCCGTCCTGCGGCGCTGCCAGCGGCCGGAGGAGGTGGTCAGTTCCACGCTGGTCTGCGGCGAGATCGAGATCGACTTTGCCCGGCGCACGGTCAAGGTCGGCGGCAGTCCGGTGTCGCTGACGCGCACCGAGTACGAGCTGCTGCGCCACCTGGCCCAGCACGCCAACCGGGTCATGGAGCACCAGGAGCTGCTGTGCCGGGTCTGGGGACCGGAGTACCGCGACGATGTCGACTACCTGCGGGCCTATGTCTGGTACCTGCGGCGCAAGCTCGAGCCGGACCCATCGAACCCCCGGTACATCATCACCTCGGCAGGGGTGGGTTACATGCTGACCTGCCCGGAGGCCGCAGTCAAAGAGGAGTAGCGGCAGACCGTGCCGCCCCGGCCTGTGACGCGGCCGGAACGATGAGCGAGCAGTAGCGCGGTGGAATCCCACCGCGCCGTCGCTTTTTTTAGGCGATCTTTAGGAAATGGCGGGGCATTTCTATGGGTTTTGGATGCCCAGCCTGGTATACTGTGCCCGTGCAGAGCAGAGCGAGTCCTGTAAGGAGGCAGAAATGACCGAGACGACTTCTGTGCGGAGCAAACAGATCGAGTTCGTGGAATCGAGCGACGTGACGCGGGCCGCCGAGGAGATGCTGGACAAGGCCCTGCAGTTCGGCATGGCCAAGGCGCACCAGGGCAGCCGCGATGCCGTCGTGGCCGCGCTGCGCGCTGGGGACACGGTGGTAGGCGGGTACTTTTACTACAGCCTGGCCCGGTCCGTGGGCGAGTATCTCGGGACGTGGGATCGCGACGTCAAGGCCGTGTACACCTTTGACGACGAGGCCACGCCCGAGGACACCTGCTTCGCCGAGCGGCGCTATCCGCTGGTGCACCTGATCGTCTGCGTCGAGCGCAAGACGGCGGCGCTGTCGGCCCTGGCGGCGACGCTGGACCGGGCCCTGGCCGAGCAGGTCGGCAACCTGCTGGGACAGGAGCAGCGGCAGTACCTGCTGGACGTGCAGATCGTGGACAGCGCCGAGATCGCAAACCGCACCGGCTACGGGGCTATCCTGGCCTCGCTGCGCCCGCACGCGATGCAGGTGTGGGGGCAGTAGGACAAAGACGCCGGCAATGGTGCCGGCGCAGGAACCTGGCGTGGGGGTCGCGGCCAACGCGGCCCCCACGCGGGTGAGACGAGCGCTGCCGTCGGGGACCACGCGGGCGCAGCGGCGCGTCCCGCCGGGAGCCCGAGGCAGCACCAAGGAGGACAACATGGAGCAGACAGAAGGCAGGGCGCTGCAGACGCCCACCCAGTTCATCGTTGGCCGGCCGCCTCGCCTGAGCTTCTGGGAAACGGTGCTGGCGCAGTTCGATGATGTGGCCGAGCGGCTGAACATGGACACGGGCACCTACGAGATCCTGCGCCGGCCGGAGCGCGAGTTGGCCGTCTCGATCCCGGTCGTGCGCGACGACGGGCATATCGAGGTCTTTACCGGCTATCGCGTCCAGCACTCGAGCGCCCGCGGTCCCTGCAAGGGCGGCATCCGCTACCACCCCAGCGTGAACCTGGACGAGGTTCGCGCCCTGGCCGCGCTGATGACCTGGAAGTGCGCTACAGTGGGCATCCCCTACGGCGGCGCCAAGGGCGGCGTGCAGTGCGACCCGCTGCAGATGTCGCAGGGCGAGGTTTCCCGCCTGACCCGCCGCTTCACCGCAGCGATCCTGCCGATCCTGGGCGGGAAGCGCGACATCCCCGCTCCCGACGTCAACACGAACGCCCAGACGATGGCCTGGATGGCCGACACGGTCAGCATGATCGAGGGCAAGACGGTCACCGAGATCGTCACCGGGAAGCCGGTGGCCCTAGGGGGATCCCTGGGGCGCAAGGAAGCCACCGGGCGCGGCGTGGCCCTGTGCACCGGCGAGCTGCTCAAGCGGTTGCAGAAGCCGCTGAACGAGACGACCGTGGCCGTGCAGGGCTATGGCAACGTCGGCATGCACGCGGCGACGATCCTGCACGAGATGGGCTGCCGGATCGTGGCCGTGAGCGACGTCACCGGCGGCTACTACCATCCCCACGGGTTGGACGTGGCCGGCCTGAACCAGCACGCCGCGGCCCACCCCAAGGGGCTCCTGGAGGGATATACGGCTCCCGGGGTAGAGACGATCGACAACCAGCAGTTGCTCACCTGCGAGGCCGACGTGCTGATCCCGGCCGCCCTGGAGCACCAGATCACCGGCGAAAACGCTCCCCTCATCCGGGCGCGGATGATCGTCGAGGGCGCCAACGGCCCCACGACGCGCGACGCCGACCAGATCCTGAACGATCGCGGCATCGTGGTAGTCCCCGACATCCTGGCCAACGCCGGCGGGGTGATCGTCAGCTACCTGGAGTGGGTACAGGACCTGCAGGCCTTTTTCTGGGATGAGGCCGAGGTGAACCACCGGCTGGAGCAGATCATGGTGCGCAGCTTCGCCGAGGTGTGGGACCACAGCCAGCGCGAGGGCGTCTCGCTGCGCCTGGGAGCCTACCTGATGGCGGTGGACCGCGTCGCCCAGGCCGTGCGCTCGCGCGGCATCTTCCCTTGATGGGACGCGGGGAGGCATGTCCGCATCCGCCAGCGGATCGCCGGGCAGGCGCCGCCCCTCCCATAGGAGACCGGCTGCCGACCGGGTCTCGGGGGCCCTGCCAGCAAGGTCTGGCAGGGCCCCATTCTGGAACCGGCCTCGTGGTGCCGCCAAGGGGCACACAGCAGGTGGGACACACGGCCGTATCAAATTCGCCGGCCTTGACCGGCAAGTGCCCGGCTCAGGCAACGGCACGACGCCGCACATCCAGGGACACAGCAATGGCGCGGCCATGCCGCGCTGTACGCCGGCCGGGCACTTGCCATCCGCTGTGTATCGGCGCAACCTTGATATCGCCGTGGGTGGGACATCCGCTATTTGACAGTTCGGGCCGGCGGTGGTAAAATGCGGCGCGTCTGGGCAACAAGGCGATGGGGCAGAGACGGGCCCTGGTCAACTTGAGCACTGCTCCGATGGACGGGGTCCCTCCTTTTGCCCGGCCGAATTGTGCAGGCTGGCACGAATGGTCCGGTCGGCAGCGGCCTGCTGCAGTGTGGCAGCGGGTCTACAAGACGGTCAATGGCTCAAAGAGGAGGCACAGACATGGAGCAAGAACTGAACCCCTTCAAGATCGCGCAGCACCAGTTCGACGAGGCGGCCGAGCTCCTCGGGCTCGATCCGGCAACGCGGGCCCTGCTGCGCGAGCCCATGCGCGAGTTCCACGTCACCTTCCCGGTGCGTATGGACGACGGCACGGTCAGGGTGTTCAAGGGCTTTCGCGTGCAATACAACGACGCCCGCGGCCCGACCAAGGGCGGCATCCGCTTCTACCCCACCGAGACGATCGACACGGTCCGCGCCCTGGCGGCCTGGATGACCTGGAAGACCGCGGTCGTGGACATCCCGCTGGGCGGTGGCAAGGGCGGCGTCATCTGCAACCCGAAGGAGCTGTCGGCGGGCGAGCTGGAGCGCATCAGCCGGGCCTATATCCGGGCCGTGGGCCACTACATCGGGCCCGAGATCGACGTGCCGGCCCCGGATGTCTATACCACCCCGCAGATCATGGCCTGGATGATGGACGAGTTCAGCATCATGACCGGCTACAACGTGCCGGGTGTCATCACCGGCAAGCCCCTGTCGCTAGGTGGGTCGGCCGGCCGCGGCGACGCCACGGCTCGCGGCGGCATCTACACCGTGCGCGAGGCGGCCCGCGTCCTGGGCCTGGACCTGAAGGGCGCCCCCGCCGCCGTCCAGGGTTATGGCAACGCCGGCCAGTTCGCCCACAAGCTGGGCAGCGAGATCCTCGGCCTCAAGATCGTCGCCATTAGCGACTCCAAGGGCGGCATCGTCAACTGGAACGGTCTGGATCTGAACGCCTGCGTCGCCCACAAGGAAAAGACCGGCTCGGTCATCAACTTCCCCGGGGCGCAGAACATCAGCAACGAGGAGCTGCTGGAGCTGGACGTGGTCGTCCTCTTCCCGTCCGCGCTGGAGAACGTCATCACCGCCGAGAACGCCCCGCGCATCAAGGCCAAGATCTCGGCCGAACTGGCCAACGGCCCGACCACGCCCGAGGCCGACGAGATTCTCTGGAAGAACGGCGTCTATGTCATCCCCGACTTCTTGTGCAACGCCGGAGGGGTGACCGTCTCCTACTTCGAGCAGGTCCAGAACGCCTACGACTACTACTGGCCCATCGACGAGGTCTATGCCAAGCTCGATGCCAAGATGACCGCTGCCTTCCACGCGGTCCACGAGATGGCCCAGAAGCACAAGGTCAACAACCGCATGGCGGCCTACATGGTGGCCGTCAAGAGGGTGGCCGACGCGGCCAAGCTGCGTGGTTGGGTGTAGCCCCCCGAAGCAGCACGGACTATCCACCGGGGACGTCCTAGCGGCGTCCCCGGTTTCTTGCTGGGGACGGCGCCATGATGGCGGCGCCCATCGCTCTCCCGGCCAAGGCCATGGATGCAGGGGAAGATCGCTCCGAGATCTGGCGCACCGCCCGCATCAGCACGCTCGAGGGCTTCTTCGCCCAGGCGTACACGACGATGGCGGGGCCGGGCAGCGTCTTTGTGACCAAGTTCGCCGTCCTGCTGGGCGCGGCCCCGGTCCACTTTGGCATCCTCGCGGCCATCGGCCAGCTCTCGCAGGTGTTCCAACTGGCCGGCGCGGCCATCACCCGGCGCATGACATCGCGCAAGGGAGCGGTGCTCCGGCTGGCCTCGGCCGGCCGCGCCCTGGCGCTGTGCTACGGCCTGCTGCCCCTTCTCCTGCCCGCGGACGCGGCCATGATCGCCTTCCTGGGGCTCTTTCCTCAGCACCTCGCTCCAGGCGGTCAGCGCCAATCTCTGGGTAGCCTGGATCTCGGACATGATCCCCCTCTCCTGGCGCGGCCGCTTCTTCTCCCGGCGCACCCAGGTGCTCATGGTGGTCGGCCTGCTCGCAGGGTACCTCTTCAGCGCCTTTGTGGACCTGTTCGACCCGCAGCCGGGGGCGGTCATCGGGGCGCTGCGCGCCATCCTGCCCGGAGCTGGCTTCTTCGCCGCGCCGAACCTGCCCTACGCCCTGCTGATCGTCTTTGGGCTGGCCGCAGCCATCGGGCTGGTGGGGATGCACCTGCTGGCCCGGCAGCAGGAACACCCGAAGGCGGTCGAGCCAGAGCCCTTTGGGGCGATGGTCGGCGCGGCGCTGCGCGACGGCAACTTCCGCCGGCTGCTGCTCTACGGCCTGTGGTGGATGCTGGCCGTGGGCATCGCCTCGCCCTTCTGGGGCCCCTTCATGATCAAGAAGCTGGGGATGTCGCTCGTCAACATCCAGGTCTACGGGACGATCGCCACGGCCGCCTCGCTGGCCGCGCTGCGCCCCTGGGGCGCCCTGATCGACCGCTCCGGGAACAAGGCGGCCATGCGCCTGGCGCTGGTGCTCGGCGGACTGAACCCGCTGCTGTGGGTGTTTGTCACGCCGCAGCACCACGAGCTGGTCTACGTGGAGGCGGTGACCTCGGGCATCATGTGGTCCGGGGCCGGCCTCGTGGCCACCAACTTTGTCCTGGCCATCGCCCCGGAGAGCCGCCGGCAGGTCTACTCGGGCCTCTTCGGGGCCTTTTCCGGCGTGGCCATGATGGTGACGATGCTGCTCTCCGGCCCCTTGCTCCCGCCGCCGGTGCAGATCGGCCCACTGCACCTGGAGGGCGAGCAGGTCCTCTTTGCCATCACCGCGCTGGCCCGCTGGAGCACGCAGCTGCCCCTCTCCTGGGTCCGCGAGCCCCAGGCCAGGCCGCTGGCGGTCTCGCTGGCCCACTTCTGGCACTCGCTCGGCCCGCGCCTGGCGCGGCTGCGCCGGCGCCCGGGCCCGCTGCTGGAGGGCAACGGGAACGCGCCGGGCGAACGGGGCCGCCGAGAAGGCGGGAAAGAGGACGGCGGCGCGGCGTGAGCGGCACGCCGGCACTTGCTCAACCGAGGGCTTGTGGTATACTGGGGACCGCTACAGGAGGTGACGATGACAGCTCTACTCGAGGTCCACAACCTGGTGAAGAAGTACGGCGACCTGGTGGCCGTCAACGGCATCTCCTTCGAGATCGCCGAGGGCGAAATCTTTAGCCTGCTCGGTCCCAACGGGGCCGGCAAGACCACCACCATCGCGGTCCTGTCGACCCTCTATGCGCCGACCAGCGGGGATGCCACCATCGGCGGGCACTCGGTGACCAGGGAGCCCATGGCCGTGCGCGAGCTCATCGGCGTGGTGCCGCAGGAGCTGGCGATCTACGACGACCTGACCGCCCGCCAGAACCTGGCCTTCTGGGGCCAGATGTATGGGCTGGGCGGCCGGGCGCTCCAGGAGCGTATCGACGAGGTCCTGGAGCTGATCGGCCTGCGCGATAAAGCCGGGCAACGCATCAAGACCTACTCCGGCGGCATGAAGCGCCGCGTCAATATCGGCGTGGGCCTGCTGCACAGGCCGCGCCTGCTCTTCCTGGACGAGCCGACCGTCGGCATCGACCCGCAGTCGCGCCGGGCCATCCTCAGCTCGGTGCTGGACCTGAAGCGGCAGGGCATGACGGTGCTCTACACCACCCACTACATGGAGGAAGCCCAGGAGCTGTCCGACCGCGTGGGCATCCTGGACCACGGCGAGCTGATCGCCATAGGTACCCAGGCCGAGCTCACCCGCCAGGTGGGCGAGAACGATACGCTCGTCCTGCACGTCGGCGAGAACGCCGAGGCCCTGGCCGCGGCGGTGCGGACGCTGCCGGGAGTACTGAGCGCCAGCGCGACGGACGACGCCGTCACGGCCATCGTCCCCGAGGCGGAGGAGCTCCTGGCGCCGGTCGTCACGCGGGCCAACGAGATCGGCGTCAAGATCCGGTCGGTGGAGCTGCAGGAACCCAACCTGGAGGCGGTCTTTTTGCACCTGACGGGGCGGGCACTGCGGGACTAGGGAGAACACGATGCGCAAGGTGCTGCGAATTGCCTGGAAAGATGTGATGCTGGCCTTTTCGGACCGGGCGGCGCTCCTGCTGATGCTGGCGGCGCCGTTCCTGCTGACGATTGGCCTGGGCTTTGTCACCGGGCGTTTCAGTGGCGGCAGCGGCGGGATCGACGATATCCCGGTGGTCCTGGTGAACCAGGACGGCGGGCAGCTCGGCAACGCCCTGGTGGAGCTGTTCCAGTCGGAGGAGCTGGCCGGCCTGGTCCGGCCGGAGATCGTGGATGATGCAGCGTGGGCCCGCCGCCACGTGGACGACGACGAGGCGGCCGCGGCGATCATCATCCCCGCAGGGTTTACCCGCAGCATCATCCCCGAGGGGGGGACAGGCGGGGTGCCGGCCACGGGCGCGGCGGTGCAGATCGAGATCTACGAGAACCCCGTCCGGCCGACGAGCGCGGGGGTCGTGCGCACCATCGTCGACGGGTTCCTGGACCAGGTGGAAGTGGCACGGGTCGGCGGGCAGGTGGCGGTGACGCAGCTGCTGCGCCACGGCCTGGTGGCGCCGCAGGACGCCGCGCGCCTGGGCGCGGAGATCGGCGCGCGCCAGGCCGCGGCCGGGGGCGGCACGGCCATCGTGGTGCGGAGCGCCACCGGCAGCGCGGCGGCGCTGGAGTTCGACCCGCTGGCCTACATGGCGCCGGGCATGGCGCTGATGTTCCTGATGTTCACCGCCAGCTATGGAGGGCGCACGCTGCTGACCGAGCGCGCCCAGGGCACCCTGCCGCGGCTGCTCGTGTCGCCCACGCCGAGGTGGCAGATCCTCGGGGGCAAGGTGCTGGGCATCTACCTGACCGGCGTGGCCCAGATGCTCATCCTGGTTGTGGCCAGCGCGCTCCTCTTTGGGCTGCGCTGGGGGGACCCGCTGGGCGTGCTGGTGCTGGTGCTGGCCGCGGTCGCCGGGGCGGTCGGCTGGGGCATGCTCATCACCGCCCTGGCCAGGACGCCGGGCCAGGTCAACGCGGTGGGCTCGGCGGTCACCCTGACCTTTGGCATCCTGGGCGGCACATTCATCAACATGAGCAGCCTGCCGGGTTGGTTCCAGCTGCTGAGCAAGATCACCCCCAACGCCTGGGGCCTGGACGGGTTCACCACGCTGGCGTTGGGCGGCCGGCTGGCCGACATCGCTGGTCCCGTGCTGGCCATGCTGGCGATGGGCGCGGTCCTCTTTACCGCCGCCGTGATCCTCCTGAGCCGGCGCGGCATCGCCCAGCCGTGAAGGAGCCGACCGATGAGAAAGATCCTGGTCATCGCCTGGAAGGATACGCTGCTGCGCTTCTCGAGCTGGGCTGAGTGGCTCTTTTTCCTGGTCCTGCCGGTGGTCTTTACCCTGGTGCTGGCCGGCGGGACGGGCGAGCCGCCCGACAGCCGCATCCGCCTGGTCGTGGTGGACCAGGCCGGATCGGAGGTCTCCGCGCGGCTCATCGCCGCGCTGGAGGAGTCCACCGCGGTCCGCCCCGAGGTGCTGTCCCTGGGCCAAGCCGAGAGCGAGTTCGGCCAGCGACGCGTCTCGGCGCTGCTGATCATCCCGCCCGATCTGGACCTGGCCCACGTGCAGCAGGGGACGGTCGCCCTGGAGCTGCGCCAGCAGCCCAACAGCCTGAACGCGCTGGCGGCCGGCCGGGCGGTGCTGTCGGCCAGCGCCCGCGTCGGCAGCGCGGTGGGCGTCGCCAACGCCAGCGTGGCCGAGGCGGAGCGGCTGCAGCCGTTCGCCTCCGCGGAGGCGCGCCAGGCCTACTTCGACGAGGCCCTGCGAGAAGCCGAGGCCCAGCTCAGCGTGGCTCCGCACCGCGTCGCGGCGGTGGAGGGCGCGACCCAGGAGGATGCCGACTACGACCCGCGGGCCAACTCCTCGGCCGGCCAGCTCATCACCTGGGTCTTTATCCCGCTGTTCGGCATCTCGGGCATGTTCGCCTACGAGCGCCAGCAGGGCACGCTGCGCCGGCTTCTGGTCACCCCGACGCGCCGGGCCACCTACCTGCTGGGGACCATCGTCGGCCAGGTCGCCGGTGCCCTGGTGCAGATGCTGCTGCTGGTCGGCTTCGGCATCGTGGTGCTGGGGCTGAGTTGGGGACATGCCCCGGCCGCCCTGGCCGCGGTGCTGGTTACCGCGGCCCTGGCAGCCGCTGCGCTGGGCACGGCACTGGGCACAGTCGTCAGGAGCGAGGGGCAGGCCAGCGGCCTGAGCTGGATGCTGGGCATGGTGATGGCGCTGCTGGGGGGCTGCTGGTACCCCATCGAGCTCTTTCCCCAGTTCGTGCGCAGCGCCGTGAAGGTCCTGCCCACCTCCTGGGCCATGCAGGGGATGCTGGACATTGTCCTGCGCGGCCAGGGAGTTCTGGAGGTCCTGCCCGAGGCCGGCGTACTGCTGGCCTTTGCCGCGGTCTTTTTCGGCCTGGGCGTGTGGCGGTTCCGTTACGAGTAACGCCCCGCCGGCATGGTGCGCGCCCCCGCGGTGAGCCGTTGCACCGCGGGGGCGCATCCGTTCCGCATGGGGCGGTGCATCTGCCCCTACTGGCCCTCGATCTCGGCGATGATCTCGGCCGGGGGCACGTCGGTGTACATCACCTTCATCACGCCGGGCAGGTACTTGTCAAAGGTCTGCACGTTGGCATAGACCATCTGCTTGATCAGCGCAGCCGTCAGCTCGTCGCCCTCCACATCGATGCTGGTCTTGTAGCGGACCTCGCCGTCGCGGTAGTCCAGCTCATAGTTCCCGAGGATCATGCCGTAGTTGGCCCGGGTGATGAACTCGGCCATGGCCGGCCTCTTTTCCTCCGGTGTGTTGGTGGTGCAGACGGAGTAGAAGAGGAAGCGGTAGTGCTCCTCGCGCGCCTGGGCGAAGCAGACCCAGTTCCCGTTGCGGCCCGAGAAGGCAGTGCGCAGGATCGGCTTGCCCTCGACCTCGGTAAAGGGCCACTCGTCCTCGGTGAAGAAGCGGACCATCGTGTCGTAGATCGCGCCCATGGATGACCTCCTGTCGTCGTTCGTGCATCGCGCCCGGTTCGTTGTGGTGGAACTCGTGGCCCAACCTGGCCTTGGAACGGTGCCGGACCGCGGCCGGCGAGGGTGGGATCGCCCGGCACCCGGGTCAGGCCGCCGCTGTCGCTGGGAATCGCGGCTACCGCGCTGCCTCCTGCGCCGCCAGCCCCGGCGTGGCCGGAGCGCTGGGCGGCGGCCGCCCGGCCGCAGGTGGGTTCATGCCGGCCCCTCGATCTCGGCGATGATCTCGGCCGGCGGGGTGTCGCCGTACATCACCCGCATGATGCCGGGGAGGTACTTGTCAAAGGTGAGGATGTTGGCATAGACCATCTGCCTGATGAGGGCCGGCGTCAGCTCATCTCCCTCCACGTCGATGCTGGTCTTGTAGCGGACCTCCCCGTCGCGCAATCCAGCTCAAAGTTGCCGATGCGCAGGCCGTAGTTGGCCCGGGTCAGGAACTCGGCCATGGCCGGCCGTTTCTCCTCCGGCGTCCTGTTGGCGCAGAAGGAGTAGAAGAGGAAGCGATACTGGTCCTCGACCGCCTCGGCCAGGCAGGTCCAGCTGGCGCTCTTGCCGGAGAAGCCCGTGCGCAGGATCGTCCGGCCTTCGACCTGGGTGTAGGGCCACTCGTCCTCGTCGAAGAAGCGGGCGACGGCAGCGAGGATGTGCTGCGGGCGGCCGGCCGGCTCCTGCAGCGATGGCGTGGAAGGAGCGGCGCAGAGGTCGTTGAAGGACACCCCCAGAGCCGCCAGCGCGATCTCGTTCAGCCGGGCGATGATCTCGAACCGGTCGGCCTTGCGCACATCGCTGTTGCCATACAGGCGCGACTCGGCGATGTTCTCCCGCAGGCGGCCCTCGAAGACGAGGCACTCCTGGTAGTCCGCATGGTTCCGGATGCGGCCCATGAACTCCTGCAGGCCGGCCTCGTAGCTGGAGTAGGCGTCGGGCATTGCGCGCTCCTGGCCCGGGATCTCGTGTCCCGGTGGGTACGGCGCGCATCATATCACAACTCGCCGGGCTGTGCAACCGACATGGCCTGTTGCACAGCGGGGCCGGCTATTGTACAATGACGGCGGACGTTCGATCTCGCCCCAGCGCAAGGAGCGCGCGCATGGCACCGGCAACTGCCGCCGGCCGGCAGGACACCGCGGAGCGGCCCGGCTTCTGGGCCCGCCTGCAGGAGCTGGCCAGCCTGGCCGACTACCGCCCCCGGCCGGCCCCCTCCACCGCCGCCCGGGAGCAGGACGGCGCCTACGTCCTGAAGGGCGCTCAGGGCTACATGCGCCTCTCGGCGGACGAACACCTGCTCTGGACGATGATGGACGGCCAGAGGAGCGTCCGCCAATTGACGGTGGACTTTTACCTGCAGCGGCGGCGTCTGATGCCGGTGGCGGAGCTGGTGCGGCGGCTACGCCAGGGCGGCTTCCTGGCCGACCCGCCGACCGGGCTGCGCGCCCAGCTTGCCGAGGCAGTCCAGCGCCAGCAGCAGCCGTGGGGCCGGCGGGCGCTGGAAGTGCTGTGGGGACGCCCTCTCTCCATCCGCGGGATCGACGGCCTCTTCCGCGGCCTCTACCGCCTGGGGGGGTGGGCGCTCTTCACCCGGGCGGCATTGCTCCTGCAGGGCCTGCTGGCCCTGGCCGGCCTTGGCGCCTTTGTCTGGCAGCTCCTGCAGGGTCGCCAGGGCGCGCTCCTGCAGGCTGGCCAGTCCTACCTGCTGGGGCTGCTCCTGCTCCTGGCGCTGAACGCGATCACCCTGAGCCTGCACGAGTCCGCCCACGCCCTGGCCACGATCCACCATGGCTGCCAGGTGCGCCGGGGCGGCTTCATGATCTACCTGGGTCTGCCGGCCCTCTTCGTGGACACGAGCGACACGTGGATGGTCGGCAAGCGCGCGCGCATCCAGGTGGCCGCTGCGGGGCCGTGGAGCGACCTCGCCCTGGGCGGCCTCTGCGCCCTGGCGGCGCTCCCCGGCTGGGCGGCAGGCCCGGTCCTCCTGAAGATCGCCGCCCTGGCCTATGCCAGCGCACTGTTCAACCTGAACCCCCTGGCGGAGCTGGATGGCTACTTTGCCCTCAGCGACGCCCTGGGGCAGCCCCACCTGCGGCGCGATGCCCTGGCCTTTGTCCGGGGAGAGCTCTGGGAGAGGCTGCGCCAGCGCCGGCCGCTCTCGGCAGGGGAGCGCCTCTACACGATCTACGGTCTGCTGGCCGCGGCCTGGGTCGTCGTGCTGGCAGGCGCCCTGCTCCTCTTCTGGCGCACGCAGGTTTCCCGCCTGGTGGCCGACCTGCTGATATGGGGGGCCGGCGGCTGGGCGATCCTGGGCCTGCTGGCAGCGCTGGGGGGCGTGCCCCTGGCCTGGCTCCTGGGACAGCGGCTGTACCGCGCCGCCCGGGAAGGCTGGCGTACGCTCGCCGAGCGCGGGCACCTGGCCCAGCCCGCGGTGCGCCTCTGCCTGGTCGTCGCGGGCTCCCTGGCCCTGGCCGCCCTGCTGTGGCTGGCGCAGGGCCCCTGGCTGAGGGTGGGACTCCCGCTCCTTCTGCACAGCGTGGCACTCCTGGCACTGGTGGGTGTCCTGCCGGCCTACCGCGGCACACCCTTCCGCCGCGTCGTGGTGGCCCTGGCGGTGGTCGTGCTGCTGCTGGCAGCCGCTGCCGGTGTGGGCGGCATCTGGGGGACAGAACTGGCCCGGCTGACGCAGGTGGGCACCTTGCTGGCCGCGCTGGCCGCCTTCTCGGCCGAGGACCTGGTGCGATCCGGCCCGGCAGAGCGTGCCGCGATGGGCGTGCTCCTGGGTAGCGCCGCCGTCATGGCCATTTGGCTGACCTGGACGCTGCCGGGCGAGGCGACCCTCTGGGAAGCACTCATCCGCGCCGGACCTGCCTTCCTGGGCGGGCTGGGACTGGCCCTGCTCGTGCCCACCGTCGTCTCGTTCACCGGGACGCCCTTTGCCGCCTCCTGGGTGCTCTTTTTCCTGGCGCTGGCCCTGGACCTGGTGCGCTCCAGCGGTGGCATCGCCCCCTTGTGGACCTGGGAGCTGGAGGCAGCCGCGGCCTGGCTGCTGGCCGCCGGCGCTGTCCTCTCCCTGCTGGCGCAGCGCTATGCCGCCTACCCGGCAACGGAGTGGGCCGGCGAGGACGCGCTGGGCAGCCACGCCCGGCTGCGGCAGGCCTTCCCGCACTTTTACTCCGCCCTCTTCGCCGCCTTCCGGGCCAACTTCGGCCGGCGGCGAGCCCAGGTCCTGGACGACCGCATGGACATCATCGCCGTCAGTGCCGACTGGCTCGTGGCGGTGGACAGCGGGCACATTCAGGAGGCCGCGGCCGCAGAGAGCATGCCGTTGGAGGAGCTGGCGGCCCAGTACCTCGAGCTGCTGGAGCGTTCCCTGGAGATCATGGCCGGACTGGCCGGCCGGCCCTTCCTGCGGCGCGCCATCCAGGGTGCCTACGACGGTCTTCCCTGGGCCGAGCGCCACGACCTGGCCCGCCACGTCCTGGCCCGGACGCCCTGGGGCGAGGCGGTGTCGCGGGACCTGGCCTCCCAGGAGGAGGAGTATCTCCGCCTGCTGGCCGGGGTGCCCCTCTTCTGGGGCAGCGACGAGGCCACCCTGGCCCAGGTGCAGGCAGCGCTGCGCCCGGCGCGCGTCCCGGCCGGCCGGGTCCTGGCGCGCCAGGCCGAGGAAGCGGCCAGCCTGTGGATCGTCGCCGCGGGCGAGGTGGAGGCCTGGCGGGCGGACCCGGCCGGCCGGGAAGAGCTCGCCGCCGAGCTGCACCGCGGTGATGCCTTTGGCCAGGAGGCCCTGCTGGGCAAGGCCTACCCGGCCACCTACCGCGCCTCGGTCGACAGCACCCTGCTGCGGCTGGACAGCGCGGCGCTGGAGCTGGCCTGGCCGCAGCGCCCGCAGCCATCGGTGCAGCTCCAGGAGCGCGCCCGGCTCTTCTCCTGGCTGGCCGGCCTGGATCTCTTCCGCGGCGTCGCCTGGCGCGACCTGCAGGCCCTGGCGGCGCGCATGGAGCGCCGCACGCTGCCGGCCTGGGAGTTGCCCGTACAGCAGGGAACGCCGGCCGGCGCGCTCTACCTGGTCGAGGCGGGCCAGGCCCTGGTCGTTCGGGGCTGGGGCACGGCGGCGGAGCAAATCGTGGGGCAGCTCGGCCCGGGCGAGTGCTTCGGCGAGGTGATCCCCCTGGCCGACAGCCCGGCCGACACGACGGTGCTAACCACGACCGAGTGCATCCTCTGGGCGCTCCCGGCAGCGCAGCTGCGCCACTTCCTGGAGCACAGGCCGTTGGCCGAGAGGCCGGCGGAGCGTGGGGCCGGGCGATAGAGGCCGGCGTCACCCGGTCTCTCTCTCCGTGCCCTCTACCGGCTCCAGGTGCCACACCCAGCGGCTGCGCGGGCTGAGGTAGACGTCGTAGGCCACATCCAGGCCCCAGCGGGCCACCAGGTCGAAGAGGTCCCTGCCCCAGAGCTGGTAGCGCCGGGGAAAGCCCTGCAGGGTGATGGTGTAACCGATGCGGTCGCCCGAGCCTGTCTCGAAGGGCTGGCGCAGGTGCGTCCGCGCCACCTCGACCCGCCCGGAGACGAGATCGAGCGCCAGACGCGCGACGTCCACGAGCAGGGCCACCGACCCGATAAGGCCGGCGCTCACGCCGACGAACAGCCCGACCAGGAGGGGGATGGAGCGGACGAACAGGCTGGCCAGCGCGGCCGTGACGGACGGGGCCACCCCGGCCTGGCCGGCCGGGGCAGCCAGCAGCGCGGCCACGTTGGTGAGAAGCCAGATCGCCAGCCCCGTCGCCGGCACGACGACAATCATCCAGGACAGGCAGCGCTTGAGTTCCCAGCGCAGGAGGCGGCGCTGCTCGGGGGACAGCTGGCCAGCAGCGTTCTCCGGCGGCACGGGGATGCGCTCGTGCAGGCCGGGCCGCGCCTGTTCCCCCGCGGGCGAAGCGGCCGGGACGCTCTGCAGCAAGGACAGCACGCGCGGGTCGCTGGACTCGGACAGAATGCGGCGGGCCTCCTCGCGGGTGTAGCCGTGCTCGTCGGCCTGCTCGAGCACTGTCTGGATGTCGTACCCCTGGCCCAGCAGGGCAACCATGTAGTCGCCGAACTCGGCCGGGCCGACGCGCGCCCCCCCCGGCGACCCGCTGCCGGCGGCGTCGGTCGGCGGCAGGCTGCGTAGCGCCTCCGCGATCAGTGCCCGGGCACGCGCCGGCGGCACGCGGTAGCGAGTCAGCTCCCGGCCGAGGTCCGCGGGGTCCACGCCTGCCTGGAGCTGGCGGGCAACGTAGCGGCGCAGCCTCTGCTCTGCCGACATCACCGACCTCCCCATGCCGCAGCGAGGGCAAAGAGCGCCGCGCTCACCAGGATCGCCACCGAGGGCAGCCAGCGCCGCAGCGCCGGCCGGCCGGGCCAGCGACCCTCCAGCCAGGCGCAGGCCCGCTCCACGCCGGCCGCCGCCACCAGCGCCAGACAGGGCGCCAGCAGGACCAGGTCGCGCGGGAAGCGCGCGCGCGGCAGGAGCAGCGCCAGGTAGGCCAGCAGCGGAAAGACCAGCAGGAGCACGTCGTGGCGGCGCAGCCGCCAAACGATCAGGACGGCCCCCAGTCCGATCAGCAGGGCCGGGCCGGGGCCCAGCCCCTCCAGGAAGAGGTAGCGCAGCGCCAGGCCGGCGCTTCCCTGCACCGGGAAATAGGCCCGCGTCGCCTCGGCCAGGCCCTGCGCCAGGCGGTCCACCTGGAAGAGCGCCGCCGGGCAGGCAGCGACAAGGCCCAGGAAGGAGCCCAGCGCGGCGAACAGGACCAGCGTCCCCCGCGCGGGGCGCTGGCCGGCGCCCGCGGTCGGCCGCAGCAGGACCGCCAGGAGCGGCACCAGGAGGACAATCGCCGCCGGGTAGTGGGTGCCCGCGGCCAGGCCGGCGCACAACCCGGCTGCTGCGGCCCAGCGAAGCGCCCCCTCGTCCAGCAGGCGCAGCGCCAACCACAGGGCCAGCGCCACGAACAGCGCGGCCGGCACCTCCGGGGACACGATCCGGCCGGCCGCCAGGTGCATCGGCAGCAGGGCCAGGAAGAGCGCCGCCAGCAGTCCCGCCCGCCGGCTGTAGAGCCTGGCCCCGATCGCGTACACCGGCAGCAGCGTCGCCGCCCCCAGCAGTGCCACCAGCGCCCGCCCCCAGCCGTAGAGGTCACCTGGGACTAGCTCGGAGGGCCAGGTCCAGAGGTTGACCGAGGCCCCGCTGATGAAGCGCAGGACCGCCGCGGCCAGCTCCAGGTAGACGAGGAGCGTGGGGTGCCGCAGCGAGGCTGGGACGTAGCTGCCGCTGCGGATGATGCCCAGCGCGGCCTCGACAAAGTGAGCCTCGTCGCTGCCCGGAGCGGGGGCCGCGGCCGGTGCGCGCCACAGGCGCAGCGCCAGCGCCAGCAAGGCCAGCCCGCCCAGGAGCAGGGACGGGGCGGCAGCCTGCAGCCGGGCCTGCAGGCCGGCCTGCACCGTCAGCCAGCGCACGCCCAGCGCCGCCAGGGCCAGCAGCAGCACGCCCAGCACCGGCCCATAGAGCACTCCCAAACTGGCCGGACCGGCCAGGACCGCCAGGTAGAGAAGCACGGCCAGCGCGGTGGCCAGGCCGGCGCGATGGGCATCCAGGGCAAGCCGCAGTCGTTCCCTCATGGCTGCCTCTCCAGCAGGTCGATCTCGGTCAGGAGCAGGACCCCCGGTTCGGGGCCGGCCGGGTCGATCGCCAGCGGCTCCCGCGTCCTCGGGCGCAGGAACTGCACCTCCAGGCGATACCGGCCGGCAGGCAGGACCGGGGCCAGCACCAGGTCCGCGCGGTCGGCGACCACCTGGCCCACCACCCATGCCGTCGGCGGGCAGGCTCCCGCGCAGGAGACCTGCTCCTGCGAGGCCAGGGTCTGCCCCGCCGCGTCGCGCAGGCGCACGGCCACCAGGTAGTCTTCCGGCAGGACAGCGGCGGCCTGCAGGTAGAGCGTCAGTCCCAGTACGTCGCCGGCGCGGACCGGCTGCGCCGCGCTGACATAGGCCAGCTCGCCCTCCTCGCGGCGGTGGCCGACGTCAAAGCCGAGGACGCGCAGCCCCGGGCCGGCGGTGACCCGCAGCTCGTGCTGCGGGCGCAGCTCGCCCTGCGGCACGGCAAAGATGGTCAGGCGCGGGCCGGGCAGCTTCTGCGTGTGGCCAGGGAAATCGGCCACACGCTCCATCTGGTCCAACAGGGCCAGGTAGTAATCGGGGAAGGTATCGTCGCGGGCGAACTCCGGGCCATAGTGCTCCGAGTTGACCACGACGTACCGGTAGCCCAGGTTGGTAAAGACCTCCAGGGGATAGTTGCTGAGGTACTCGACCGCCGTCACGTGGTAGGGCGAACGGACAAAGAGCAGCGGGTGCAGCTCGGCCGCGGCCTTTTCACCGGGGGCCAGGTGGGCGTCGAGCCACCGGCGGGCCTGCACCTCGCTGGTGGGGATGGCCCAGTAGGCGTCGGCCCCGAGGATGCCGCGGGCCGGCACGAACAGGATGCCCACGAGCACCGCCGCCAGCAGGAGCGGGGCAAAGCGGGCCAGCGGCCGGCGCCAGGGAGGCCGCTCGGCCAGCCACGAGACCCCCTCGGACAGGAAGATGCCCCCCAGCACGGCCAGACCGGGCAGCGCCGGCAGGACGTTGCGCACAAAGATGGAGGCGTACGAGGTGAGAAAGAGGTAGTAGGCCGCCAGGAAGCAGACCAGTACCATCTCGGCCCGGCGCCTCCGCACCAGCGCCAGGACCAGGCCCCCTACGTAGGCCAGGGCCACCGGCGGGTTCTCCGCCCAGATGGCGTGGGCGTAGGCCAGCCAGGGCGGCAGCGGCACGCCGGGCACGATCTCGTCGTAGATGCGGATCACCCCGGCCTCGCCGCCGAAGCGGTAGATGTGCGTCTCGTAGCCCAGGTCGTCCAGAAAGGTCGGCAGGTCGGCAAAGGTGTAGGGACAGGCCAGGGTATAGCCGACAAAGACGCCCAGTAGGGCCAGCAGGAGCAGGGGCCAGAGACGCCGGCCGGCCGGCACTGGAGGCGCACCGGCGGGATTCCCCCCCCTGCCTACCGCGCCCAGGCCGATGGCCACGACCAGCGGGACCAACGCCACGACGGCGTTGTACTTGAACCCGCCGGCCAGGCCGACGACCAGGCCGGCCAGGAAGGCCCGGCCGCGTCCACCCTTCTCCAGCACGTCCAACGCCAGGTAGACCGCCAGGAGGGTCAGCGCCGCCGTGGGCACGTCGGTGGTCACATAGTGCGAGTGCTCCGCGTGCAGCGGGGACAGGGCCAGGAGCAGTGCCCCGGCCAGGCCGGCGGCTGGCCCGCCCAGGCGGCGGCCCAGCCGGTACACCAGGAAGACGGTCAGAAGGCCGAAGAGGGCCGTCATCCCGCGGGCCCACAGGTACGCCTGCGGGGCAGAGGTGACGACGTGGCTGGAGTCGGGCAGGTCGGCCGGAGAGCTGTACTCCCCCGCGGCGATGCCCCAGAGCAGGTGCGCGGCCATGACGCCCACCTGCAGGTAGTGGTAGCCGGAGGGGTAGATGAACCAGCGCGGGTTCCAGTCGCCGGTCTTGAGCGTGGCCACGGCGCGGTCGACCACGTTGGGCTCGTCGGGGTGAACGGTCATCGGCAGGCTGAAACCCAGCCCATAGAGGCGTACGCCCAGTGCCAGCGCCAGGACCAGCACCAGCAGCAGCCACTCGAGTCGCCGGGCCAAGAAGACACCTCCAGAGAGCAGCTGCCAGCGGTCGGCGGTCAGCCAGAGGCCGTCGCTGTCGGATCCCACCTCGCGCGGCGGCGACCGGAAGCGGCCCCGGACGCTCAGCGCGGGACCGCGCCGATCACCAGCGGCACCCACAGCGCCTCGGGCACCAGCGTCGCGCCATCGGCCAGCCGCAGCTCGACCTGCTCGATCCACAGCCCGCTTTCGCCCGCTGCCAGGGCCTGCAGGTGGAGCTGGACGGCCCAGCGCGTCGGCCGCTGCGGATCGGCCTGCGCTTCCACCAGGACCACGCCACGCCGGTTGTCCACGTCTACCTTCCACCGGGGCGAGAGGTAGCCGGGCAGCGGCTGGACTGCCGCCAGCTGGAGAAGCGCCGGGTCGAAGCGGACCTGCCCATGCACCTCGGCCAACGCCGTGGCCGGGGTCAGCTCCACCGTCAGGGTCAGCGGCCGGCCGGCCTGGGGCGGCCCGCCGGAGAGGTGCGCCTGGAGCGACGGCACAGCCACCGTCGCCCCCACGAGCACCGTCCATGTCCCTACCTCTCCAAAGGGGCCCTCTGCGCCCGCCATCTGCCAGGTGATGGTGCGCGGCCCGGCCCGGGCCGGGGTGACGAACATGACCGAAAAGTCCGCCGTCTCCCCGGGCCGCACCGGCCCCTCCGGGCGCACCTCCTGTCCGCCCGGGAAGAGGTCGCCGCCCAGCACCAGCCGCTCGCCGCTCTCGGGTGCCCAGGTGCGGGCACCGGTGTTCAGCACAGACAGGGGCAGCCGATAGGAGCGGCCGGCCGCCAGCTCAGCGGGCCAGGCAGGGGGCAGGGGCTGCGCCGCCCACCACAGGCCCTGTCCGCGCAGGTAGCGCCGCAGCACATCGAGGTAATAGTCCTCGGGCACGTACTGGCCGGCGATCGTCGGATAGGCGGCCCGGCAGACGTTGGTGCCCTCCCATAGCTCGTTCCACGTCTCGATCAGCAGCAGGTTCGTGCCAGGGAGGATCTGCTGCAGGCTGGTGCGCAGAAAGGTACCCGGGTCGCCCGGCTGGCCGTCGCGCGTGCGGTCGCGGGGCTGCAGCAGCTTGGTCTCGACCCAGCCGGCGTTGCGGTTGTCAAAGCCGGGGCCGGCCGAGGCCACGATGTAGCCTTGGATCGCATGCCAGGAAGGGCCGTTCAGCGCCGCACCCCAGCTATAGCGCCCGTCGACCACGTCGTCGAGCGGCGGGTCCCCGCTGCTCGACGCCTCGCCAAACCAGCTGCCGTCCAGGATCACAAAGGGCCGGATCGGTTGCCCGCTGCGGTCGTGAAAGTCGCGCTGGAACGAATCCTTGACCGCGGCCCACAGGGATCCGGAGTACTCCAGGTGGGTGATGTCGGCCCTCGTGTAGACGACGATGAGCGGGCGGCCGCCCTGCTCCAGGGGCCTCCCGTCGTGCGTCGCCCACATCTCCTGCGGGATCAGATCGAAAAAGGGCTTGATCTTGCGGTCGTAGAAGAAAAAACCGGCCGCCGGGTCGGAGAGGTCGAGCCGCATGGTCCCACCAAAGTAGGCGCTGCCGTCGAACTGCTGATTGTCGGCAAAGTCGCGGTACTCGCAGACCTCCGAGGTGGTGTCATCGAAGAGGCCGATGCGCAGCGGCGGCTCCATCTGGCGGTTGGCCTCCACGAGGGCCTGGAGCACGTGGGTCTGGAACCAGGGGGCCGGGTAGTCACCCCAGCTCACCGGCAGGACGATGTCGATGCCGGCCAGGCGCATGTCGCGCAGCTCCTGAAGGTACCAGTAGCGGTTGAGGGAGGAGTAGGCCGTGCCGTCGCGCGCGTCGGGGTCGCCGGCCAGGGGGCCGGTCCACCCGGGAGGATGGGCATAGACGGATTCGGCGGAGCAACTGTTGTTCGGGCAGTCGTACCAGTAGAACAAGAAGGTCGCCACCTGCATGGTGGGATTGAGCAGAGGAGCGTCTGTCGGCGCGGGCAGGGCGGTCGGCCAGGGCGGCGGCGGCGTGGGGGCGGGCACAGCCGTGGGCAGCGGCTGGGAGTCCCACGTGGGGTGGGGCGATGGAGTCGGGGTCGGCAGGGCAGATGGCCGGAGCGTCGCGCCCGGCGGCGTGGCAGAGGGCTGGGCCGTGACGGTGTCCGGTGGCGCGGTAGGCGTGGTCGGGGGCGCGCAGGCCGCCAGGAGGCACACCGCAGAGAGAAGCGCGGCGGCACGAGCCGCGGTTGGGAAAAGGCTACCGCGCCATCGATCGGGATGGAGACGGCGTGTCGGGCTGGCCATGGCGAATCCTCCGGCCGGGCCCCTGGAGAGATAGCCCGCGTCCGCGGCCCTATTATACCACACCTGCGGCCCGCAGCCACGCGGGCGGTCCGGCGCGTTGCGCCGTTGACCTGCACCGCGAAAGCAGGTACAATGTTGGGCAGGCCGGCCCCATCGCGGGGACGGAGGTGGAGCGGACACGAGCGCGAGGCAGAGCGAGATGGACACGATACTGAGGCTACTGGCGGTGATCGGCCTGGTGTTGGCCAACGGCTTCTTCGTGGCGGCGGAGTTTGCCCTGGTGAGCGTGCGGCGCACGCGCATCGCCGAGCTGATCGCCCAGGGCAACCGCAGCGCTGCCGTGGTGCGGCGGGCGATCCAGGACCCCGACCGCTTCATCGCCGCCACGCAGCTGGGCATCACCATCGCCAGCCTGCTGCTGGGCTGGATCGGAGAGCGGGCCCTCGTGCCGGTGCTGGAGCCGCTGCTGCGGCTGATCCCGGACGCCTGGATCGGGCCGGCCCGGGCGGGAATCGTCGTGGCCATCTCCTTCGTGGTGGTCACGATCCTGCACGTCGTCGTCGGCGAGCTCACCCCAAAGTCGGTGGCACTGCAGAATCCCGAGCGCGCATCCCTGCTGGTGGCGCGGCCCATCCTGTGGAGTTTCTACGCCTTCCTGCCGCTGATCTGGCTCCTGAACGGGGCTGGGAACCTCCTCCTGCGCCTGCTGCGCATCCGCCCGGCCAGCGGCCACGAGCGCGTGCACTCGGTGGAGGAGCTGAAGATGCTGGTCGCCGCCAGCCGCAGGGAGGGCGTCCTGGAGGAAGAGGAGAAGCGCATGCTGGTCCGGGTCTTTGACCTGGGCGAGCGCACGGCCCGCCAGGTGATGATCCCCCGCCCCGACGTGGCCACCCTCGTCCAGGACGAACCGGCCAGCGCGCTCCTGGAGCGCTTTCGCCAGACCGGCCACAGCCGCTTTCCGGTCCTGGGCCCCGGCGGCGTCGACGACGTGGTCGGCGTCGTCTCGGTCAAGGACCTCCTGCTCGACATGCCCGGATGCACGCTGGACCTGTCGCGCCCGGTGCGCGACTGGATGCGGCCGGCCCGCTTCTTCCCCGAGACCAAGCCGGTGGCCGCCCTGCTGCAGGAACTGCGCCAGGACCGCTCGCGCATGGCCATCCTGGTGGACGAGTACGGCGGCATGGCCGGCGCGCTGACGGTGGAGGACATCGTCGAGGAGATCTTTGGCGAGCTGCAGGACGAGACAGACCACGAGGAGCGGCCCTTCCGGCCGGTGGACGAGCGCACCATGGTGATCGCCGGGCAGATGCGCATCGAGGACGCCAACGCCGAACTCAACCTGGGGCTGCCCGAGGCGGAGGACTATGAGACCGTGGCCGGCTTCATCCTCACCCACCTGCAGCGCCTGCCGGCCGAGGGCGAGACCTTTCGCTACCTGGACCTGCGCCTGCGCGTGCAGCAGATGCGCGGCCCACGGATCGAGCAGATCGAGATCACCCGGCTGGAGGGGAATGCATGTCCACCGGCTGCTGCACCAGGGAGATAAAGACGTCCTCCAGGGAGGGAGGGATTGCGTCCAACGAGGCAGTCTGCAGGCCGCTGCGGTGCAGGGCGGCCCGGATGGCGGCGTCGGCCCCGGGTTCGGCAATCACGTGCAGGAGCGTGCCGTAGACGGCCACCTCGTGCACGCCGGCCACGTGCGGCAACAGGTCCAGCGCCTCGGTCAGCGGCTCGACGGCCACCTCGTAGACCTGCCCGCGCATGGCGTGGGCCTTGAGCTGATCCGGGCTGCTACAGGCGATCAGCCGGCCCTGGTACATCAGGGCGACGGTCTGGCAGTGCTCGGCCTCGTCCATGTAGTGGGTAGTGACAAAGATGGTCGTGCCGCTGCGGGCCATCGCGTAGATCAGGTCCCAGAACTCGCGGCGCGAGGCCGGGTCCACGCCGCCGGTGGGCTCGTCGAGAAAGAGCATCCGCGGGCGGTGCAGGATGGCACAGCCGAGGGCCAGCCGCTGCTTCCAGCCCCCGGAGAGGTTGGCCACCATCTCGCGGCGGCGCCGCTGCAGGCCCACCATCTCCAGGAAGTCGGCGATGCGCTGGCGGGCCTCCTGGCGGGCCAGGCCGTAGATGCCGGCGTAGAACTCCAGGTTCTCCTGGACGCTGAGGTCGCCGTAGAGGGCAAAGCGCTGGGACATGTAGCCGATGCGCGACTTGACCTCCTCGGGCTGCCTGGCCACGTCGAAACCGAGGACGCGGGCCTGGCCGGCCGTCGGCGCGAGCAGGCCGCAGAGGATGCGGATGGTGGTCGTCTTGCCCGAGCCGTTGGGCCCGAGAAAGCCGAATATCTCCCCCCCGCGCACGCGGAAGGAGATACTGTCCACAGCGGTGAAATCGCCGAACCTGCGGGTCAGGTTCTCGGCCTCGACGGCGAGCATGTCGGTCAACGCGGCCATCCCGGTGCTTTTGCGCCATTATACCCGCCCCGGCCGTCACAGGCAAATCGCGACGCTCTCGGGACCGCGCATCAGGCCCTCCCGGAGAGTGCCCGGCACAGCATGGGCTGGGGCTATGCCGGCTGCCCGGCAGCGTGGAGAGCGCGGAGAAGCACGGGCGCCCGGCATGCTTGCACGTCGACTCTGGCGCGCTCCGCCCGCCACCGCAAGCTCGACGACCCGGGGCGGCACGAGCCGCCCGGCAGAACCCCAGCTCCGAGCGGGCGAGGCGGAGCGCATTCGTGTGGCACCGGGAAGAATAGCGCGCGCCCGAGAAGGACGCCGCGGTTTGGCACGTGTGCAGGGGTGCGCAGGGCAGGTCCGACCCGCTGCCCCACCCCTCCCGGCAGTGGACCCCGTGGAGGATGGGCTCTCGCGGCCAGGGCCTACGCCGAGGGCTGTGTCCCCTCCTCCTCGCCGACGATGGTGAACCGGCGCGCCGGGGCCTCGGGCGAGCCCAG
>CAZTIG010000058.1:0-25933 GCA_964613665.1 uncultured Chloroflexia bacterium
CAATCGCCAATCGTCAATCGTCAATCGTCAATCGTCAATCGCCAATCGTCAATCGCCAATCGCCAATCGCCAATCGCCAATCGTCAATCGTCAATCCGCGGTCGGCAGGCCCTTCGGGTGCTGCCCGGCCAGCCGGCGGAACGCCACTTCCTGCTCGACCGACTCGAACGCCCAGCAGCCATGTGCGCGGGTCGCGCAGCCGGTAGGCCCGCATCCCGGCGATATAGTCCTCCTTCTGCGGCACGTAGCGCAGCACGATCTCTGCTTGTGGTTCGTCCATGGCAGCGATCAGCTCTCTGCTCTATCTCCTTCCCTGCTTCTCGGCCACGACCTGCTGATACACCTCCGCCGTCTGCCGGGCCACTTGCTCCCAGGTAAAGTGGCGCTGCACGCGCGTGCGGCCGCGGGCGCCCATCTCGCGGGCGCGCTCGCGATCCTGCAGGACGGACTGGATGCCCCAAGCGATGTCGGCCGGGTCGTTGCCGTTGACGTGGACGCCGTTCTGGTCGGCGCCGGAGGGCGTCACCTGCTCGCGAAAGCCCACCACGCCTTTCGCCCCGACGACCACCGGGCGGGCCATGGACATCGCCTCCAGGGAGACGATGCCAAAGGGCTCGTAGACCGAGGGAAAGACGCACAGGTCGGCAGCGGCATAGTGCACGATGCGCTCCCACTCCGAGACAAAGGCGTAGTGGGTGACGACGCGGTCGGCGATGCCCAGGCGGTTGACCAGCTCGTCCACGTCGTGCTGCTCCTCGCCCTTGCCCAGGATGACCAGCTTGGCCTGGGGATAGGCTGCCAACACGATCGGCATGGCCTGAATCAGGTTGCGCACGCCCTTGACCCAGGTGAGCCGGCCGACAAAGAGGAGCATGGTGTCGTCCGCGCCGATCCCGTAGCGGGCGCGCAACTGCTGCACCTCCTCATGGGGCACGGTGGTGGGGTCATAGACTGCTGGGTCCACACCGTTCCAGACGACGCTGATCTTGGCCGGCGACCAACCGTGGCAGTTGAGATCGTCTTTCATAGCGTGGCTGACGGTGACGATGCGGTGGGCCTGCAGGGCCATCTCCCACTCCAGCCGGCCGACAAAGGGCGAGCCGGCGTTGCCGCGGCGGCCCCACTCGGCGCTGTGGACGTGAAAGACGACGGGCAGGTCGGTCTGGTTGCGCACGATCAGGCCGGCGATGGCGCTGAGCCAGTCGTGGGCCGCAGCGATGTCGAAGGGGGCGGCCTCGCCCTCCATCACCTGGTTGATGAACTTGGCCGCGCAGAGGATGTTGGAGGTGAAGATGTCATTGAAGAACGAGCCCCACTGGCGCAGCTCTTCATTGACCAGCAGCGGAAAGACGTTGGTCGCGTCGACGCCGATGGGCCGGTGGACCTCTACGCCCGCGAGCACCTCGCGCGTCGGCAGCGCGCCGGCCGGGTTCATGGTGAAGACGGCGACCTCGTGGCCCTGCTGCACCAGGGCGCGAGTGATGTAGGTGGCGTACGTCCCCAGCCCGCCGACGATGGCCGGCGGGTACTCGTAGACGAAGAAAGCGATGCGCATGGGAGACTCCTTTCGGCGATCAGCGATCAGCGGTCAGCTGTACGCCGAAAGCTGATGGCTGATAGCTGATCGCTAGTATCTGTAGCAGCTTCCCCCGATGAACTCGCGGAGCAGCGAGTCAGGCGGGATCGACGATTCGTCCTCGACCGGGGCGACCTGCTGCAGCAGCCGGTGCACGCGCGCCGCGCGCGTGCCGGCGTCTACCCGCAGGGGGTCGTCGCGGTACTGCTCGGTCCACCGTGCAAAGTGGGCGAGCAGGCGCGCGCGCATGATCGGCAGCTCGTAGGGCAGGCCGCTGTTGACGACATAGTCGGTGCTGTTGATATAGGGGATGATGTGGCGCAGTTCGCTGGTGCGGACATAGTGCCAGTGCTCCAGCGTGCGCTGGGGGTCATAGGCCCGGTGGGCGGCGTCGCGGACCATGCGGCGCATCAGGCGCAGGTCGGTCCAGCGCACGAAGCGGCCGGCGGCGTCCTTCATCTGCAGCAGCGGCTCGATGTACAGCTTGAACTTGCGCTCGGGCTCGATGTCGCGCGTCATGTCGGCGTAGAGGCCGTGCAGGCTGTCGATCAGGACAAGGTCGCTGGGGCCAATGCGCATGGGAGTGTGGTCGTCGTGGCGCTGGCCGGTCTTGAAGTCGTAGAAGGGGATGCGCACCTCTTCCCCGGCGATCAGGCGGACCAGGTGCTGGTTGATCAGCTCCAGGTCGAGGGCCTGCGGCGTCTCAAAGTCATAGTCGCCGAACTCGTCCTTGGGGTGGACCTCCAGGTCGAAGAAGTAGTTGTCCACGGTGAGCGGGATGAGCTGCAGGCCGGCCTTGGTCAGCAGGTGGTTGAGCTTGGTGGTGGTGGTGGTCTTGCCGGACGAAGAGGGGCCGGCGATGATGACGACGCGCAGGTCGGCGCGGCGCTCCTGGATCATCTCGCTGGCGGTGGAGATGTCCTCGTTGTAGCAGTGGTCGCTCTCGCGGACGATCTCGGCGAACTCGCCCCGCTCGATGCGCGCGTTCAAGCCGGCCACCGTGTGCAGGTCGTGATCGACGGCCCAGTTGAGCACCTCCCAGATCTTGCGCCAGGGGATGTACTCGCGGGACTCGGCCGAGTAGCGGGCCCGCTCCCGGCGGGCGCGGGCGCGCTCCTCACGGTAGAGGATATAGGCCTTGGCCGTGCGGGCGTGGCCGTTCTCGATGAGCACCTTTTCCACCAGGTCCTGGATCTCCTCCACCGTGGGGATGTGGCCCGGCGGGTTGGTCTGCTCGAGCAGCGCCACTACCTGGTCCGAGAGCCGCTCCGCCGTGGCGCGGTCGCGCCCGCCGACGGCCACGGCGGCGCGGTAGATGGCGTTGGTGATGCGCTCCTGGTTGAAAGGGACGACCGCCCCGGTGCGCTTGACGACCTGCGTGATGGTGGGCATGGGTTGCCTCCGATGTCCTGACTGCCAAGAGGTCGTGGCACAGGTTTCGCCAAGAACAGCCTTTCTCGCCGCCACCCTCTACGGATGGATCACGCGCAGGCCCAGGTGCTGTTCGAACGGATCAAAGTCGCGGTCGTCGTGGATCAGGTCGCAGCCCGTGGCGATGCAGAATGTGGCAATGAAGCAGTCTACCATCCTGCGAACCGTGAGGCCTAAGCGGCGCAGGGAGCGGTAGTGCACGGCGCTCTGGATGGCCAGCGTGGGGTTCAGCAGGCTGACCTGGGGGAACCTGTCCAGTGCCTGCCGAGCCTGTTCGAAATCCTCGTCGCGACGAAAGCCCTGGAGCACTTCGCCCAGGACGATATCGCCCACGAGGATCAGGCGGCGAGACAAGACCCAGTCCAGGTAGTCGGTCTGCGGTGTGGCCCGGCCGTTGAAGTAGTCGATCCACACAGTGGAGTCAACGAGCAGCATGGCCGCGCGCCTCTCGTAGTGCTGATAGTTCGCCCTCCCAGTGCAGCTTGCCGCGCAGATCGCGCATCTGGCCCTGCATGCGCAGCTGGACCAGCGTGCGTAGAGCCTCCTCGATGACTCCGCGGGTCGTTCGGATGCCGGTGAGCTGCTTGGCCTGCTCGATCAGCGCCTCGTCCAGGACAACGTTGGTCCGCATCTGGTCACCTCCTGACCGGCTTGATGTGTATATATTAGCACAGAGATGTGTATTGCGCAAGGGGACGGGGTGTCAGGAGGCCGGCTTCTCCTGCTCTGCCTCCTCCTCCAGCCCGCCCAGCCGGCGGGTGAGGATGAAGAGGGCCAGCACCCCCAGGCTGACGCCGAACCATAGGGTAAAGAGGCGGATGAGGAAGGAGGCGGTGGCGGCGCCGGCCTGGTCGGGCAGCAGGCCGAAGAGGACGAGCAGGCCGGCGTAGGTCACCTCGGTCACGCCCAGCCCGCCCGGGAGGAAGGAGACCAGGCCGAAGAGGGTGCCGGCGGCGAAAACGAAAGAGGCCAGCAGGAGCACGTCCCAGCCCTCCCGGCCGCCCAGGCCGAGCACGACGTAGTAGACGGCGATGCACTCCCCGAACCAGGAGAGGGCGCTCTGTGCGGTCATCCACAGGAGCGGCCTCCAGCGCAGGAGCTGGTAGGTGCTCTCGTAGAGCTTCCGCAGCGAGTCGCCGAAACGCCGCCCCCAGCGCAAGCGCTCCAGGAAGGCGATCAGGCGGGTGGCCAGGGGCCGGTTCTGGGCCAGGAAGATGAAGAGACCGGCCAGTACGAACAGCACCACAAAGAGCGGCCAGCCGTAGGAGGTGCTCACCAGGCCCACGCCGGCGATGAGCAGCATGCCCAGCCCGTCGGTGAGCCGCTCGGCCACGACGATCGGCGCCGAGACGCTCATGGGCGTGCCGTCTAGCTGCTTGAGCAGATACGACTTGAACACCTCGCCCATCTTGCCCGGGGTGACGGCCATGGTCATGCCGGCGGTGAAGAGGAGGGCGCTGTCGCCCCAGCCCACGTCGACGATGCCCAGGTGGCGCAGGTAGTAGTGCCACTTTTGCCAGCGCAGGACATAGTTCAGGGCGGTGAAGCCGAGGGCCAGGGGCATGTACTCCCAGCGGAAGGACAGGAAGCGCGCACCGACCTGGCCGACGTCGCCCCAGATGGCCAGGCCCAGGTAGATGAGCAGCCCGATGCCGACAAAGATGAGCAGGCGGCGGCGCAGCGTTTTCCAGCGAAACACCCGGACCTCCGGCGCGATGTGTAGGCGGTAGTGTATCAGAAAAGGGAGCGGGGCGCAAATGAGCGGGGCAAGGAGATAGAGAGCGGAGAGCGGAGAGAGGAGAGCAAGGAGCAGAGAGCAGGGGGAATGGGACAAGGTACAGGGAGACAAGCGGGCGGCGCGGCGGAGGGCGTGGCCGAGCGGGCGCCAGTTGCGCTGCGGCATGTCGTGTGGTATGATGGGGGCCATGGATCGAGGAGGGATGTCCTGGGAACGGTCGAACATCCAAGCCCGATTCCTGCTGCTGGACAAGGCACAGCAGGTCTGCAGTGTCGGCCCGTGGCATCCAGGCAGGGTTCCCCGCGGCCACAAGCGCTGCCAGCGCGAGAGAGGTTTGCCCATGGCCACCTTTGTCAAAGGCCTGGACCTGGCGGAGGCCTTTTTCCAGCAGGCCGCCGCCCCCATCATCGCCCGGCGCTTTCCCTGCCTGCCCTTCTCGGCCGGCCTGATCGGTTCAGTCTGCCAGTTCTCGCCGGTGACCAAACTGAACACGAGTACCGCTCTCTGCCAGAAGCTGAGAGCGCTGTACGGGTAGAGGTGGGTCATGAGTGCTGCAGGCGACGCCCTGAGGCTGCCCCACGGCCGGCTGCGGCTGCCCGCCTTTCTCCCCGACGCCACCCAGGGGGTGGTGCGCTCGCTCGACGCGCTCGACCTGGCGGCCTGCGGCGTCCAGGCCCTGCAGACGAACGTCTTTCACCTGATGCAGAAGCCGGGCACCTCGACGGTCCAGGCGCTGGGTGGGCTGCACGCGATGATGGGCTGGGATGGGCCCATCGTCACCGACTCGGGCGGCTTCCAGGCGTACTCGCTGATCCGGCAGGACCCGCGCTTCGGCCGGCTCGGCGAGCGCGGCCTGTCTTTCCGCCCGGAAGGGGCGGCGCGCAAGTTCCAGTTCACCCCGGAAAAGTCGATCCAGCTGCAGTTTCGCTACGGGGCCGACGTGCTCATCTGCCTGGACGACTGCACCCATCCCGACGACCCGCTGCCGGTGCAGGAGGAGTCGGTGCGGCGGACGATCGCCTGGGCGCGGCGCTGCCGGGCCGCGTTCGACCGCCTGGTGCAGGAGAAGGAGCTGCCACCGGAGGCGCGGCCGGCGCTTTTTGCCGTGATCCAGGGCGGCGCCTCGCCGGAGCTGCGCCGGCATTGTGCCCAGGAGCTGCTGGCGATCGGTTTTGATGGGTACGGCTACGGCGGCTGGCCGCTGGACGGGCAGGGCAGCCTGCTGGCCGACATCATCGCCTATGTGCGCGAGCTGGTGCCGCGGGAGTGGCCCCTGCACGCCCTGGGGGTGGGGCACCCGGCGCACGTGGCGACGTGCGTTCGTTTCGGCTACGGCCTGCTGGACAGCGTTATGCCGACGCGGGACGCACGCCACGGCCGGCTCTACACGTTCACGGCTCCTGCCGGCCTGTCGGGCGACTGGTTCTCCTATGTGCACGTGGGCGACAAGAAGAACATCAAGGCCGCCGGCCCGGTCTCACCCCACTGCGACGGTCCCTGCTGCCGGCGCTACTCCCTGGGCTACCTGCACCACCTCTTCAAGCTGGGCGACGGGCTGTACCAGAGGCTGGCGACGATGCATAACCTGCGGTTCATGATGCAGCTGCTGGGGAGGTTGGAGGGGGAGGGGGCCACGGGGCAATACGTGGAGCGTGAAGAGTGAAACGTGAAGCGTGAGGAGCCAGGGGGTCAGGCTGCTGTGGCTGAAGAGAGTGAGCGTGGGAAAAAAAGCGCGGCAGGTCCGCTGGACCGGTTAGTGGCGGCGGTTCGGGAGGGGCCCAGGTACCGTCACGTTGCGCCCGGCTTCGTCTCGCGCCTCGGGCAGATGGAGCTGGCCAAGGGACGGGGCTGGAAGGAGGCCGTCAAGGCGACCAAGCGCAAGCTGCACCAGGCGGCCGGGGCCTATCTGGACGCGGGGGTGCACTACGGGCGCTGGCTGGCAGAGCTACGCGCGGCCGGCCCGGCGGACCTGCCGCAGGCCTGTGCCCGGATCATGAGGCATCATTCCTCGACCCGTGAGCGCCTGCCCATCCTGGCGGACTTTTACACCGAGGCCCTGGCCGGCCGGCCGCCGATCCGGAGCGTCCTCGACCTGGGCTGCGGGCTCAACCCGCTGGCCATCCCCTGGCTGCCGCTGGCGGAGGGGGCGGCCTACCACGCCTGGGACGTCTACGAGGACATGGCCGCTTTTCTCAACGAGTGCTTCGCCCTGCTGCCGGTGCGGGGCCGGGCTGTGGCCGGCGATATCCTGGGGGAACTGCCCCCGGAGCCGGTCGACCTGGCGCTGCTCCTAAAGCTGGTGCCCTGCCTGGAGCAGGTGGAGAAGGGGGCCGGCCGGCGGCTGCTGGCAGGGGTCCGCGCCGATACCGTGCTGGTCTCCTTCCCGGTGCACAGCCTGGGCGGGCGGCGGGACAGGGGCATGGAGGGCAACTACGAGGCCGATTTCTGGGAGATGGTGGCGGGGCAGCCCTGGGCAGTGAAGCGGTACGAGTTCGAGGGCGAGCTGGTGTTTCGGGTGGAGAAGGGAGAGGCAAGCGGATAGGAGAGAGCGGATAGAGGCAAGCGGATGGAGGCAAGCGGATGGAGGCAAGCGGATGGAGGCAAGCGGATAGGAGAGAGCAGAGCTCAGGGCTCGGGGCCCAGGGAGCAGAGAGCGGGGCAGGGAGCGGAGACCGGGAGCAGAGAGAAGAGAGCAGAGAGCAGAGAGAAGATAGGAACGGACGAGGATACATAAGGAGGAGCCGTGCGTGGAAAGGGCCAGGCTCGTAAGGCGCGGCTGATTGCAGACCTGGTGGCGGCGCGGCAGGGCATCCTGGACGCGGTCGCCGCCCTGTCCCCGGCCCAGCAGGACGAGGTCTTCCTCGGCATCTGGTCGGCCAAGGACCTGCTGGCGCACCTGGTGGGCTGGGACTATGCCAACATCGAGGCGATCGAGGCGGTCCGGGCCGGGAGGCGGCCGGCCTACTGGGACCACTACGACCGCGACTGGAGGACCTTTAACGCCCGGCTGGTGGCCACGTACAGGCGGGAGGACATGGCCGACCTGCTCGCAGAGATGGCCCGGTCGCATCGCCAGTTGCTGGACGCCGTGGAGGCGGTCCCTGCCGAGGAGCTCTACCGCGAGCAGGGGGGAGAGTCCATCGCCGCGATCCTGCGAGTGGAGATCCACGATGAGCGCGAGCACGGCCGGCAGGTGGAAGAGGTCGCGGAGCAGCGTCACCAGCCGGATTGACCTGGAGGGTAAGCTCTGCTCTACTTTGCCCAGGATGCTGCGCGCAGTTGTGCGCCCCGGAGGCTGCCATGAGGTTTCTCGTGACTCTTGACCGCGATGAAGATGGTGTCTGGATCGCCGAATATCCGGCGATTCCTGGCTGCGCCAGCCAGGGGCGGACCAAGGGAGATGCCCTGGCGAATGTCAGGGAGGCGATTCAGTTGTGTCTGGAGGTCCGCGCAGGACGCGGTCTCCCATTGACCGTCGAGACACAGCAGGTGGAGGTTCTGGTGTGATGCCCGTCCTGCCTGTGCTCGGTGGACATGAAGTCGTCCGGGTGTTTGAGAGGTTGGGATGGGTAGTGGCGCGGCAGCGTGGTACCACGTGGTGATGGTCAAGGAAGGGCAGCCCGCGACGCCGTCGATTCCTCTGCACAAGGAAGTTGCCAGGGGGACACTGCGAAGCCTGATCCGTTCGACAGGTGTCACTGTCGCTGACTTTGCCGAGACATGGGAAAGGACCTGACTCCCGGCGAATACCATGGAAAGCGCGGAACTGCAGGCCTGGTTCGAGCACGTGCGCGACGTGTTGGAGACGTCCTACCTCTCCCACGACGAGCCGTGGCGGCAGTCGGGCATGTCCGGGCCGGAGGAGCGTTGGGTCTCCCTGCGCCGGCCGGTGGCCGACTGCATCGACCGGGCCGGCTCCTTTCTCGACATCGGCTGCGCCAACGGCTACCTGCTGGAGTGCTGCCTGCGCTGGACGGGGGAGCGCGGCATCGCCATCGACCCCTACGGGCTGGACATCTCCGCCCGGCTGGTGGCGCTGGCGCGGGAGAGGCTGCCCCAGTACGCCGATCACTTCTTTGTCGGCAACAGCTTCACCTGGCTCCCACCCCGGCGCTTTGATTTTGTGCGCACCGAGCTGGTCTATGTGCCGGGCGAGCACGAGCGGCAGTACCTCGATCGTCTCCTGTCGAGCTACCTTCTGCCGGGGGGAAAGCTCCTGGTGGCCAACTACATGGAGGACCACCCCCACCCCGAGCGGGGCCTGCTTCCCGGCTGCCACCCGACGCGGCACATCCTGGAGCGGTTGGCCGAGCTGGGCTTCCCCCGCGGGCCCTACTGCGACGGGTACGATCCGGTCAAGGGCAGGAGGGTACGGGTAGCCGTGCTGGCACGGGCATGAGCGTGGGCAAGGCCGACAGACCGGGGGCCCAGGGCCCAGCGCTCAGGGTCCGGGACCAGGCGTTCGTCCTCGGCCAATCGCCAATCGTCAATCGTCAATCGTCAATCGTCAATCGCCAATCGTCAATCGTCAATCGTCAATCGCCAATCGCCAATCGTCAATCGCCCATCGTCGCATAGGCGCCGAGCCCCAGTTCAGCCAGCTTCTCCGGCCTGGGGTGGCCGTCGCTGTCCCAGCCGCGCTGCTCGTAATACATGTCCAGTAGCTTCTGGGCCGTCTCCATGGGGGTGAGCTGGCCGGCCGTGGCGCCGCCGGTAGCCGGGTCCTTTGTGAAGCGCGGCGGCGGTGAATCCCAGTCTCGCCCAAAGCCGGGGACCTCGCGAAACCAGTACAGGCGGGTCAGGTTCCAGATGCGCTCGGAGATCTTGAGCAGGTCCGCCCAGGAGCGCTCGACCCCGGTGATGGCGGTCATCATCGGGGCGTACGACGTCACGTCGATGCTCAGCTCGACCCACTGCAGGCGGCAGGCCCCCAGGGCGTCGAAGAGCGGGCGGATGTGCTGCAGCTCGATCACCCGGGCCACCTTCTCCGGGGCGACGCGGTCGCGGCCCACCTGCAGGTCGTAGGTGATGGCCCAGGCGCGGTTGTGGTGCGCGCCGACGTCGGCCGTCATGTAGGCCAGCAGCATGGCCGTGGCGTTGTGGGTGTCATAGCCGCTCTGCTCCATGCCCTTGACCTGGACGGCCCAGTCGGAGCTGTTCCCGCCGAGCTTCTCTGCGGCCGTCTTGACCCCCTCGGCCAGGAGAGCGCCGAGGCCCTCGCGCCGGGCGATGCGCTCGCACATGGCAAAGACCGCCGCGGCGTTGCCGAAGCGCAGGTCCAGCCCGCCGGCCTGCTCCTTCGTCAGCAGGCCCTTCTCGTAGCACTCCATGGCAAAGGCGATGGCGTTGCCGGCGGAGATGGTGTCGATGCCCAGCTCGTCGCAGAGGTAGTTGGCATAGGCCACGTCCTCGATGTCGCCCAGGCCGACGTTCGAACCCAGGAGGGCGATCGTCTCGTACTCCGGCCCCTCGACGTAGACGCCGTGCTTGCGGGCGTGGGAGTACTTGCCGCAGGGCGAGGGGCAGCCGAAGCAGCCCTTGTCGGTGACGACGATCTTTTCCCGCATCACCTGGCCGTAGAGGTTGGGGCCCTGCTCGAAAGAGCCCTGCTGAAAGTTGCGCGTGGGCAGGGCGCCGACCTCGTCGCACCACGAGGTGACGATGGTCGTGCCGTAGCGCTGCCAGGCCTCCAGCCCCTCGGCGGTCTTGCAGGCCCGGTACATGTCGTGGGCGAGCTGCCAGAAGCGCTCGGGGTCGGCCACGGGAATGGACCTGGTGCCGCGCACGGCCACGGCCTTGACCTTCTTGGCGCCCATGACCGCGCCGACGCCGCCGCGGCCGGCCTGCCGGCCGTAGTCGGTGGTGATGCAGGCGTACTTGACCAGGTTCTCTCCGCCCGGCCCGATCGTGGCGATCTGAAAGTCCTCGCCCAGGCGCTTCTTCAGCAGCTCCTCGGTGGTGATCGAGCCCTGGCCCCACAGGTCGGCTGCGTCGCGCAGCTCGACCTTGTCGTCGTCGATGTAGAGATAGACCGGCTTGGCGGAGGCGCCCTCGAGGATGATGGCGTCGTAGCCGGCGGACTTGAGCTCCGCCGTCAGGTGCCCGCCGACACTGGCACTGGCGTAGCCGCCGGTGAGGGGCGACTTGCAGGCCCAGTCCATCTTGCCGGCACCGGGGACGAGCAGGCCGGAGAGCGGCCCGGTGGAGGCGATCAGCTTGTTCTGGGGGCTCAGGGGGTCGGTGCCGGCCGGCACCTCGGTCCAGAGGGTGTAGATGCCCAGACCGCGCCCCCCCAGGAAGTCGCGGGCGACCGCGGGGTTGTAGGGCTCCTTGCGGACCTCGCCCGTGGTCAGGTTCACGCGCAGAATCGTGCCAGCATATCCGTTCATCGGTTTCCTCCGTCAGGGCCTAGTCCGCGATCGAGAGCACGTTCATGCCGCAGAAGTTGACGCACTCGCCGCAGAGGTCGCACTCGAAAGGCGCCTCGCGCCCGGGGATCTTGAAGATGACGTTCTCCGGGCAGGCATCGATGCAGGCTCCGCAGTCGATGCACAGCGCGGGGTCGATGTAGTAGGCGCCCTTGTCGTTCCGCGGGATGGCGTCCACCGGGCAGACCTTGGCGCACTCGCCGCACTGGGTGCAGACGCGGACCTCGTAGGTGCCGGGGCTGGGAAAGTGCGGCACGACCGCCAGGGCGGCCTTGTGGGTGTTGTTCTCCCGGAAGTGGCTAAAGGCGCACGCCAGCAGGCACGCCTGGCAGCCACAGCACTTTGCACTGTCGGCATAGAGTCGCATGGTCCTCCTCCAACTGGCTGGTGGGCGGTGTGCCCATTTCCGAAGAGCCACGGGCACAAGAAAGGGCCGACCGGTCCCCGTCGGGGGAGGGTTCGCGCCCGGTGAGCCCAGCGTGTGCCGGTGTGGTCATCCGTGACCCCTTTGTCGCGTGACCGCCGCGGGGGCATTTGGCAGTGTGCCGTCGAGCATCCCCCTGCTTCTGACCGCCGGTATTGTACTATATCCCCGCCGGACGCGCAAATGGGAGCTGTTCCATGGCGAACGGCCGGCCGTGCCCAGGGTAGACGGTGCGGATGGCGCAGTTCCTCAGTTTCTGGATGCTGGCTTCGGCTGCGGCCGGGTCGTCCATGATGGCGTTGAGAGCCGGCCCCTTGGTGTTGTCGAACAGATCGCCGCAGAAGAGGTCGCCGGCGGCGGTCAGGATGCCGATGCAGCCCTTGGAGTGCCCCGGGATCGAGAGGACGGTGGCCTCGAGCCCGTGCGCGGCGAGAGAGAGCCCGTCCTCGACGTACAGGTCGGGCACGAAGCGGTTCGCCTGGCCGAAGCGGAAGAGCAGCGGAGCGAGCGCGCGGATGAGCGCGCTGCCCGCCTTCCGGTTCCAGAACATGTCGCCGCGCTCGGCCATGCCGGAGTCGTCCCGGTGCATGGCGATCGTCGCGCCGAAGCCGGTGCGGAGGTAGGCGGCATTGCCGATGTGGTCAAAGTCCCCGTGGGTCAGCACGATGAGCTGGAGGCCACCGGCCTGGCAGCCCGCGCCGGCGAGCGCCCCCTCCAGCTCGCGACGGCTTTTGGGCCCTCCCGTGTCGATCAGGACGTGGCCGGTGCCGGTGGCCACCAGCAGTTCACGCTGCCCAGCCTGTAGGGCAGCGGCAGCGCGATGGTCTTGATCTCTGACTGCATGTTGACCTCCGTGCCATTCTAGCACAGCGGCCCGGGGACGTCAACGAATTCCCCATTGATTTGCGTCTCGGAACGTGCTATACTCCGCGCCAGGCAAGCAGTGCCGGGGAGGATGTGATGCGCTGTCCGAAGTGCGGGCACGACGGCTTCACTGCTCTATCCCCCTGTCCGGCGTGCGCCTTCCAGGGCGACGCCGGCCTGCTGGAGCAGCTCGGCCACCTCGACTACCTGCTGGCGGAACTGGCAACGTGGGACCACGTGCCGGCCGCGCTGCGGGAGGAGCTGCGGCTGCGCTACGGCCGCAGGCGCCGCCACGTGCAGGCCGACCTGGGGCTGCGCCCGCCGACGCTCGACGCGGTGTCGGCCGGCGCCGCCCGGCTGCGGGTGCTGCGGCTCGAAGCGCTGGCCGATACCGTGCCCACCTGGATCCGCCTGGCCTGGCTGAAGCCCGGGGTAGGAGAGGAGCTCCTGGTCCGGGCCCAGGCGGAGCGCAGCGCGCTGCAGGACCTCCTGCTCGACGCGCCGGCCACCGAGCCGCCCACCCTCTCCGAACGCGCCCTGGTCCGGGCGCGCTTCCTGGTCGAGACGATCGAGCGCCTGCACGCCGAGGGGCGCGTGCCGGAAGAGGCCTACAGCCACGCCCACGCCGAGATGCTCGGGTCCGTGCAGGCCCTGGAGGCGGCAACCGCGCCGGTGCCCGCGGCCGTGCCGGCCGTGGCTGCGGAGCCGCCCGCAGCCGTTGCGGCGGAGAGACCGGCCGCGCCGGCCAGGCCGGAGAAGCCGCCGCGCCCGCCCAGGCCGCCACGCCCGCCGCTCACCTGGGACCGGGTCTGGGAGACGCTCCTCTCGGAGCGCACCCTGCGCGTGATCCTCTTCCTGGGAGCGGCGCTGATCTTTGCCGCGGCGGTGTCGCTCGTCGTCTGGAACTGGCAGGCCTTTCCGGACTGGCTCCAGGTCACCTTCCTGGCCCTCTTCACGGTGGCCTTTTACGCCCTCGGCTGGTACGTCCGCGTGCACATGAAGCTGTACGGTTCCGGCATGGCCCTGACCGCGGTGGCCTCGCTGCTCGTGCCGCTCGATTTCTACGCGATCTACCTCTCGGGCAGCCTTCCTGCCGAGCGCTGGCCGGAGGTTTGGCTGGTGGCCTCGGCCGTGTGCCTGGTGGTCTACCTGCTCACCGTCCTGCTGCTGCGGAACGAGATCTTCGGCTACCTGGTGGGGGTGGCGGCCGGGTCGCTGCTGGCCGCCGGGATGAGGGTGGGCGGGGTCGACGAGCGCTGGTGGCAGGCGGCCCTGGCCGGCCTGGCGCTGCTCCTGGCCCTGGCCGCGGAGGGGCTGTACCGCGACCGGGGCCGCTGGCGGACGCTCGCCGCGCCTCTCTGGAGGGATGCGCTGGCAGCCGTGGCGGTGATCCTGCCGCTGGGCCTGGCCTGGGGCCTGATCCGCCTGCCCGGCGACCGGGCCTTTTCCACGGCCTTGGCGCTGGACTGGTGGTTCGGGGCGCTGGTCCTGCTCCTGGCGGGGGTGCGCGACCGGGTGCGGCCGGTGGGGTTGGCCGCGGCCGCGTGCTTTCCCGTCGCCGTCTGGCTGACCCAGCGCGTGCTCTTTGACATGTGGGCGGTGCGGCCGGCCTGGCACGCCCTGGGCCTGGCGGTACTCGTGCCGCTCTACCTGGTGGTCGGACGGCAGCTCCTGCGCCCGGCGGAGGGCAGAGCCGGACGCGCCGCCGGACAGACCCTCGTCGGCTGCGGTGCAGCGCTGGGCGTCCTGGCGGCGGCCTGGGCGCTGACCGACGCCACGGTCGGCGGGATCGTGCACCTGCTCTTGGCCGGGACGGTGGCCCTGGCCGTGCGGCTGTGGCGGCGGCCCTGGCTGGCGCTGATGGCCAGCCTGCTCCTGGTCACGGCGGCGTCGGCCTGGGCTGCCAGCCGTGGGGCGACGATCGCCCAGTTGGGGCTGGGCTGGGCGCTGGTGGCTATCGTGCACGTGGTCATGGGGCTGCTGCTGCGGCGGCTTCCTGCTGCCGAAAGCCGTGGGGAAGGCGGTGGCCGGGAGGCCATCGGCCCTGGGGCGCCCGGTGGCGGCGCGGGCGAGGCGCCGGCGGCGGGCGAGCCCGCCGCGGCTCCCGGCCTGCGCGCGCGGCGGCCCTGGCCCCAGCGCTACGATGCGCCGGTGTACGGCGCCGGCTGGCTCATCGCCGCCCTGGCCCTGCTGCCGCCGCTGCTCCTCTTTGACCGGCCCATCCTCACCTACGTGGTGGGCAACTGGATGGCCCTCAGCGCCTGGCTGGCGCTGCTGGTGCACCGCGGCGAGGCGCCGGGGTTCGGGGCAGTGCTGGCCCGGCGGCCCTGGTGGCAGCTCCTGCCGCACTGGACGGCGGTGCTGCTCCTGCTGCCCTGGACCTGGCTGATGTGGGTGGAGCGCCGGCCGGCCGAGGCCCTGCTGGGGCTGGCCTATGTCCTCGTGGCCGGGCTGCTCCTGGGGCTGGGCTGGCTGCTGCGGCGCGCGCGCTGGGCCTACGGCCGGCCCTGGCAGACGGCGGCCCACCTCAGCGCCCCGGTGGCGGTGATCACGGCGCTGGCCTACTACGACCAGCAGTGGATGGCGGTGACGCTGCTGCTGGCCGCCGCCTTCTACTTCGCCGCGGCCCGCCTGCTGCACCAGCGCCTCTGGCTCATCCCGGGGGCACTCCTCTTCCCGGCCGGCTGCTTGCTGGGGCTGGACTGGCTGGGGCTGGAACGCGATCCGTTGGGGATGGCGCTGGCGGGGATCGTGCTGCTGTACGTCCTGGGGGCCTTTTTGCTGGAGCGTTGGCGCAGCGTGCCCCGGGGAAACCTCCTGCCGCTGTACGTCGTGGCCCAGGCGCTCGGCGCCGGCGCGGCAGTGGCCGAGGTCATCCTGGCACTGGTCGGGCGGACCGACCCGGCCTATTTCTGGGCGGCCGGCGGGGAGCTGCTGCTGGCAGTGGCCTTTGGCCTCTGTACCTGGGTCTTTGGCCGGCCCTGGCAGGGGCATGCGGCCGCCTGGCTGGGGGCCGCCGCCGGCGGCCTGGCGGCCTTGGCTGGCGCGGCAGCGCGGGGGTCCTCGGCGGCCAAGGTGGCCCTCTTTGCCGCGGGCTACGTCCTGGCCGAGCGCGGGCTGCGCTGGCTGGGCCGGCGGCACCCGCAGCCCACCGCGGCGCCCGCGCAGAGCGCCCTGGTCGGCGTGGTGCGGCGGCTCTGGCGGCTCTTCCGCCGGCCGCTGCTGGTCTCCGGTTTTGCCGTCTCGGTGTTGGCCATCGGCCTGGCGTTGACCCGCAACATGCTCCTGGTGCTGCTGGACGGCGGGAAGACGCCGGAGACCTGGGCCGTGGTCGGGCTGCTCGTGGTGACCGCGCTGTACGCCCTCTCGGCCCGGCTGTTCCGCAAGGTGCACTTTGCCTACTTCGCCGCCTTCCTGTTGCCCTTGCCCTGGACGCTGCTCACCCACCTGGGCTGGTACGTCTGGCCGCAGCCGGTCCTGTTCGACGAGAGCGTCTTTGCCTTCCCGCGGGGCTGGGCGGCCCTGGCGGTGTTCGAGCTGCTGGTGGGGCTCGTCCTGGCCTGGCTGACGCGGCCGGTCCGCGCCGCTCACTCCGACGCCGGCCTGGAGCAGCCGGGTCCGCCAGCGGCGCGTGTGGCGGCCGGGCAGCAGGTCCGCTGGGGCCTGCCGGCCCAGCTCGCCGGCCACCTGGCGATGCTGGGGGCGCTGCTGCTGGGGCTGTGGCACATCGACAGCGCCGTCGTCATCTGCGGGGTGGGCGTGCTCTTCTACCTGGTGGCCCTGTGGGCCGACCGCTGGCAGTGGGCCGCGGCCGGCCGGCCGGCGCGCAGCCTCTTCCTCTACCCGGCGGCGGCGCTGCTGCCGGCCTGGGCGCTCTACCTGTTGGCGCACTGGGCGCCGCAGGCCCCGCGGACCACCTACGGGCTGGTCCTGCTGGCCTTGGCCCTGCCGGCGCTCTTCCTGGGCCGCTGGCTGGCGCCGCGCGAACGCAGCTACGCGCTGCCGCTCTACCTGCTGGCCTATGGCACCGCCGTGGCCGGTTCGCTCGTGGTAGCCCACGACCGGCCCGCGCTGATCGGCGCGCTCCTGTTCGACACGGTGCTGGCGGGGATCTCGGCCTGGACCTTCCGCTCGCCCTGGTGGATCTACCCCGGCGCGGCGACGCTGCCGGGGGCGCTGGCGCTGGCCCTGGCCGAGTGGAATGTGCCCGAGAAGCGCTACGGCTGGCCGCTGATCGGCCTGGCGCTGGTCTACCTGTTCCTCGGCTGGCTGCTGCGGAACCCGCCGGCTCGCCTGGAGCGGCGGCGCGAGGAGCTGTCGCGCTACGCTCCGCCGCTGATCGTGGCGGCGCTGGTGTTGGCCCTGGCCGGCCTGGTGCCGGCCAGCCTGGACCGCATCGGGGCGCTGGTCGGGTACGCCATGGCCGCCGCACTCTATGCACTGGCGGCCGTCGTGCTGCGCTGGCCGCCCCTGCTCTTCCCGGCGACCGGGCTGGCGGCGGTGTCGTACGGGATGGCCGTCTTGGAGCTCGGTGTCGCCCCGGCCGACCAGGGCCTGGCGCTGTGGCCGGGCGTCGTCGTGCTGCTGCTGCTGGCGTACGGGCTGGACTGGCGGCTGGGTCCGGCGGCAGCGCCGGGCCAGGCGCGGCCATCGCGCAGCGGGGTGGTGGCCCTGGCGCAGGAATGGTCGCGCTGGTGGGCGCTGCCGCTGTACGTGGCCGGGTACGCCGGCGCGTACCTGAGCGCGCTCCTGTCGCTGGGCGACTCGGGCCGGCTGGCGCTGGCGCTGCTGGCAGCGGCCGCCGCGGGCGCCGTGGCCACGTACCGCTTCCGCCGACCGGGGTGGCTGCTGGTCGCGGTGGCCACGGCCCAGCTTTCTGCCGTGGCGGCGATCCGCTGGCTGGGGTGGGGCGAGCCGCTGGCGCAGGCGGCGCTGGCCTTTGCCCCGGTCACCTGGGCCACGGGCCTGGCCGGGCTGGACGTGGCCTGGCGGCTGGGCGAGGGCGCGCCGCTGGGCCGCCAGGGGGAAAGCATCTGGCAGGGCTGGTCGCGCCCGCTCTTTCTCCTTCTGGCGGTCGACATCGTCGTCGCCCAGTCCGTTTCCTTCGTCCAGGGCGACGCCAGCGCCTGGGTGGCGCTGTCGCACGCCGCGCTGCTGGCCGTGCTGGCCAGCGCCTGGGCCTCGCCGGGCCTGGCCTGGGCTCCGCCGGCCCTGGGGCTGGTGGCCCTGGCGCAGCGCCTCTTCTGGGTGCATGTCGACAGCCGCGTGTGGCCCTGGGCATTGGCGCTGCTGGCGCTGGGCTACGGACTGGCGGCCTGCCTGCTGCGCTACCTGCGCCGCCGGGAAGTTCCCCTGCCCGTGGAGGCTGCCATCTGGGAAGTGCCGCTGCGCTGGAGCGGCTGGGCGCTCTCGGTGCTCAGCCTGGGGGTGACCCTGGGCCTGGGCGTCCCGGTCATCTCGCTCACGCTCCGCGTCGCCCTGGGACTGCCCCTGGTGACGCCGGCCGACCTGCCGCAGGTGCAGATGGCGGTCAGCGTCCTGGCCATCCTGGGCCTCCTGTACCTGGGGGCATCGATCGTCGACCGGCGGCGCTGGCTGGGCTATGTGGCCATGGCCATGCTGCTGGGGGCCTGGAGCCTGGAGTGGTTGCTGGTCTGGGGGATGCGCGAGGTGCAGTGGTACGCCGTGCCGGCCGGCCTGTACCTGCTGGGGATCGGTTACCTGGAGTGGACCCGCGGCAGCCGGGCCTGGGCGCGCTGGATCGACTACGCCGGGCTGTTGCTGTTGCTCGGCTCGTCCTTCTGGCAGTCGCAGAGCAAGGAGCCCGGCTGGCCCTATGCCATCGTCATGGCCGTGGAGGGCATGCTGATCCTGTGGTGGGGCAGCGCCCGGCGGCTGCGGCGCTTCCTGTACGCCGGCGCGGCCGGCCTGCTGATCGACGGCGTGGGCCAGTTCATCACCCAGTTGCCGTCGAGCAACCGCTGGATCGCCTTCCTGGTGGCCGGCATTCTCCTGTTGGGCCTGGCCATCCTGATCGAGCGCCGCATCATCAAGCTCCAGGAACTGCGCAAGCGCCTGGAGACGTGGGAGTGAGGCTGCCGGTGGCTCGCGGAGGTGCGGGATGAGACTGCTGCTGCGGTGGGCGCGCGGTGTGGCGGGCTTCCTGAGGCGGGCGCGCAACGTGGGGATCGTGCTGGCGCTGCTCCTGGCCAACGGCTGGGCCTGGTGGAACGCGGCGGCGAGCATGGATCTGCCCGAGGTCGAACCGCGGCTCTCGCCGGAGATGCAGGTGATGTGGGACAAGATCCAGGCGGGCCAGTCGGCCGGCCAGCCGTTCTCGATCACCCTCACCGACCAACAGGCCGCGGAGGGGGTGGCCTGGTTCCTCTCCCGGCACCCGGAGGTGCCCTTTAGCCATCCCCAGGTGCGCACCGACCCGGCCGGCATCAGTGCCTACGGGGTGGTGCACATGTTCGGGCTGAGCACCAAGGTGTACGGGCGGGCCAGCGTCGGGCTGCGCGACGGGCTGCCCCAGGTCGCGGTGGAGGAGGTCGGCGTGGCCGGGCTGATCCTGCCGCAGTGGATGCTCGACGCCATTCGCAACGAGCTCCGTGGTCCTCTCGACTTCTCCCGGTACGATCTGCCGATCTCGTTCAGCAGGCTCGAGCTGGGGGAGGGGACGATCACGGGCGAAGGGGTCTATCGCTAGGGGGGGCCGGCGGGTGCCCGCGGCTGGGATGCATGTTTGTGGATGGGCAGGCAAGCGGTCCCTGAGCGGAGCCGCTCGGAGCGAAGCGGAGAGCGGCGAAGTCGAAGGGCCGCTGCCCCTGGAGGCGCGGCCGCCCTTCGACTACGCGGCCTTTGGCCGCTCCGCTCAGGGATCGGCCGCGCTCCTTGCCCATCTAGAGACATGCATCCCCGCGGCTGCTCTGTCTTGACGTAGCCCAAGGAGCTGGCTATAATGCTGATCGACGTAGTTGCCTGGCAGAACGGGGACCAGGCCTTGCGCCGGTGGATGCCTCCCCTGGATGCACGGGGTTGTCGATGACCGGATTCGACGTGCCGCAGATCGTCGACTACCGCATCAGCAGTCACGCACGCTCGCCGATGGCGCGTCGTGGCATCACCGAGGCAGACGTTGCTTAGGTGCTGTCCGCTCCCGAGCAGAGCGAAATGGTACGTCCTGGTCGGATCGTGTGCCGATCGCGGGTGCCATGCGGCGACCCGCGCAAGGTGTACTTGCTTCGGGTCTTTGTGGACATCGATCGGCGGCCGCCGCAGGTGGTGACTGTGTACCGCGCGAGCAAGACCGAGAAGTGCTGGAGGACCGGGCGATGAAGGTCATCTACGATCAGGAGACCGACACGCTGACAGTGATCCTGGCCGCAGGTCCGATAGCCGAGAGCGACGAGGGCAGGCCCGGCATCATTCTTGACTATGATGCAGCCGGTAACCGAGTATCCCTGGAGATTCTCGACGCCTCACAACGGGTCGCGCTGCCAACGCACATCGAGTACGAGGTGGCGGCGCTGGAAGCCAGACCGTGAGCGCGCCTGTCCAGGAGGGCGTCAAGCACCCGAAACCTGCGAGGACGGAGCCATGAACTGCTGGCAATGCGATCGGCCGGCCCACGGAGTCTGCGTCTTTTGCGGGCGCGCCGTCTGCAAGGAGCACGCCCGCACGCTGCCCGATATCCTGCACCTCTACAGCGGCAAGGAGGGCCGGCACCGGGCCCTGGTGGTGGCCGACGCCATCTCCTGCGGCCAGTGCCAGCTTCTGGACGACCCGGTCGAGCTGGAGAACCTGTAGCCTCGCGGGGAGAGCCTAGTCCCCGATCAGGCCGGCGCCGACGCCCTTGATCAGGCGCTCGGGCAGGCTCTTGGCGAATACCTCCAGGCTCTCCGGCTCCAGCGCCTCCAGGGCCTCGAGCTCCTCCGCAGTGAGGTCGTACCCCTGGCACGCCTCGGCGGCGTTCTCGATCAGCTTGCGCCGGAACTCGGCATCGACGACGGCCCGGCCGATGATGATGGCGACAGCCTCGTGTGACATTCCTGCCTCCTTGGTGTAAGACCCTCTCCAAGTACGCAGAGCGCGCTACTATGTTCCCGGCAGGCGCGCGCCGATCTCATCTGCCAGGCGACGGGCCTGCTCCAGGTGCTCCTGCCCGTCCCGTCCGCGGGCTTCGAGGAACCTGCCGTAGGCGCGGCAGGAGAGGGCCTGTTCCAGACGGCAGCCCAGGGCGGCCAGCGTGGCGATGCTCTCCTGGAAGAGGCCGGCGGCCTCATCGGCTGCGGCGACGGGGTCGGCGGCGCGCACCGCGGCCAAGACGCGGGCGGCGATGGCCGCGTCCCGGCGCCCGCCGGTGGCCGCGGCGGCCCGCACGGCAGCCTCGGCGTGCTCGCCGGCCTGGGGTACCTGGCCCAGCTCCAGCAGGGCTGCCGCGGTCACGGCGTGGGCCTCGGCCAGCGCGGCCTGCGTGTCCAGCTCCTGGAGGAGCCGGAGCGCTTCCAGGCCCAGCTCGGCGCAGCGCTGCAGCTCGCCCTGGGCGCAGTGCGTGCGGGCCAGGTTGACCAGCGAGTTGGCCTGGGCGAAGGTGTCGCCCAGTTCCTTCTTGAGGGCCAGGCTGCGCCGATGCAGCGCGAGCGCCTGGGGGTACTCGCCGCGGGCCAGGTGGATCAGCCCCAGCGTGTCCCAGCAGGAGGCCTGACCGGCGCGGTCGCCGATGCGCTCGCGTACCACCAGGCTCTCCTGGCAGTACTCCTGGGCGGCTTCATAGTCCCCCAGCTCGTACCAGGCGGAGCCGAGGTTGTTGGCGGCGTAGGCGGCGATGTAGGGGCTGCCGATCCGGCGGGCGGCCTCCAGGCAGCGCCGGTAGTGCTCGATGGCCCGGGGGTACTCGTCCTGCTGGTGCCAGAGGTAGCCCAGGTTGTTCTGGGCGATGGCAATGTCGGGGAGCTGGCCGGCCTGCTCGTAATAGACCAGGCCCTGCTCGAAGCAGCGCCGGGCGTCCTGGATGCGCCCGGTGGTCAGGGCCACGTTGCCCTGCCGCACCAGGATCTGCCCCAGCAGGCTGGAGCGCTCCTGGCCGGGCGGGGTTTTCTCGGCGAGGGCCAACGCCTCCGCACCGTAGCTGGCGGCCTCGTCGTAGGCGCCGGTGCGCCAGTAGACCGTGCTCATGGCTGCCAGCACGCGGGCCATTTCCAGTCTGTCGCGGCCTGCCGGCGTGCGCAGCAGGACGCGGTGAGCATGCTGCAACGCGTCCAGGCTCTCGTCGTAGCGCCCACTGCGCTCGTGGACGTAGCTGATGAGCCGGTGCAGCTCGGCTGCAGCGCTATCGGGCAGGAAGGACTCCCCGTCCTGGAGCCCGCGGCGGTAGGCCGCCAGCGCCTCCTGGAAGTGGCTGGCCTCCAGGAGCACGTCGCCGCGCTCGCGCTGCACCCCGACCTTTTCCGCCGCCGGGAGCAGCCCCGGGTAGGCCTGTTCCAGCTCCAGGGCTTGCAGGAAGTAGGTGGCGGCGGCCTCGTTGTCGTACGAGCGGGCGGCCTGGCGGCCGGCCTTCAGGGCATACTCCAGCGCTTTGCGCGGATCGGCACTGTGGCGGTAGTGGTGCGCCAGGAAGGCATAGTGCTGCTCCAGATGTTCGGCAAAGCGCTCCTCGTAGTAGCGTGCCACGCGCTGGTGCAGGCTGCGCCGGCGCGCGTGAGGGATGCTCTGGTAGGCCACCTCGCGGGTCAGGGTGTGGTGGAAGGCATAGGTCTGCGGTCCGGTCGCCGCGAGCATCCCGGTCTGGCAGAGCTGCTCCACGCGCTCGCGCAGCAGCGCCTCGGGGTCGTCGTGGGGAAAGATGGCCACGAGGGCCGGGAAGAGGAACTCTGGGTCGATCACGGCGGCCACCCGCAGCGTGCTGCGCAAGCCTTCCGGAAGGTGGTCGACGCGGCTCAGGATCACCTCCTGGATCGTCGGCGGGATCTCCTGGCGGGCCTGTGCCGGGTCGCCGCGCAGCCGCAGCAGGCCGTCGCTCCGCTCCAGCAGGCCGCGCGCCTCCAGCACATGGACGATCTCCTCGATGAAGAGCGGATTGCCCTGGGCCCGCTCCCAGATCAGGTCGGCCAGGGCCGGGTCCAGGGTGGAACAGCCGCCGAGGTGGGTGACCATCTCCTGGCAGGCGGCACTGGTCAGTGGGGCCAGCTCGACGGCCTGGTGGTGTGGCAGTCCTTCCCAGGGCAGGGTCGCCGCCGGCCGGCACGTCGCCAGGAGCAGCACGGCGTCGTGGGCGACGTTGCGGCCCAGGTAGGTCAGCAGCTCCGCGGTCAGCGAGCCGGCCCAGTGCAGGTCCTCCAGGACGACCAGGAGCGGCTGCGCGGCGGCGTCGGCCTGGAGGAGCTGCAGCGCCAGGTCGAAGAAGCGCTGCCGCCGCAGCCTGGGGGCCAGGCCGGCCGTGAGCGGCGAATCGGGCATGGCCAGGCCCAGCGCCTCGGCGACCACGGGGGCCCACGGCTCCAGTTCCGCGGAGAGGCCGGCCAGGCGCTCGCGCAGGCGCCGGCCCTGTTCTTCTGCGGACATGGTGCCGGTCCAGCCCAGGCCGGCCCGCAGCACGTCGGTCCACGGTGCATAGGGCAGGCGCTCGCCATAGGAAGGGGTGTGGCCGACCAGGATGCGGAAACCCCGCGCGCGGGCCGCCGCGGCAATCTCCTCGACCAACCGCGACTTGCCGGTCCCGGCTTCGCCCCGCAGGCTCAGCAGGCGGCCCTGCCCCTGGAGGGCCTGGTCCAGTGGCGCCAACAGGGCAGACATCTCCTCCCGCCGACCCACCAGCGGGCAAGAGGGGCCGGCGCGGGAGGCTGCCTGCAGCCCGCGCACCTGGAAGATCGTGACCGGGTCCGGCACTCCTTTGAAGCGCACCCGGCGCCGGCCGGCCACCTGGCAGCCCGGGCCCACCCGGTCGCGCAGGGCAGCGGTGGCCCAGGCCTGCCCGGGCTCGGCGGCGGCCATCAGCCTGGCGGCCAGGTTGACGGGAGGCCCCATGACGGTATACTCCTTGCGCCACGAGGAGCCGACGTTGCCGGCAAAGACCTCGCCGGTGTGCAGGCCGAGGCGGAGTTGGAAGTTGGAAGTTGGAGGTTGGAAGCTGGAGGTAGGATGGCCCCATCCCGAACCTCGCGCTTTCAACCTCCGACCTCCAACTTCCAGCTTCCAACCTCCAACCTCCAGCCTCTCCTGCATCTCCACCGCCGCGCGTACGGCCCGCTCGGGGTCATCCTCGTGCTTGGTGGGAGCGCCAAAGAGGAACAACAGCTTGACCCCCTGCGGTGCCAGGTCGATCTTGTTGAGCGCGCCCCCGTAGCGCTCCCCGGCCTCCTGCAGCGCGGCGACGCAGCCCTGCAGCAGGGCCACGGCGTCCTCCCAGCGCTGCGCACCGAGCTCCTCCAGGAGGGCCGTCGGGCCCAGCAGGTTGGCAAAGAGGACCGCCACCGGTTTGAGATCGGCCTCGACGGAGGGCTCGGCCGGGTAGGGGATCAGCCGCTCCAGCAGGCCGGCCGGCAGATGGGGGACCAGGGCATCCAGGGCGCCGGCGGGGGGCAGGTCCTCCGGGATGGCCACAGGCTGCTTCCTTCGCCCGGATGGGGGCAGGGGTACGGCGGGGTCCATGCGCAGCCAGGGCCCCTCCAGCGGCTGCCAGCAGCGCAGCGACGGCACACTGGCAGCCGTCGCCGCCCCGACGACGATCTCCCCCGGGCCGGCCATCTCCTCGGCGCGGGCGGTTTCCTCCACGGCCGGGCCCAGGAGGACGTACTGCATGGCGTGCGGCAGCCCCAGGCTGGCTGCCAGGAGCTCGCCGCTGTTCACCCCGATGTGCAGGGTGAGCGGGAAGGGACCGGTCTCGGTCTCGATCTGGGCGAACAGGCCCATGGCCTGCCGCATGCTGCGGGCGGCGCGCAACGCCGCCAGGGCGTGGCCCTCGCCGGCGAACAGGACCAGCAGGGCATCGCCGCCAAAGACGAGCAGGTCGCCGTCCTCCCTCTCGATGACCTCCAGCATGGTGGTGAAGATCGCGTTGACGATGCCGACCATCTGCTCGGCCCCGGCCAGGCCCTGCCGGCTCAGCGCGGCCGACAGGGCGGTGAAGCCCGAGAGGTCGGCCACGAGCAGGGTCCCCTGCACCACCTCGCCCCAGGCCCGGCCGGGAAGGGGCTGATCCAGGAGGGTGCGCACCAGGCGGCGTGGGAGATAGGTCGTGACGGTGCGGAGGAGCGCCCGGAGGTGCTCCGTGCTGGCGGCATCGGCCGGGCGCGCGGCCAGGTGGGCGGGGAGGTAGCGGGCTGTGCCCTGGGGTAGGGCCGGGGTCGTTGTCATGGAGGAACCCTCCCGGCCAGGAAGAGGGCGCGGGCATTCCGGGTGGTCGCCTCGGCCAGCACGGGCAGCGGCAGCCCGCGCAGCGCGGCCACGCGGGCGGCGATCTCCGGCAGGTACGACGGCTCGTTGCGCCGGCCGCGGTGGGACTGCGGCGGCAGCCAGGGGCAGTCGGTCTCCAGGAGCAGCCGTTCCAGGGGCACCTCCTGGGCCACCTGCCAGGTCTTGGCCGCCTTGGGGTAGGTGACGGTGCCGGCGATGGAGATGTACAGCCCCAGGGAGACAAAGGCGCGGGCCTGATCGACGTCGCCGGAGAAGCAGTGCATCACCCCGCGCAGGCCGGCGCCGGGCGCGCCCAGGTCCGCCAGGAGGTCGTCGAGGGCCTCGCGGGCGTGGATGACCACGGGCAGGCCGAGCTCACGGGCCAGGGCCAGCAGCGCCCGGAAGAGGCGGCGCTGGTCGGCGCGGGGGGCGCGGTCGCGGTAATAGTCCAGGCCGATCTCGCCCAGGGCGACGACCTGGGACGCCTGCGCCATCTGCCGCAGGCGGGCCAGCTCCTGGGGACCGGTGCCGGCGGCATAGTGCGGCTGGATACCGACGGCGGCATAGAGGCCGTGCTCGGCGGCCATGGCCACAGCGGCGGCGCTGCTCTCCAGGTCGTAGCCGACGAGCAGCATCTCGCGGACGCCCTGCCGGCGGGCCCGGCGCAGAGCGTCCGGCCGGTCGGCGTCGAAGGCGTCGACCTGCAGGTGGGTATGGGTATCGAAGAGGACCACTGTATCCGGGTGGTGCATGGCTCGGCCTGCTCCTGGCAATCGCTCACCGCAAAGACGCGCGGCCCAGGAAGTGCTGCCGGCTGCGCAACGCTGCAGGGGGCTCGAACAGGACACACATATCATAGAATATCTGCGCGGCAATGTCAAGGAGTAGGGGGTAGGGCCGCGACGATACCGACTACCCGCTCTTCTTCCAGCTCTGGCGCCCCGCCGATCTGGAAAAGCTGCCGCAAGGCCTGGTGGCGACAGGCGTGCCGCTGCGGGCCGCCAAGGTGCCGTTGACAGTCAGTGCAATGCCATTGCACAGTCAGTGCAATGCCATTGCACAGTCAGGGCAATGCCATT
>CAZTIG010000059.1:0-25779 GCA_964613665.1 uncultured Chloroflexia bacterium
ACGGGATGACCTCGGAGCGGATGTGGATGCCGCCGAGGATGATCTGCGGCACCCAGAAGAGGAAGTCAATGTTCATCTGTTTGATTACCCAGATGGTCGCGCCGGCGTAGGAAAAGCCGGTGAGGTCGGCCAGAATCTGGCTCGCCGAGCGCTTCAGTCCGTCGTTCCGCAGGAGCATGCGCGCCTCGACGGTAAAGTCGGCCCCGGTGTAGAGAACGCCCCGCCGGGCGATGGGCCGGCCTTCGCCGTCGTGAAACATCTGGTCCACCGACTGCCAGGGGTTGTTCTTGACCCGCAGCGACGTACGGACGCCCTTGACCGAGAACAGCTTGAGGATGGCCGTGATGGGGCCGATGACACTCTTGATGGCTCGGACGACATTGAGAATCGTGTTGTAGAACGGGAGAGCCAAGCATGCTGCCGCCACGTACACGCAGAGGACCGAGGTCGCAGCGAGCGCCGCGTAAAGCGCCACCAGTAAGCCGTCCAAGATGACATTGATCACCTCGAGCACATGGATCACCGCCTGCAGCGACTCGAGCACGTCGGCGGCGGTCGTGTCGTCGATCTGCCCGCCGCCCAGCGTCTCGCCCGGGGTGGCCAGGAGGAAGCTGATCTCGTCGAACCGGGACATGAGATCGACAAAGGCGTCGCTGCTGTAGACGGCATCGAGCAGGCGCAGCTCCTCCGGCCCCTCCTGGAGCAGCAGCTGCTCGCGGTAGTAGGTAAAGTCGCTTTCGATGGCGGCGAAAAAGTCGGACAGGGCGACGGCGTTCTCGTCGCTTGTGCGCAGCTGGATGTCGTCGATGAACCAGCCGGCGTAGGTGTCGTCCCAGCCGTCGGCCTCGAAGCGGAAACGGAGCTGCACCGATTGGCTGATGTAGGCGGAGAGGTTCACCTCTTTTTCGTACCAGGCCCCCTGGGGGTCCGGGCAGGACCAGGGCAGGCAGGACCAGAGCGTCTGCCACGATTGGCCGCCGTTGGTGCTGATCTCCAGGAAGCGGCTGTCGCCGCCGCTGCTCAGCCCTTCGCCGGCGTACTGCCAGAAGGAAAAGGTGGCCGCGGAGACGTTGCCGGGGATGGTGATGGCGCGGGTCATGGTCAACAGGCCCGTGTGGGCGCTGCCGGTGTCATAGGTGCAGGCGCCGTCCTGGCCGTAGTACCAGGCGCTCGCCGGGCTGTGAAAGGCCGGCGCGTCCCCGGCGCATTCCGACTCGCTGACGATGTGCCACAGGCCGCCCGCCTTCCACTCGTAGTCGCCGAACTCGACGGTGTCGGACAGCAGCTGCGTCAGCGCCTGGTAGAACAGCGAGCCCTCCAGGCTGTCCTGGATATCCACCACGCTCGTGATGACCGTGCTCCAGTAGGCCGTCGTCTCGTTGCCGGGATCACTCGGGGTGGGATCGACCAGCTCCGTGGCCGTAAAGGGGAGGAGGTTGGAGATGTCGCCGGCGACGCGCACCTGCACCTGGGCGCTGCCCGAGATCGGCAGGGGGGCGATGACCACCAGCTCGCTCTCGGTGGCGTCCACCACCGAGGCGGTAAAGGGCACCGTCTGGGTGTACCCGGGCATCGTCAGGGTAAAGACGACGGTGTTGGAGAGGGCGTTGGCGCTGAACCCGGTGCCGGACAGGTAGATGTAGCTGCCCCACTGGGCCGTGTTCGGGTAGAGCTCGATCAGCGCCAGCGGCCGGACGACCACCTCGCCGGTGAGGGTGATGTGCAGGGGGTCGTAGTAGGGGAATGTGCCGAGGGTGGTAAAGGTGTGGGTGTACCATTCGCCGGGGTGCAGCGGTCCGCTGCCCCAGTCTTCCAGAATGGTGCTTCCGGCCGGCGCCAACGGGGACACGATGGCGTCGGCGCCCCCGCCGGCCTTGCCCACACTGGGCAGGAAGGCTCGAAAGGCGGCGCAGGGATGGGCCACATCCGCCGGGCCGTATTCGGCCACCGCGCCGTTGGTTTGGTGGACGGCCAGCCAGTAGTGGTAGTCGTGGCCGCAGGGGGCCTCGATGTCATCGTAGTGGTAGGCTGCCCCGGAAGGGTCCCCGGGGTGCTTGGGTGGGATTATATCTGCGGTCAGGAGGACGGCAGCGTCCCGTCCGCCGCCGTCGGCGGCGCGGTAGAGTTGGAAGCCGAGCAGCCCCACCTCCGAGACAGTCTGCCACTCCACGGCTACGGCCGCGCCGGCCGGGCGGGCGACAAAGTCGAGGATGATGACGGCCGTGGGCGTGCCGCTCTGCACGGCGTGGTCCACGCTGCCGTTGTTGGTCCAGGTGACGGTATCGCCGCGCCGGACATAGATCGTCTCCTGGTCGAAGGCGCTGTCGGAGATGCTGATGGCGAGGTTGGCCTCGGGGCCGGCCGGCCATGGCCGGGCAGCCTGGAGGCGGTCCTGCAGCGTGGTCAGCGCGTCGGCCACCCGCCGGAGGTCGGCCCCCGCAGTCGACGAGGCTGCCACGGCAACCATCCGCGGCGGCAGCGCGACGATGATGCTGACGATGACCAGGACATGGAAAACGATCACGGCCCACCTGGTTCGCCTGCTGTACATGGTCCCTCCTATCGATCGGCGAGCTTTCCGTCTTTTCGCCACTAGAAGCCAGCTCATCAACCACAAAGGCAAAGACACGAAGGGTTCTTGGTTGTTCTTCTCCATGCCTTTCTTTGTGCCTTTGTGTCTTCGTGGTTACTATGAGATGACTTCTAGAGAGCCTGTTCCGCGAAGCAGTATACAGGAGCGGTCTCTTGCAGTGTTCTACCAAGGTGGGCCGGAAGGAAGAACCTTGGGGACATTTTGGGAGGAGGCAGGAGGCAGGAAGCAAGAGGCAGGAAGCAGGAGGCAAGAGGCAGGAGGCAAGAGGCAGGAAGCAGGGGCCCAGGGGCTCCATCTGGGTGTCTCTGCGGTTGAACCCGTGCCCTTCCTGGTGCCTTTGTGGTTGGGGGAATGCCTCTCCTGGTGCCTTGGTGGTTCGGGCTTGGCAGGATGGTCGGCAGCCCTACCCGCTCCGGCGCTGCCCGCGGGTCGGGGTGGGGTGGCCGGCGGCGCGCAGCGCGGCCAGGTCGCGCTTGATGGTGCGGGCGTCGACGCCCAGGGCAGCGGCCAGGTCCGTCACGGTGGGGGCGGCGCCTTGGGCGGCGGCTTCCCCCAGCAGCCGCCGCAGGCGGTGCTGGCGGCGCGCGCTCTTGCCGGCCACCTGCTCATCCGCCGGCAGTGCCGGGGTCCAGGCCACGGTGACCCGCTCGTCGTCGCGCAGCGGCCGGCCGGTGGGGGCGCCGGCGCGGGGGAGGCGGGCTGTAACCGGGGTCGGTGCGAGGTTTTCACGGGCTGCTCTGTAGGCAGCGATGATCTCGCGATTGCTGGCCACGTTTTCCAGGAAAGAGCGCCGCATTTCAGCGGCTTCCATCCGCGCGGCCCTTTCTTGAAGCCCGTCGTAGGCAGCGGACAGCACCCCAAAGGCCTCGGGATGCGAGCTCGCCTGCAGCACGCGGTAACAAACCCACGAGATCCAATAGGGCTCGGTGCTGTCCGGCAACTGGTTCGCGGCTCGGTACTCCAGTATCTGCTCCACGTTTTCCCGGGCCGCAGCCAGGTTACCCTGCGCCATGGCCACCTCGGCCAGGCCGGCCAGCGCGGTCACTGTCAGATGATACTCGCCAAGATCGCGTTCCAGCTCCAACACCTGGAGGTACGCCTGCGCCGCTTCCGACCAATCCTGCAGGCCGGCCAGGGCATGCCCTATGGATATCCACGCATAGCCCTCGCTATAGCGGTCTCCGATCTCTCGTGCCAGGCCGAGCGATTTCCGGCCATACTCCAGAGCAGTTGTCCAATCCCCTATGTGGTAGTGAAGCAGCGCCAGGCTGCCCAGGGCAAGGCCATCGCCCCGGCGGTCACCGATTTCTTGGTAGCGCTGCCGGGCTTGTTCCAGGTACACGCGGCATTGCCCATAGTCACCCAACAGGTCCGACGTGGCCCCCAGGTTGGTCAGCGTGTTGGCTTCCAGGTAGCGGTCGCCCAGGTCGCGACTGATGCGCAGGGCCTGGCCATAGTAGACCTGCGCCCCAGCATAGTCTCCCTGGAAATGCGAGGCCGAGCCGAGATTGCCCAGCACATTGCCTTCGCCCTGAAGATCGCCAATCTGGCGGAAGGACTGCAGCGCGGCGTGATGGTACTGCTGGGCCCCGGCATAGTCCCCCAGCAGGTCGCTGACAAAGCCCAGATTGCCGAGGGCATTGGCCTCGCCCTGGAGATCGCCGCTCTCACGGTGCAACCGGCGGGCCTCCTGCAGGTAGGAGCGCGCGGCGTCGCATTCGCCCTGGCAGCACGAGACGATACCCAGGGTCCGCAGGCAGTTCGCTTCAAGCTGGCGATCGTTCGCAGCACGGGCCGCGCGCAGGCCCTGGTGCAGCCATTCCGCGGCACTCTGGTAGTCGGCCTGTCTCCAGAAAGACCAGCCCTGGAGAAAGCATCCCCAACCGACCAGCGGCGCTGCCGCTGGGTTGCCGCGGGCCAGTCCTAACGCCGTCTGCGCCGCCGCGACGGCAGCCAGGTAGTCCCCTATGGACTCTGCGTAGTTGGCCTGGCGCAGGGCTGCCTGGGCCTGGTAACTGTGGCCCAGGCCCGAGGCCGCCTGGCGCAGCGCCTCCAGGTCCCGCCGCTGCGCCTCGCGTTCGCCCAGCAGATCGTGGGCTCTCTCGCGGGCCAGGAGGAGGCTGTAGCGCTCCTCGACCTGCTCCTCCGCCGTGAACTCGAGGGCCCGGCTGAAGTAGCTCACGGCCTCCCGGTGGGCGTAGTGGGCCGCGGCACGCTCCCCGGCCAGCCGGTAGTAGCGCGCCGCCCGCGGCCGGTCCCCGCCGGCCGCGGCGTGGTGGGCCAGCCCCTCCAGGTCCTCCGGCTGCAGCGCTTCCAGCGCCGTCACGACCTGCCGATGGAGCGCCTGCCGGCGCCGCGAGCTGGTCACCCCATAGACCGTGTCCCGCACCACCTCGTGCTCGAAGCGGTAGCCGCAGGCCGTCTCGGCCAGGAAGCCGCGCTGGCAGAGGCCGCCCAGGTGACCGGCCAGTTCGGCGGCTGAATCGCTGCCGGCCCGCGCCAGCAGGCGGAAGCTGACCTCCTCGCCCAAGACGGCCGCCAGCGCGAGGGTGGCCCGCAGCGCCGCCGGCAGCCGCTGCAGGCGCTGGCCGATAAGCCCCTGGAGCGAGGCCGGGGTGGGCAGGGCGACGGTGCCGTCCGGCCCGGCCCAGCCTTCCGCTGCTGTCGGGGCGCCCTGCTCGAGGGCGGCCTTGAGCATCTCGACCAGGAAGAGGGCGTTGTGGCCGCTGCGCTTCTGCAGGGCGGCGGTGAGGGCCTGGGCCGCCGGGTCGGCCGTGTCCAGCCCCAGCACGCGCTGGACCAGCGCGGCGCTTTCCGTGGGGGCAAAGGCCGCCAGCGGCACACGCCGCAGCGGTAGGGCGCGGTCCAGCGCCTCCAGCGCGTCCCAGACGACGGCGCGCTCGCGGGCCTCGGCGCCGCGGCAGGTCAGGACGGCGAGCAGGCGCAGGCCGGGCAGGCGGTGGGCCAGGTAGGAGAGCACCGCCAGGGTGGCGGCGTCGGCCCAGTGCACGTCTTCGAAGACCAGGAGGAGCGGGGCCACCGCCGCCAGGCCGGCGGCGCAGCGGGCCAGGCCCTCCCAGAGGCGCTGCTGCTCCTGCTCAGGCTCCAGGGGAGCCAGGGCGGGGAGGTCCGGCAGGTGCTCCCGCAGGACCGGCAGGAGCGGGGTGGTAGCGCTGAGCCAGAGCGGCTCGACCAGCGCGGCGAGCTGGGCCAGGCGCAGCGGGGTGAGCAGCGGGGCCAGGGCATCGACCAGCGGCTGGTAAGGGGCCGAGGCTGCCAGGGGGTCGGCGCGGCCCAGGCCGACCTGGAAGCCGCGCCAACGGGCGTCGGCGACGAGCTCCTGCACCAGGCGGGTCTTGCCCACGCCGGCCGCGCCCTCGACCAGGACCAGGCCGCCGTGCCCGCGGGCGGCCGCCTGCAATGCCTCCAGCAGCGCGGCCCGCTCGGCGGTTCGCCCGACAAAGGGCAGGCGGGCCAACTCGCCCAGGGCCGGGGCCGGGGCCGGCAGGTGGACCGGGCCGGCTTCCGCCAGGGCGGCCTGGATCTCGTGGTAGAGCGCGGCGGTGGCGGCGGCTGGCTCGACACCCAACTCATCGGCCAGTATCTTGCGCACGCTGGCATACTGCTCCAGGGCCGCCCGGTGCCGGCCCAGCGCATGGTAAAGGCGCATCAGCTCGCGATGGGCCGTCTCGCGCAGCGGATCGGCGGCGACGAGGCGCCGGGCGTAAGCCAGGGCCCTCTCGTCGTCGCCCCACTGCTTGGCCAGCAGCGTCAACTGCTCCAGGGCCCAGAGGTACTCCTCGTGCAGGCGTTCCCGCTCGGGCAGGACCCAGTCGTCGTAGCAGTCGACGAGCAGGTCGGCGCGGTAGAGGGCGATGGCAGCGTCGAGATTGGACAGGCCGGCCGAGAGGGCGGCCGGCGGCAGCGATCCGCCCTGGAGCCGTTCGCGGTGCCGGCGCAGGGGCGCGGAGAAGGAGTCGACATCGAGGGTGTCATGCGGCAGCAGGGTGAGGCAGATCGCCTCGCGCTCCACCGCCAGCCGGCCGGCGGCGGCGGGGCCGAGGCATTGGCGGACCTGCCAGAGGGCATCGGAGAGGGCCTTGCGGGCCTCGGCGTCGGGGCGGTCGAGCCAGAAGGTGCCGGTTAGCAGGTCGCGGGGCAGCGGCCGGCCGTGGTGCAGAAGCAGGTACGCCAGCAGCGAGCGCGCCGCAGCCGTGCGCGGCAGCGGGAGGGGCTCCTGCCCGCAGGCCAGGCCGAACGATCCAAAGAGGCGGATGCGCAGCGGGCTGCCAGAGCCCGGCTCGGTCGGGTGCTGCTGCCTGGTCCTTTCGCTCTTGGCCATCTGCGCCTCGGTTCTCCGGGTGCGGCTCGTGGGTGATGTCAGCTCCGGCGTATTATATCACCGCCCCGGCTGGGCCGGCAAGTGCTACTCCTGGCTGTCCCGCAGCACCACGGGCAGGTAGATGCGATAGCCCGACGGCCGGACCACCAGGACGCGGGCCACCAGCTCCTGCCCGCAGGCGTTCGCCGCTACCAGGGAGACGGTGTAGGCGCCGGTCTCGGTGTAGGTATGGGATGCGATTGCCCCGGAGCCGGTGATCCCGTCACCCCAGTCCCAGGTGAAGGTAATCGGCGCCGTGCCCGAGGCGCTGGCGGTGAAGGTGACCGCCAGGCCGGCCGTGGGCGTCAGCGGGGTCCAGGAGAAGCCGGTCTGCTGGACCGCGGCGCAGGCGGCGACGGTCCGGCTGATCGTCTCCTGCCCGCACTCGTTGGTGGCCGTCAGGGTCACCCGGTAGCTTCCCGCCTGGGTGTAGACGTGGGTCACAGTGATGCCGCTCGCTGCCGTCCCGTCGCCCAGGTCCCAGCCGAAGCTGATCGGCGGCCGGCCGGCGGCGCTCGCCGTCAGGGTGAAGGGCTGCCCGACGATGGGCAGGAGGGGTGTCCAGCCAAAGGCACTCCCCCGCACCGCGGCGCAGACGTCGACCGCCGCCGTGACGACCGCCTGGCCACAGGCGTTGGCGGCCGTCAGCGTGACCGCGTGCAGCCCGTCCAGGGCAAAGGTGTGCGAGACGACCGCGCCGCCGGCCGTGCCGCCATCGTCGAAACTCCAGTCAAAGGCAATCGGCAGGCTGCCCGTCGCCGCCGCGCTGAAGGTGACCGGCCGGCCGGTCAGCGGGAGCGTGGGTGTATAGGCCAGGGCGACCTGGGCCAGCTCCTGGCACAGGGTGGTCAGCGTGACCGGGGCGGTGGCCCAGGGTGAGCGATACCCGTCATCCACGGTGGCGGCGTTGGTGATGGCCAGGCCGGGAGCCAGGCCGGGGTTGACCGTCACCCGGTAGGTGATGGTCACCGCCATGGCCGGGCTGACCGTCCCCGACCAGAGCAGCCGCCGGGCGGGCTCGTCCCAGGTGGGTGTGCCGGCCGTGGCGGTGACGTAGCCGCCCCAGGTCAGGCTCAGCGGCAGGGTGTCGGTGACCTGCGCCGGGGCCGGCCAGTCGCCGCTGTTGGGCAGGGCGACGGTGTAGGTGACCGCCGCGCCCGGCACGGCTGCGGAGGTGCTCACGGCCTTGGCCGCGGCGGAGAGGTCGGGAGCCGGTTCGATCAGCGCGATGGCCTGGTCCAGCGCTACCCCGCCGCTCAGCACCTGGATGCCGCTGGGCCAGCGCACGCTGACGGTGACCGGGTCGCTCCAGCCGCCCAGGCCGAACTCGGCCGCCAGGCTGTCCTGCGAGGCAAAGCCCGAGCCTCCGCTGATCTCGCGGATCTGGGTGTGGTCGCTCGTGACCGCCACGCGGGCGCCCACCGCCGCCCGGTTGCTGACGCTGCCGATGGGTCGGACGTGCAGCCAGTGGCTGGCGCTGCCCTCGTTGCGGAAGAGGCGGTTGGGCTGGCCGCTGCCCTGGTCGACCACGTAGAGGTCCAGGTCGCCGTCGCCGTCGAAATCGCCCCAGGCGCTGCCGCGGGCGTCCAGGGTGTTGGTCACGCCGGCCGCGGCGGTGACGTCGCTGAAGGTGACCGGGGCGCCGCCCTCGTTGCGGTAGAGGACGTCGGCGGGATCGTAGCCGGTGACGGCGGCGTTGGCCACGTGCAGGTCCAGGTAGCCGTCGTTGTCATAGTCGCCCCAGGCGCAGCCCAGGCTCCAGCGGTCGCCGCCGACGCCGGCCTGGGCCGTGACGTCGGCAAAGTCGGCACCGCCCAGGTTGCGGTAGAGCTTGTTCGCGCCCTCCTGCGCCACGTACAGGTCGAGCCAGCCATCGTTGTCATAATCGCCCCAGGCGGCACCGAAGCTGCGCCCTGGCCCACCCAGGACGTGCATCGCCGCGGCCACGTTGACGAAGGTGCCATCGGCCTGCTGCCGGTAGAGCGCGTTGGCGCTGTAGTTGGCGTTGGCGATGTAGAGGTCCTGGTCGCCGTCGTTGTCGAAATCGGCCCAGGCAATGCCCTCGCCGTTGCCCATGTCGGCGACGCCCAGAGGGCCGGCCACGTCGGTAAAGTGCAGCCCGTCCAGGTTGCGGAAGAGGCGGTTGGGGATGCCGCCCTGGGAGCTGTAGTTGGCCACGTAGAGGTCCAGCAGGCTGTCGTGGTCGAAGTCGATCCAGGCCGCGCCCTCGCCGTAGCCCGCCGGGTCGGTTACCCCAGCTTCGGCGGCGACGTCGATGAAGGTGCCGTTGCCCTCGTTGCGGTAGAGGGCGTTGCTGCCGGGGCGGTTGGAGACAAAGAGGTCCAGGTCGCCGTCGTTGTCGATGTCGCCCCAGACGGCAGCCACCCCCGGCCCGTCGTCGCCCACCCCGGCTCCGACCGTCACGTCGGTGAAGGTGCTGCCGTCGTTGCGCAGGAGGACGTTGGGCTCGCCGATGCCGGGGGGCGCCCCCAGGTTGACCACGTAGAGGTCCAGGTCGCCGTCGCCGTCATAGTCGCCCCAGGCCGTGCCGGTGCCGTAGCCGGGGGCGGAGGCGTTCATGAGGCCGGCCACGTCGGTGAAGGTGGCGGAGGCGGCGAACAGGCCGGCCAGGTCTGCCAGCGGGACGCGGCCGGCCGGGGTCGGGGCCGCCGCAGCACCGCTGGAGCACGCCCCTGCCGCCACGGGCAGCATCAGGGCGGATAGCAGCGTCAAGCACGCCAGGACACGAAGGGAGCGTTCCATTCTATCACCTCCTCCCCGCCGCGCTCGGCGGTGGGCCCCTCGTGGCTCTTCTCCACAGGTTCGATTGTAGCAGAGACGGGCCGGAGATTCAAGGCGCCAGTCGTCAATCGTCAATCGTCAATCGTAAATCGTAAATCGTAAATCGTAAATCGTAAATCGTCAATCATCAATCTTCAGTCGCCAATCGTCAATCGAATCTCCGAGCCAGATTCGTGCCGGAATATGACGCGTATTGACAAGTACGTGTGCTACACTCGGCACTGCGCCGGGACTGCGCAGGGGCGCTGGTTTCTGGTATGTCGAAGGAGCAGCGGGCCGATGTCCGGGGACAGGATCGTCATTCGTGGTGCCCGGGAGCACAACCTGAAGGGAGTCGACCTGGCGCTGCCGCGCTTCAGGCTGGTTGTGCTCACCGGCGTCTCCGGCAGCGGCAAGTCCTCGCTGGCCTTTGACACCCTCTACGCCGAGGGCCAGCGCCGCTACGTCGAGTCGCTCTCGGCCTATGCCCGCCAGTTCATCGACCAGATGGAAAAGCCCAAGGTCGACTTTATCGGCGGGCTCTCCCCGGCCATCGCCATCGAGCAAAAGGCCGTCAGCAAGAACCCGCGTTCCACGGTGGCCACGGTGACCGAGATCTATGACTACCTGCGGGTGCTCTTTGCCAACGCCGGGACGCCGCACTGCCCGCAGTGCGGGCGCGAGGTGCGGGCCCAGTCGGTGCAGGAGATCGTCGAGCAGGTGGCGGCCCTGCCGGCCGGCACGCACTTCCAGGTGCTGGCACCGCTGGCCCGCAACCGCAAGGGCACCTTCCAGGACGTCCTGGCCCAGGCCCGCGGCGAGGGTTTTTCCCGCGCGCGGGTGGACGGCGAGCTGCGCGATCTCGCCGGGTCGATCGAGCTGGACAAGAAGAAGAAGCACAACGTCGAGCTGGTTATCGACCGGTTGGCCGTCCCCTCAGCGGCGGGAGAGGGCGATGCCTTCCGCAGCCGGCTGGCCGACTCCGTGGAGACGGCCCTGCGTGTGGCCGACAGTATCGTCGTGATCGACCGCGGCGGCGGCGAGGAATGGCTGCTCTCCTCGCAGAACGCCTGCCCGGCCTGTGGGTTGAGTTTCCCCGATCTGACCCCGGCGATGTTCTCCTTCAACTCGCCCCTGGGCATGTGCCCCGCGTGCAACGGCCTGGGCACGAAGCTGGAGTTCGACCCGGACAAGTTCATCGACCCGGACAAGTCGATCGCCGACGGCGCCGTGCGCACCTGGGGGGAGCTGCGCAAGAAGAGGTCGAGCGGGACCTACACGGCGGCGCAGCAGATCACCGCCCACTTCGGCCAGGACCTCGAGACACCCTGGCGCGCCCTCTCCCCGGAGTGCCAGCAGGCCATCCTCTACGGCGGCGTCCGGGTCAACTGGCGCTGGGACAACGAGCGCGGCTCCGGCCAGTACGAGGGCAAGACCGAGGGGGTGGTCAACGGGACCCGCCGCCGCTACCACCAGACCCGCTCCGATTCTATGCAGGATTGGTACCGCCAGTTCATGAGCGAGCAGCCCTGCCCGACCTGTGGCGGCCGGCGGCTGCGCCCGGAGAGCGCCGCCGTGACCATCGCCGGCCGGACCATCGCCGAGGTGACGGCCCTGAGCATCGGTGAGGCCGTGCGCTGGGTCGAGGGACTCTGGCAGCAGCTGGCCCCGCGCGAGCTGGAGATCGGCGGGGAGGTGCTGAAGGAGATTCAGCAGCGCCTGCAGTTCCTCATGAACGTCGGCCTGCACTACCTGACCCTGGACCGCCCGGCCCCCTCGCTTTCCGGCGGGGAGGGCCAGCGCATCCGCCTGGCCAGCCAGATCGGCTGCGGCCTGGTCGGCGTGCTCTACATTCTGGACGAGCCCAGCATCGGCCTGCACGCGCGCGACAACCGCCGCCTGCTCGATACCCTGGAGCAGCTCCGCGACATGGGCAACACCGTGGTCGTCGTCGAGCACGACGCCGAGACGATGCGCACCGCGGACTGGATCGTCGACCTGGGGCCGGGGGCCGGCGTCAACGGCGGCTGGGTGGTGGCAGCCGGTCCGCCGCAGGAGATCATGGCCGCCCCGGCTTCGCTGACGGGGCAGTACCTCTGTGGCGCGCTGCGGGTGACCTCGCCGAACGGCCGGCGCCGGCCGGTCAACGGCAAGTGGCTCAGCGTCGTCGGGGCGCGCCAGAACAACCTGAAGGACCTGACCGCGCGCTTTCCGCTGGGCCTGTTCACCTGCGTCACCGGCGTCTCCGGGAGCGGCAAGTCGTCGTTGGTGGCGCAGACGCTCTACCCGGCGCTGGCTGCGCTGCTGCACGGTGCCGGCGGGAAGGTGGGGGCGCACGACCGGCTGGAGGGCCTGGAGCACGTCGACAAGGTCATCAACATCACCCAGGACCCCATCGGGCGCACGCCGCGCTCCAACCCGGCCACCTACGTGCAGGTGATGAGCCACATCCGCGACCTCTTTGCCCGGACGCCGGAGGCGCGGGCCCGCGGCTACCAGGCCGGCCGCTTCAGCTTCAACGTCAAGGGCGGCCGCTGCGAGGCCTGCGAGGGCCATGGCCAGAAAAAGGTCGAGATGCACTTTCTCCCCGACGTCTGGGTCACCTGCGACGTCTGCAAGGGCCAGCGATTCAACCGCGAGACGCTGCAGGTGCGCTACAAGGGCCGCACCATCGCTGAGGTGCTGGACATGGATGCCGAGGAGGCGCTCGACACTTTCGCCAACGTGCCCAAGGTCAGGCGCATCCTGCAGACGCTGGTCGACGTGGGGCTGGGCTACGTCAAGCTCGGCCAGAGCGCCACCACCCTCTCCGGTGGCGAGGCCCAGCGCGTCAAGCTGGCCAAGGAGCTGGCCCGCGTGGCCACCGGCGACACGATCTACATCCTGGACGAGCCGACGACCGGCCTGCACTTTGCCGACATCCAGAAGCTGCTGGACGTGCTGCACCGCCTGACCGACGCCGGCAACACGGTGATCGTCATCGAGCACAACCTGGACGTGGTCAAGACGGCCGACTGGATCATCGACCTGGGGCCGGAGGGGGGCGACGCCGGCGGCTACGTCGTGGCCGCCGGCACGCCGGAGGAGGTGGTGGGGGCGGCCGGCAGCTTCACCGGGCAATTCCTGCGCGGTGTGCTGGCTGCGTCGGCTGCGCCGGCCAACATGCCGGGGGCAGGAGCGGTTCAGCCTGAGCAGATTAGGGCCCAACCTGCAGACGTGGTGCCCGTTCCAGAACCGAGCGCGCGCAGCGGGCCGGAAACGGCCTAGCTGGAGGAGGAACGATGGACCCGGTCCTGACACGCTGTGGCTATCGCTGCGACCTCTGCCTGGCCTATCGGCCCAACGTGACCGCGAACCCCGCCAACCGGCAGAAGCTGAGCGACGGCTGGTTCCAGTACTTTGGCTTTCGGGTGCAGCCAGCGGACATCTGCTGCGATGGCTGCATGGCTGACGAGCCAGAGCTCATCGATCGAGACTGCCCGGTGCGGCCATGCGTCGTCGCCAGGGGCCTGGACAACTGCGCGCAGTGCGAACGCTACATCTGTGAAAAGCTGCAGGAGCGCCTGGTCGTGTACGAGGAGATCTGGAACAGAATTGGCGCGGAAATCCCGGAAGACGACCGCATCTGCTTCATCCGGCCCTATGAGAACAAGCGGCGGCTTGAGGCACTCAGGGGGCTGCGGCGACTCCGCGGGGCCAATATGGACATCGACCTGGCCACGACTCCCGGGCAGATTGCCTGGGGGCAGGACCGGTGCCCCTGGAACGAGGCCGAAGGAGTCACGGAGCACCGCTGCGCCGTGAAGAACACCTCGATCTGCCCCTACTTCTGCGGGGTGGAGTACCTGGACACGCTCCTGTGCTGCTATCCACAGGCAAATCCCTTTCAATGAGGAGGGGCAGTGCGCGTCAGTGAGTGTGTGGGCTGTGTCGATTTCCCCTGTCAGGACGTCAGGCACGAGGGCTACGTCGTCCCGGCCGTCGGGGTGCAGCCGGAGAGCGTCTCCATCGTCATGATCTCGGAGGCCGCGCCGGCGAACCCGGCCGACTACTACTATGCCGGGGTTGGCTCCCTCTTTGAGCAGACCACCGTGCAGGCATTCAACGACGCCGGGGCCGCCGTGGCTTCGATCCAGGACATCCTCGACCTGGGGGTGTACCTGACCACTGCGGTAAAGTGCGCCAAGGTGGGGTACGGCCTCCAGGCCGGCCCCAGCTTCTTTATCGAGAAGAGCAAGCGCCGTATGATCGCCGAGGACATTGCCACCGCGCTGCGGCTGGTGTGCTAGCCGTAGCCCGTGGTACCAGCGGCCGCCGGCCCGGCGGGCGGCAGAGAGAGGTGCTGGGTCAGCTCGCTATATGACGCTTCCTGACAGGTACGGGTGCTATACTGGCGGGCGCCGCCGTGTCCACGGGCTCCCGGCAGGGGCACTGGCTCGTACGGGGGGGCCAGAGCACGGATGAGAGGAGGGTTCCTGTGCGCATCGGCATACTCGGCGCCGGTTCGATGGGCAGCACCCACGCCCGCGCTTATGCTACCATGGAGGATGTGCAGATCGCCGGCATCGTCGGCCGGCGCGCGGCCCAGGTGCAGGAGCTCAGTCGGCCCCTGGGGGCTCCGGCCTACACCGATCCGGCGCGGATCCTCGACGACGCCGCGGTCGACGCCGTCGACATCTGCTACCCCAGCCATGTCCACCGCGAGTACGCCGTCGCGGCGCTGCAGCGCGGCAAGCACGTCCTCTGCGAGGTGCCGATGGCCCTGACGCTGGAGGAGACGGAGGCCATGCTCGCCGCCGCGCGCGCCAGCGGCAGGCTGCTCTGTGTCGCCTGGGTCGTGCGCTTCGTCGATGCCCAGGCCTATGTCCGCGAGCGGGTCCTGGCCGGCGACCTGGGCCGGCCGCAGCTGGCCTCGCTGACTTACCTCTACCCGACCAGCCCCGAGTGGCTGCGGCGCTCGGCGGCCGAGTTCGGCGGGGTGCTCCTGGAGCTGCTGCCCCATCAGATCGACTACGTCAACTGGCTGCTGGGCCGGCCGGCGGTGGTCTCGGCCACGGCCCTGCGCGGCCCGGACGGGGAGCTGGTCCACACCTTTCTCTCGCTCGACTGCGGCCAGGCCCGTGGGCACATCGAGGTGAACACCCTGCTGCCGGTCAGCCACCCCTTCAGGACCCGGCTGCGGGTGCTGGGCACGGCCGGCGCGCTGGAGGCGAGCTTCTCGCAGCAGGGCGAGCGTTTCGAGACGGTGCTGACGCACTATCCGCCCACGGGGGCCGCAGACACGCCGGCCATCCCCGACGAGGACCCTTACTGGACCGAGTGCCGCTACTTTGTAGACTGCGTGGCCGGCCGGGCCGACCCCGACCGCATGAGCGCTGAGGCCGCCGCCGACGCCGTGCGCGTGGCCCTGGCGGCGCAGGAGTCCCTGGAGCGCGGCGGCGCGCCGATCGCTCTGGACTAGAGAAAAGGAGGAGAAGATGGACACGGTGGAGCTGACCCGCTTCGCCCTGGGCAACGCCTTTGACATCCTGGACCAGGTCGTGTCCGATGTAACCCCGGAGCAGGCCGAGTGGATGCCGCCGGGCATCGCCAACCCCATCGGCGGCCTCTACTGGCACACCATCACAGGCGCCGACGAGGTCGTCCACCGCTGGATCCTGGGCCAGGCGCCGCTGCACGAGCGGGAGGGCTGGGCGAACCGGGCCCTGGCCGTGGCCGTGCCCGAGCCGCAGGACCCGGACAGGTACCACGAGTACTTCCAGGAACTGCGCGTGCGCCTGCCGGCCCTGCACGGGTACGCCCACGCCCTGGCCGGCACCCTGCAGGGCTGGCTGGCCACCCTCACGCCGGCCGACCTGGAGCGCACCATCGAGACGCCCATCGGTCCCTACAACCTGGCCCACGTGCTGGAGGTCTTTATCATCTGGCACATCAACGCCCACTGCGGCGAGATCTCGGCGCTGAAGGGCTGCCAGGGGGCGAGGGGGTATCCGTTCTAGGGGCTGGTGATGGACGACGGACGACTGACGATAGACTACCTGCGGCACCTCAGCGTGCAGATCGGCCCGCGGCCGCTGGGCTCGGCGGAGAACCTGGCCGCGGCCAGCTACATCGCCCAGTCCTTTGCCGCCGTGGGCCTGGCCGTGGAGGAGCAGGAGATCGCCTGCCCGCTCTGGGAGGCGCTGGACGCCGGCCTGGAGTTGGCCGGCGCGCTGCTTCCCGCCTGGGCCAACACCTGGTCGCCCTCTTGCGACCTGACCGGCCCGACGGTGGCCCTGGGGACGACGGCCGAGCTGGAGGCCGCGGTGCTGGACGGGCGTGTCGCCGTCCTCTACGGCGAGCTGACCAAGGAGCACGGCCACGGGGCCCGCAGTGCCTTCTACTGCCCCGAGGAGAGCCGGAAGGTGATAGACCTCCTGGAGGAGAGACAGCCCGCCGCTGTGCTCACCGTCAATCCCCGGCCCGGCTGCCCGGAGCGGCTGATCCGCGACTGGGAGTTCGCCATCCCCTCGGCCACCGTGCCGCCGGAGGTGGGGCTGCGGCTGCTGCAAGATGTGGGCCGGCCTGTACGCCTGCGCATCGCCAGCCGCCGCTCGCCCGGCCGCTTCGCCAACGTCGTCGCCCGGCGGGCCGGCCGCCGGCCCGAGCGTATCGTCCTGCTGGCCCACCTCGACACGCAGGCCGATACGCCGGGGGCCTGCGACAACGCCAGCGGGGTGGCCGTCCTTCTGGCCCTGGCCGAACGCTTCGCCGCCGCCGACCTGGAGTGCAGCCTGGAGTGGCTGGCAGTCAACGGCGAGGAGGTCGGTGGGGTCGGCGACGCCGTCTACTTGCAGCGGGAGGGCGACACGCTGGACCAGGTGCTGGCGGCGGTCAACGTGGACGGCGTGGGCCAGGCGCTCGGCCCGACCAGCATCGCCGTGATGGGCGCGTCGGCCGGCCTGCAGGAGGTCGTCGCGGCGCTGCAGGAGAGCTACCCGGGCGTGCTCCGCGTGGAGCCCTGGTACGCCAGCGACCACACCGCTTTCCTCTTCCGCGGCGTGCCCTGCATCCCGATCAGCTCCGTGGGCCTCGACAACGCGCACATGCCGACGGATACGGCCGATTGGATCAGCCCGGCCCGGCTGGACGAGGTGGTCGAGTTCATCGCCGGCCTCGTCGCGGCCGTGCAGGGCCGTTCAGCGGCCTGGTGCCGCCAGGCCAAGGAGGCGTGAATGTTCGAGGTTGAGCTGCGCGGCAGCTACCGCGAGATGGGCCAGCAGCAGGGCCGCATCCTGAAAGGGCTGCCCCTGCCGGTCCCGGACCCACGCCGGCTGCGCTTCGCCCGCCAGTGCGAGCAGGCGCTGCTGCAGCACGCTCCCGAGCTGCTGGAGGAGCTGCAGGGGCTGGCCGAGGCCGGCGAGTTGGACTATGAGGCCCTGCTGAGCCTCTCCACGACCGCTCCCTTTGGCGAACAGGACCTGCCCGCCTCCAACTGCACCGTGCTGGCCGTCCTGCCGGAGCGCGCCGTCGACGGCCGGCCCATCGTCGGCCGCAACTTTGACTTCTTTCACGACGTCTCGGCCGAGAGCGCCACGGTCTACCGCACCTACCCCGCCGGCCGCTACGCCAGCGTGGGCACCTGCGACATCTGGGTCGGGCGGGAGGATGGGCTCAACGAGGCCGGCCTCTTTGTCGGGGAGGCCGCCTTCTTCATGCCCGGCCTGCAGCCGGGGCTGACCTTCTGGTTCGTCGGCCGCATGCTGCTGGACCGCTGCGCCAGCGTGGCGGAGGGGGTGGAGCTGCTGCGCCGGGTGCCCCACGCCGGCAGCTGGACCTACCTCCTGGCCGATCGCTCCGGCCAGGCGGCCGTCGTCGAGCCCACGCCACGGGGGGTCGAGGTGCGCTACCCCGAGGATGGGCTGCTGCTGATGACCAACCATGCCCTCTGCCCGCGCTGGGCCGGGCAGGAGACCTTTGTGCCGCCCGACTCGCACCCGCGCTACGACCGCCTGCGCGCCCTGCTGGGCGGCGAGCGCCGCGTCGACGTGGAGATGGTCCGCGCGGCCCTGCGCGACCACGAGGGGTTGATCTGCTCGCACGGGGCCCACTTCCCCCAGCGCAAGTTCGGGACGCTCTGGTCCGTCGTCGCCCGGCCGGGGGAGCGGCAGGTGGAGATCGCCGCCGGCAACCCCTGCCAGGCAGAGTACCGGGCGATGCGGTTCTAGGAAGCGCCTGGGCCTGTCAGGTCTGGCGCATGGAGAGCCCCTCCCAGTCTGGCATGGCGATCGAGTGGCGGCAGGAGGCGTACGATGGTGGTTCATCCCGACAGCTTGTCCGCTACGCTGGATGCGGCCAGCGCCGTGCTGTTCGCCGGGGACAGGCTCCCGCCGGGCCAGCAGGAGGAGCTGGCCCGCTGGCTGGCCGGCCGGCAGTGGCAGGCGGGAGCCCATGCCGGCCTCTTCGCCCCCACCGAGGCCGACTACCAGGAGGGGGTGCGGCTCTTCAGCGGCGAGCCCCTGCGCACGAGACTGGCCGCCCGCGGCGTGCTCAGCGCCGAGGCGGCGCGGCTGCTGGCGCTCCTGGATCTGCCGGCCAGGTGGACCGCCGGCCCGCTGCGGCGGGTCGGCGGGGTGCTGCTGCAGGCCTGCTACGCGCGGGGCTGTGCCGTCGGCGAGTGCGCCCACGTGCAGATGGCCCTGATGCGCTACCTGGCGCTGGACGAGATCGACGACGCCGAGCGCCGCCTGGAGGCGCACCTGCTGGTGCTGGCGCAGCACCGCGATGGGCAGGGACGCTGGAAGCGCTTTCCCTTCTACTACACCCTGCTGACGCTGTCCGAGATCGACCTGCCGGCGGCGGCGGCGGAGCTGCGCTACGCCGTGCCGGCCGCCGAGCGCTGCCTGGGGCGCCTGTCCGCCGACGGCGCGTTCGCGCCGCGCCGACGGCTTATCGTGCAGCGGGCCCTGGGCAGGGCCTAGAGACCATCTCAAGACCAGGAAGGCGCAGAGACACCATGCTGATAGGGGCTCTTTTGCCATATCCCCCTGGTGTGTTCGTGCCCTGGTGGTCCGTTCATCTTGGTGCCTGTGTGGCTTGGTGGTCGACTTGAGATAGTGTCGTAGAGGTGGATCATGAGCAGCAAGTACACGCCGCTGGCGCTCACCGCGGTCTCTGTCGAGGACGAGTTCTGGGCACCGCGCCTGCGCACGAACCGGGAGCGCACCATCCCGCTGGAGTACCAGCAGTGCCGCGACACCGGGAGGATCGACGCCTTTCGGCTCCAGTGGCAGCCCGGCCAGGAACCGGTCCCGCACGTCTTCTGGGACTCGGACGTGGCCAAGTGGATCGAGGCGGCCAGCTACAGCCTGGCCACGCATCCCGATCCCGAGCTGGACGCGCTGCTCGACGAGGTGATCGCTCTCGTCGCCTCGGCCCAGCAGGCAGACGGCTACCTCAATACCCATTTCACCGTGGTCGAGCCGGACAAGCGCTGGACCAACCTGCGCGACCGCCACGAGCTGTACTGCGCCGGACATCTGATCGAGGCAGCCGTGGCCCATTACCAGGCCACCGGCAAGCGCACCCTGCTGGAGACGCTCTGCCGCTATGCCGACCACATCGACGGGGTCTTTGGCCCCGGGCCGGGACAGAAGCGCGGCTATCCCGGCCACGAGGAGATCGAGCTGGCCCTGGTCAAGCTCTACCGGGTGACCGGGGCAAGGCGCTATCTGGAGCTGGCCCGTTACTTTGTCGACGAGAGGGGCCGTCAGCCGCATTACTATGACCTGGAGGCGGAAGCGCGCGGCGAAGACCCCCGCAGCTTCTGGGCCAAGACCTACGCCTACATGCAGGCCCACGTTCCGGTGCGCGAGCAGCGCGAGGTGGTCGGGCACGCGGTGCGGGCAATGTACCTCTACGCGGCCATGGCCGACCTGGCCGGCGAGACGGGCGACCGCAGCCTGTTCGACGCCTGCGAACGGCTGTGGTTGCACCTGTGCACCCAGAACATGTACGTCACCGGCGGCATCGGCGCTTCCGGGCGCAACGAGGGCTTTACCGCCAACTACGATCTGCCCAACGAGACCGCCTACGCCGAGACCTGCGCCGCCGTGGGGCTCGTCTTCTGGAATCACCGCCTGCTGCAGCTCGAGGCGAATGGGCGCTACGCGGACGTCATGGAACGGGCCCTCTACAACGGCGTGCTCAGCGGCGTCTCTCTCGATGGCGAGAGGTTCTTCTACGAGAACCCCCTGGCCAGCCTGGGCGACCATCACCGCCAGCCGTGGTTCGACTGCGCCTGCTGTCCACCCAACCTGGCCCGCCTGCTGGCCTCGCTCGGGCAGTATGTCTATGCCCAAGGCGAGGCGGAGATCGTCGTGCACCTGTACGTGCAGGGGACCGGTCGGTTCGAGATCGGTGGGCAGCGCGTGCTGCTTCGGCAGGAGACGCGTTACCCCTGGGACGGGCTGGTGACGATCGACCTGCAGATGGAGCGCCCGGCGACCTTTGGGCTGCGACTGCGGGTACCGGGCTGGTGCCGCGCCGCCGGCCTGAGCGTGAACGGGGAGCTGCTGGAGGTTGCGCCGCGGCTGGAGCGCGGCTACCTGCGGCTGGAGCGCTCCTGGCGGCCGGCCGACCGGGTGCAGCTCGAGCTGCCCATGACCGTCGAGCAGGTCTATGCCCACCCCGACGTCCGCCAGGACGTCGGCTGCGTCGCGCTGCAGCGCGGCCCCCTGGTCTACTGCCTGGAGGAGGTCGACCACGCGATTCCCCTCCAGCGCATCTTCTTGCCGCGCGCGGCGCAGCTCTCCAGCCATTTCGACGCGAGCCTGCTGGGAGGAGTGACGGTGATCACGGGGCAGGCCCTGGCCGCTGATGTGGCAGGCTGGAGCGAGACCCTGTACCGGCCACAGCGCCCGGACCTGAAGCCCTGCCCCCTGAAGGCCGTTCCCTACTATGCCTGGGACAACCGCCAGGCCGGCCAGATGCGGGTCTGGCTGCCACTCCAATAGGGGCCTGTTCCGCTGTCGGGCTGCCCTGCCAGGAGCGGAGGAGGTATTGGCGATGGACGAAGCTGCCTTTCGCGCCTTTCTGAAGAGGGGCGGCCGCACGCCCAGTATGGCCCAGCAGGTCGTGACGCTGGTGCAGCGCTTCGCCGACTACCTGCGGAGCGAGTGCGGCGGCCGGGACCTGGACGAGGCCCGCCCGCAGGACCTGGAGGCCTATGTGGCCTGGGTCGAGCGCGAGCCCAAGGCCTCCGCCAAGGGCCACCTTCACGCCATCGCCTACTACTATGAGCACCGCGGCAACGAGGAGCTGCGCGCCCTGGCCGGCCTGCTGCGCCAGGCGCGCATCGAGCGCCCCCCCTTCCCGCTGCGCGACTTTCGTGGCGTCGACCCACAGCACGTGGAGAGGTTGGCCGCGCTGGGCATCGGCAACGCCCACCAGATGCTGCAGGCCGGCCGCACCCCCGCCGCCAGGCAGGACCTCGCCGCCCGGACCGGCGTGCCCGTCGAGGCCATCCTCGAGCTGGTCAAGCTCTCCGACCTGGCGCGCATCTTTGGGGTCAAGGCCATCCGCGCCCGGCTCTACCTGGACGCCGGGGCGGACACCCCGGAGAAGATCGCCCGGTACAGCCCGGAGGCGTTCCGCGCCCTGGTCGTCGAGTTTGTCGAGCGGACCGGCTTCGGGGGGGTGGCCACCCTGCCGGCCGAGGCCCGCTTCACGGTCGAGGAGGCCAGGCGCCTGCCCCGGGTCGTGGAGTATGAGCCATGATCCGAGAGATCCAGGCCAAGGTGCTGCTCGCCCGCGTCAAGCAGCCGGATCGCTACTTTGGCCTCTACTACAACATGAACCTCTACCGCGGCTGCCAGCACCGCTGCATCTACTGCGACTCGCGCAGCGAGTGCTACCAGATCGAGGACTTTGACGGCGAGGTCCTGGTCAAGGCCAACGCCATCGAGCTGCTGCGCCAGGAGCTGGCCCGCAAGCGCGTGCGCGGCACCATCGGCACAGGCTCGATGAACGACCCTTACATGCCGCTGGAGAGAGAGCGCAACCTGACGGGCCAGGCCCTGGCGGTCATCGCCGAGTTCCACTTCCCGGTGCATCTGCTGACCAAGAGCGACCTGGTGCTGCGGGACCTGGAGACGCTGCAGCGCGTCGGGCAGGTCTATGCCGCGGTCAGCTTCACCATCACCACGGCCGACGACGACCTCGGGCGCCAGGTCGAGCCCTATTCGCCGCCGGTGTCGGCGCGCTTCCGGGCCATGCGGGCGCTGGCCGACCACGGCATCTACACCGGGGTGACCATGATGCCGCTCTTGCCCTTTATCGAGGACAACGAGGAGAACGTCGCCGCCATCCTGGCTCGCGCCCGCGAGAGCGGCGCCTCCTACGTCATCCCCTGGTTCGGGATGAGCATGCGCGACCGCCAGCGGGCGTACTACTACGCCCAGCTGGACCGGCTTTTCCCCGGGCTGCGCGGCCGCTACGAGCGCACCTACGGCGAGCGCTACGCCTGCGACTCGCCACAGGCCGGCCGGCTGGCCCAGTTCTTCCGTGAGCAGTGCCGGCAGCACGGCCTGGAGACGCGCATCCGCCCCTATCCGCCGCAGGCGGCGAAGCAGCTGCGGCTGCTCTAGCGGGCGGCTGGCGGGAGCTGCGAGCGCGACGATCGCATCGTCTTCGGCATCCGCTCTGCCCCTCCGCCGTAGCCCGCGCATAGCTCTTTGGGGACGTGCGCTCCCCGCCTGAGGGTGGTACCATGGGGGTGCGTTCGGTGGGGCCACGGCCGAGGCCATAGATCGATCCCGGCCACTGCGCATCGTGCGGTCGGCTGAACGAAACCGCAAGGAGGGTTCCGATGGACAAGGATGGTTTCCGCACCATGCTCCGTGGGCGCAAGATGCCCGAGGCGAAGATCGAGCCGGCCATCGCCCTGGCGGAGCGCTTCGAGGCGTTTCTGCTGGAGAGGACTCCCAGCGTGGATGCAGTCCGGGCCTTTTCCCAGGTGCTTATCGCCGAGGGGAACAACACCTTTGACAACTACATCACCCTGGCCCGCTACTGCCGCCTTATCCAGAACGACGAGTTGTACGTCGCCGCGGTGGAGCCGGTCGACGGCGGGGAGGTGGGCGACAACTTCTACCGCATGGTCGGCGAGCGGTTTGGGGAGGAGGTCCGCGACGAGGTCTTTGCCGGGATCGGCGTGGCCCCGTACGGCCTGCCCTCCACCGAGAAGCCGGCCACCCTGCACCCGGTCCTGCAGCGGCTGCAGGCCAGGGTGGGCGAGCAGGCCGTACGCGATCTCCTCTCCCCCAGCCTGCGGGACCTCCCGGACAAGTACTACCGGGGAGAGAAGCGCAGGTATCGCCGCTCCAGGGACATCGACGAGTTCCTGGAGAAGAGGCATCGCTCCTTCGTGCGCTGGATCCGGAAGTGCCAGCGGGAGGGCCAGCTGTTCTTCACCCAGGAGATCACCGACGAGGTGGTGGCCTTTGTCAAGAGCGACCAGGAGATCGGCGGGGGGCGGCGCGAGGGCAACATCGTCTACGAGACCAAGATCCCCTACATGACCAAGCAGTACCTCCAGGAGACCGACCCGACGATGAAGCGCTACTACGCCTGCCACTGCCCGTGGGCGCGCGAGGCCATCCGGCGGGGCGACAGCGGGCTGGTGGCGGACTTTTGCTACTGCAGCGGCGGCTATCACAAGAAGCCGTTCGAGGTGGCCTTTGGGCAGCCGCTGCGGGTGGAGGTGCTCGAGTCCGTTCTCCTGGGCGACGAGCGCTGTCGCTTCGCGATCTACCTGCCGGAAGGAGTGGCCGGCGGGAAGTGAACGGTCCGGGAAGCGCCCGGATGGGACAGCCCTCTCCGGGCGACGGCCCGGCCGGCCTGCGTCCCGATCAGGCCCGGCCGGGCCGCGTGGCGTGTTTGATTTGCCATGCCACCAAGTGTATAATGCCAGGGTTCCCTCCCGGCTTCTGCCCACCCTGACGGCAGGCAGCGGGGGGATGGCACTCGATCCGGCAGGCAGGTCAGCGGATCACTCCGCAGGAGCGACGAATGGTACGCGCAATCCAGGCTGGGTTCCTGATCGATGGAAGTGGCAACGATCCAATCGAGGACGCGACCGTGCTCATCGAGGGCAGGACGATCGCGGCCGTGGGGCCGGCGGCGCAGGTCTCGATTCCTGCCGGTGCGGAGGTCACGGACGCCTCGGGCAAGGTCGTCATGCCCGGCCTGATCGACGCACACGTGCACATCATGGCCACGTCTGCATCGTTCGAGGAGGAGCTGTCCACCCGCAAGGCGGTGGCCTACTACCGGGCGGCCGAGAATCTCAGGCGGACGCTGCGCGGTGGCTTCACCACCGTCCGCGATGCGGGCGGGGCCGACGCCGGCATCCGCCAGGCCCTGGAGATGGGCCTCATCGTCGGCCCGCGGCTCGTCGTCTCGGGTTGCATCGGGCAGACGGGCGGGCTGATGGAGGCGTACTTTCCTTCCGGGGCCCAGATCGTGGACGAGGAGAGCTGGCGCGTGTGCGACGGCGTGGAGGACGTGCGCAAGACCATCCGCAAGGTGCTGCGCCAGGGAGTGGATTTCGTCAAGATCTTTACCACGGGAGGCGTCGTCGCCCTCCAGGGATCGCCCTTTGTCGCGGAATGGTCGCCCTCGGAGCTGGCGGTGATCATGGAGGAGGCCAAGAGGTGCGGCGTTGGCGTGATGGCCCACGCCGAAGGCCTCGACGGCGTGAAGAACGCGCTGTGCGCCGGGGTGACTTCGGTCGAGCACGGCAGCGTGTTGGATCCGGAGGCCATCGAGCTGTTCCTGTCGACAGGGACGTTCCTGGTGCCCACGCTGTACATATCCAAAGTGCTGGCGGAGCGAGGGGATTCGGCCGGCCTGAGCGAGGCCTCCAGGCGCAAGGAAGAGCGGCTGGTGGAAGAGGGCAGGGGCTGCTTCCGCCGGGCCTGCCAGGCGGGCGTCAAGGTGGCCCTGGGGAGCGACGCCTTCGTCGCCGATATGCACGGCACCAACGCGGTGGAGCTGCAGCTGATGATGCAGGAGGGGGGACTCTCGGCAATGGAGGCTATCGTCGCCGGGACGAAGAACGCCGCCGAGTGCTGTCGCTTGGGCGATCAGGTCGGCACGCTGGAGGCCGGCAAGCTGGCCGACCTGCTGCTGGTCGATGGGGACCCGCTCGCCGACATCACGGTCCTGCGGGACCCTCAGCGGATCACCGTGTTCAAGGGCGGCGCCCTGATGCAGTAGCCCCGGCAGGAGGCTCGCGGGTGGCCGCCGCAGCGACCGTGAAGAGCACGTCCGTCCGCTGCTCGCTGGCCAATGCGGAGCGATCCCAGGGCCTCCCTCCTTCGGGTAGCCTGAGAGTAGCGCGATGAGCACGATCCTGCTGTCCCTCACCCTGGCGGCAGAGGTCCTGGCTGCCGCCGCCGTGCTCGCCAGCATCGCCTTCCCGCGGCGCCGCATCTGGCCTCCGCCGCGCCAGCGCTGCTGGCAGGGCTACCTGATGTGGTTCCTCTTCCTGGCCTCGGCCGCGGGCGCGGCCGCGGTCGGCATCGCCGGCTGGGGTGAGCTGGCCCTCCCGCCCGGGGTCCGCTTGGGGTTGGGCCTGCCCCTGGTCGCCGCCGGCATCCTGGTGGCGCTGTGGGCCATGGCCGTGCTGGGCCTCGCCGCCACGTTGGGCGGGGAGGGCGCGCTGGCGCGGTGGGGGCCGTACCGCTTCTCGCGCCACCCGCAGTACGTCGGGTACATCGCCGCGCTGCTCGGCTGGGCCCTGCTGGCCAGCTCGCTGCCGGCGCTGGTGGTCTCGCTCGTGGGCACCGTCCCGCTGCTGCTGGTCCCTTTCGCCGAGGAGCCCTGGCTGCTGGCACAGCACGGGCCGGCCTACGAGGAGTACAGGCGGGCCGTGGCCCGGTTGCTCGGCTGGCGCCGGCCCTAGTCCGTCCATAGCTCCTTCGGGACATGGGATGCATGTTTGTGGATGGGCAGGCAAGCGGTCCCTGAGCGGAGCCGCTCG
>CAZTIG010000060.1:0-25545 GCA_964613665.1 uncultured Chloroflexia bacterium
TTGCCTGAGCCGGGCACTTGCCGGTCAAGGCCGGCGACTTTGGTACGGCCGTGGGCTGCGGCTTGACTGGTGTGGGGGGGTGTGGTAAAGTATCGGCCGGGGTGGCAGCGGGGTTGGGGCAGGTGTGAGTCGAGAAGAGAATGCGTCCGGAGGAACGATGGACGAGCGTATCTGTCTGCATCCCGACGTGGCCGCGGCGCTGGACGCCGGCCGGCCGGTTGTGGCCCTGGAGTCCAGCCTGATCGCCCACGGGCTGCCCTTCCCGCGCAACCTGGAGGTGGCCCGGAAGGTGCAGGAGGCGGTCCGTGCCAGCGGAGCCGTGCCGGCCATCGTCGCCATCCTGGCTGGCGTGGTCCACGTGGGACTGACGGCCGAGGAGCTGGAGATGGCTGCGGCGCCAGGACGGCTGAGCAAGGTGAGCCGGCGGGATATTCCCCTGGTCGTCGCCCGGGGCGGGCACGGCGGCACCACCGTAGCGGCGACCTCCTGGGTCGCCGAGCGGGTGGGCATCGCCGTCTTTGCCACAGGGGGCATCGGCGGCGTCCATCGCGGTGCCCAGCAGAGCTTCGATGTCTCCGCCGACCTGCCGGCCCTGGCCCAGACCAACGTCATCGTCGTCTGCTCGGGGGCCAAGTCGGTGCTGGACATCGGCCTGACGCTGGAGGAGTTGGAGACGCTGGGCGTGCCTGTCCTGGGCTACGGCACGGCCGAGTTCCCGGCCTTTTTCTCCCGCCGCAGCGGCTTTCCGGTGGACCTGCCGGTGGAGACGCCGGCCGACGTGGTGGCCATCGCCCGCGCCAAGTGGGAGATGGGCATGCGCGGGGCAATCATCGTCGGGGTGCCGGTGCCGCCCGAGGCCGACCTGGACCTGCGCGAGATGGACCGCATCGTCCAGCGGGCTGTGCGCGAGGCCCAGAAGGACGGCATCCACGGCCGGGCCCTGACGCCCTATCTGCTGGCCGCGGCCGAGCGGGCCACCGCCGGCCGCAGCGTCGCCGCCAACGAGGCGCTGCTGCTGAACAACGCCCGCGTCGCCGCGCAGATCGCGCAGGCGTGGGCGGCCGGCCAGGGGGCATGAATGGAAGGCCTGGTCATCCGCGAGGCACGCCCCGAGGACCTGGAAGAGGTCCTCCGCCTGTGGCTGCAGATGGTCGAGTTCCACGGCGACCTCGATCCTTCCCTGCGCATGCGTACCGACGCCGAGGCCCTGGAGAGCGCCCGCACCTACCTGCGGGCCGGCCTGGAGCACCCCGACAGCCGCCTCTTCGTGGCCGAGGTGGCCGGGGCGGCCGGGCTGGCCGGCTTTCTCCTGGCCCACGTCCGGCCTGTCTCGCCGCTGGCCCTTCCGCCGACCTGCGGCACGATCAGCGACATCTGCGTGGACGAGCGCCTGCGCCGGCAAGGAGCCGGCCGGCAGCTCTTCCTGGCCGCCCGGGATTGGCTCGGCCAGCGCGGGCAGACGGTGATTCGCCTGAACGTGGCCACGGCCAACCCGGCCGGCCAGGCCTTCTGGCGGACGATGGGCGCCGCGGAGCAGATGGTGCTGATGCGGATCGAGCTCTGACCCTGCTTGACAAATCCCCCTTCGTATGGTATAATTTAGTTAGTTTGGTTTATCTTGTTTGTTTTGGAGTTCCTGATGAAGCTCACGCGGCGACAGGAAATGTTCCTGCGCAAGATGCTCGATCTCTACCACGAGGCCAGGAAACCGCTGCATTACTCGGAGCTGGCCGAGCGGGTCGGCGTGAGCCGCTTCACCGCCTACGACATGCTGCGCCTGCTGGAGGAAAAGGGCCTGGTCACCTCCGACTACCAGTTGGCCGCCGACAAGACCGGCCCGGGGCGTTCGGAGATCGTCTTTATGCCCACCGAAACGACCCGGCGGCTGCTGGCGGAGCTGGGCGGCGACGTGGACGGCGAGGATTGGGAGTCGTGGCGCGAACGGTTCCTGGCCCAGGTGGCGAGACAGGAAGTGGTCGAAAAGGATCTGATCGACGAGCTGCTGGCGCGCATTCCCCACGAGGAGACCGAGCCCCTGCGCTACTGCAGCGAGGTCATCGGCGTGATCGTGCTGCGGCTGCAGCGCGCCGCCGGCCGCCGGCAGCTCATGGAGTTCATGCCGCTCATCATGCCGGCCGTGGATCGGGCCGATCCCCAGAGCTGGGGGCTCCTGGGAGGCCTGGCCCTGGGCATCCTCATCCGCGAGAATGCCGATGATCACGCCTGGTGCCGGGAGATGCTCGAGCACGTGCAGCGCTGCGGCGCCCTGGTCAACGAGATGTCCCCCGAGCAGCTACGCCGGCTGTCCGGCATGGTCAACGATATCTACGCCTCTTTCCAGGAGGAAAACATGGCGCAGTAGCGCCCCCTTTTTTTGCCCTATTATTTTGTTTTGTATGTCTCTCTTGTATTTTTTGCATCCGCGCACGGCAGCCCTGCCGTGCCGCCAGGAAAGGAACGTGTGAGGATGGACCCCTTGATCCAGGCCCGGGCACTCACCAAGCGCTATCGGGCCGGCAGGCAGCCGGCCGTCGAGGACCTGCACATCGCGGTCGGCCCCGGACAGCTCTACGGCCTGGTCGGGCCCGATGGGGCCGGCAAGACGACGGCGATCCGCATCCTGGCCACCGTCCTGGAGCCTTCCTCCGGCGCGGTGACCATCGCCGGCTTCGATGTGGCGCGGCACGCGGAAAAGGCCCGCCGGCTGATCGGCTACATGCCGCAGGCCTTTAGCCTCTATCCCGACCTGACCGTGATCGAGAACCTCGACTTTTTCGCCGACATCCACGCCGTGCCGGCCGCCCAGCGCCGGGAGCGCGTCGCCGAGCTGCTGCGCTTTGCCCGGCTCGAGGAGTTTCGCTCCCGGCGCAGCGAGTACCTCTCCGGCGGCATGCGCAAGAAGCTGGCCCTGGCCTGCGCCCTCGTCCACCGTCCCCCGGTGCTCCTGCTCGACGAGCCCACCACCGGCGTCGACCCGCTCTCACGGCGCGAGCTGTGGCGCATCCTCGCCGAGGTGGTACAGCAGGGGGTCGCCGTCCTGGTCAGCACCCCCTACATGGACGAGGCCGAGCGCTGCCACAGCGTCGGCATGATCTACCAGGGACGGCTGCTCCTGAGTGGCCCGCCGGCGGAGTTGGAAGGGCAACTCCCTTTTTCCATCCTGGAGGTAGTGGCCCGACCGCGGCGGCTGGTGCGCCAGGTGGTACAACAGGACCAGGGCATCGTGTGCTGGCGACCCGTCGGCGACCGCCTGCGCCTGGCCGTGAGCGAACCCGAGCAGGTCCGCGCGCGCCTGGAGCAGAGCCTGCTCCAGGCCGGGGCCACCGTGAGCGCCCTGCGGCCGGCCAGGCCGACCATGGAGGACGCCTTCATCCACCTGGCCGAGAGAGCGCGAGGTGCGCCATGAGCGCGGAGAACGCCGTCGAGGCCGTCGAGCTGACCCGGAGGTTCGGGCCGTTCCCTGCCGTCCACCAGGTCAGCTTCACCATCCCGCGGGGAGAGATACTCGGCCTGCTGGGGCCCAATGGCGCGGGCAAGACCACGACCATCCGCATGCTCTGCGGCATCCTGCGTCCCAGCAGCGGCCGGGCCCACGTGCTGGGCTATGACGTGGCCCGCCATCCCGAGGCGGTGAAGAAGCGGATCGGCTACATGTCGCAGCGTTTTTCCCTCTATGACGACCTGACCGCCTACGAGAACCTGGCCTTTTATGCCCGCATCTACGGCGTCCCGGAAAGGGGGCTGCGCCCGCGCCTGGACGGGCTGCTGGAGCAGGCCGGGCTGCGGGAAGCGCGCAAGGAGCAGACGCGCAATCTGTCGGGCGCCTGGCGGCAGCGGCTGGCCCTGGCCTGCGCCGTCGTCCACGAACCGCCGATGCTCTTCCTCGACGAGCCGACGGCCGGCGTCGACCCGGTCAGCCGGCGTGAGTTCTGGGACCTGATCTACACCATGGCCGGCCGGGGGGTCAGCGTGCTGGCAACGACCCACTCCATGGACGAGGCCGACTACTGCAACATCGTCGGCATGATGTACCAGGGCCGGCTCATCACCCTGGACACCCCCGACGCCCTGAAGGACAGGCTGCCCGGCACCCTGCTGGAGATCGACTGCGACCGGCCCGGGCCGGCCGTCGACCTCCTCGCCGCGATTCCCGGGGTGCTGAGCACGACCGTGCACGGGGTCCTGCTGCACGTCGCGGTCCGGGACGACGACGTCCGGCCGCGCCTGCAGGAGGTCCTGGGAGCGGCGCAGATCGCCATCCACCGGCTGGAGAAGGTCTTGCCCTCCCTGGAAGATGTCTTTATCGCCACCGTGGAGGCCCAAGAGCGCGCCCCGCTCCCCTCTCCGCAGTCGTTCCGGGTGCAAGGAGGCGAACCGTGAGGAGATTCTGGACCATCATGCGCAAGGAGTTCATTCACATCCTGCGCGACACCCGCACCCTGGCCCTGATCGTGCTGATGCCGGCCCTGCTGCTGCTGCTGACCGGCACGGCTATGGCCGGGGAGGCCGGTAACATCCCCCTGGCCGTGGCCGACCAGTCCAAGACCGACGCCAGCCGGCGCTACATCGAGCGCTACTGGACCAGCGGCTACTTCCAGTTGACCCACTACGTGGAGAGCGAGGCCGACCTGGTCGAGCTCATCGACCGCGACGAGGTCCAGGCCGGCCTGCTGATCCCGCCCGATTTCGGCCGCAGCGTGGCCACCGGCGAGCCCACCGCAGTGCAGTTCTACATCAACGACGCCAACCCGGCCGAGGCCCAGGCCACCCAGCTCGGCGTCGAGACGATCAGCCAGGCGGCCATGCAGGAGATGTTCCTGGAGCAGATCCGCCGCGGCCTGGGCCCGCGCGCGCTCGAACTACCCGTCTCCACCCACCTGCAGTACCTCTACAACCCCGACGCTCGCCGCTCGAACTACATGGTCCCCTCGCTGATCGCCGTCATCCTGCAGATCCAGGCCCTGCTGCTCACCTCGCTGGCCATCGTCCGCGAGCGCGAGCAGGGTACCATGGAGCAGTTGATCGTGACGCCGATCCGGCCCTGGGAGCTGATGCTGGGCAAGATCGCGCCGTACGTGCTGGTCGCCTTCCTGAACACCCTGATGATCCTGGCCGTCGGTGTGCTGGGGTTCCACATCCCGATCACCGGGAATATCCTGGTCCTGCTGGGCCTTAGCTTCATCTTCATCATCGGGTCGTTGGGGCTGGGCGTGCTGGTCTCGAATATCTCGGCCACGCAGATGCAGGCGATGTACATCGCCGCCGGGGTGGTCCTGATCCCCTCCTTCATCATCTCCGGCCTGATCATTCCCCGGCTGAACATGCCCGCCGTGGCCTACTACGTGGGCGAGCTCCTGCCGGTGACGCACTACCTGGACATCATCCGCGGCGTGATGCTGAAAGGAGTCGGGGCCGATCTTCTCTGGCCGTCCATCTGGCCGCTGATCGTGCTCAGCGTGCTCTTTTTCATCGCCAGCGTCGCCTTCTTTCGCAAGCGCATCAAGTAGCCGAGGCATCGGCCTGTTTACCCGCCGACATGGAGGTTCGCATGAAGAAGAGATCCTGCTGCGCCTTGCTCAGCCTGCTCCTGCTCCTGCCGCTCGCAGCCTGCGGCCCGGCCGGCGACGAGGCCGGCGGCCCGCTCGGGGCGTCCGGGACGATCGCTGCCCGGGAGGTGCACATCGCCGCCGAGATGGGCGGACAAGTGGTCGAGATCTTTGTCGCCGAGGGCGACCCCGTCGAGGCCGGCACGGCCCTCTTCCGGCTGGACGATGCCCTGCTGCAGGCCCAGCGGTCGCAGGCCGCCGCTGCCGTCGAGGTGGCCCGGGCCGCGGTGGAGGCGGCAGAGGCCCAGCTCGCGGCGGCCCGGCTCCAGCACCGCCTCGCCCTGGAGGCCGCCCGGCTGCAGGACCAGCCCAGCCGCCTGGAGCTGTGGAGGTCCCCGGCGCCGGAAGAGTTCACTCTGCCGGCCTGGTACTTTGAGAAGAGCGAGGAGATTTCCGCCGCCGCGGCCGAGGTCGCCACCGCGCGCGACGCCCTCGACGTCGAGCTGGCCGACCTGGAGCTGGTCCTGCGCGATGCCAGCAACGCCGACCTGCGCGCCGCCGAGCGCCGCCTGGCCGAGGCCCAGGCCGCCTTTCGCGTGGCCCAGCAGACGCTGGCCCAGGCAACCGGGGTCGAGAGCCTGCAGCAGGTGGCCCAGGACCAGTTCGATGCCGCCAAGACGGCCCTGGAGGCCGCCTGGACGGCCTACAACCGCCTCCTGTCGAGCGCCGCCGCGGCGGACGTCCTCGAGGCGCGCTCGCGCGTGGCCGTGGCTCGCGCGCGCCACGACAACGCCGTGGATCGGCTAAGCCAGTTGCTGACCGGCGAGAACGCGCGGCAGGTGGAGGTAGCCCAGGCGGCGGTTCGCCAGGCCGAGGCTGCCGTGGGGCAGGCCCGCGCCGGCCTGTCCCAGGCCGAGGCGGCGCTGGCGCTGCTGGATGTGCAGCTGCAGAAGGTGACGGTCTATGCGCCGATGGACGGGGTGGTCCTGTCCAGCAGCCTGGAGGTAGGCGAGATCGCCTCGCCGGGCAGCACGGCCATGGTCCTCGGCCAGCTTCGGGAGGTCAGGCTCACCGTATATATCGGGGAGGCGCACTACGGCCGCCTGCAGCTCGGCCAGCCGGCCCGCATCACGGTGGACTCGTTCCCGGGTGAGACGTTCTCCGGCACGGTGGTGCGCATCGCCGACAAGGCCGAGTTCACCCCGCGCAACGTGCAGACCACCGACGGCCGGCAGAGCACCGTCTATGCCGTCGACGTGCTGGTGGCCAATGCCGGCCTCAAGCTCAAGCCCGGCATGCCGGCCGACGTGCGCATCGGCAACTGAGCGCAGCTCCGCGGGCCCGCCGCCAGGTGACCCCGGCGGCGGGCCCGCGCGCTCACACGTTGTTGTCATGCTTCGCGGCCTAGCCCTCCGCGGTGGCGTGGGCGGCCCGGTAGGCAGCGATGGCCTGGTGCAGGGCCGCCGGGGCGACGACCGAGTCCTCCTTGCGCTCGGGCACGCCGCCCAGCGCGGCGATGACCGCTCCGGGGGTGATCGCCAGGGCCTCGTCCAGGGTCCGGCCCAGGGCCAACTCGCAGGTGACGCTGCTGGAGGCGATGGCCACCGGGCAGCCCATCGTCTTGTGGGCGATGGCGGCGATGCGGCCGTCGCGCACCCGGATCCAGAGGGTGGCCATGTCCTCGGGGCAGAAAGGACCACCCCCGCCCTGGCCGGTGGCGTCGGCGCCCTCCAGCATGCCCACGTGGCGCGGGCTGACAAAATGCTCGAGCAGCTCAGGGGTATAGCGCGGGCTCATCGCATCCTCCGCACGACGGCTTCGAGCACCTCCAGAAAGCGGTCGATCTCCTCCACGGTGTTGTAGATGTAGGGGCTGGCGCGGACCGTCCCCCCCACGCCCAGGTGCCGGGCCAGGGGCTGGGCGCAGTGGCCGCCGGCCCGCACGGCGATGCCCTCGTCGTCCAAGAACTGGGCCACCAGTTGCGGGTTCGCGCCCTCCACGGCGAAGGAGACGGCGGCCCCGCGCGGCTGGCCTGCCGGCGGGCCGTAGACGTGCACCCTGCCGACGGCCTGCAGCCCGCGCACCAGGCGCTCCGTGAGCTGCCGCACGTGGGCGTGGACCTGCTCCATGCCCAGGCTCTCCAGGTAGTCCACCGCCCCGACGAGCTGCTGGCCGCTGCGCAGGTCCATCGCCCCGCCGAGGGCCACGGCATCGGCGACATTGGCCGTGCCGGCCTCGAATTTCCAGGGCAGGCAGTTCCAGGTGGAGCGCTCCAGCGTCACCTCGGCGATCATGTCCCCACCGTAGAGGAAGGGGGCCATCTGCTCCAGGAGCGCCCGCCGGCCGTAGAGTGCGCCGATGCCAAAGGGCCCCAGCATCTTGTGTCCCGAAAAGGCCAGGAAATCGCAGCCCAGCTCCTGCACCCGCACCGGCATGTGCGGGACCGATTGCGCCCCATCGACCAGCAGCAGCGCGCCGGCGGCGTGGACCATGCCGGCGATCTCGGCCACCGGGTTGACCGTCCCCAGGACGTTGGAGACGTGGGTGCAGCAGACCAGGCGGGTGCGCGGGCCCAGCGCCCGCGCCAGGTCCGGCAGGTCCAGCGTGCCGTCCTCCTGCAGGCCGGCCACACGCATGGTCAGGCCGGCCTCGGCGCAGAGCGCCTGCCAGGGCACCAGGTTGGAATGGTGTTCCATCACCGTGGTGACGATCTCGTCGCCGGGGCGCAGCTGCAGCGGACCGCTCTCGCGGCGCAGCAGCGACACCCCCACCAGGTTGATGGCCTCGCTGGTGTTGCGCACAAAGACGATCTCGCCCTCGTCGGCCGCGCCGATGAAACGGGCCACGTTCTCGTGGGCCTGCTCGTACAGCTCGGTGGCTTCCTGACCCAACAGGTGCGGGGAGCGGTGCACGTTGGCGTTGTAGGTGCTGTAGAAGGCGGTCAGCGTCTCCAGCACCTGGCGCGGCCGCTGGGTGGTAGCGGCGTTGTCCAGGTAGATGAGCGGTTTGCCGTGCACAGACCGCTGCAAGATCTGGAAATCGGCGCGGATGGCGGCGATGTCCATGGTCGTACCCCCGGTCATCTCGACGACACGGGCAGGCGCATGACCAGGGTGCAACCCTGGCCGGCGACGCTCTCCACCCCAATCTGGCCCCCGTGGGCCTCCACAGCCAGCTTGCAGAAGTACAGCCCCAGGCCCGTGCCTCGGCGGCGCCCCGTGGCGGTGGATACCTGGCCGAACTTCTTGAACAGCTGATCCCGACTCTCCGGTGGGATGCCGGGGCCACTGTCGCTCACGCTGACCAGCAGTGCCGGGACGTCGCCATCCGGGGCCGGCCGGGCCCACAAGCGCACCCGGCCCCCGTCAGGGGTGAACTTCACGGCGTTGTCCAGCAGGTTGCCCAGCACCCGTCCGATCAGCGCCGGGTCCACGTACAGCAGCGGCACGTCCGGTTCGGCGGCAATTTCCAGGGTGACGTTGGCTGCGCCGGCCAGTGGCGCCAGGCGGGACACGGCTGCCTCCAAGAGCGGCCGGACCTCAACCACTTCCGGGTGCACGGGCATGCGCTCGCTCTCCAACTGGCTCACGTCCAGCAGTTCGTTGACCATGCGCAGCAGCTGCTCGTTGCCACGGCGTGCCAGCGACAACAGGTCGCGGATCTGCTGCTGGTCTCCCTGCTCCAGCAGCAGGCGCATTGTGTCCAGGCTGCCCTTCATCACCGTCAGCGGGGAGCGCAGGTCGTGGACCAGCAGGTGGGTGAGTTCCTCGCGCATACGCTCGATCTGGCGCTCCTCGGTCAGGTCGCGCAAGACCAGCAGCCAGCCGACGATCGTCCCACCCTGGTCGCGCACGGGGGTCAGGGTACGCTCCACGGACCGCTCGGCGGGGCCGACCACGCTGCGCTGCCTTCGGCTGTGGCCCGTCTCCCGGGCCAGTTCCTCGCACTCGGCCTGCAGTTCGGCCCGGTCATAGCCAAGGAGAGCCAACAGCGGCGGGCCCTCGCCGGCCGGGCTGGTCAGCAGCGATTGTCCGGCCAATTCCCCCTGGGCAACGCCCAGGAGCTCGGCCAGGGCCCGGTTAGCAGCGAGTACCCGCCATTCCGGGTCGAGCAGCAACAGCCCCTCGCGCGTCGTCCGCAGGATCGAATCGAGTTCCTGGACACGGCGGGCCAGGGCCTGGTCCGTCCGGGCGTACAGGCGGGCATTCTCGATGGCCACGGCGGCCTGGGCGGCGATGGTGTCAAGCACGTCCTGGTGCGAGCGGTCGTATGACTCGTCGGCAGAGTAGGACTGCACGGCGATCACGCCCAGGGGCCGGGGCCCGGCCAGGAGCGGCACCCCCAGCCAGGAGGTGGCCGGGCGGCCGATCATGGCCACCCCCAATTCCTCCAGGACGGCTGGCAGGTTCTTCTGTATCAGAAGGGGGGCCCGGGTGCGCAGGATGTACTCGGTCAAACCCTGGCCCATGCGCCGCGACCGCCAGCGGACGAGCTTGTCATCCTCGATCGCCAGGGGAAAAGAGACCTCTTCTGTCTCGGGATCGTAGAGGGCGATGTAGAAGCTGTGGGCGGGCATCAGCCTGCGGACCTGCTCGTAGATGGCCCCGACGAGCCGCTCCAGGTCCAGGGTGGCGCTCAGGGCCCGTCCGACGGCCTGCAGGCTGTCCAGCTCCTTGACGCGACGCTCCAGCCGCCGGCTGGTCGCTGCCAGGCTGTAGATGATGAGCGAGGAGATCACCAGGATGGCGGCGAAGGCGGCGAACTGGGCGATCCCCAGTCGGGTGTACACGAGGGCTGTCAGCGGCGCAAAGACGAGCGGAGCGGCCTCGTACAGGAACAGGTTGGGCAGAGAGCGCAGGTAGAAGCGCAGCGCATCCCGTGACCGGGCAGCGATGTACAGGCCGGCCAGGAGGTAGTTGGCCCCCACGTAGCTCAGGCCGAGGACCAACAGCAGCGGCACTTGCGGCCACCCCACTTCCTGCAGTGGCGAGGCTCCCCCCATGGCCTGGTAGGCCGCACCGGCGGCCAGAATGCTGCTGGTCTGCATGACGATGTTGGCCGCGGCCAGGCCTAGCGACGCGACCAGCCCCGGCTCGCGGCGCATCTCCAACCGCTCCGCCCAGTGGTAGCGGACCACTTCCTGCAGCAGCACGCCGAGGAAGGAGACCCATCCGGCCGGGAGCAGTCCCAGTACCAGGTAGGCGGCCACGGCGGTCATCGGCAGCAGGGACATGCGCCCGCCACCCAGCGGCACGCCGAAGGTGTTCGTGAAAAAGACCAGCACCACAAAGAGCAGGCTGGGCAGCAGGATCCCCGGCGGCGGTGGCGTGGCAATGGTCTGCCAGGTCAACAGCGCCAGGATGATCAGCGCGACGGCGAGCGACAACAGGGCGCGGAACTGACGGCTCAACAGAGACCTCTGCTACCTTCTCACGGGCACGGCCTGCCGGACAGCTTCTTCGTACTCCACCCGCAGCGCGGCGACCACATCGTGGACCGAGACGATCTCCGTGGCCCGGTAGGCGTTGGACCCGGCGAAGGCAAAGCCGTTGTCCAGGTGGCCCTGCTGGGCGTTGATCAGGGCCAGGGCGATGCAGTACGGGCTGTTCTCCACGTCGCAGGTGATGATGCAGTGGTAGGGGCACTTGAACGGTTTCTTCTTCCCCTGGTTGACGTCGTCGATGAACTGGTTGCGGATGGCCCGCCCCGGCAGGCCCACCGGGCTCTTGATGATCACGATGTCATCCTGGCTGGCGTCGATATAGGCCTGCTTGAAGGCGAGCGAGGCGTCGCACTCGTGGGTGGTGACGAAACGGGTGGCCATCTGCACCCCGGCGGCGCCCATCTGCAGGAAGCGGTGGATGTCTGCCCCGGTGTAGATTCCCCCGGCCGCGATTACCGGGATCGGCCGGCCGTGCGCCTCCTCCAGGATCCGCGTCTCGGCCAGCACCTCCGGCACCAGCTTCTCCAGGGCATAGGCCGGATCGTCGACCTGTTCCAGCTTAAAGCCCAGGTGCCCGCCGGCCAGCGGCCCCTCGACGACAAAGGCGTCGGGGATGTAGCCGTACTTCTCGATCCAGCGCTTGGCGATGAGCCGGGCCGCCCGCCCCGAGGAGACGATCGGCACGAGCTTGGTGTGCATGCCCGGCGTGGCCAGGGCGGGCAGGTTGAGCGGCAGGCCGGCCCCGGCAAAGATGAAATCGATGCCCGCGTCGATCGCCGCCCGGCACAGCTCGGCAAAGTTGGTCAGGGCTACCATGATGTTCACGCCCAGGAGGCCGCGGCCGGCGCTCATCTCGCGCGCCTTGCGGATCTCGCTGCGCAGGACGCGGTTGTTCATCTCCACGAAGCTCTGGGAAAAGTCGGGATCGATCATGGCGATCCCGGCCGTGCCGATGACGCCCACGCCGCCCTCCCGGGCCACGGCCGAGGCCAGCCCGGAGAGGGAGATGGCCACCGACATGCCTCCCTGGATGATGGGCAGGGTCGCCGTCAAGTCGCCGATCCGCAGCGCTGGCAGTGGGCTCATGCGTTCTCCTCGGCCGGTCTCTCGGACCCGGATACTACGGCGGGGAATCCTTTGTCGATGCCATTCTAGCACAGGGGCAACCGTGGGTCAAGAATGGTGGGGGCAGCGGATGCATGTCTCTAGATGGGCAAGGAGCGCGGCCGATCCCTGAGCGGAGCGGCCAAAGGCCGCGTAGTCGAAGGGCGGCCGCGCCTCCAGGGGCAGCGGCCCTTCGACTTCGCCGCTCTCCGCTTCGCTCCGAGCGGCTCCGCTCAGGGACCGCTTGCCTGCCCATCCACAAACATGCATCCGGGGGCAGCAAGGCGACTCCGTGCGGCCGAGCCGCGGGACACCACGCGGCTCCGAGATGCGCGGTGCTCTCGCCCCTCTCCCTGCGTCAGGGAAGAGGGGTGAGGGCCCAAGGCGGGAGTGCGTCGGAGTCGAACCGACCCGGGACGCTTCGAGCGCCCCACAACGGTTTTGAAGACCGCGGAGGCCACCGGGCCCCATCCACCCCCACGGGCTATAGCATACACGCATTGGGGCAATCCGTCAAGTCGGACATCCTCGTATGCATACGAAATAGCCCTTTTGGGACTGGACAGGGACACCGTCCTGTGGTATCATCGCGCCGTAACGTTGAGCGTCCTCCCAATCTTCCGCGTCGGGGACCGGTGGTTGGGAATCTCGAGCAGTCACGACAATGGTCTTGTAGCTGCGACACTCCGCCAATCTACCCGTCGTTCCGCACTGCCGTGAGGCAGCGGAGACCCTCCCCTGACCGGGAAGAGACGACCCGGCCAGGAACCCCCATATCCCGGCCGCATCGCGGCCCCCGTTGCCGATCTACCTTTGCCTCCACTGCCCCGGCCTCTCAGGCCCGGCCTCCCTCTGTCCATATCGCACCACGGCATGGCTGCCCTCGGAACGACGGGGAGAGCCGTCGTCGTGCTGTGAGAGAGGCCACGGGAGGTGGCGATGTGTAGGCATGCCTTTGTCACGCCCTGTGTGTGCAGCGCCAGCGTCCGCACGGCGGCAAGGGGGTAGGTGCTCATTCGCTCTCCTACTGCCCCCATCCCCGCACCATCTCCAGGATCGCCGCCCGGCTGGCCTCGGCGCCAAAGCCCCACGCCAGCAGGGCCAGGTAGTCGCCCAGGCCGGCCGCGCCGAAGGTGGCGTTGGCTGTGTACAGCTCGTTGAACCCGGCCAGGGCCAGAAAGGCCACGGCGATGATGGAGGTGGCCAGGGTAAAGAGGAACAACCGCCAGCGCGCCCCCGGGGCCAGCGCGGCCAGGTCCAGCGGGCCAGCCGATGGCGCCGGCGCCACCTGGACCAACGCGGCCACCGCCGCGCCGGCGCTGCCCTTGGCCCCCACCGGGGCCCGCTGGGCCAGCAGCTCCTGCACCGCGGCGATGGCCGCCTCGATTTCGCCCTGCAGCGCTGCGCAGTCGGCCTCGTTGTCCGGCGCGAGGTCGTCGATCCGCCGCTGCCAGGCCCGCAGCCGGGGCAGCCACACGTCCCGGTCGGCGTCGTCGAGCTTGCCGGCCAGGGCCTGCAGCACCTCCCAGTGGCCCCGCAGGCGCAGGAAACGGTTGAGGCGGTCGGCCAGCGCCTGCAGCTTCTTGCGCAGCGGGTCCGGCCCCTCCTCGTCGGGCAGGCCTCGCTCCAGGTCCTCCAGGCTGCGGCCCAGGGCCAGCACGAAGCCGGCCGTGGGGTTGGGCCTGGCCGCCTCGGCCAGCTGCCGCTTCAGCTCCTCGAGATAGGCCAGCTGCGCCAGCCAATCGGCGCGGCCCCGGCGCCACTTGAGCAGCAGCGCCTCGGCGTCGCCGACGGCCGTGTTGGCCTCCTCCCACTTCTGCCCCTGCAGGCAGGTCTCGACGTCGAGCAGGCCGGCCTCGATGCGCCCCCGGAACGCTGCGGGCAGCAGCTTGTCGCTGTCCATCTGCGCGCGCAGCTGGCCCATGCGCACGATGACCTGGTCGCGCGGCCGTCCGCGGCTGCGGTAGACAGAGATCGCTGCGCTCAGCGCCACGCCCACGACGATGGCCACGGCCGGCCACAGCCAGCCGGCCTTGACTCGGACGGTCAGGGGGATGGTCAGCGAACCGCCGTGGTACAGCACCAGCAAGTCGCCGCTGAACTCGCCGCTGGGGGCCCGGCCCAGGTCCACGGTGAGCGGGACGGTCAGCACGCCGTTGGCCTCGATCCGGTCCGCCGGCAGCCTCACCGTGACCGCGCCGGCCGGCAGGGCCACGGCCGTCTCGCCCTTGTGCAGGTCGGAGACGACCACCTGCACGGAGGTGATCTCGGCCGTGGCCTGCAGGATGAGCGTGCGCGCGAGCGCGTCGCCGCTGGACCCGGCGAGGGTGAGCCGGTCCGGCCTGGCGGTGACCACGCCGTCGGCCCTGCCGGCCGGCGCGGCCAGGAACGCCAGCGCCAGGGCAGCCAGGCCGACGGTGACGACACGGAGCACCTTCATGGCAATCCCTCCTCTCTCGATCGGGCCGGCCGACGGGTGACCGCGATCTTCGTCGGTTGACCCTGGCGCGCTCCACCCGCAACGGGCAGCTCAACGATCCGGAGCGGCACGAACTGCCCGGCAGCACCCGGGCTCCGACTGGGCAAGGTGGAGCGCATTCGTGTGGCGCCGACAAACATGGTGCGCACCCCGGCCGACGGGCCCGGCCGGCCTCCCGCGGCGGCCCCACGCGCGGCCGCCGTCAGGCCGGCGGGACCTCTGCCGTGAAATCCAGCAGGTCCGTGGCCAAGGGCTTCAGCCCGTGGAGCTCGGCGCAGCGCAGGACCACCGCCGTGGTCGGCACGGGCATGCGGCCGCCGTGCACCACCACCTCGCCTCCGCCGAGCAGGTCGGCGTAGGGCCCATCGGCCAGCGGCACCGCCACCTCGCCCCCGGCCCCGGCCACGTTAAAGACGCCGTAGAGGTGCGCCCCCGGGTACACCCACGCCGCCTGGACGGCCGGCTCGGCCGCCAGGACGACGAACTGGCCGTGCACCTGGGCGGGGTCCTTCTTCAGGCCGGCCAGGGTGGTCAGGAAGGGGGCCAGCTCGTAGCAGCCCCACGTGATCGGGTCCCGGTCGAACAGCGATGGCCGGCGCGCGGCGGCGGACTCCTGGCCGGCGTAGATGAGCAGCGCGCCCTTGTTCATGGCCTGGAAGGCCGTCCAGGCCAGGGCCTGGGCGCGGCTGGGGGCCAGGGCCATGATGCGCGGCTGGTCGTGGTTCTCCACGCAGCGCATCTTGACCGCGTTTTCCGGGTAGATGCAGTCCTGGAAGCGCAGCATCTCCAGGTAGCGGGCCACCGGCTGCCGGCCCACCACCGCGGCCTGCCAGATGGGCCAGATGTCATAGTCGTAGGTCAGGTCAAAGGCCCGGTACAGCTCGCTGTCGGACAGGGTCGGCAGGCCGTAGGCGCGCCGCGCGCCCACGAAGGCGGCGTGCACCGACTCGGCCAGCCAGACCACCCCCGGCTTGACCTGGGCCACGGCCCGCCGCGCCTCCAGCCAGAACTCTTGCGGCAGCAGCGAGGCCACGTCGCAGCGGAAGCCGTCCACCCCGAAGACGGCCCACTGCTGCAGCGTCTCCACCAGGCAGGCCGTCAGCCCCGCGTTGGGGTGCTTCAGGTCGATGACGTCGCTCCACTCCGGGACGGTGGTCACCGGGATGCCGTGCTCGTCCTGGTGGAACCACTCCGGGTGCTCGCGCACCAGGACCGAGTCGTGGGCGGTGTGGTTGTAGACCACGTCGATCATCACCCGCAGCCCTAGGGCGTGGGCGCGCTCGATCAGCCGGGCCAGGTCGGCCCGCGTTCCGCACTCCGGGTTGACCCCGCCGTAGTCGGCGATGGAGTACGGGCAGCCCAGGGTGCCCTTTTTCTGCACCTGCCCAATGGGGTGGATCGGCATGAGCCAGACGATGTCCGTGCCGAGGGCCTTGATCCGTGGCAGGTCGGCCTCCACGTCGGCAAAGGTGCCGTGGGGACCGTGGTTGCGGACATAGACCTCGTACAGGACCAGGTTGCGGCAGCTGGCGGGGGTATCGTCGGCCATTCGCGCTCCTCTCGATGGCTCGCGGACTGGTTACGTCATTGGTGCGCTGCTATCTTACCACATCCGGGCCGGCGCGCAAGTGGGGAGTGGGGTCTGACATCCGCTCCTGTTTCCCACGTATGCCTTTTCGGTGGCTGGGAGGCGAGTTTGCGGTTGCCCTAGATGCTAGGTGGTGCCTCGCCGTCTCGCCCCTTTTGTGGTACAATAGCCGGCGTCACGAGCTTGTGGTTGCTCTTGCGGGCCTGCCGAAAGGGGACTGCCATGGCCGCTGTCACGGCACCGCTGCTGCGACCCCAGGGGATGGGGCAGTTGCTCGACCAGGCCATCCGCGTCTACCGCCGCAACTTTCTCCGCTTCATCGGCATCATCGCCCTCGTCCAGGTCCCGGCGACCGCGCTGGGGATGCTGGTGACGCTGGGCATCTACTGGAGCGCCGCCGCAGGCAGCGAGGGGGGCCTGCTCTCCGGTGCCAGCCTGGCCGCGGCCTCCCTCCTGGGGCCGGAGTGGTACGCCAACCTGGCCCAGATCGTCTTCACGGCCGTCATCCAGCTTCTTCTCATCCAGGGCGTGGGCACTGCGGCCCTGACGCGGGCCGTGGCCGACCACTACCTGGGCCGGCCGGGCAGCTTCCTGGACGCCTATCGGCGGCTGGGGCGCGGCTGGCTGCGGCTGATCGGGGCCCTGCTCCTGGCCGTCGTGTTCTGCATCCTGATCCTGCTCTACTGGTTCCTGGTCCCCTGCGTTGGCTGGCTCAGCGGGATGGGTGTCTTTGTGCTCTTCAGCATGGTGGTCATGCCCCTGATCGCCCCGGTCATCGTGCTGGAGAAGCAGGGCGTGCTCGGCTCGATCCGCCGCGCCTGGGACCTGGCCCGGCGGCGTTTCTGGTGGGTGCTGGGCTTTGCCGGCATCCTCTACCTCTTCCAGGTCCTGGTCGTCGCCGGCCCGGCCTACCTGCTCAACGTCGTGCTGCAGCTGGTCCTTGGCATCCCGTACACGGGAGCAGCGTACGCGGGTGCCTATGTCGTCCAGACCGTCGCCCAGTCGCTCGTGAGCATGGCCCTCAGCCTGCTCTACCTGCCGCTCCAGCTCACTGCGATCACGCTCCTGTACGTCGACCTGCGCGTGCGCACCGAGGGCTTTGATCTCCTCTGGCGCACCGAGGACACGCTGCGGGAGGGGGCCCTGCCCGCCGACCTGCTGCCCCAGGCGCCGCCGCCGGGCGGAGAGGCCCTGGTGACGTGGAAGGAGATCGCCTACTGCATGGCCCTCTCCCTCGGCGCGGTGGCGCTGCTCTTTTTCGTCTACATGGCCTTGATGTTCATCGTGATGCTGCTGTTCTTCGGAATGGCCTTCTAGCGTGGGAAAGCGATGCGCGCCGTCCTGGCCATCCTGGTCGCCTGCACATTGATCCTGGGATCCTCCTCCCCGGCCGGCCCGGCGCCCCTGTCCTGGGAAGAGTACTGGCAGTGGGTGCAGGAGACGCGCGACCTGGTGGCCGGCCTGGAGGGGCGGCCACCGGAGGGGCGAAACGACCCCCTGCTGGCGGCCGCCCGGCGCTGGGAGGAGGTCCGCGCCGTGCTGCTGCCCGACGGCACGGCCGTGCCGCTGGACACGAGCTACCTGGTGGCGCGGCTGCGCGCCGATCCGCCCGACCCGCCGCGGCTGCGCCAGTCGCTGGAGGCGCTGCTGGCTGCCCGCGACGGCTGGCCCGCCGCGGGGCCGGCCGGCCAGGAGCTGGCCGCGCTGCAGGGCATCCTGGGCCGTCCCGAGTTCCAGTGGGCACCAGAGGAGCCCTCGCCCGTGGCGCAGTGGTTCCAGCGGCTGCTGGAGCGCATCACCGAGTTTCTGGCGCGCCTGCTGCCCGGCGGGCTCGGCGAAGACACGCCGCTGAGCCTGGTGCTCAGCCTGGTGGGGGCGGCGTTGCTGGTGGCGGTCATCGTCCTGGTGCTGCGGCGGGTGCGCGCCGGCCTGGTGGCAGAGGCCGAGATGGAGCCGGCGGCCGCCGGCGAGGCCGGCCTCAGCGCCGCCGGTGCCCTGGAGCGGGCCCAGGCCGCGGCGGCCGCCGGCGATACCCGCGCCGCGGTGCGCTACCTCTACCTGGCCGCGTTGCTGGAGCTGGAGGAGCGCGGCCTGCTGCGCTACGACCGCTCGCTGACCAACCGCGAGTACCTGCGCAGCGTAGTCCAGTCGCCGGGGCTGGTGGCCGCGCTGCGCCCGGTGGTCGAGGTCTTTGAGCGGGCCTGGTACGGCTTCCAGCCCGTGGACGAGGTGACCTACGGGCGGTATGCCGCCTGGGTAGCCGAGCTGCGCAAGCAGAGAGCAGCCAACGTGCAGCCGCCGGCATCCAGTGAGCGGCCGTCCTTGGAGTAGCTGCGAGAGCGCAGGGCGAACCTGTGATGAGAAGGATCTCCCGCGAGACGCTGCTGGCGATCGGCCTCTTCCTGCTGCTGGCCCTGGTCACCGCCTTTGCCGCGGTGCAGGAGGGGCGCCGGCAGGCCGGGGAGGAGGCGCCGCCCATGTCCAGCCTCTCGACCGCCCCCAACGGTGCCCAGGCCCTCTGGCTGTGGCTGGAAGAGGTCGGCTATGCCGTCGACAACCAGGTCGGGGCGGCCTTTGCCCTGCCGGCGGAGGCTCGCCTGGCGCTCCTGCTGGAGCCGACCGAGCGGGTCGGCGACGAGGAATGGACCACCATCGACGACTGGGTGACGCGGGGCGGCACGCTGCTGCTGGCCGGGAACGGCTGGGGCACCATGTTGGCCGTGCGCCACTACGGCTTTGCCCTGTCCTTCCTGGACGAGGAAGCGCCCCCGCTCACGGCGCAGGTGCCGCTGTGGGCCTCCCCCCCGCTGACAGTGCCGGTCTCGGCGCGGGCGCGGGCCTGGCTGGAGCCGGAGCGCAGCGATTTCGTCACCCACCTGGCGGTGGGCGACAGGCCGGTGCTGGTCTCGCTCCAGCAGGGCGCCGGCCGGGTGGTCCTCAGCGCGGCGCCGTTCCCGCTCACCAACGCCGGGTTGAAGGAGGACGGCAACCCCGTGCTGGCGCTGAACCTGGCCGCGGCGGCCGGCCGAAACGGCGCCATCTGGTTCGATGAGTGGCACCACGGGCTGCGCGGGCAGCGCCAGGTGGTCGGGCCGCAGGACTGGCTGCGCAACACGCCGCTGGGCCAGGCGCTGCTGTACGCGGCCGGCGTGCACCTCGTGGCCCTGCTGCTGCAAGGGCGCCGTTTCGGCCGGCCGCTGCCGCTGCCCAGAGAGACGGCGCGGCGCTCCCCACTGGAGTACGTCACCGCCATGGCCAACCTCAGCCGCCGCGCCGGGCACCGCCGGGCCGTGCGCCAGCACTACCGCCAGCGCCTCAAGCGCGAGCTGGGCCGGCGCTTCCGGCTCAACCCGGCGCTGCCGGACGACGAGTACGTCGCCCGCATCGCCGCGTACAACCCCCACCTCGACACCGCCGCCCTGCGCCGCCTGCTGCGGCGGCTGGACGAGGCCCAGGTGGGCGAGGGCGAGATGGTCCAACTGGTGGCCGAGGCCACCCACTGGCTGGAGGAGGTCCGATGAACCTGAGCGACTTGCAGACCTGGCACCAACGCCTGCGGCAGGAGGCCGACAAGGTGATCGTCGGCCTGGAGGAGCCCTTCACCATGCTCCTGATCGCCCTCTTCACCGGCGGCCACGTCCTGCTGGAGGGCGTGCCGGGCACGGCCAAGACCCTCATGGCCAAGACGCTGGCCCACCTGGTGCAGGCCCGCTTCACCCGCATCCAGTTCACACCCGACCTGATGCCCTCGGACATCCTGGGCACCAGCGTCTTTGACATGACCACGGGCCGCTTCTATCTGAAAAAAGGGCCGATCTTTACCAACATCCTCCTGGCCGACGAGATCAACCGGGCTCCGGCCAAGACGCAGTCGGCCCTGCTGGAGGCGATGGAGGAGCGCCAGGTGAACCTGGAGGGCGAGCGCTACCCCCTGGAGGCTCCCTACATGGTGGTGGCGACGCAGAACCCTATCGAGTACGAGGGTACCTATCCCCTCCCCGAGGCCCAACTGGACCGCTTCCTCTTCAAGGTGCTGGTGCCCTACACGCCGCTGGGGCAGGAGGTGGAAATCCTCCAGCGCTACCACCGCGGTTTTGACGCCCATGACCTGGCCGCCGCCGGCCTGCAGGGCATCCTTCCGGCTGGCGAGGTGGTCGCGGCGCGCGCCGCCATCCAGCAGGTGGTGGTCGAGGAGGGCATCCTGACCTACATCGCCCGGTTGGCCGAGGCCAGCCGCCGCTCGCCCGACCTGGTCCTGGGGGCCAGCCCGCGGGCTTCCACCCACGTGCTGCTGGCGGCCAAGACCTGCGCCGCCCTGCAGGGGCGTGCCTACGTCACGCCCGACGACGTCAAGTTCGTCGTTCCGCCGGTCTACCGGCACCGCCTGCTGCTGAAACCGGAGGCCGAGATCGAGGGCCTGGATGCCGACGCCGTGATCGCGCGGCTGCTCGGCCAGGTGCAGGTGCCGCGCTGATGATACCGACCTATCGGGGTGTCCTGCTGCTGCTCGTCGCCGCGCCGATCATCGCCGCCGCCACCTGGGCGCCGGGGCTGCGTTGGGTCGCCGCGGCATACGTGCTCTTCTGCCTGGCGCTCTACCTCCTGGACTGGCGGCTGGCCGGACGGGTGGAGCGCTTCGAGGTGTCGCGGCAGCACGACAACCGCCTGAGCCTGGGGGCGGACAACCCAATCGTAGTGGCCGTGCACAACCGCGGCCGTCGGCCGGCCGCCCTGTGGGTGCGCGATGAGCCGCCGGAGGCCTTTCCGGTCGAGCCCCGGCTGATCCAGGGAACCGTCCCGGCGCGCGGGTCGTGGCAGGGCCTCTACCGCGTGCGGCCGCTGCGCCGCGGCGACTACCGCTTCGGCGACCTCAACCTGCGCTGGCGGGGGCCGCTGGGGCTGCTGCTGCGCCAGGCCCGCGTCCCCCTGGCCGAGCCGGTCAAGGTCTATCCCAACCTGCTCGACGTGCGGCGCTACGACCTGCTCCTGCGCCGCAACCGCCTGCAGGAGATGGGCCTGCGCCACGTCCGCCAGTTCGGCGAGGGCACCGAGTTCGAGCGCCTGCGCGAGTACCTGCCCGACGACGACTTCCGGCGCATCGAGTGGAAAGCCACCGCCCGCCGCAACCGGCCGGTGACGATCGAGTACCAGGTCGAGCGCAGCCAGAGCGTCATCGCCGCGCTGGACATCGGGCGGATGATGCAGAGCCCGGTGGCCCACATAGCCAAGCTGGACTATGCTGTCAACGCCGTCCTGCTGTTGGCCTACGTGGCCACCGGCAAGGGCGACAAGGTCGGCCTGCTGGCCTTTGCCGACGACGTGGGCCTCTTCATGGGTCCCCGCCAGGGGCGCGGGCAGTTCTACCGCATGCTGGAGGCGCTCTACGGGGTCGAGGCCCAGCCGGTCGAGCCGGACTATCGCCGGGCGCTGGACTACCTGGCCCTCAGGCAGCGCAAGCGCGCCCTGGTGGTGATCTTTACCGACCTGAGCGGCGGGGCCAGCATGCAGGCGTTGGTCGGCCACGTGGCCGTGCTGGCCCGGCGCAGCCTGCCGCTGGTGGTGACGGTCAGCGACCCGGAGATCCACGCCGCGGCCCACCAGCGCCCGCGTGACTCGCTGGGTGTGTACCAGCGTGCTGCCGCCGCGCAGCTCCTGGACGAGCGCCAGTTGGCGCTGGACAGCCTGCGCCAGCGCGGGGTGCTGACGCTGGACGTGCCGGCCAACCAGCTCTCGCTGGCGGTGATCAACCGCTACCTGGAGCTCAAGGGGAGGACGATGCTGTAGGAGCGATCAGCGGTCAGCGATCAGCGGTCAGCGGCGGGTGGACGACCGCAGGTCAAAGGCGGAGGGCTCTCGGTCACGGCCGCCGCGTCTCGCGGCCGGCCAGGAGGAGGTAGGCGTACAGCAGCACGCCGGTGCCCAGGCCGACGGCCCACTTGGCCGCCGCCGGGACAGCCTCGGCCGGCGAGACAAAGCCCTCGATCAGGCCGGCCAGGACGAGCAGTGGCAGGCAGCCGACCAACAGGCGGATGGCGCGGCGCGCGGCTACCAGCAGGGCGTCGCGGCGGTTCAGCAGGCCGGGCTGGATCATCGCCCAGCCGAGCATCAGCCCGCTGCCGCCGGCGATGAAGACGACGCTCAGCTCGACGACGCCGTGGCCGATGGCAAAGGTCCACAGGTCGAGCCCGATCCCGTAGTGGGTGGTCAGCCCGGTCAGGCCTCCAAGCAGCAGCCCGTTGAGGACCATGACCCAGACCGTGGGCAGGCCCAGCAGCATGCCGCCGCCAAAAGCCAGGAAGGCCACCTGGATGTTGTTGCGCATGACGGCCGAGGAGGCATAGGGGCGCTCCTGGATCGGGATGTCGGTCCAGAGCTGGCCCTGCTCGATCTGGGGGATCAGGTCCTGCACCTCGGCCGGCAACAGCCAACCGGCTGCCTGGGGGGCAATGCCCGTGGCCACCCCGCTGGCCAGCGCCGGCAGGAGGAAGAGCAGGGCGGCCACCAGGACAAAGGGCAGCGCCTGGCGATAGCACCGGGGAAAGCCGGCGGTGAGGAAGCGCCCGATGCGCCGCAAGGCCATGGGCCGGCCGCGGTAGAGGACGGCGTGAGCCCGGGCCACCAGCTGGTTGAGATAGGAGGTCACGGCATGGTCGGGAAAGTCGCGTTGCGCCAGCGCCAGGTCGGAGGTGGCCGCCCGGTAGAGCGAGCCCAGGGCGGCGATGTCCTCCGGGGACAGTCGCTCGATGCCGCTCTGGCTGCGGGCCAGCAGGTCGGCCAGGGCCTTCCACTCGGCCTGGCGCGCGCGGTAGAACTGCTCTGCCCCTGGCATGCGGACGCTCATCGGAGGCTCCACGGCGACAGCCCACGGCGGGCCGTCACCGGGAGATTATACCCGCATGTGCCGGCCGGGGCAAGTCCTGCCACCCGGCGAGGCGCGGGCCCGGGCGCCGCCGCCCGCGGCCCCCGTGCAGTGCGGAAGGATGGTGCCGATGGCCCTGCCTGACGAAACGCTGCAGATCGAGACGCCCGAGAACGTCGTCTTCGACTATGAGGTGGCCGGCCTCGGCTCGCGCTTCCTGGCCGCGCTGCTGGACACGCTGCTCATCCTGGCCCTGCAGGTCCTGAACGCCGTCCTCTTCGCCGTGGCCAGCGGCGCGCTCAGCCGGGCCGGCAGAAGCGTGCAGTTGTGGCTGGTGGCGGCGGCCGGCCTGCTGGGGTTCGTCCTCCTGTGGGGCTACTATGTCCTCTTCGAGACGATCTGGAGCGGCCAATCGCCCGGGAAGCGCTGGACGGGCCTGCGGGTGATCCGCAGCGACGGCACGCCCATCGGTCTGGTGGAGGCCGTCATCCGCAACCTGGTGCGGCTGGTGGACTTTTTGCCGCTGTACTATGGCATCGGCGTCGTGACAATGTTCATCAACTCCCAGGGCCGCCGGCTGGGCGACCTGGCGGCCGGCACACTGGTGGTGCGCGACCGGCCCGGCGTCACGCTGGAAAGCCTGGCGGCCGGGCCGGCCCTGAGCGTGCCCCCGCAGCTCGCCACCGTGCACTGGCCGGTGGGTAGGCTGACCGGCCGCGACCTGCAGGTGGCCGAGGAGTTCCTGCGCCGGCGCCGCGAGCTGGTGCCGTCCAGCCGCAGGTACATCGCCTGGCGTATCGCCGGCCTGCTCCTCGCCCGCATGGCCCTGCCGGCGGACTGGCTGCAGCTTGGCTGGGACGAGGAGCTGATCATCGCCGCCATCGTCCAGGCCGGCCGCAGCCGCCAGGAGGGCGCTCCCGGCGTCTACTGACCCCGGCCGGGGGGCACGCGCGGCGCGCCGCGCCCCGCGGGCCCCTGGCGAGCGCGGAAGGAACCGTCGCCATGATCGAGATCATCGTTGTCTGGCTGCTGGCGGCCCGCATCGGCAAGCTGGCCGAGCGCCACGGGCAAAAGCCGCTTGGGTTCCAGCTCATGCTCATCTCCCTGTGGTTCATCGGCGAGATTCTCGGCGGCATTGTCGGCGCGACCCTGACCGGCGACCTGCTGATCATCTACCCCATTGCTCTGCTGGGGGCCGGCCTGGGCGCCGCCCTGGCCTTTTTCCTGGCCCCCCGGTTGGTGCGGCGAGGGTCCGGTTGACAACACCCCCGGCGCGTGGGATAATCCGCCCGTCCGGAGCGCGCTGCCCACCCGTCCCGGAGAGGATCGATCCAATGGCCCTGCCGTCCCGGCGCGAGCGCGCCTTCCCACCTGCTCCCGGTGCCGAGCTCCCCCACCGGCCCGCGCCCTTGGCCATCTGGGCGGCCCTGGCGTGCATCTACCTGGTGTGGGGCGGCACCTACCTGGCCATCCGCTTCGCCGTGCAGACGATGCCGCCCTTTCTCATGGCCGCCTTCCGCTTCATCACGGCCGGTGGGTCGGTCTACCTCTGGCGACGGCTGCGCGGAGACCCGGCCCCCACCGGGCGGCAGTGGCTCGCGGCGATGGTCGTCGGCGCCTTTCTGCTCGTGGGCGGCAACGGTTGCGTGGTCTGGGCGGAGCAGCGCGTGGACTCGGCCATCGCCGCGCTGCTGGTGAGCACCGTCCCGCTGTGGATGGTCCTGATCGACGCATTCCTCCCGGGGGGCCGCCGGCCCAGCGGGTGGGTCTACTTCGGCATCGTGCTGGGGCTCGGCGGCATCGTCGTGCTGATCGGGCCGCAGCAGCTCGCCGGAGGCAGCGCGATCGACCTGCTGGGGGCGCTCGCGCTCCTGGCGGGCTCGCTCTCCTGGGCCATCGGCTCGCTCTACAGCCGCCGGGCCAACCTGCCGGTCTCGCCGCTGCTGGCAACCGGCATGCAGATGCTTGCCGGGGGCTGTGGGCTGCTCCTCTTGGGCACCGCGGCCGGCGACTGGGGCCGATTGGACCTGGCCGCCATCTCGGCCCGCTCCCTGGCCGGGTTGGCCTACCTGATCGTCGTCAGCTCGTGGATCGGTTTCACCGCCTACAACTGGCTCCTGCGCGCCGCCCCCATCTCGCTCGTCTCGACCTATGCCTACGTCAACCCGGTGGTGGCGATCTTCCTGGGGTGGCTGCTGGGCCAGGAGGAGATGACCCCCCGCACCCTGGCGGCCGCGGCAGTCATCATCGGGGCCGTGGTCCTGATCACCGTCTTCCAGCCGGCCGGGCGCCCTGCCCCGGCGCACGCGCCGCCGGCGGCAGCGGACACCCCCTCGGGCGATGTGCCGTCTGCCGGGGATGCCGGCCAGAGCCCCTTGACCGCCGAGATGGGGGGAACGCCGAAGAAGAAACTCTCTTCAAACCACGAAGGCACCAGGACACCATAGGGAGCGCACATGACGCGGCCCGGCTGCATGTTTGTGGATGGGCAGGCAAGCGGTCCCTGAGCGGAGCCGCTCGGAGCGA
>CAZTIG010000061.1:0-24950 GCA_964613665.1 uncultured Chloroflexia bacterium
CTCGAGCTGGAGGCCAAGGGCCAGATGGTCCCCTACTTTGTCACCGGCACCGCCTTCGAGCACGTCGACTTCTGCATCAACCCGGTGGAGACCTACGAGCGCCCCGACTTCTTCGAGGACATACGCATGCGCGAGGCCTTCGCCATGTGCCTGAACCGGCAGCAGGTCATCGACGAGCTGCTCTTCGGCCGCTCGCAGACGATGGACAGCTACGTGCCGCCAGTGCACCCGCTGGCCGTGACCGATGCCCGGCACATCGACTATGACCCCGAAGCCGCCAAGGCCCTGCTCGAGGAGATGGGCTGGACCGACCTGGACGGCGACGGCATCCGCGAGGCCCAGGGCGTCGCCGGCATCCCCGACGGGACCAAGCTGTCCTTCTCCTGGGGCAGCACGACGGCCGCCCTGCGCGTCAACTACATGCAGATCTTCCAGGCCAACCTGAAGGAGTGCGGATTTGACATCATCCTGGACAACATGCCCAGCACGCAGTGGTTCGCCGACGGCCCCGACGGCCCGCTCTTCGGCCTCCACTATGACGTGGGCTCCTTCACCTGGTTGACCGGCGTCGAGCCGCCCTGCAACCTGTACCTGAGCACCGAGATCCCCTCCGAGGCCAACGGCTGGGCCGGCCAGAACAACATCGGCTGGATCAACCCCGAGTTCGACCTGGCCTGCAACGCCGCGGTGCAGTCGCTGCCCGGCACGCCGGAGTACACCCAGTACCACCAGGAAGCCCAGCGCATCTTCGCCCAGGAAATCCCCTCCTTCATGCTCTACATCCGGCTGAAGATCGCGGCCACGCGGCCTGAGGTCAAGGGCTTTATCATGGACCCGACCGCCAACAGCGAGATGTTCAACATCGTCAACTTCGATATCGAGCGCTAACGTCGATTCCTGGCAAGCGGGTGGTGGCGGCATCGCCTTGGTGTCGCCACCACCCCTGCTAAGAAGCAACCGCACATCCACACGAAGCCACGAAGGCGCCAAGATGAGCAGAGCACCGGGCCACGAAGACACCCAGAGGAGAAGCCAACGGAGGCCTTATCGGACTGGTGTGCAGGTGTCCCGGCGGCTGCGGTACCTTGGCGGCTTCGTGTCTTTGTGGCCTTGACCGTCCCCAAGCTGGCTGGAGAGCCTAGGAGAGCCCGATGACCGCTTACCTGATCCGGCGCTTCTTGCAGATGCTCCTGGTGGTGCTCCTCTCGACGATGGCCATCTACGCCCTCCTCAACGCCGCCCCCGGCGGGCCTCTCTCCGGCCTCAAGGCCGGCTCCGCCGACCGCCGCCAGGGCGTCAGCGCCAACGACATCGAGCGCCTCAAGGCCTACCTGGGGATCGACAAGCCCCTCATCCTGCGCTACATGACCTGGCTCCTGGGCGACGACTGGCTCGGCTCCGACTGGATGTCCATCTCCTGGGGCGGCCACCGCGACCCCACCACCTGCCACGCCGACAAGGAGGCCGGGCCCCTCTTCAGCCTGGAACAGGACCGCATCGCCGAGCTGGACCGTGGCGAGCTCTCCGACGGTCTGCGTGCCATCTTCCAGGAGCAGGGCCAGACCATCGCCCCCGATGCCCGCCTGGTGGTCACCAAGGCCGGCGCCAACTGGCAGGTCGTCGCCCCCACCCAGATCTACTTCCTGACCAATGACCCGCAGGCCGACCGCACCAAGAAGCTAAACGTCTACAAGGAGACCTGCACCTACGTCCGCTTCTGGACCAACCCCGGCGTCGCCCACCTGCGGCCCCAGTACACCGTGTGGGTCCAGGGCACCGTCAGCGGCGAGTTCATAGCCGCCCCCAACGTCAAGGTTAACCCGGCCTACCTCTTCAGCCTGGCGGCCGACCTGACCGCAGACCTGGACAGCCAGCAGGTGCCGGCCGTCCTGCGCACCGAGTTCGCAGGACGCGGCAAGATCCTCTCCCCGGAGTCCCAGGTGTCGGTGGAGCAGGCCGGGAGCCGCTGGACCCTCGTGGACGGCAACAGCCGCTACATCATCTGGAGGACCGACCAGAAGTTCGCCGTCTACAACGCCGCCACCGCCCTGCCCAGCGGCTGGAACGAGGCCATCCTCGTCGAGAACCAGGGCGACCGCATCGTCGTCCAGTACCTCCAGGGCGGCCAGACCACCCTGCGCTTCCCCTCCAACGTCACCATCGACTACCCCGTCGACGGGCCCGAGTCCATGGAGCCCGGCGACCGCCTCTGGATCCGCGTCCAGAAAGTCGAGGAGATCGACGCCGTCTGGATCAAGGCCAACCCTAGGTCCGGCGAAAAGCCCGATCGCGAGGTCATCACTGCCGAGGTGCTCAAGGTCGACGGCGCCACCGTCTGGGCCCAGACCACCGGCGGCACCAAGGGTTACACCATCCACACCACCGCCGACACCCAGTTCGAGATCCCCAACGTCATCTCCCGCCCCGAGGACGGCACCTGGCTCAACGTCGGCTGGTTCTTCAACACCTACGGCGGCATCTTCGGACCCTACGCCGGTTTCCACGGCAACCAGCACGGCGTCCTGCGCCTGGACTGGGGCCAATCCTGGAAGATCGCCCCGGGCCAGCAGGTCACCACGCTGATCGAGAGCCGCCTCACCAACACCATCATCCTCATGAGCGCCGCCACCCTCTTCTCCCTCCTCGTCGCCGTCCCCATCGGCATCATCTCCGCCGTCAAGCAGTACTCTGTCCTGGACTATATCGTCACCACCTTCACCTTCTTCGGCTCGGCCATGCCGGTCTTCTGGTTCGGCCTCATGCTCATCCTCCTCTTCTCCTACAAGTTCCGCGAGTGGGGCATGCCCTTCATGCCCACCGGCGGCGTCGTCTCCGTCGGCCGCATCGAGCCCGGCAACGTCCTCTCCTACCTCAACACCGAGCCCGGCAGCGCCGTCGACCGCATCGTCCACCTCATCATGCCCACCATCGTCCTCAGCCTCCTCTACATGGCCGGCTGGAGCCGCTTCACCCGCTCCTCCATGCTCGAGGTCCTGCGCCAGGACTATGTCCGCACCGCCCGCGCCAAGGGCCTCCGCGAGCGCGTCGTCCTCAGCAAGCACGCCCTGCGCAACGCCCTCATCCCCCTCATCACCATCGTCGTCTTCCAGCTGCCGGGCATCTTTGGCGGAGCCATCATCACCGAGACCATTTTCGGCTACCACGGCATGGGCAGCCTCTACTTCGCTGCCCTCAACACGGCCGACTGGCCCGTCGCCATGGTGCTGCTGCTGATCACCTCCATCCTGGTCGTCGTGGCGACGCTCCTGGGTGATATCCTGTACACCATCGTCGATCCCCGCATCCGCCTCGAGTAGGCGGCCGGGGCAAGAAGGAGGAAGCATGGCAGTCGCAGAGCTGGAGCACGAAACGCTACTGACCGAGAAGCCGGTCGGCTGGTTCACCATCATCTGGCGCCGGCTGCGCCGGCACAAGCTGGCCATGATCAGTGTCGGCGTGATCCTCTTCCTGGTCACCGTGGCCGTCACCGCCGACTTCATCGCCCCCTTCGACCCGCTTGCGCCCGACCCGGCCAACAAGAACGCCCCACCCTCCTTCTCCCCGGTGCGCCTGTTCGGCATGGGCCCGGAGCTGACCACCGAGCTGGACAATGTGGTGTTCCTCTTTGGCGTGGGGCCGGAGCTGGCCGGTGACCTGGACAGCGGCATACTGTCCGCCGCGCTGCGCGACGCCTTCAAGCAGAGCAAGATCACCCTCAGCCCCCAGGCCACCCTCGTGGTCGAGGAAGCCGGGACAAGCTGGGTTGTTGTCGACAGCGTCAAGACGTACACGATCGAGCGCGAGGACGCGGTGCTCAACGTGTACAGCAACGCGGTGTCGACCGTGCTGCGCGAAGCTTTCAAGGCCAACGGCAGGACGCTGGGCTCCACGGCGCACGTGGAGATACTGGAATCCGGGAGCAAGTGGCTTGTCGCGGACGCCGGCAGCAAATACACCATCCAGCGTGAAGACGGTCAGGCGCTGGCCGTCTTCGCGCCGGCGCACTGGATGGGCACGGACGAAATCGGCCGCGACATCTTCAGCCGGCTGATCAAGGCAGCGCAGATCTCCCTGACCGTCGCCTTTGTCGTCACGGCCGTCTCCCAGGTAGCCGGTGCGATCATCGGGGCGGTCTCCGGCTTCTACGGCCGTTGGGTGGACGCCATCATCCAGCGGGTCACCGAGTTCCTGATCACCCTGCCGCTGCTGCCGCTGCTGCTGGCCTTTTCGGCCATCCTGAAGGGCATGGAGATCCCCTGGCTGCCGCGCGAGTGGAGCAGCGCCGTGATCATCATATTCGTCCTGACGGCCTTTGGCTGGATGGGCGCTTGCCGCCTCGTGCGCGGCATGGTGCTCTCGTTGCGCGACCGCGAGTTCGTGGAGGCCTCCAAGGCCCTGGGTATGGGCGACCTGCGCATCATCCTCAAGCACATGATCCCCAACGCCCTGCCGCCGCTGATCGTCAACGCCACCCTGGACCTGGGGGGGATCATCATCCTCGAGGCGGCCTTGAGCTTCCTGGGGCTAGGCATCCAGCCGCCCATGCCGACCTGGGGGAACATGCTGAACGCCTACCAGCGCAACATGTGGCAGTACCCCATCCAGGTGTTCTTCCCCGGACTGGCGATCTTTATCACCACCTTGGCCTTTAACTACTTCGGCGACGGCATGCGCGACGCCCTGGACCCGCGGCTCAAGCTGTGACGGTGGGACTGGCACCGGCAGAGCTGGCGGCAGCCTGAAAACGGAGGAGTGACACGTTGGAAACGCAGAGCATGGCGACACCCCCCAAGAGCGACGTGATCCTGGAAGTCAAGGACCTCCGCACCTTCTTCTACACCGAGGACGGCGTGGTCAAGGCCGTGGACGGGGTGGACTTTCAGGTCAAGCGCGGCGAGGTGCTGGGACTGGTGGGCGAGTCCGGCTGCGGCAAGAGCGTGACCTCGTTCTCCATCATGCGCCTGGTCGGCATCCCCGGCAAGATCGTCTCCGGAGAGGTCTGGTTCGACGGCCAGAACGTGATGGGGATGAGCGAGGCGGAGATGGTCCATGTCCGCGGCAACCGCATCTCCATGATCTTCCAGCAGCCGGTGAGCTGCCTGAACCCCGTCTTCCGCGCCGGGGAGCAGATCAACGAGGTGCTGCAGATCCACCAGCAGATGGACCGCAAGGCGGCTCACGAGCGCACCATCGAGCTGATGCGCATGGTCAAGATCCCCGAGCCGGAGAAGCGGGCCCGCTCCTTCCCGCACGAGCTCTCCGGCGGCATGGCCCAGCGCATCATGATCGCTATGGCCCTGGCCTGCGCGCCCGAGCTGCTCATCGCCGACGAGCCGACCACAGCCCTGGATGTGACCATCCAGGCGCAGATCCTGGAGCTGATGCAAGACCTGCGCACCAAGGTCGAGACCTCCATCATCCTCATCACCCACGACATGGGCGTCATCGCCGAGATGGCCAACCGGGTTGCGGTGATGTACGCCGGCCGCATCGTCGAGCAGACCGACGTCAAGACCCTCTTCGCCAACCCCCTGCACCCCTATACAAAGGCGCTCCTGGCGTCGATCCCTGTGCTGGGCGTCGTCCAGCGGCGATTGGCCATCATCCCCGGCACGGTCCCCAACCTGATCAACCTCCCGCCTGGGTGCACCTTTGCTCCTCGCTGCGAGGCCCGCGTGGCCCACAAGTTGACCCGCTGCACCCAGGAGGAGCCGGCCCTCGTCGCCGTGGAGCCGGGCCACACGGTCCGCTGCTGGCTGTACTAGGGACCTTCCAGTGGACAAGGTAGGAGGAATGATGGAACAGACAGCGACTCCCAGCTTCGACCGCGGCGAGGACCTCATCGTTGTCCAGGATCTGGTCAAGTACTTCCCCCTCAAGAAGGGCCTGCTGCAGCGCGTATATGCCAACGTCCACGCCGTGGACGGGGTCAGCTTCACCATCAAGCGAGGAGAGACGCTCGGGCTGGTGGGCGAGTCCGGCTGCGGCAAGACCACGGTTGGCCGGACGATCCTGCGCCTGATCCCGGCCACCAGGGGCAAGGTGCTCTTCCAGGGCAAGGAGCTCTTTACTATGGGCCGCAAGGAACTGAAGGCAGCCCGCCGCAACATGCAGATCGTCTTCCAGGACCCCTACTCCTCCCTGGACCCGCGCGTGCCCATCGGCGAGTCTATCGCCGAAGGGCTGCTCGTGCACGGCATCGGCACACCCCGCGAGCGCTTCGATGTGGTGGGCGAGATGCTGGTCAAGGTACAGTTGCGTCGCGACCATGCCAAGCGCTACCCGCACGAGTTCTCCGGGGGACAGCGCCAGCGCATCGGCATCGCCCGCGCCCTGGTTCTGCGGCCGCAGTTCATCGTCTGCGACGAGCCGGTTTCTGCCCTGGACGTCTCGGTGCAGTCGCAGGTGCTCAACATCCTGATGGACCTGCAAGAGGAGTTCGGCCTGACCTACCTCTTTATCGCCCACAACCTGAGCGTGGTGGAGCATATCTCCACCCGGGTGGGGGTGATGTACCTGGGGCAGATGGTGGAGCTGGCCGAGCGCGAGGAGCTCTACCGCCACCCCGAGCACCCGTACACCCAGGCCCTGATCTCGGCCATCCCGATCCCCGACCCGAACCTGAAGCGGGAGCGGATCATCCTCAAGGGCGACGTGCCCAGCCCGGTCAATCCCCCGTCAGGCTGTCACTTCCACACGCGCTGCGCCCAGGTAATGGAGCGCTGCAGCCAGGAGGCGCCGCCCTGGAAGGACTATGGCAGCGGGCACATGGTGGCCTGCTGGCTGATGGAGCGCTAGAGCACCCCTCCCGCGCTCCGGGAATTGCGGGACGGCCGCCAGGAGCGAGCAGGCGATGCCAAGCAAGGGTCGGAGCGCCGATCGCAGCCCGTTCGAGAGACCGGAGAGAAGGTGGACCAGCCCGCTTGTCCTGGCCGGGCTGGTCCTCTTTATCATCGCCGTCATCATCTGGGCCGGCATGGCCCTGACGGTGGGAGACACGCTGTGGTTCCTGCCGTCCTTCCAGACCCCGGCCGCGGTCATGGACCTGTACTGGGATGGTGGGAAGGTGCGCCTGCTGCCCGGCACGGCAGACTATGAGTTGCTGCAGCAGGCCATCTTCGCCGAGTTCCCCCAGATCCGGTCCTCGCCGAGCGGGACCGGGCTCTCCGATGCCTCGCTGGCCGAACTGCGCAGCAGCGGCCGACTGCTGGAGGTATACTACGCCGAGCCGGCGCGGGTCCACAGCTGGTACAACTTCGGGGAATCGGAGGTGTTCTACGTCCCCTTGAGCGGCTTCCACTCCGGGCAGGCGCGCGTGTTCAACGCCGCCCGCGGGACCCCCCTGGAACTGCAGAGCACCGAGCAGATCCGCGCGGCCGCCGAGACCGTCGCCAGGAAGCACGGTCTGGCCGGACCCTGAAACGCTGCCGGCGTGGTCGCCACGCCACAGACGGGCCACCGCAGGAGCGTTCCGCGGAACGCCTCTGCGGCGGCCTGGCATACCAACCGGGCTGGGCCGGTTCGGCCTGTAGCTACAGGCGCGACTCGCGCTCCTGGCAGGTGATGCAGCGGCGGGCGTATGGGCGTGCCTCCAGACGGGCCGGCTCGATCTCCTGCCCGCAGATGGCACAGCGGCCATAGGTGCCATCGTCCATGGCCTGGAGAGCGCCCTCCACTGCGGCCAGTGTCTCCTGCTCACTGGCCAGCAGCGTCAGCAGGCCGTTGTAGGAGATGGCACGCGCGGCGATGTCGGCATCGTCCTCCCCAGAGCCGACCTCACGATCCTCCAGCCGCAACATGTCCTGCAGGTCGACGATGTGGCTCCGCAGACGGGCGCGCTCTTCCTCCAGATGTTGACGCAGCTTTCGCACTCTGGTCTCGTTCAACATGAACCGTCCTCCACGCCCGATGCACCACGCAGGGGTTCCTCCGCCAGGCTCCCAGCGATCGAGCCGGATCGCTTTCCCCTTCCCCCCGGGCGAGTCGCCGGACCCCTGGACCGGGCCACTCGAAGCGGGCGGTATTATACTACAACCCCCCGTTCCACGCAAATGAGTTGACGCCTCCGGCGAAACGATGTACAATCGGGAGCGGTACACCAGGAGCCGCCCGGCGGATCCCGGCCGGAGCACCGCGGCGCAGAGCTAGACCGGAGGCGTTGGTGTGAGCTTCTTGGAGCGCATGCTGGAGCGGTGCCGCCAGAGCAGCAGCCTGCTCTGCGTGGGCCTGGACCCGCTGGTAGAAAGGCTCCCCGACCCCGTCCGTCAGGAGGCCGACCCGGTACTGGCCTTTAACCGGGCCGTCGTCGAGGCCACGGCGCCCTGGGCGTGCGCGTTCAAGCCCAACATCGCCTTCTACGAGGCCCTGGGCCCGGCCGGCCTGGAGACGCTGCGCCAGACGATCCTCTGGATCCATCAGCAGACGCAGGCACTGGTGATCGTCGATGCAAAGCGGGCCGACATCGGCTCCACCTCGGACGCCTACCGCCGGGCCCTCTTCGACTTCCTGGAGGCAGACGCCGTCACACTGAACCCCTACCTGGGGCGCGACGCGCTGGAGCCCTTCCTGCAGCAGCCGGACCGCGGCTGCCTGATTCTCTGCCGCACCTCGAACCCCGGCGCGGGCGAGTTCCAGGACCTGTGCGTCGAGGGCCGGCCGCTCTACCTGCTGGTGGCCGAGCACGTGCGCCAGTGGAACGAGCACGGCAACTGCGGCCTGGTGGTCGGGGCCACCTTCCCCGAGGAGCTGGCCCAGGTGCGCGCCCTCTGCCCGGAGCTGCCTATCCTGGTCCCCGGGGTGGGGGCTCAGCAGGGCGACCTGGCGCGGGCCCTGCAGGCCGGGCTGGACCGACAGGGTGAGCGGGTCCTGCTCAACGCCTCGCGGGCCATCCTCTACGCTTCCAGCGGGCCCGACTTTGCCGCGGCAGCCGGCCGGGCTGCCCAGCAGCTCTGCGCAGAGATCAACCGGGGGCGGGGTCGGTGATGCAGCCGTTGGACATCCAGGTCGGCGATACAGTCCGCCTCCGCAAGGTACACCCTTGCGGAGGGGACACCTGGCGCGTGACGCGTGTGGGCAGCGATATCGGCCTCCACTGCCTGTCGTGCGGGCGGGGCATCCTGCTACCACGGGCCGTCTTCCGCCGCCGCCTCCGGGCCGTGCTCCCCCGCGAGAAGGACGCCGGGACCGTAAGGAGCGTGCGGTGAAAGTCCTGCTGCTGGGCAGCGGCGCGGCCACGCACGCGCTGGCCTGGAAGATCCTCTCGGAGGCCGAGGTGCAGCAGGTCTACTGCGCGCCCGGGAATGCCGGCACGGCGCTGCTCGTAGGGATGCCTCCCTTTGCCACCGAACACAGCACCGAGATTGCCCAGTGGGCTTTTTCCCAGAGGGTCGACCTGGCGGTCGTCCGAGACCAGCCCGCCCTGGTCGACATGTTGGCCGGGCTGGGGGTCCCGGTGATCGGCGCAGGCCAGCGGGAGCGGCAGGCGCTCGACGGACGCCAGGCGCTGCGGCGATTGCTGCGCGCCCATGGCGTACCCTGCCCGGAGGGCGAGACCTTTCGCCACCCGGAGGCTGCCGAGCGCTACCTGGCCAGCCAGCCCCTGCCGCTGTGGCTGTGGCCCGACGCCATGCCCCAGCGCGAGGCCGTCCGGGTGACGGAGCGCTATACCGCCTTTCGCGAGCTGGCCCGCCTGCTGAGCCTCGACCCTGCGGCGGGCGTCTCTATCGAGGCAGACGCGCCCGGCGTGGAGGTGGCGCTGGACCTGCTGAGCGACGGGCAGCAGGCCGTGTCCCTGGGGCTCAGCCGGCCCTACCGGCAGCGCTACGATGGCGACAGCGGCCCCCTCACCGACGGCATGGGCGCCTATGCGCCCTACGGGGAGCGGTCGCTGGAGGAACGGCTGCTGGCGGACGTGGGCCGGCCGGTGCTATCTGCCCTGGCCACGGCCGGGCTGCTCCGGCCGGCCCTGCTGCACCTGGGCCTCGTCCTGGGCCCGGGCGGGCCGCTGCTGCGCGATCTCTCGTGGGACGTGGACGACCTGCACGCCGCGGTGGCCCTGCCCCGCTGGGCGGGGGCGCTGTCCCCGCTGTTGGCGGCCGCGGCCCGGGGTCAGCTCGCCGACGCGTCCCCATCCTGGCAGCCCTGTGTGGCAGTGGCGGTGGCCATGGTCCTGGAGAGCTACCCCGGCCCCACCCCAGAGGGCCAGCCGCTGCATGGGCGCTACGACGCCCAGGCCCTCGTCTTCCACCACGCCACACGCCTGCAGGCGGACACCGAGGCACCCGGTGGGGTCCTGTCCGCCTGGCTGCGCCCCGCGGCAGCTCCACCCACGACCAGGCTGACCCGGCGCGTGCTGGTGGCAGGCGGGCGGGTGCTCGTGGTCGTCGGGCTGGATCCCAGCGGGGGCGAGGCCCGCCGGAGGGCCTATGCTGGTGTCGAACAGCTGGAGTTCGAGCAGCGGGACTGGCGCCGCGACATCGCCGCCGAACTGTGACCGGCGCCGAGCGCTGCCGGCCGGCGGGTGTCCTCCCAAGGATCGCCGCACATGAAACGTGACCGCCGCATCGGCATCGAAGCCTACCTTTGGGGCCAGGGCGACTCCTACCGGCAGAGCGGGGTCAGCACCTACATCCGCCACCTGGTGCGCGGCCTGGCCGGCGTGTCGCTCCCAGGGGAGGCCCTGGTCTATCTGCCTTTCGATTGCCGGGATGAATTCCCCTCCACCCCGCGCCTGCGCGGCCGGGTGAGCCCGATCCCCCTGCTGCGGCCGAGCCAACGCATCCTCTGGGAACACACGGTATTCCCCTGGGTCCTGTGGAAGGACCGCCTGGACCTGCTGCACGCCACCATGAACGTGGCTCCTTGGTGGAGCCCATGCCCGGTCGTGGTGACGATCCTGGACCTGGCCTACATGCGCTACCCCCACGTGCACCCGCGGGGGCGGCGGCTCTACCTGGGAGCAATGACCCGCCTGACCGTCCGGCGGGCGCGGGCCATCGTGGCCATATCGCACCACACCGGCGCGGAGATCGAGCACCTGCTGCGCGTGCCCCACGAGCGCATCCACGTCATCCACCTGGGGGTAGACGCGGACATGCGGCCCCTGCCGCGCGACCAGGTCGAGTCCTTTCGTCGGCAGCGCGGCCTACCCCCGCGCTACCTGCTCTACCTGGGCAACCTGGAGCCGCGCAAGAACTTGTCCCGCTTGGTGCAAGCGTACGCCCGCATCCGCGGGTGCGGAGCGGCCCTGGTGTTGGCCGGTGCCCGCGGTTGGGGCTACGCCGAACTCTTTCAACTGGTGGAGACGCTGGGGCTCTCGCGCCAGGTCCTCTTCCCCGGGTTCGTGCCGCGGGAGGAGCTGCCCCTGTGGTATAATGGGGCCGAAGCGCTGGTCTACCCCTCGCTCTACGAGGGTTTTGGCCTGCCGCCATTGGAGGCTATGGCCTGCGGCACACCGGTGCTGACCTCGACAGCTTCCAGCCTGCCCGAGGTCGTCGGAGAGGCCGGCCTGCTGGTGCCCCCGGACGACGTGCCGGGCTTGGCAGAGGCCATGCAGCGGCTGCTCCGTGAGGAGGAGCTGCGGGCCGATCTGCGCCAGCGGGGGCTGCAGCAGGCCCGCCGCTTCACGTGGGAACAGACGGCCCAGGAGACGGCCAACCTGTACTGGCAGTTACTGGAGAGGTGAACCCCGTGGACCTGAGCAGGGCGTTGGCAGCCGTGGGCCGGCTGTTCGACCGACACCGGCACGACTACCGGCGCGTCGTGCGCGAGTTCGGCCAGGACATCAGCCAGCTGCGGGAGCTGCCGGTGCTGATGCGGCTGATCCTGGACCGGGTGGTGGACACCTGGCAACCCAGGACCGCGGCCCTGGTCCTGCGGGTGGAGGATGACGAACCCTACCTGGTGCGGGAGAGCGCCGGCCTCTCGGACCAGGTGCTGGCCGTCTCTTTTTCCCCGGAGGGCATGGTAGCGCAGCGCCTGTCCCAGGGGCCGACACCGCTGGAATGGACACGCGAGCAGCGGTGGGTCGCCCGACTGCCGGCCGGCGAGCGAGACGCCCTGGAGGCGCTGGCGGCCCTGCTCCTTGTGCCGCTGCCGGGCAAGGACCGGCTGACCGGCTGGCTGAGCCTGGGCGAGAGACGCTCGGAGCGCCCCTATGTCGCCGACGACGTGGAGCTGCTGGGCACGCTGGCCGGGCAGGCCGGGGTGGCCCTGGAGAACGCCATCCTCTACGAACGCCGCCGCCGCGAGGTGGCGGCGCTGGAGGCGCTGAACCGCATCGGCCTGGCGGCCAACACTATGGAGCTGGAGGGTCTGCTGGAGCAGATCTACCAGGAGATCTCCCGCCTGGTGGACGCGCCCCACTTTTACATCGCCCTGTACCGCGAGGAATCCCGCGAGTTCTCCTACGCCTTCCACGTGGACGACCGGGTGCGGCAGCAGGTGAGCGCCAACAGCAACTGGCCGCTCGGCGAGGGCCTGACCAGCGAGATCGTGCGGACCGCCGCGCCGATCGTCACCAGCGACTACCTGGCGGAGTGTATGCGCCGCGGCGTCCGGCCGCCGGGGCAGGATGATCAGCGCCGCGACCTGGCCTGGATGGGCGTCCCGCTGCTGGCAGGCACGCGCGTCCTGGGCGTGATGGTCATCAGCTCGCCGCACCACGAGACGGTCTACCGCCCCGAGCACGTCCGCCTGCTCTCCACGCTGGCGGCCCAGATCGCCGTAGTCATCGAGCGCGCCCGCCTGCGCAAGGAGGAGCAGCAGCGGGCGGCGGAGCTGGAGACGCTGCAAGAGGTCGCCCGGGCCATCGGCTCCTCCATCCGCCTGGACGAACTCCTCCCCAGCATCTACCGCGCGGTACAGCGCGTCCTGGACGCGCGCAGCTTTTTCGTGGCCCTGTACGACGCGACGCGATCAGAGCTCCGCTACGCCCTGGACATCGAGGAAGGCCAGGTGAGCGCCCGGCAGGGCCAGCGCTGGGGCATGGGCCAGGGCCTGACCAGCGAGGTCGTGCGCCTGCGCCAGCCCATCCGCACCGAGGACTACCTGGGCGAGTGTGCCCGGCGGGGGGTACGGCCCTCCGGCCGGCCGGACAAGGCCTGGATGGGCGTGCCGATGATCGTGGGCGAGGAGATCATCGGCGCCCTGGCGGTCAGCAGCACCAGCGAGGGAACCGCCTACACGGAGAACGACCAGCGCCTGCTCTCCACCATCGCCGCACAGGCTGCCAGCGCCGTGCAGAACGCCCGCCTGTACGAGCGCACCGACGCCGCCCTGGCCCGTCGCGTGGACGAGCTGACTGCCCTGGAGGAGATCGCCCGCGAGCTGAACACGAGCCTCGACTTCTCGCGGGTCATCGAGATCGTGCTGGACCAGGCCATGGCGGCCACGGCGGCGCAGTCCGGCTGCGTGGTTATGGGCACGGCCGACGGCCAGGGCCTGCAGCAGGTAGCCTACCGCGGGCCGGAAGTGCCGGACCAGGTCTCTCAGACGACCTGGAGCGTGCGGCAGGGGATCATCGGCCGGGTGGTCCGTCTCGGGCGGCCGGCGTTGGTCCCCGATGTGCGCCAGGATCCCGACTATGTCGGCGTCATCGGTTCGACCCGTTCCGAGCTGGCCGTGCCCATCTCCTACCGGAACCAGACGATCGGGGCGATCAACCTGGAGTCGGATCAGCCGGCCGCGTTCGACGAGGAAGACCTGCGCTTCCTGCAGCGCCTGGCCGACCACGCCGCCGTGGCCAGCAGCAACGCCCGCCTCTTCCAGGAGCGGGGCCGGCGCATCACCGAGCTGGCCATCCTCAACGAGATCGGCCGCGCCCTGGCTTCCTCCCTGGACCTGGGCGAGCTGCTGGAGACCATCCGCCAGCAGGTGTCGCGGCTCTTTGACACGACCAACTTTTACATCGCCGCCTACGACGAGGAGACCGACGAATGGGAGACACTGCTGGACATCGACGGCGGCGTGCGCCTGCCGCCCACGCGGTACAAGGTCAAGTCCGGCCTGACAGGCCACATCATCCGCCACAAGAAGGCGCTGATCTTTGGCTCCCAGGCCGAGCTGCTGGCCTTTGAGGCCCAGGCCGGGATCAGCCCGGTGGGCCGCGAGGCCAAGTCGTGGCTGGGAGTGCCCCTGCTCCACGCCGACCGGGTCGTCGGCGTCATGGGCATCGAGAACTATGAGCAGGAGAAGCTCTACAGCGAACAGGACCTAGCGCTCTTCTCCACCATCGCCGGCCAGGCCGCGATCGCTATCGCCAACGCCGGCCTCTTTCGCGGCGTCACGGAGGCGCGCGACCGCCTGCAGGCAATCCTCGACTCGACCCGCGACGGCATCCTCATGTTCGACGAAGAGGGGCGTATCCTGCTGGCCAACCCCCCACTGGCCCGTTGGATCGAGCTGACGCCCGCGCAGATGGTTGGCAGGACGCTGCTGGACGTGATCCGCCGGGCCACGCGCGGACATCCCGGTGTCCGCCGGCTGCTCGTGGGGGAACTGAAGCGCAGCCGCCAGATCCTGACGAAGGAGCCCCAGGCCCCGCTCCGCGGCACCTACGAGTTCACGGTGGGGCCGCCCCAGTCGTTCGAGTGGCTCAGCCTGCCGGTGCTCGATCGCGGTGGGCAGCAGATGGGCCGTATCCTGGTCACCCGCGACGTGACCGAAGGGCGGGAGGCCGAGCGCATGCGCGAGGACTTGGTCAGCATGATCGTGCACGACCTGCGCGGACCGCTGACGGCCATCCTGGGGTCGCTGGAGACGATCCTGCAGCGGGACATCGGCCCGCTCTCGGAGGCCCAGCGCGGCCTGCTGCAACTGGCCCAGGAGGGCGCCCAGCACTTGCACGGGCTGGTCAACAGCCTTCTGGACATGCGCCGGCTGGAGGCCGGCCGCATGCCACTGAACTTTGCCGCGGTGCAGCTGGCGGTGGTGGCGCGCGAGGCAATCGCCCGCCTGGAGCCGCTGATCCAGGAACGGCGGCTCACCCTGCGAGACGAGATCCCGCCCGACCTGCCCAAAGTGCGCGCCGATGCCGAGAGCATCTCCCGTGTCCTGGAGAACCTCCTGCACAACGCCATCAAGTACTCCTACCCGGGTGGGGCAATCCGGCTGCAGGCTCGCGCCCAGGGCGGCGCGGTGACCTGCACGGTGACCGACTACGGGATAGGCATCCCCAAGTCCGAGCAGGAACGCATCTTTGAGAAGTTCGCCCAGGTGCGGCACAGCGGCAAACCGCGGGGCACCGGGCTGGGCCTGGCCTTCTGCCGGCTGACCGTGGGCGCCCACGGGGGACAGATCTGGGTGGAGAGCGAGGAGGGAAGGGGGAGCGCGTTCCACTTTACCCTGCCGACGTGGGCAGGCTACAAGGGCAGCGAGAAGTAGAACGTGCTGCCCTTGCCGAGGGAGCTCTCGGCCCACACCTTGCCGCCGTGCTCGTGGACGATCGATCTGACGATCGCCAGCCCCAGGCCGCTGCCCTCCTGGTCGGTAACGCGGGCGTCGTGGACGCGGTAGAACTTCTCAAAGACGTGGGGCAGCTCGGCCGACGGAATGCCGATGCCGGTGTCGGTAACGCTGACGACGATCTCCCCGGAATGGGCGGCTGCGCGCACCCAGACATGCCCGCCCCGCGGGGTGTACTTGATCGCATTCCCCAGGTAGTTGGCCAGCACCTGTTGCAGCCGATAGGCATCCCCCTGGACGGTAGGCAGATCGCCCGGCACCTCGACCTCGACCAAGATATCCTTCTCCTGGGCCGGCATCGCCAGGTCGTACTTGGCGGTGACCAGGACATCGCGCAGGTTCACCTGCCCCATCTCCATGCCCAGGCCGGCCTCGATCCGCCCCAGGTCCAGCAGGTTGCCGATCAGGCGCGTCATCCCCTCGACGACTTCGCGGATGCGGCCGACGAACTGGTCCTGGTCCTCGTTGAGCGGACCGATGGTGCGGATCAGCTCGGCAAAGCCGCGGATCGCCGTCAGGGGAGCCTTGAGGTCGTGGGAAACGGTCGAGACGAAGCGGCTCTTCATCTCGTCCAGCTCGACCAGGTGGGTGATGTCGTGCATGACCGCGACCCGGCCGATGGTCTGTCCTTCGCGATCGCGCACCGGGGCCACGCTGACGCTGAGAGTGCGGCCGTCGCTGAGCCGGACGTTGTCGCTGACCGTCCCCTCGTGGGTAGCCGCATCCTGCAAAAAGGCCAGCAGATCGGCGTGAAACAGGACCTCGCCCAGGGGGGCCGGCCGGTCCTCGATCCCCAAGACCTGGTGGGCGGCTGGGTTGGCCAGGAGGATGCGCCCCTCCCGGTCCGTCACCAGGACGGCATCGGCGCTGCTGTCCAGGACGGCGGCCAGCGTGCGGCGCTCGTTCTCGGCCCACTCGTAGAGGCGGGCATTCTGGATGGCGATGGCCGCCTGGTTGGCGATCGAGGTCAGCAGGTCCAGGTGCTCCTGGCGAAAGTGGCCGACCTCCGGATGGGTCAGGAAGAGCATGCCCTGGACCCGGCCCTGGCGCAGGAAGGGCACGGCCACGGCGGAACGCACATGGCCGGCGTGATCGGGCAGGACCATCCAGCGCCCGTCCTCGAGGACGTCCCGGATTACCGTGCCTTGCCGGTGGGCCGCGACCCAGGCGGCCAGGCCGCGCTCCATGACCCCGCGGATGACCAGTGAGGAGACCTCGTGGGCCAGGTTTTCCCGGCCCAGGATGCGGTTGGTGACATGGCCGTGCTCGTCGAGGATAAAGATACTGCCGCGGGTGGCCCCGACCTTGGCCATGGCCTGGCCGAGCACGTTGCTCATGACCTTCTCCAGGCTGAGGTCGGTGTTCAGGTGGGTGGTGATCTCGTAGAGCAGTTCGATCTGGTCCTGGGCGCGGAGGACGTCAGGTTGGAGGCCGGCCGTGCCGATGTACATGCCCAGCTGGTGGGCCACCGCCTCCATCACCGGGTGGCGGCACAGCCAGGCCAGTTGCCGTGGTCGCGCCGTCGCCAGGGCGACAAAGCCCACCAGGGCCTGGCCGACGCGCAGGGGATGGATCGACAGGGCCGGCAGCCCGCCCGTCAGGAGCTGGGCACCGTCCGGAGGGAGCTGCAGCGGCGACAGCTCGGGCCAGAAGGCCGCCTGGCCGGCCTGGAGCATTCTGGACAGGACCGGCACGCGCTCCAGCACCAACCGGCCCCCCCAGGCGCCCTCGGTTGCGCTCGTGTGAACCTCCGACAGGAGCTCCGCGCAGCGGCCCTCGCCGTCGGTGGCCAGCAGGGCGACCCGCTCCACCGCCAGTGCCTGCTGCAGCAGGCAGACCGCCCGGAAGACCACCGTGGCCGGGTCGGACGTTTCGGCCAGGGTGCGGCAGAGTTGCTGATCGAGGGAGGGCAAGCGGCGCGACCTGCGCCGGAGAAGGAAGCCAGCCACCAGCAGGCCGCTGCCGAGCACGGCCGACGCCAGGAGTGCGTAGAGCAGGCCGGCCGGGGCCGGTTGGCGCGCCAGCAGCACCGCCGCCAGCCCGACGACGACGACCTGCACGGCCAGGGCCAGGCCGATTGGCAGGGGCCACATCTCCCGACGTAGCCGAGGTTCCGGAGTGCCCGGTTGCTTCCGCGCCATCGCCAGTTGCCCTTTTCGGAATGCCGCGAGGCAGTGCTGCCCCCGCCCGGTCCGCTCATTATAGCACATCGGCAGCAAAGCGCCAACGCCGACGGGTGGGGCAGCTCCGCCCGCCGCTCAGTACGACGAGCCCCGCAGCATCTCCCAGATCGTGCGCAGCATGATCTTCAGATCAAAGGCGATCGACCAGTTCTCCACATAGTACAGGTCATAGTTCGTACGCTCTTCGATCGAGGTGTCCCCACGCAGGCCGTTGACCTGGGCCCACCCGGTGATCCCCACCTTCTCCTTGTGCCGCCGCGAGTAGCCGGGGACCATCTGGCTGAACTGCTCGACAAAGACCGGCCGCTCGGCCCGCGGGCCGACGATGCTCATCTCCCCAATCAGCACGTTGATGAACTGCGGGATCTCGTCCAACGAGTGCCGCCGCAGGAAAGCGCCGAAACGGGTCACGCGCGGGTCGTCCGGTGCTGCCCATACCGGCCCGGTGCGCGATTCGGCCCCCTGCCGCATCGTGCGGAACTTGATGCAGTAGAAGGGGCGGCCATCCAGCCCCACCCGCTCCTGGATGTACAGGACCGGCCCGGGCGACTCCAGCCGGATGACCAGGGCAATGAGCAGCAGCAGCGGTGCCCCCAAGATAAGGACCATGCTGCTGAAGACAATGTCCATCGCCCGCTTGACCCAACGCGAAAAACCGCTTAGGGCCGGGTTGCGCACGGCCGCCAGGGGCAGCCCATCCAGGTCGCCGATGGTGACCTCGTTGCGGGTGATGATCTGGAAGGCGTCCGGGTAGACCTTGATCTCCACCCGGGCCTCGCTGCAGCGCGCCACGATGTCCAGCACCCGCTGGTAGGGCGCCTGCATGGCGATGATGACCTCGTCCACAGCCTCGCGCTCCAGGACCAGGGCGATCTCCTCGGGCTGGCCCAGTACCCTGACCCCGCCGACCTCGTCCACGGCCGGCAGGTCGTCGGCCAGCACGCCGACGATGCGGTAGCCCAGCCGGGGCGTCTTCACAATCTGCCGCATGATCATCTGCCCGACCTCGCCGGCACCGACGACCAGGACGCGCCGGAGGTCGTGGCCGGTGCGGCGCAGCCAGGCCAGGAACTCGCTGTAGAGGAACCGCTCGGCCACGAGCAGGACGAACGCAAAGGCCCAGCCGTAGGCCAGGATCAGCGGCGAATAGATGAAGCGCTCCCGCAGGACGATGGTGTTGAGAGCGATGCCGATCATAGTACCGACCGACAGGGCGCTGAAGAGCTTGAACGCCTGGTCCACACGGGAACCGGCCCGGTTCAGGCCATAGAGACGGGCCGAGCGAAAGGCAACCAGGATCGGCAGTAGCAGCAGGCCCAGGATGACCGCCCCTGTCCCCGGGTTCAGGGGGACGTAGCGGCCGGCGATGTCCCGCTCGAAGCGCCACCGATAGACCAGGGCGAAAGCGGCTCCGATGGCCAAGACATCCAGCAGCGCCTGGCCGAGCTGCAGGGCCAGGGTGCGATACCACTTGCTCACCGCTCGTCCTCCGTCCGGCGGAAAGCGCCGGCCGCCAGGGCCAGGCCCTCGCGCAGGGTGATGCCCAGCTCGATCAGCCGGTTGGTCAACCAGGAGCAGTGTGGAGCATAGTGCTTGCGATGAAAGATGCGCATGGCCTGGTAAAAGGCCCGCCGGCTGGCCCGCGGCTGCTTGCGGCTGGCGGCGCGCTTCCAGTGGCGGACCTGCACCTGCGGGCAGTAGTAGATCTTCCAGCCCAGGGCTTTGATGCGGTAGGCCCAGTCCAGGTCCTCGCCGTAGAAGAAAAAGGCCTCGTCGAGCAGGCCAACCTGCCCGACGACCTGGCCGCGCACCAGCATGCAGGCCCCGGAGACCGCGTCCACCTCGACCGTCTCCGCGGGGTCCAGGTAGGTCAGGTTATAGCGGCCGAAGCGACGGCTGCGCGGAAAGATGCGGGCCAGACCAAAGAGCCGGTAAAAGGCCACGGCAGGGCTGGGGAAGGAGCGCCGGCAGGCCAAGTCCATCTGTCCGTCCCCCATGATCAGCCTGGGGCCGGCCGCGCCGGCCTCGGGATGGGCCTCCATAAAGGCCACCATGCCGGCCAGGGCCTCCGGGGGCAACTCGGTGTCCGAGTTCAGGAGCAGGACGTAATCAGAGTCCGTCAGCCCCTGCGCCAGCAGAGGCCGCAGGGCCAGGTTCACGCCGTAGGCAAAGCCGCCGTTGTGGTCGCTGGTGTAGAGGTGCACTTCGGGATAGTCCCGCCGCACCCGTGCAACGCTGTCATCGCTGGAGGCGTTGTCGGCCACGTGGACCTGCAGCGGCGGCGCGCCGCGCTGGGCCCTTAGCGAGTCCAGGCAGCGCACCAGGTAGTCGACGGTGTTGTAGTTGGGGATGATGATGTGAATCACAGACTTGGCCTGTTCCCACAGCGCATCCATCTCCGCCATCGGCATCTCTTCCAGCGGCCGGCCGCTGGCGCGGGCCTGTTCCTCCAGCCAGGCAAAGCGCCGGTGGAACTTCACATTGGTGGCCCGCAGGGCGTCCTCGGCCTCGACGTCCAGCCAGCGGGCCAGGTTGACCAGGGCAAAGAGGACATCCCCGAGCTCCGCGGCGCGCTCGGCGGCGTCGGGCGCCGCTCGCAGCTCGGCCATCTCCTCCTGCACCTTGGCCCAGACCTCCTCCACCCGTGTCCAGTCGAAGCCGACGCGGCTCACCCGCCGGCCGATGGCCTGGGCGTGGGCCAGGGCCGGCAGCGTTGCCGGGATGCCCTCCAGCAGGGAGGAGTCCGGCTGGCCGTTCTCGGCCCGCTCGGCCGCCTTGATCGCCTCCCAGTTGCGCAGGACCTCGGCGCTGCCGTCCACCTCCAACCGGCCAAAGACGTGCGGGTGACGGCGGATCAGCTTGGCGGCGATGCCGGCAAAGACATCGCCGATGACAAAGGCTCCCTCCTCCCGCGCCAACTGCGCGTGCAGGTAGATCTGCATCAGCAGGTCGCCCAGCTCCTCGCGCAGGCGGACCAGGTCGCCCTGGTCCAGGGCCTCCAGCACCTCGTAGCACTCTTCCAGCAGGTTGTTGCGCAGCGAGGCGTGGTCCTGCTCCCGGTCCCAGGGGCAGCCGGCCGGCCCGCGCAGGCGCGCGCAGATCCATTCCAGCGTCGCCGCCTCGCGCTGGGCGGCCAGCCGGGGAAGCGGGGGCACGTAGACGGCGGCCAGGGCGTCCAGGAGATCGCACCGCTGCAGGTCGTGGAGCGTTCCCTGCCAGCAGGACTCTTGCGCGGGCCGGCCGGCTGCCCGCACGACGGTCAGGGGATGGCCGTCGGGGTAGTGCTCCCGCAGCGCCGCCTGCAGCCCTGCGGCCGCCGCCCGGTCGCAGCCCCGGCCGATCAGCAGAGGCCGGGTGGGGTCCAGCGGCGGCGCCGGGACGAAGGGTCCCGGCGAGGCGGCCAGGTCGAGGGCATCGACGAGCTGCAGCCCCTCCTCCAGGGGGTCGAGCCCTAGGGCGGTGCAGACCGGCTCGAGGAAGCAGAGTCCGGCCACAATGCGCACCTGGGCCGGGCCCAGGCACTGCTGCAGCGCCCGCGTCGTGGCTTCCCCGACGAGCGGATGCCCGGGCACCCCGTAGTGGACCGGCACCTCGGGGGCCGCCAGGAGGCAGTCCACGATCTGCTGGACCGACCGGGCGGCCTCCCGTCCCGGCCCGGAGCCCTCGTCCAGGGGCCGCAGTTCCAGGTGGGCCGGCAGGTGCGCGACGACCGGATGCTGCCCGGTGCGCAGGTACAGGACGCGGGCCTCCGCGAGCACCTCCCAGGCCTCGCGGGTCAGGTGCTGGGGGTCCCCCGGTCCCAGCCCCACCACCACGATCCGTGGAGGCATCCTAGAACTCCTCGGCGAGCGCGGCCTCCAGGTCCTCCGGGTTGATCATGCCCAGGCGAACCAGCAGGTCACCCAGCGGATACGCACGGCCGGCCTGGGCCAGCTCGCGCTGGGCCCGCAGGGCTGCATCCAGCTCTTCCTGGCAGATGCAGCCCATCTTGACCAACGTCATCCCCAGGAAGGGCTGCTTCTTGCGCCACTCCTCCTCGATCCGGCCCACCACGGTGGCAAAGTCGGCCGGCGAGCGCAGCACCAGCACGTCCCCCACCTCCGGCATGGGCGAGCAGGAGAAGGATAGCACAGGCACGCACAGCAGGCCGGCCGTCTCCTGGAGAACCTGCCACTCGGCGGCACGCCCGGGCAGGAGCATACCCAGGTCGGCCAGGAGGATCGCCGGCAGGCGCTGCGGCAGCGCCTCCTGGATGGCCACGATGTCGGCGGTCACCATGGTCTGGTACCCGGTACCGGCCAGCAGGTCGGCCAGGATCGCGGCGATCATCTGGCGGTTCTCCAGGATCAGCACGGTAATGCAAGCGCGTTTGTCTTCCATCGCCATCCCAAGGGCGCGCCCTGCCCGCGCCGGCTACGGCTCCGGCACCACGATCTTCGCCTGGGCCTTGACCTCGGTGAACCACGCCTGGAAGGCCTGCGCATCGGCGCGCAACCCCTTCTCCAGGAGCTCGATGATGTGAAAGCCGTACTGGGTCTGGACCGGCTCGCTGACCTGGCCCACCTCGAGGCTGAAAGAGGCGGTCTCGAACGGAGCCACCATCATGCCGCGGCCGAACCAGCCCAGGTCGCCGCCGTTCGCGGCGCTGCCCGTATCCAGGGACACCTCCTGGGCCACCTTGGCGAAATCCTCCCCGGCCTGCAGGCGGGCCAGGACCTGGCGGGCCTGGTCCTCGGTGGCCACCAGGATGTGGCGGGCATGGACCTGCTGGCCCATGCCGTACAGCCCCGCCAGCTTCTCCACCAGGAGGTTCCCCCGGACAAAGTCCAGGAACTCCTGGTACGACTCAAAGCCGTTCTGCCGCAGCAGGTCATCGCGGTTGCCGGCCTGCTGCTCGTACTGCTGGGCGCGCGCCTGGACCTCGGCGTCGCTGACCGTGACCACGGTGGCCGTCTGTCCCTGCGGGACAAAGGTGCCCGCGGCGATCTGGCGGACCAACTCCTGGTCGATGACCCGCGTCAGGGCCTCGCTGCGGGCCTGGTCCAGCATGGCCGCGTTCTCCGCAGCGCTCAGGTCGATGTTGAACTGGGCCTTGTAGTAGGCCACGGTGTGGCGCATCTCCCTGTCCAGGGAGTCCTGGTACAACTGGACCCCATTGACCGTAGCGATGACCTTGGATTGCAGACGGGAGGTACAGCCCAGGAGGGCGGCGACGAGCACGAGCAGAACCATCAGGAGCCGAGCGTTCTTCATGGATCCTCCTTGCGAACCGTGACGCAGGACCGATCCTACGCCTCGTCCAGCGTCAGCACCGCCATAAAGGCCTGCTGTGGGATCTCCACATTTCCGACCATGCGCATGCGCTTCTTGCCGGCCTTTTGCCTCTCCAGCAGCTTGCGCTTGCGGGTGACGTCGCCGCCGTAGCACTTGGCCAGGACATCCTTGCGGCGCGCCTTGATCGTCTCGCGGGCGACGATCTGCCCACCGATGGCGGCCTGGATCGGCACGTCGAAGAGCTGGCGAGGGATGTGGCGGCGCAATTGCTCGACGAGCCGCCGGCCGGCCCGCCGGGTGTTCTCGCGGTGGATGATCACCGAGAGGGCATCGACGGGCTGGTTGTTGACCAGGGCATCCATCTTGACCAGGTCGGCCGGGCGGTACTCCAGGAACACATAGTCCATGGAGGCATAGCCCTGGGTGCGCGACTTTAGCTGGTCGTAAAAGTCCACCAGGATCTCCACCAGGGGCACCTGATAGGTGATGAGGACCCGCCGATCGCTGGTGGGGGCGTCGCTGGCGGCAATCCGCCCGCCCTCCAGGTACTCCATGCCCTCGTACACGCCCCGCCGGCCGATGACCAGGTCCATGAGCGGGCCGATGTAGCGGCTGGGGGTGAGGACCTGCAGGCGAACCCAGGGCTCCTCCATCACCTCGATCTGCGAGGGGTCGGGCATGGCGGCGGGGTTCTCCACGGTGACGATCTCGCCGTTGGTCATCATGACCTGGTACTCGACGCTCGGCGCCGTGAAGAGAATGTCCATGTCGAACTCGCGCTCCAGGCGCTCGCGGCAGATGTCCATGTGCAGCAGGCCCAGGAAGCCGCAGCGGAAGCCGGCCCCCAGCGCCTGGGAGGACTCGGGCTCGTAGAAGAGGGCGGCGTCGTTGAGGTGCAGCTTCTCCAGGGCCTCGCGCAGCAGAGCATAGTCGCTGGGGTCGGAGGGGTACAGGCCGGCAAAGACCATCGGCCGGGCCGGCCGATAGCCCGGCAGCGGCTCGGCGGCCGGCCGATGGGCCAGGGTAATGGTGTCGCCCACCCGGCACTCCCGCACCACCTTCAGCCCGGTGGCGATGTAGCCGACCTCGCCGGCCACCAGCTCGGTCAGCGGCGCCATGCGCGGGCGAAAGGCGCCCACCTCCAGGACATCGGTGGTGCCCTGCGTGCCCAGCAGCAGGATGGTGTCCCCGCGGCGCAGGGTCCCCTCGACGACGCGCACGTAGGCGACCACACCCTTGTAGGAGTCATAGTGGCTGTCGAAGATGAGGGCGCGCAGTGGCGCGTCGGGGTCCCCCTGCGGCGGCGGTATGCGCTGGACGATCGCTTCCAGGACGGCGTCGATCCCGCTGCCCTCCTTGGCCGACACCCGCAGGATCTCCGCCGACCCGATGCCGAGCACCTGCTGGATCTCGCCGGCCACATCGGCCGGCCGGGCCGTGGAGAGGTCGATCTTGTTGATGATCGGGACGATGGCCAGGTCGTGTTCCATGGCCAGGTAGGTGTTGGCCAGCGTCTGGGCCTCGATGCCCTGGCTGGCGTCCACCAGGAGCAGGGCGCCCTCGCAGGCGGCCAGGGCCCGCGAGACCTCGTAGGTAAAATCGACGTGGCCCGGTGTGTCGATCAGGTTGAGCTCATAGCCCCGACCGTCGGCGGCCTGGTACTCCATGCGCACCGCCTTGGCCTTGATGGTGATGCCCTTTTCCCGCTCCAGATCCATGCTGTCGAGCATCTGGTCGATCATCTGGCGCGCAGGGACCGTCCCGGTGCGCTCGAGCAGGCGGTCGGTCAGGGTGGTCTTGCCGTGATCGATGTGGGCGATCACGCAAAAGTTGCGGATGCGATCCTGTTCCATCGTATCGAATCGGCCCTCGCGATGCCGGCGGCTCGGGAACCCGGCGGCCAGGGGGTGCTGCCCCCGCTGCTGCCGCTATTCTACTACAGCCGGCCCGGGCGTGCAACTGTCCCACCCGATTGACCACGGCCGTACCAAAGTCGCCGGCCTTGACCGGCAAGTGCCCGGCTCAGGCAAC
>CAZTIG010000062.1:0-24740 GCA_964613665.1 uncultured Chloroflexia bacterium
CACGCCGATCTGCGTTCTGCTCTTGTTTTCAATCCCCTGGTGGTTTTTCGTTCTGTACAGAGCTTTCGAAGGCCCTGCTCCGGGTGGGCGGCTATGAGGTTTCAATTCCCTGGTCGGAATTCGGTCTGTTCAGAGGCTCGAAGACGATGATGCCGGCCCCGTACGCCTGGGCAGTTTCAATTCCCTGGTCGGAATTCGGTCTGTTCAGAGCCCGGCCAGGTCGGCCGCGGCCTTCAGCAGTGCCCGCGTTTCAATTCCCTGGTCGGAATTCGGTCTGTTCAGAGCGCTTGTGAACGAGGCCGCCGGCAACTCCGTGATGATGTTTCAATTCCCTGGTCGGAATTCGGTCTGTTCAGAGCAGCTACCACCAATCTGGCCATCTTCACCAATGCGCAGTTTCAATTCCCTGGTCGGAATTCGGTCTGTTCAGAGGATTTCCCTCGTCTGCGCAGCATATTCGTCCTTGGTGTTTCAATTCCCTGGTCGGAATTCGGTCTGTTCAGAGCCTCACGACCCTAGACCTGGTTGCCAACGGCACCGAGTTTCAATTCCCTGGTCGGAATTCGGTCTGTTCAGAGGTGGAGCCCTGGACGCGGATGCGGGCCCCCGTGGGGGTTTCAATTCCCTGGTCGGAATTCGGTCTGTTCAGAGCGGTCATTTGGGCTAAGGCTAGAGGGCGAGCTGATCGGGTTTCAATTCCCTGGTCGGAATTCGGTCTGTTCAGAGCAGCGCCTCACTCATCCGGCTGGAGTGGTAGTGGATCGTTTCAATTCCCTGGTCGGAATTCGGTCTGTTCAGAGCGGGAGGCGTTTGTTGTTGGATCATCTGCCATCCTCTGTTTCAATTCCCTGGTCGGAATTCGGTCTGTTCAGAGCCGCGGTCAGTGTACGCGACGGTCACGTCGGTCGTGTTTCAATTCCCTGGTCGGAATTCGGTCTGTTCAGAGGTGATTCGCCCGGACACCGGGGTCGCGCCCACGCCGAGTTTCAATTCCCTGGTCGGAATTCGGTCTGTTCAGAGGCTCCAGGCCGGCGATGATCCTCTCCGCGCCCTCGACGTTTCAATTCCCTGGTCGGAATTCGGTCTGTTCAGAGATAGCTGGCGAGGTAGAGCCCGTTGGCGTTCATGTAGTTTCAATTCCCTGGTCGGAATTCGGTCTGTTCAGAGATCGTGTGCGGCGCATTATCGGGCCTGGTGGTCTTGGTTTCAATTCCCTGGTCGGAATTCGGTCTGTTCAGAGCCTCGACCACCTTGGAAATCTGGTAGGTGGTCTCTTGGTTTCAATTCCCTGGTCGGAATTCGGTCTGTTCAGAGCCCAGCACCATCCCCGGAAGCGGCATCATCTACATCGTTTCAATTCCCTGGTCGGAATTCGGTCTGTTCAGAGGTCCCCGCCGCCGGGCCGGCCATCCGTGTCCTTCGGGCGTTTCAATTCCCTGGTCGGAATTCGGTCTGTTCAGAGTTCGAGTTGCGAGGCGGGCAGATTCGCCCCCAGGGTTGTTTCAATTCCCTGGTCGGAATTCGGTCTGTTCAGAGGTCGACGCGGAGATGCAGGCGGCGGTGGGGATGCTGGTTTCAATTCCCTGGTCGGAATTCGGTCTGTTCAGAGTCGGATAGGGACTCGGCGACAACCACCAAATGCAGTTGTTTCAATTCCCTGGTCGGAATTCGGTCTGTTCAGAGCATGCGCTGCTACGCCGCGGCGACCGGATCGGCCTTGTTTCAATTCCCTGGTCGGAATTCGGTCTGTTCAGAGTGTCGACGTCGAGGAAGGCCTCGCCGTCGGTGTAGTAGTTTCAATTCCCTGGTCGGAATTCGGTCTGTTCAGAGCCACTCGGTCATAGCTGCGCCGCGCTCAATCTGCTGGTTTCAATTCCCTGGTCGGAATTCGGTCTGTTCAGAGGGTGAGAGCAGCCGGGAACACCCCGGCAAAGGAGGAGTTTCAATTCCCTGGTCGGAATTCGGTCTGTTCAGAGATAGCCCGGTCTGTTCGGAAGCGTCATCTACCGTCTGTTTCAATTCCCTGGTCGGAATTCGGTCTGTTCAGAGGTTGCCGTGGGGGGCGCTGAAGAGGGTGGTGTTGGCGTTTCAATTCCCTGGTCGGAATTCGGTCTGTTCAGAGCCGGGCCGGCCGCGCCGACCACGCCCGTGCCCTACCCGTTTCAATTCCCTGGTCGGAATTCGGTCTGTTCAGAGTCGTTGGCCGTGGGCGTCCAGGTCTGGTAGAGTTTGGGTTTCAATTCCCTGGTCGGAATTCGGTCTGTTCAGAGTTGGGCGTCGCCGCGGGTAGGTGTGGTAGCTCGCGTGTTTCAATTCCCTGGTCGGAATTCGGTCTGTTCAGAGCCGCCGCCTGGTCGACGGCGGGGACATCGCCGCGCTGGTTTCAATTCCCTGGTCGGAATTCGGTCTGTTCAGAGAGGTTCCAGGTCGCCGCGATGGTCCAGCCACCGGCGTGTTTCAATTCCCTGGTCGGAATTCGGTCTGTTCAGAGCACCTCCTACCAGGCAGGAAGGCGCGTGCAGATATGCAGTTTCAATTCCCTGGTCGGAATTCGGTCTGTTCAGAGGGCCCGTGGACGCACTGTAGGGCTCACCGTCGGCGCGTTTCAATTCCCTGGTCGGAATTCGGTCTGTTCAGAGGACGAACTCGACGAATTCGAGCGGCGCGACCTCGCGGTTTCAATTCCCTGGTCGGAATTCGGTCTGTTCAGAGCCGCGTCCAGGGCTCCACCTCCAACGACGGCTATTAGTTTCAATTCCCTGGTCGGAATTCGGTCTGTTCAGAGGCCATCAGCGCGGCCGTCTCGTCCTCCATCTCCTGGGTTTCAATTCCCTGGTCGGAATTCGGTCTGTTCAGAGGCCGCGCCACGCACCCCCCACCACCGGCCGGGACTCCGTTTCAATTCCCTGGTCGGAATTCGGTCTGTTCAGAGCCTCACCCAACGCACGCATTGCGCCCACCGCTCCCCAGTTTCAATTCCCTGGTCGGAATTCGGTCTGTTCAGAGCATAAAATTCATCCCCAGAAAGCCCAAAAGGGCAGGGTTTCAATTCCCTGGTCGGAATTCGGTCTGTTCAGAGCCCGGCGCTGAAACTCCAGCCGCCAAATCACGCTTAAGTTTCAATTCCCTGGTCGGAATTCGGTCTGTTCAGAGGTGGTTGTCGGGTGGCTTTGTTTTCTTGACAGCCGCAGTTTCAATTCCCTGGTCGGAATTCGGTCTGTTCAGAGAAATTGACGTCTTGACACAAAAAATTGGCACACTTAGTTTCAATTCCCTGGTCGGAATTCGGTCTGTTCAGAGGGCGGTGCGGGATAGGATTTATGGGGCTGGGGGCGGGTTTCAATTCCCTGGTCGGAATTCGGTCTGTTCAGAGGCCTTCATCGCTGCGGGGCGGCGGGTCGAGGAAGTTGTTTCAATTCCCTGGTCGGAATTCGGTCTGTTCAGAGAGGACCCGGCCGAGTGCCACCGTACCTACATCGGCGTTTCAATTCCCTGGTCGGAATTCGGTCTGTTCAGAGGAGGAGGCGCCGCTCTCGGTGCGCATCTGCTCCAGCGTGTTTCAATTCCCTGGTCGGAATTCGGTCTGTTCAGAGCCCTATTTGGCGGGTAGGGATACGGCGAGAATGGCTGAAGTTTCAATTCCCTGGTCGGAATTCGGTCTGTTCAGAGGCTCCCCGCCCTGCGCTCCCTCTTCGGCCTGCTCAAGGTTTCAATTCCCTGGTCGGAATTCGGTCTGTTCAGAGTCCCCCCTGCCGGATCATGTACTCGGCAATCTCCGCCGTTTCAATTCCCTGGTCGGAATTCGGTCTGTTCAGAGCCAGGGTGGCGCGCAAGGCCCGTGCCCAAGTGGAAGTGTTTCAATTCCCTGGTCGGAATTCGGTCTGTTCAGAGCCAGCACCCGGACGAAGCCGCGGATCGTCCAGGCCGCGTTTCAATTCCCTGGTCGGAATTCGGTCTGTTCAGAGGTCCTCTCCAACCAGGCGCGAAGGTAGTAAAGGGGGGTTTCAATTCCCTGGTCGGAATTCGGTCTGTTCAGAGGCGACGCGGCTGCTCCTGGGGGCGATCGGCGTCGCCGTTTCAATTCCCTGGTCGGAATTCGGTCTGTTCAGAGGCGCTCACGGGCCTCCTAGACGATGATCATCCCCAGGTTTCAATTCCCTGGTCGGAATTCGGTCTGTTCAGAGGTCAAGTCGATCTGTCCCAGGTTCTCCAGGTTGTCGTTTCAATTCCCTGGTCGGAATTCGGTCTGTTCAGAGGAAGAGGATCTGGGCCTGGCGTGAGAAGCAGATGCGAGTTTCAATTCCCTGGTCGGAATTCGGTCTGTTCAGAGCCGAGGAGCGCGAGCGCCCCGAGCGTAGCGTCCGGGTTTCAATTCCCTGGTCGGAATTCGGTCTGTTCAGAGTCGCGCCCCGGCCAGGCGTACAGCCCCGGCCCCTGGGTTTCAATTCCCTGGTCGGAATTCGGTCTGTTCAGAGGCGGCGACCCGGTCCTCGTCGGATCGGGTGGCCTGGTTTCAATTCCCTGGTCGGAATTCGGTCTGTTCAGAGTCGATCACTGCTGGCTCCTGAGCGGCCGCTGGATTTCGTTTCAATTCCCTGGTCGGAATTCGGTCTGTTCAGAGTCCTCGGCGGGTGGGCCAAGCCAGAGGAGGCAAAGCTGGTTTCAATTCCCTGGTCGGAATTCGGTCTGTTCAGAGGGCAGGAGCCCTGTCTTTGTGAATCACATCATTTGCCGTTTCAATTCCCTGGTCGGAATTCGGTCTGTTCAGAGCCAGGCGGGGCCAGTGGGTCGGGCGCGTCCCATTCGGAGTTTCAATTCCCTGGTCGGAATTCGGTCTGTTCAGAGGGTCAGCTCGCTCTTGCCGTGCTGAGGCGGCATCCAGTTTCAATTCCCTGGTCGGAATTCGGTCTGTTCAGAGGTCGCGAGGGCCAAGGCACGCACTGTCCACCTGGGCGTTTCAATTCCCTGGTCGGAATTCGGTCTGTTCAGAGGGCAACGACGTGCTGCCAGCCACCGGCTACGAGCTGGTTTCAATTCCCTGGTCGGAATTCGGTCTGTTCAGAGGCCGAGCGCCAGGACTGGACGCCGTTCCATTGGTGGTGTTTCAATTCCCTGGTCGGAATTCGGTCTGTTCAGAGCGGCGCAGCCGCCGCTCGCGTCGTGGGAGAAGCTCTCGTTTCAATTCCCTGGTCGGAATTCGGTCTGTTCAGAGCCACGTCGTCTTCTGCCGCATCTTTCTCTGTTGCTGGACTTGTATTGCGAGCGCCCCGGCGAGCGCGCACCCCACCCTGTTTCGGTCGCTGCGCGTTGCGGAAACAGGGCCACAATCCTGCGTTGATTTTGCCCCGCCCGCAACCTCGTGCTGCCGCGAGCACCTCCTGCTATGCCACGCCCCACTCCGCCGCTCGCGGCCATTCTGGCATACCTACACCACATAGGCAACCTCCTCCCGCGGCTTGGCCGAGCCTACCGTCTCCACCCGCTTCAGGCACCCCTGGCAGAGCGGGTAGAAACGCACGCTGTCGGCCTCCTCGTCCAGCTTCTTGCTCAGGCGGTTCTGCAGCTCGATCATCTCCTTGCGCGTCAGGAAACACTCGAATAGGCTGTACTGCGTCCACCGGCCAAAGCCGCACAGCGTCTTGTGCACCCGGTTCCGACGCTTGTCGTTGGAGATGTCGTACGCGACCACGTAGAACGTCTTCTCGGCCTCTCCGGCCATACCACACCTCCTGCGATCCCTGCAAGAAGAAGCTGATTCGGTTGTTAAGGAGCCCGCGCACCGCTCAGCGCACAATGAAGGGCGGATATTCGGGGATCTCCCCCAGAAGAGCCTTCCCCAGGAGCCGTGCCTGCAGCTCCAGGCAGCGGCGGTAGGTCGCTTTGTATCCGAAGACGGGATGCTGTATCTCCTCGTTCAGGCGGGCCTCGAGCTGCTCGATGTAGCGGCGGCGCGCATCCTCTTCCAGCCAGCAACTGCCGATCTCTCGCCGAAAGTCCGCCTGCCGGAGGATGCCGTTGTTGATCACCCGCAGCACGACCGAGTCCACGATCAGCGGCCGGAACTCCTCCATCAGGTCCAGCGCCAGGCAGGGCCGGCCGTAGCCGGGCGCGTGCAGGTACCCCACCAGCGGATCCAGCCCCACGATGCTTACCGCCGATGAGACGTAGCCGCTCAGCACCGTATAGCCAAAGCTCAGAAGGGCGTTGACGGGGTCCGGCGGCGGCCGGCGCAGCCGGCCGGGGAACTCCCAGCCTTCGGCGAGCAGATTCTGGAAGACGCCAAAGTACAGCGCGCTGCCCGTCCCCTCCAGGCCCAGCAGGGTGGGCATGGCAGTCTCGCCTGCCGCGCCCAGCGCCTCGACCTTGCGCAGCGTGAGCTGCATCTCGGCGCAGGCCGCGGCGATGGCTTCCTGGCCCCGCTTGCGGTTCTGCCGCAGCAGGAAGGTGCGCATGTTGGCCAGCTTCCCGGAGACGAAGCGGGTGGCCAGGGCGATCTGCACGGCCGGATCGTTACGGGCGCGGTGCTGGGCCAGGCGCAGCGGCGCATTCTTGCTGAGAGGCGGGGCCAAGTGCCCCAGGAAGCGCCCCCGGGCCGAGCAGAAGGCCACCTCGACCTTTTTCTCCAGCAAGGCGGCCAGTGCCGGCGTGGTCAGGGTGATGTCGCCGAGCACGACCACCTGGTCCACCTTGATCAGGGGCACGCGCACCTTGCGCGCCTCTGTGCCATCCTCTTTGTTCCTGGGGATGTTCACCAGCAGGCAGTCCCCCTCCCGCCGGACGGTGGCGTGCTGTTCGGTCAGGTAGAGCGTGGTCATGGAAGCGTCCTCTTGCCGTGGGCCAGAGCCTGCACCTCACGCGGCAGGCAGATGGGTTCGAGCGAGCAGTCACGGCACTTGGCTCGGGGCTGCTCCGGTGGCGGAATGCGGCCGGCATCCATCAGGCGAAAGGCCTGGGCGACGGCCTCCTCGGTGCGAGCGCGCAGCTCTGGCGTGAGATCGACCTCCTGGCGGCGGCGCGACCCGGCGTAGAAGATGTAGCCCCGCGACACCGGCCGGCCGGTGCGTTCTTCCAGGCAGAGGGCCTGCGCGCAGAGCTGGACGTGGTCGTTGAGCCATCTGCCCATGCGCCCATGCTTGTGCTCCACCGGATAGAGCTCCCCGGCGGTCTCCTCCAGGACGTCGATGAAGCCGCTGAGGGCCAGCCGCTCCGAGTAGACGTAGACGCGCCGCTGGACTGTCTTTTCGCCCTCCTGCGACCGGCCGGCAGTGTGCACGCGCTCATGTTGGTAGGTGCCTTCCAGCACGGGGGCGTTCACCTCCATCTCGCCCTGAACGTACATGAGCCAGAAGCGGCGGGGACAGTACTCAAGCTGGTTAAGCATGGAGATGGGCAGGTTGTCGGCCACTGTTCGCCATCCTGTCAATGGTCACCTAGAGTATGATCTCCTCCTCATCACTCCGCCGCCAATCGGGACCTCTGCCCCTGCCGATGCCGAGACTATCCAGGAAGAACGCGTCCTGGTTGAAGGCGATGCTCCAGGGAGCATCGCTCAGCTTTCCGCCGATCCGCTGGACCCGCAACTCGTGGACCTCGAAGAGCGGCGGAAGCGCACGTCCCAGCTTGATCGAGGCCGGGTGGCGATCGAGGAACCAGGCCACAATGGATTTGCGCTGCAGGTGCCGATTGAGCCCGGCGAGGCGCAGTTCCGGATCCGTCGCCAAACGCAGGCCGGTGATCGGGACGACCTGGCCCTTCAGCCCGTATACGGCCTCTTCGCCCACTTCGAACCAGACCCTGCGCGCCTGTTCCTGGAAGCCGGTGAGTCGGAAATAGCCGTAGACCCCCAGCAGTTTCTCCGGGCCGCGTTCGATCCGCTTGCCGTAGCGCCGCTCGCGGGCTGCCTCCTCGGGCCAGCGTTTCGCAAGCGCGGCGACTCGCTCCAGGTACTCCTGCTCGTCTATCTCGGCAAGGATCCCCCGGCGCAGGAGGAACATCAGGTCGTACCGCTTGATCGGGAAGCCGGGATCGCTGCCTCGCTCGTCTACGATAGCAGCCTCAAAGCCACCGCCGCGAAAGGTCAATAAAGGAGCCAGGATGCCTTGCTCGCCGTACTGCCGGTGCAGTGCCCACGCCCTGCCGGAAGCCTGGCCCGTAAGGCCCTGGATCACCCGGCCCAACTCCTCCTTCATCCGCGGGCGATCGTCGGGCTGGAACAGCCTCTGGGCGTTCACGGAGGCTTCTTGGAATTCCACCGGGGCATGAGTCGCCACGTAATGAGCAAAGTCTTCGGGCGGCTGATACGCCTGGTCTACCAGGTCGTAGAGCTCTTGGCGCGAGAGGGCTGGGGCAGCGGCACGCGCAGCGAGAAAGTGATAGACATACTCCGGCACCAGGGCAATGGCCCAGTTGGGGATCGGGAGCCGCTTGGCGTGCCGTGCCACTCGCCCGAAGCGCTGTATGAACTGGCTGGCCGTGCGAGCCTCGTAGATCAGCACGTCCTTCTCTGCTCTGTCCTTGAAGTCGATGCCCACCTCGATCGTGGAGGTCCCGACCGTGAAGGGCCGGCCCAGCGCCGCTTCGCGTTCCTGTTGCGAAGTGAGACCATGGACCTCTCCCACGGCCGTGTCGGGGAATTGCTCGCGCAGTCTCTGGGCCAGTCGGATGGACCCAGCCACCGAGTCCAATATGGTCACCAGCCGTGCCTGCGGGTATTGCTGGAGGAAGCGCTGCAATTCCGACAAGTGGTCGAGCAGTGCTTTGTCCCCCTGCCAGGCCCGCAGGTCGGCCGGCAGAACGGTCAATCGCAGGGGGTGGGCGATCGTCCGCGCGTCTGCATCGGGAGATGGTTCGCTTTCCACTACCTCTACCTGCAGACGGAGGTTATCCTGCAGCCAGCGGAGAGCAGGAGATTTGGGGGTGGCGGAGGCAAAGAGGAAGACACGGCCCCAACGCGGGTTGATGGCGTTCAGCGTTCCCACGAGGAAGGCGACGTCGGCCATCTGCTTGACGTTGTAGAGGTGGAATTCGTCAAAGACGAACAGACGATACTGCCCGACGAGCACAAAGAGCCTCTGGCAGAGTCCCTCGGAACCCTTGTAGAGGCCGAAGAAGGTGTAGAACAGGATGTCCGGGTTGGTCAGGATCGTCGGCTGCCAGTTCATCAGGGTCTCGAGGGTGGAGGAGTGTCGGGCAAGGTCCAGCGTGTCCTGCCAGTGATCGAGTTGCTGGCTGTCGATGCGCAGCAGGGCGTGCTCGTCGTGGGGATCCAGCCAGGGCTTCAGAGCATTCTCCTGGTCGCGGATCAACTCGTTGGTCGGGTAGACGCCGAAGGCCGGCACCCGCTGGTTGATCGCATAGGCGTAGCTGCCCAGCGTCTTGCCGCTGCCGGTGGGGGTGACGAGGAAGAGGCACAACGTCTCTTTCCTCGTCAACGCTTCGTGGACCCGGCGATAGACGCGACTCTGATACGCGTAGGGCTTCAGGCCGGGAAGCCACTGTTCGTCGCCCTGGCTGAAGGACAAAGGCTGGACTTCCAGCGTCAGCGAATCCATTACCCTCTCCGGGCGCGCCTCTGTGGCGCCGCCGGGCGGGCCAGGAAGCGCATCTGAAGTGGAAGACAGACGGTGTCCTCGCCGAAACGGGCCTCCAGGTACGGCCCCTCGAAGGAAGCGCGTGCCAACAGCCGGGTGGGCAGGCTCGTCGCCACCACGTCGCATACCAGGGGATCGGCCTCGAGGTCGCGCCAGTTGAGGAAGGCCTCCGTCTGGAACGCACCGTGCCGCTCCGTTGCTCCAGATGCCGCCTCCAACCGCACACCGACCTTGCCCATGAACTTGCCCAGGCGGACGCGGGCGGTCTTGCCCGCCAGCAAGTCGTGCAGCGGCGGCGATTCGGGCAGGCCGGCAGCGTTGGGGACCAGAAGGTAGAAGACGAGCTTGCCCCCCGGCCGCAGCACCCGCGCAAAGCCCCAGTCGGGATACCCGAGCGAGGGCGGTTTTCCCGGGAAGGCATACCCTTCCCGCAGCGTGTTCCACTGCACCAGCCGATAGGCCAGGTTCCGGGGTGCCGCCGGGGTCAGGTACAGGCGACCGTTGAGGGCCGTCAGTTCTTCCTGGTAGTGCGGCTCCTGGATTGTGCGGGCATAGGTGTACGTATCGCTTTGCACCAGCCCCAGGGCGTAGACCAGGGCATAGTTGTGGACAAAGGGGCCGGTCTCATAGACCTTGCCCCGCTCGACGGTGGCGTAAAAGACGTAATCCAGCAGTTCTATGGTGCCGCGGTAGATGCGCATGTGCACCTCCAGCGAAGCAGGGGGCTAGCCATCATCACACGCCTCCCAGATGCCAACGGGGCCGATCTGGCAGGTAAAGTGCGGCGATGTCACCGGCGAACCGGGGGCGTAGCAGATGCGGGCCGGACTCACCTGCATCCCGAAACGGTCACCGGCGACGGTCTCGCGGCCCACCAACGGCTCGACCGGCCCGCTGATGCCTGTTACGGCGCGGTGCAACCTGCCGTTATTGAAATCGGTGGCCAGGGCGTGGGCCAACACTTTCACCTCCGGCGAGGCGGATGTGACTCTTGGCGGCCAGGCATCGGGCTGAACAGACCACCGGCCGAACAGCGGCTGCTTGATGTCCCAATTTTGCTTGCTTACCAACTCAACTCGTCCCCAGCCGTAGCCTCGTTCGCCGCCCAGTTGAAGCCGGCCGAGCGCCTTGGACCAGGCCAGGGCAGAACCCTCACGCTCCAGGATGTAGCCCACCAGGTGAACAGGGGCCCCCCCCCGTGTTGTGGGTGCTATGTACTCTGTTTCATGCAGGCTGCCCTCTTCCGCAGCGTTGCGGCCATAGTCCAGCGCCGTGCCGGTGTGGGCGCCCAGGTAGCGCCAGGCGAACTCGCCCGATTCGTCCCAGGGCCAGAGGTCCACTTCCTCGCCGACCGCCGGGTAGAAATAGGTGAAAGCCAGTTCGTCGTTGACGCGCCGGCCAGTGGCCACATAATCACCACCCCCGGCGGGGCTATCGCGGGTCAGCCGGGCGGTGAACGCGCCCCAGAGCGCCTTGCCGGTGACGTAGGGGCGGGTGCGCTGGATGTTCCCTATCCTCATCTGACCGATGTGCATCGGCGAGCGAAGGCGGAATACGACCTGATAGACTTTCCCGTCCATCGCTCACTCTCCTTCTTTCGCCTTGCGCGCCTTGGCCCCGTAGCGCACGTAGATCAGCGTCTGCTCCCAGACCTGCTTCACCAGCAGCAGGGTGTCCAGGTCGTTGCAGACGTGGTCGGTGAGGAACCGGAGCGCCGCCTGGGCCTCGTCGTCCGGCGCCGACCGATTCAACACCCTCCGCGCTGCCAGGCAGAGCAACCGCTTGCGTACAGAGGGAGCGATCTTGCCGTCCTGGCCGCTCCGGGAGCAGAGAAAGAGGGTTGCAGCGTAGACGCCGTTCTCCTGCAAGACGCCCAGGGCTTTGGTAGCCAGGTTGTCCACTTCGGCGGGCTTGAAACCTCCGGTATCGATGATCGCTTGCGCCGTCTGCGCAGCCAGGGTGTCCAGGTTATGCATGGTCCACCTCCCAATCGCTCATCAGCCGGATGCGGCCAAAGCCGCGCGTGCCCATGCCGCCGATGCCCAGGTATTCGGCCAACTCCAATCCGGCCTTGACCACACTCAAAGGCCGGGTATGTCCAAACTGCCGGGCTTTGTCATCGTCTTCGGGAAATGCTCGGCGGTAATCATCTTCCACCACATCGGACCAGAGCCAAGTGGCGCGCGGCAGCGCCTCGTAGGTGAAAAGCGCGCCCTCTTTGGCCGCGCCGGTCGTGGGGTCGATGCTCACCGAGGTGCGCACCTCCAGGTTGCTGTTGACGATCTGGGAGAAGAGGCCGTCCTCCACCAGGGCCAGCCGGCCGGCCACATAGTCCCAGTTCTGGACTTCTTTGCCGTTCAGGTTGACGTTCACCTCCCCAGCCTTGTGCTCCAGCAGCAGCCAGCCCAGGTTGAGCGGTCTGGCCCAGCCTTGCAGGGTCGTGACGAACTCGCCACGGGCCAATTCGGGCGCGGTCACGGCCAGGCCGGCCTGTTCCAATTGCGATGGGGTTGTCACCCAAACCGGCCCGGCCATCGAGTGCACCGGGAAGAGCAGCAGGCGGGCATCGGCCAGGCTGACGGTGCCGGCGTTGCCGCCTTCGGTCCCCCGGATGTTGCCGAAGGTGTAGCAGATGGGGCACTTGGGGTCGCCGCAGTGCTTTTTCTCCGGTTTATCGCCCCCGCCCTGCCCGGCGCATTGGGGCCTTTCGTAGCGCATGGCCGCGTAGGAGCGGGCCGCGCCCGAAAGCGAGGTGCCGGGGATCTTGGGCAGGTTGGTGCCCGGCTCGCGGACAATGGAGAGGTCCACGCGGCCCAGGCGGTAGCCGCCGGTGCCGATGTGGACGGGGTCGAGGGTCATCAGGATGAAACGTTGCAGAGTGTACATTTTTACACCTCCTTCGGTTGCGGCTTTTCTTTGTGGATGGACAGATGAAGTTCCAACACGTCGGCCAGCATGCCCGCGATGGCGGCGTGTTCCAGCACTTTGCCGTGGATGCCGGCCTCGCGCAGCACATCGCTCACAAACTGCCTGAAGGTAGGGGATACTTCCAATGTGCCGGTCGGTTCCTCCCAGGCGCGGCGTTTGTCTTCGATCAGCGCCTCGACCACGTGGATTTGGGAAAGGGTCAGACGGCGGATCTCGCCCCAGGCCTGCTCGAAGGCACCTATCTCCTCCAATAGATAGGGGCGCTGCCGGCGGGTCGGTCCGCGTCGCCGACCGTCGCCGTCGTACGCGATCTCGAAGCGGCGGGCGGTGGTGTCCAGGTACTCAAAGTCCCAGGTCGAAGGGGTGAACGCCACGGTGTCGCCAGGTCGCAGGTCGCAGACGTGCACCCAGTGCTCGCCGTCCGGCCCGACGAACCAGCGGTTGCGGTCGGTGGGTTTGCCCGCCACCTGCCAGTAGGGATACCAGACGTCGGGGGTTTGCCCGTCGCCCATGACGGTGGGGACCGGAATTGTGATTTCCCGTTCGACCAGGCGCAGGGTCACATCCACTGCTGCGGGCCAGGGGTTCACAGCGGAAATCGAGAGCACCTCCGCCTGAGCGGTCTGGCCAAGGCGTCGGAGCATCCGCCGGCCGGCATCGAGCAGCGCGGCCAGCGGCGTGCGCCGGCCGGCATAGACCACGCCCAGCGTCAACGGCAGGCGATTGCGCACCTTGCCCATCTCGGTTTCGTACTTTTCCTCGACGGCCTTGACCACATCCAGGGCTTTGTCGGCCGGGACCAAGGCCATGAAGGTGCGCGGCTCGGCCAGGATGGGGATGGCCGGGATGTAGACGTCAGGCAATGGATTCACACTCTTGACCGCAATTCTGCCCCACACATTGCTCCTGCCTCCGTAGCCGACCGGCTCCTCGACCGTGATCTTCCGCGACTGCGCGTGGGCTTCCTCCAATGCCTGCTTCACCGACTGGCCCAGTTGCTCCGGTTGGGCCAGGTAGTCCAGATTGTCGCAGGTGATAAAGCGCAGGTCGCGGCTATCCCAAACCACACTGAGGCGAACACCGCTGAGGACCAGTTCGTAGGTGTGGAAGGGGCCCAGGCCAAGGCCGGTCCCATTCCCGGGGATGATCTCCAACCTTGTGCCGGCCTGTTTCACGCGTTGGCCCACCACCGAGTCTGCCAGGGGGATGCGCTCATCCGTCGGGCAGACTTCCTGCCAGAAGGCGCGGGTGGTTTCCCAGACGCGGCGCAGGCGGGCGAAGGAGGAGTTTTTCCTGGCTACGTTCGCCTTGTTCGGCGTGCCATCTTGGGCCGGGTCTGTGACCGTCAGCGTCTGGACAACGGTGCCATCCAGCCAACTCTCCAACCCGAACTGCCCCACGACGAGCGCTAGCCGGCCGTTGTCGTCGGCGACCTCGTCGGTCCAGATGGTGGTATGCGGCCGCTGCGTAGCCCATTCCTGCGAGCGGTCGGCGCGGCGCTGCTCACAGACATCGCACACATGGCGATCCCGCGCCTTGGTGGAAGGCCCCTGGGGCCGCACGCCACAGACCGTGCAGATCTCTTGTTGTTCCTTCCACTGCCGTCCCATCCAGGCAGAATCGGCCTGGTTCACAACGGGCTGAAGATGGGCCCAGACAGGGGGAATCACGTCCTTTCCCTTTCTTGCTGGGTCTTGTCCCCACCAGGGGGGCGCATCTATCTTTAGCGGCGGGATGGCCTCGCCTTCCAAGTGGCTCCGGACTCGCTCCAGGATCAGATCGCGCAGGGTTTTAGCCCCATCCTGCACAGCCAGGAGGTCCTCGCAGCCCGGCAAGACGAAGATGCTGCCGTCCTCGTCGCGGTAGACCTCGGTGCCCAGAGGGTACTCTACCTCCAGCAGACTGCGGACTTGGTCCAATGCTTCGCCGAGAATTCTTCGGCGGGCCAGGAGGTCGGGAAGACGGTGGCTCTGGGCAAAGAAGGAGAATCCGTCGAAACGAATGCTCAGGAGCCGCCAGCGGAGATTATCCGGTTCAGGCTTGTACCCCAGCAATGCTCCGGCCAGCGCGGCTTTGTACAGCGCGGCGACGGTGCTGGACCAATCCCAGAGGGTGACTTCGTTTTCCGGGCGCCGGGTATCGCCGGGTGCATTGGAGAATGCTCGCCGTACAGCCGGCATGAAAGTGGCTCGCTCGGTGAGACTGTCATAGGGCAATCCCTTCAAGTTGGCCGTCAATCCGCTCACCGGGGGATGCTCGAAGCCACAGGCTGTACTCATGCGCGTGTCCGAAACCGGCTGTTTGCCAGTGCGATCAGCTTCTTCCTTCTCGATGTGCGCCGCAGCATGACATCGCCCCAGTACCCGCAGGAGCCAGGTGCGGCCGGCGCCCCTCACAACCGCTGGCCTTGCTTGCTCTACCAGCGTTTGCAGCGCAACCGACTCCCCTAGCAGATTCAGAGGCTCCACATTGGCAAGCAGTGAGGAGTAGGTGGTCTTGTCATATCGGTGACCACCCGGACAGTCACTTGCCTGCTTCTTGATGTGCTCATCGGCGCATTTCCCCATATCATGCAGCCAGCCGGCCACTTCGGCCAGCAAGAGCGCGTCGCGGTGTTGCTTCAGGATTTCGAGATCGTGGCTCACGGCGCACCTCCCGCCGTCAACTGCTGCGCCACCTGATCGGCCAGGGCCACGAGCTCACCGAACGACCGGAAGTTCCAGGACGGCCAGGCCGGGGCCGGCGCAGGGGGTGGGCCAGCGACGGCTCCTTGCGGGTACGGTCCCTCTTCGGCCAGAGTCCTGCCCTCCCGCTCCCACCAGGCCTTGGCCTTGTTGTAGAGCTGCCGATCGGCCTTATTCATGGCCCCGAGTTCGGCCTCGCTGCGCTCGCGGAACCGACCGTCGGGAGTCCGGTATTCGGGCATGAGCCGGCCGGGTGCCTCCAGGTAGCGCGGCAGGGACGGGGTCGGCGCAGAGGGTGCCTCGGGGGGAGGTGGAGCGGCCGGCTGTAACCCGGCGATCCGCAAGGTCAGTGTCCCCTTGTCCACCTTCTCCTGCGCCACCCCAAACCCGCTCGTGCGTTTGGCCGAGAAGCCGTAGACGGTAAACATGGCCCGCAGCCCTTGGGCCAGCAGCGGCAGGTCCTGCGCCACCTGCCCCGCCGTCTTCTGCGGCTCCTGGCCCACCCGGTCGAAGGGGACGTAGAGCAGGGTGAATGTGCCCTTGACGCCGATGGGCACGCTCTCGAAGAGGATCGGGTTCTTGCCCACCCGCCGCTTGCGGTCGTGGGGGTTGACAATCTCCAGGCCGGTCTGGGTGAAGAAGGTGGGGTAGAAGAACAGCCGGCCGGGCCGGCCCTCTTCCTCGCCTTCCGCGCTGCTGCGAATCTCGCCAAAGAGACGCCGCATCGGCTCCTCGTTCTGTTTGTCATGCCCCAACTGCCAGAGCGCCGCGTACAGGTTGCCCTTCCAGGCCGTCGGGCGCACCATGGGCAGGCGAAAGACCTTGTCGCGCACGATGGGGTTGTCAATGATGTAGAAGGGATTGTCGTCCTTCGACAAGTAGGGTTGAGCCAGGGTGAAGGTGAATCTCAGGGTGAATGAGCAGGTGGGGAGGATGGACAAATCGAGAGCTGGGGCCGCCCAGTAGGCCTCGTACAGATGCTCCGTTTTCCACTCCCGCAAGCGGCGTAGTGCGGCGTCGGGGTTTTTCAAGACGTTACCTTGCCACACATCCCGGAGGAGCACGTCGCTGGCTTTCCCCGAGGCGCCCAGATAGAAATAAGCCACGGAAGCGTCCACCTTTTCCAATAGCTGATTCCGGAGCACCTTCGCCTGATCATCGGCTTGCCGACGTGCGACCTGATCTCGGGTTCTTCTGGCCTTCTCGATCCACCCTTCTTGCTCTGCCAACCGGTCCATCAGTGGCTGAGCATCATGCATCATGTTTGCAGCGAGATCTCGGCTCATCATGAGCCCTCCTTCAATGACTCCAAGAGATAGGTTGGCATGTCAGTCTGTCGGTGGAAAGTATCCCGCTCGGAGTCGAACTCGCGCCAGTAGTCGAGATTTCCGTATGAGGCCAAGGTAGCCCTGATCTGACCCACCACTTGGTCGCGCGTCACGCCGCGAACGGGGACATCTTCGGGAATCCAGCCCCAGACGCGCAAGGCGCCACCAACTGCCTGTGTGACGCTGATCTTCGAAGCCTGTCGCTGATCGTCCCGCACAGAACCGCATATCCAGTGACGCAAGGTCTGGTTACCTTCGAAAGCGGCGCGAAAGGCGGCCCGTACATCGTACTTGAGGTTCAGCGCTGCAGACACGCCCGTATCTGACACCTGAAGTTTGGCGAAAAACATCTTGTCGAGCGCTGGTAGTCCGTTGTTGGTTCCCGGTTGAGCGGCAGCGGCCGTTTGAGCCTTATGCACGAATCCATCTGCATCCCAAGCCGGAGCAGAGACTATTTCTACCCATCCATAGCCCAATTGAGGTTTGGCAGCTAGACCTCCCCAGCGGGCGATGAGCGATAGGGTACCCAGGATAACGGTCGGATCGAAATCCGAAGCGGTTGAGATAATCCGAAGATTCACCTCCCCCGTCCTTCCACCCTTGAAATACCAGGATGGATGCTGCCTGCTGTCTTTTTTGAACCGGTTGCCGGTGGGTTGTGCAGTACCATCTGGACCCTTCCCCTCTGTTCGATCTTCAATGGTGAGCCGAAAGCGGCGCGCCCACCCTGTGGCACCGAACACTTGGCAGCCCGGGCATAATCCACCATGCGGTTGTTCCGCATCGTATGAACAGGGATGCTCGACGGGATCGCACGCCAGGCCCCCCAGTCCGCGCACGATGGCCTCGTACCACCAGCGCAGCGAGCCGATGATCCCCGTGGTGTGCAGGCGGTCGCAGGTGCCTTCCACGCCGCCCGTCCATAGCGGCGTCAACGTCCTGAGCGTAATCTGCATCTCGGTCATCTTCACCTCCTCCTATTCCCCCAGGGGCTGAGCGATGAAGTGGGGTTCAAAGCCCGGCCGCCGCCACAGAATGCGTCCCTGGGCCAGGGCCTGGCGGGCCAGGGGTTGCCCCCGGCGGATCTCATTGCGGGCGTTGCGGGCGTGCGCCAGGTCGGCCTGGGCCCGCACCCACCAACCCCGCGACCGTGCCATCGTCCACCTCCGGAAGCGGCGGCGCCCCGGTGGCGTCGCCGGCCGGCGCTCACACGACGAGCGGTGCCAACGGGCGTTCGTTCCCGGCATCCGCCGCAGCGTGCTGCCGCCATGGACCGTTCACACGAAGGATGCCGATCGGTCGTTCAAGCCCCGCAGGAAGGCTGCAAGCCGTTCCTCATCCTGGTTCAACGCCCGGATGTCCTCCAGGATGTCCTGCAGTTCATCGCCGCCGACCAGCGTGAGCCGGCCGGCCAGGCCCGCAGTCAGCTTCCCGATGACTTCCGGCGTGACCTCTTGCATGTCGGCCAGCGCCAGGCCGGCCGCCGCCAGGTCCTTGCCGGCCTCCACCAGGGCGTCGTAGAGCGCCTGGGTGAACTCGAGGTTGGCAAAGAGCTCGACGTCGGACAAGGCAATGGCCAGGATGTGGTTGCGGACAAAACCCTGGCGGGTGCCCTCCTTGCCGTAGCGGGTGGTGCGCAGGACGTTGCCCAGGACGTAGGCGAACTCGTCGGCGGTCAGGTCCACCGTTGTCTCCACCGCCGGGAGAAAGACGCCCGGCGTGGTATAGTCGTACTCGGTGATGGTGCCGGAGGTGTGGGCGGCCTCGTCGATGACGTTGAACTTGACCTGCTTCTGGATGATCTCGTAGGGGCGGATGCTGAAGCAGGTGTCGGTCATCAGGCGGGCCCGTCGGGCGCCTTCGCCCTCGATCGCGGCGTAGCCGTAGATGAGGCAGTCGGGGCAGTGGGTGCAGAGGCCCTCGGTCAGGTAGCAGTCGTCGTAGTGGTTCTTCTCCTTGAGGGCTTCGTCCCCATACACGGCCTTGCCGTCCTTGATAGCATAGGGGAAGACCCCGTACTGCCGCAGCAGCGCCTTGCCGGTGCGCCGCTCCGGCGCGACCTGCTTGCGCTTGAACATCACCAGACGGGTCGCCGGCTCGGCGTGGGTCAGGCCGGCCGGCACCTGCTCCACGTCCTGCTGCTCGCCACCCTCGGTGGTGAAGATGGCGTAGGACTTGGTCTCGCGCAGCAGGATGATGCTGGCGTAGCGGTTGGTGGGGGTACGCGGGATGGTGGGGACGAAGTGGTGCCGGTACTTGGACAGCATCTCGGTCTTCATTTCGTTCCTCCTTGCTCAGCTACGCGCTGCCGGTCACGGCCGGCCGTCTTCTTCCTCGGCATCCCGATGTGTCTCTTCGCGGGATGCCCGCTGTTGCTTGTATTCACTCCACGCTTGGGATAGATGCCGATCGGTATAGTAATAGACCCCATCCGCCAGAGCGTTCTCCAGCCGCAGGAAGCGAGCGAAGCTGCCCGCGGCGCGGCCCAGGTAGAGCTCGTCCACCAGCAGGTCCACGAAATCGCCCACCCGCCGGCCCAGCTCTGCGCCCCAGGCGCAAACCATGATCTCGCCGCGTCGGCTCTCCTGGCGGCGCTCCAGCCCCTTGAGCAGCGTGCCGGCCGCCAGCCGCTTCAGCTCGGCGACGCTCTGCGCCGAGGGCGCGTGCCCCCCGAGGGCCGCCTGGCGCATCTCCGGGATCATCTGCTGCGCCTTGCGCATGGCCGAGACCGCCTCGCGAAACACCAGTTCGTAGCGCCGCGGCTTGCCCCGCCCCGCCGCGCCAAAGGGCAGTGCGATCTGGAGCGACTCTTGCGCGATCCTCTCGACCAGGTCCATCAGTTCACCTCCTTGGATTTCCAGCAGTACCTCGCAGGCCGTCGTCAAGGCCGGGTAGGGCGACTGCCCGTCGTTCAGCCGGCCGAACTCCTTGTAGAACGTCGCCCCGGCCAGCGGTGAGCTGTTCAGCGTGCCCAGCCGGCCGGCAACGTACTTGTCCTTGGTCGGGCGATTGGGCGCATGGACGTCCGCGGTCACCGTCCACAGCGCCGCGCCGATGTCGAGGAGCCGCTCCAGGCCGCTACGCGGGCCGCGCTCTCGACCGTACAGCGACACGGTGTCGCCGCGCCCCCCCAGCAGGCCGCGCAGCGCTGGCGGCGGACCGTCCAGCGTGATCGTCGGCCTCAGCTCGGCCGGGTCCGCCACAGGAAGGTACGGCCGCTCCGTCACATAGACCTTGCAACTGGTCAGCCCGCTGATCACGGCGGCGGCGAACAGCGCCTTGGCCCAGGCCTCGGTGCGCGTGGCGATGCGTGCATCGTCCCTCTCGCTGTCCCTAGCCGGCTTCTCCCACGTGATCAGGTAGTAGTGCGGTTGGCCCTGGATGCGGCCCAGCGAGATCCGCTCGCCTACGAACCCGCGGCCGCCCCAGCCGGCGATCTTGTCCGCCTCCCGGGCCAAGAGGCTTTGCAGATCGGCAAGCCAGTCGGGATCGAGGGTGCGCCGCTCCAGCCAATGGTGCGGCACGCCCCAATCTCTGCCATAGTCCCGTACCGGCAGGCCGGTCACGCGCTCGAACGTCCTCAGGAGGGGCAGGAACAGGCGCACATGCCCGGGGGTGAAGGAGAAGGTCGGCAACACGAAGAGATGGATGCGGCGCGAGTTCTTGTAGTGCGCCCCCGAGGGCAACCCCATCCCCAGCATCTTGCGCAGAATGGCTTCCAGGTGGCAGATCGGACACCAGAGCCGGTTGCCCTGGGGCGCTTCCGGTGCCGGCAGCACCCGGTTGGAAAAGACCCGGCCGAAATCGTCCAGGATGCCGGTGCGCAGTTCCTGCACGTACTCGCTGTAGCGATTGCAGAGCGAGCAGACCTTGCCGCTGTGCCCCCTGCGCTTGGGCTTGGCGTAGCTGGCCAGGCCGTCGGCGGCCATGTGCGCCGCCGGGGCAAAGGAGAGATTGAGGTTCTCTTGCAGGTAAGCCTCCAGGTCCTGCCGCAGGCCCAGTTCGTCCACCGCGGCCTGCCGGCCGGCGTGCGTGCCTATCTGCTGAAAGGCTCCCAGCACGCGCGCTTGGACCTTCTCCAGCACTGCCTCGGGGGGAAGCGCTTCCGCCGGGCGGTCGCCAAAGTCGGGACCGCGCAAGAAGTGGTAGGCGATGACCAGAACGTACTTGCCCACTCCACCCAAAGCCCAGATGTCGGCCTCCCGGCGCAGGTTGTCGGCAGCCGATTGCGGCACCGCGAAGGTGCGCAGGAACCACTCTAACCGGTCCTCCGTCGGGTTCAGGTCGCGCAGCAGCGTGTCCACGTACAGCAGATAGCGGCGCACCCGCGACCACAGCTCGTTGAACGTCTTGTGTTCCTTCGGATCCAGCAACCGGATGCCGAGGCGCTGTTCTACGGTCTCCCGCCAATCGGCAGGGAGCTTGCGCCGCTTGCTCACCAGACCATCGATCTCGTCGCTGGCGTCGCTGGCGTTGGGCTTGGCGGTCAGTGTTTCGTCGTGCACGACCTGGAGCAGTTCTTCCACGGGGGCAAAGGCGTACACATAGCGTTCAAAGTCGAACTTCTGGCGGCGCAGCGCATCCCGTACCATGTCGCCACCGTCGCGCTGGCGCAGTGCGGCGAGCACCCTGCCGGCCACTGCCGGTATGAAGCCGTCGCCTAGCTGCCTGGGGCGAATCGGGCCGAGGTAGAGCGCGCCGGTCGCAAAGTAGAGCAGGGGGTAGAATCCCAGCTCAGATTCCACTTCTCCCGCTACAGCCTGGTGGACGGTGTTCGTCAGCACCCCGCGCACGTCTTTGACCTCGTGGTAGTAGAGCGAATACTTGCCCGGAGGGGTCTTGCTGGCAAAGGCCGGCCCCAGTTCTTGCCAATACACCCGGAGAGAGTCGGCTGCCTCCTGTGGTGTCTTGGCAGAGGCCAGCGTATCGGCCAGGCGCACCAGCAGCCAGAGCCGCAGCCCGCGTTCGTCGCCGCCCAGCAGTACGTCGCCGTGCCTGGGGCTGCGCCTGTGCACGTTGGCGGCCCGCAGGAGGTGATCATCAACCTCGGCGAAGCCATCCAGCCCCAACCTGTTGTATTCGTCCCGCAGCCGCTCCAGCGGGATGCTGAATTCGGAAGAGTCCATCCGTTCCAGGTCACTCGCCTTGTGCACCTCGTGGACCGTGAAGAGCGCCAGCGCCGCACGAAACGCCGCTTCATCCAGCCAGGGCAGCGGGATGTTCCGGGTGAGGACGAACCTGACCAGCTCGGTCAGGCCAAAGATCCCGTTCACGATGTGCGCAAAGTGCGACTGCTCCGGCAAGTGCGCATACTCCGGGCCTCCTTTCACCAGGTAGAGGTGGTATTGGGCACGAAGCATTGCCGGAACGATCTGCTCGATATACTTACCCAGCACCTGCTCGACATCTTGCAGCGCCAGCATCGTCACCCCCTGGCAGATAGCGATCCCCTACCGTCGCCTGCCCGGAAACGCAAGTGAACCCTTCTGACACGCGGCGGACCAGGGCGACGGGCATTCCGCCTACCTCACCGTGACCTCGATTTCCCAAGGCCCTTCGGCCTCGATCACCAGCACGATCGTGTCCCGGCCGGCGATGACCGTCCCCTGGTATGGAGCCATTTCGTTGACCAATCGGGACCTCCTTAAATTCCTGGCGCAGCACCTCTGCACCGGCCTCCGGCCGGCCTCCCTTCCCCCTCCTTCACCTGCTTCCATGCTACACCCCACCCACCCCACATTTGTTGTGCCGAGGTGCCTTCGTTCCAGGAATTCCGGTCCAGCGATGTCGTCATCGTGTCACCTTGTGCGCGTGGCCGCTGTTCTTTGTGTCTGCCCCATGCCCATCGTCGTCTTGTAACCCACGCCGGCGTAAAAGGCAAAGTCGGCCAGGGCGTTCAACTGCTGCCGAAGGTTCTCGTCCTGCCCCTGGAAACCGTAGACGACGCGCCCGGTGAAGCCCACTTGCATGTGCCTGGGGTAACGCCACATCTGCGTGCGCAGGCCGTCCAGTTCCAACACGACCGTGTCCTTCTCCAGGTACTCTGCCAGCGGGCCGGGTTCCATGCCCAGGCCGGCCGGCGCCAGCGCGTTCCACGTTCGCAGCAGGCTGCCGAAGACAAAGGCCGGCGTGGGAAGAAGAAGGAACTGCTTGCCCCAGGGCCGCTGGCCCAGGCTAAAGGCGGTCGGGGTCAGGAATGCGAGCGTGGCCCGCTCCTCTGCCCGGGCCTGCTGCCGCAGCGCCTCCCAGGTCGTGTAGGCGGCCCAGGGGGAGGAACCGGGCGTGGCCTGCACCTGCGTAACCAGGAACGAGGCCGGCCCCAGGCGCAAGGAGGGCCGGCCGGGGTGCTCCAGGAAGCGGCGCATCAGCTCCCTGTAGATCGGCTCGTGCAGCAGGGTGACGCGCAGCAGATAGCTGCGCTCGGGCAAGACGGCAATCTCCCTGCCGCCGCGGGCCGCGGCGCCCAGCAGCGGCGAGATGGTAAAGGGACGCACCTTCAGACCTGGGCCGTGCAACAGATCGGCCAGATCCCGGTCGGCCTGGCGCACGGCCTCGAGGAACGCCGCGTGCGCCTGGTGCCCGCAGGTCGCTGGCAGCACGGCGGGCCGTTCCGGCTGAAGGTGAACCGCCAGGGAGTAGAGATAGGTTCCAGGATGCAACTGCCACCTCCTGCCAAAGTGGGCAGCGCCGCGGGTGGAGGCTTCGTCCTTGCGGCCGACGGGTCGCCGGCCGGCCGCGGGACTCGCCCACTGACCTGCTACCCGCCGATCCCCGTCAGCCCATAGCCCGTCGCCATCTGCGCTACCGTGTGCCGCATCAACCCCACCAGCTCTTCGGGGGCGAGCGCCAGGCAGTGCTCCCCGTAGCGGAGGAGAACGCGGCGTGCTTGCCACAGGTTGGCCACCTCTGCTTCCACCTCGGCCGAGCCGTCATCGAACCTCCGCACCTTTGTCTGAGGAAAGCGCGGCGTCACCCCGCCGCGCGCGATGGCCGGCGCCAGGCGGTAGCGGATCGTGTAGGTCCGCGCGGGCCGCCGCCCAGGCGGGATCTTGTCCGGAAGGACCTGCACCGTCCCCGGCACGATGCGGCTGAGGCGGTAGCGTAGCACGCCAACGTGGGTACGCTCCTGGGTGCCAAGGCGCAGCCGCAGGCAGTATCCTTCCAGGTAGTAGTGCCCCTCGTGCAGTTCCACCACGTACGGCTCGACCCGGTGTTGGCGATCCAGCGGCTCGCCTTCGTGGCGCTGAGCCGGCCGATAGGTAAAGGTCAACTGCCGCCGCTGCACCACCGCCTGCTCCACCGCGGCCCAGACTGCGGGCGGTACGTCTTCCTGGTCCAGCACCTGCAGCTCCAACTCCGGGATGGTGCGCAGCCGCAGCATCTGCCGGCGCCGCTCATCGGGGAGGAAGCTGACCAGGCGGTCCAGCAGGGCGCGCACGGCAGGCCCGTGCGGAGCGGCCGGAGAAAAGCTCTGGTAGAGGAAAGCCAGCGTGGTCAGATCGTCGTCGGGCAGGTCGAGCAGGGCAAAGGGGAGCTCGACCAGGCGGTAGGTAGTGCTGGGTCGCTCATAGGCGAGAACCACACCCCAGTGTGCGCGCAGGCAGTGCAGGTCGTACTCCAGGGCACGGTGCGCGCCCTGCGGATAGGCCTCCTCGCCCAGGGCAAGGTGGACGGCAGCGAGGAGCTCATCGCGGCCGGCCGGCCCCCGCAGCAGCCGCCTCAGCAGCGCCAGACAGCGCTGCCAGGCCAGGATCGACGAACGCCGTTTCCCGAAAGGCATCGGCCCCCCCAGGGCATAGCGGGCGGACCATCCTGCGCTCAGTATTGTAGCACAGCACATCCGGGGGGTCAAGCAGGCCAGCCGCCGGTGGCCTACCGGTAACTCATCACAATGGCTTCGGGAAGGTATCCCCGGCACGGCATGATCGGCGGAATCCGTCTGCGGTTGCGGATAGAGGCCAACGCCGGGTTCGCCCATACGTCCAGGGGAGGCCCCCATCGTGTGCCGGCGACGCCGCCAGCAGGTTGTCCCGGTCATGGGTCCAGCGAGATGGATTGTCGGCGATGTATGGGCGGACACGCTCGGCCCGCAAGATCCACGCGCCTCGAGCTCCGGCCGTATCTCCCCGAGCTTTGGCCGAACCTCGCCGACGTTTGGCGAAACCTCGGCGACGTTTGGCGAAACCTCGCCGACGTTTGGCGAAATCTCG
>CAZTIG010000063.1:0-23830 GCA_964613665.1 uncultured Chloroflexia bacterium
GCCGCCGTAGGGGTAGAGGGTGTCGGGCTCCTGGCCCTCGCAGACGATCAGGGTCCTGGGCTCGACGACGACGGGTGGGGTGGTCGGTTGCACGACCACGACCTCGGTCTCGCGTACCACGACGGTTTCCTTGCCAGGCTCCTGGACGGGTGCGGTCGTGGTGGGGCCGCAGGCACCGAGGAGCAGGCCTGCGAGCAGGATGACGCTCAGAACTACCATGCTCTTGCGCAGCATCTGGATCTCCTCCTAGAGGGTTTCTGCCTACGTGGCATGCTCGGGTCGCAGGGTGCGGGCGAGAGACGCGATCGCAACGCGGGGTCCCTCCCGCACTGTGGCACCAACGGCATGGTCCTTACCTCCTTTCGCGCGGGCTGCGTGTGCCCCCCCGGCGGGGGCACGGGCGGGAATGTGAGGCGGAACGGGACAGCCGCCCGCGAGTCGGACGCGCTGTCAAGCCGATCGCGTCGGAGCATGTGCCGGCCTGCCTGGCGGCCATCCCGCCGGCCACAAGAGAAGGGCAGAGGGTTCTCGTCTTGTTCGACATAGACCTGGTAGCGGAGGAGGGGCTCCACTCTGCCCTCCACTATACCAGAGAGGCCGGTCAGAGCAATCGGCAAAATAGCCTAACCGATCGCATGTGTCCCTGCGTGTTTCGCTGGCGCTCTCTGCGCGCCGTGTGTAGGGCAGTTCTACAACAAAAGGCGCAGTGCGCTTGCCTCTTGCTCGAGTTGTAGTATAATCGGCTAGAGGGCCATGCCAGCCCGGTCGTCCGGCGTGGCCTTCAGACCGAGTCCACGGGCACTTGACACCCGCCGACCTTTGCCTTAGAATGCTAGCGGCTGTCGCACCGGGGAGTCCAGCCTTCTGTCGCGGAACGGTCCTGGAGACTGGCATGGCCGACACCTTTGACAAGTCCATCCTGATACGGGTCCTGCTGGGCGTCGCCTGCGGTGCCCTTGTCGGCGTGGCCTTCCTCCTCTGGTGGGTTCCGGCTGCGCCCAAAGGAGACTATCGGCCGGCGGTCCTGAGCACGATCGTCGTCCCGCTGGGGTGCCTGATCGGCTGGCTCCTCTCCGGCAGCCGCGAGCGCGCTCCAACCGCCGCCGTGGCCTGCTTCGGGCTGTATTTTCTCTCGGCCTTTGCCGCCGCCCGCCTGGGCACCTTCTTCGCCGGTCTGAACTACTTCTGGACGGTCGTCGGCGTGCAAGGCGTGGGAGGGCTGGGGCTGGCCGTGACGCTGGCCTTGCTCGGTCGCGGGGTGCCCCAGGTGGAGCGGCTGCGGGACGCCCGTGACGTGGACGGCCTGGCCCAGATGCTCAGCCAAGGGAGCCTGCGCGAACGGCTGGAGGCGGCTCGCGCCCTGGGCACGTTGGGCGAGCCGGCTGCGCGACCCGCCCTCCTGAGGGCTCTGCAGGACTCTAGTGCCGCGGTCTGCCGCGAGGCTGCCGCCGGGCTGATCGGCCTGGCCACGGCGGAGGACGTGCCGGTGCTCCGGGCAGCTCTGCAGCACAGCGACCCTGCGGTCCGTCGCCGCGCTCGCCGGGCTCTGCGCTGGATCGAGAGGTAGCATCTCGCGCCCCGCACCAGACCGGCTCTGTGGCGCGCTTCCGTTTCCTGACCGCGCGTTGTGAGGCACGATGAGCTCCATCGAAGAAGTCAAGTCCCGCCTCGATATCGTCGAGATCGTCGGCGAGCAGGTCCCGCTGAAGAAGGCCGGCCGTAACTTCAAGGGGCTGTGCCCTTTTCACCAGGAGAAGACGCCCTCGTTCATCGTCTTTCCCGAGTCGCAGCACTATCACTGCTTCGGCTGTGGGGCCAAGGGCGATGTCTTCACCTTCGTGATGCAGCGGGAGAACGTCGACTTCCCCGAGGCCCTGCGCCTGTTGGCCCGGCGTGCCGGTGTGGTCCTGCGGCCGCCGACCCAGCAGGAGCAGGAATCGGACCGTCAGCGCGGCCGCCTACAGGAGCTGAACCTGGCCGCCGCCCAGTTCTTTCACCACCAACTGCGCTACGGCGATGCCGCGGCTACGGCTCGTGCCTATGTGGAGCAACGCGGAATCACCGCCGAGACGATCGCGGCGTACCTGTTGGGCTATGCCCCCGACCGTTGGGACGCCCTCTCGTCCTACCTGCGCGAGCGCGGCTACCGGGACGACGAGCTCAACACCGCCGGCCTGGTGGTCGAGCGCGAGGGTGCCCGGCGGCCCGGCGAGCATCCCTACTACGACCGCTTCCGCAACCGGCTGATCTTCCCGATCCGCGACCTGCAGGGGCATGTCGTCGGCTTTGGCGGGCGGGCTCTTGCGGAGGCTCAGCAGCCCAAGTACCTGAACTCGCCTCAGACGCCCCTCTTTGACAAGGGTGCTGTCCTCTACGGCCTGGATCAGGCCGCGCCGGCGATCCGCCGTCAGGGCCAGGCCGTGCTCGTCGAGGGCTACTTTGACGTGCTCATGGCCCACCAGCAGGGGTACCGGAACGTCGTGGCGCCAATGGGCACGGCCCTGACAACGAGCCAGGTCACGCTGCTGAAGCGGATGACCCGTCGCCTGCTGCTGGCCCTGGACGCCGATGCCGCGGGGGCCATGGCCATGCTGCGCGGCATGGAGGTGATCCGCGAGGCCATGGACGAGCGCACCGTGCTGGTGCCGACCGCCGCCGGGCTGCTGCGCTCCGAGCGCGAGATCGACGGCGAGGTGCGCATCGTGGTGCTGCCGGCCGGCCAGGACCCCGACGAGGTGATCCGGGCCAGTCCGGCCCAGTGGGAGGAGCGCCTCGCCGCGGCCCTCCCGGTGCTGGAGTTCGTCCTGCAGCAGATTGCCCAGGAGGCCGACCTGGGCACGGCCAAGGGCAAGGCCGCGGCAGTGCGGCAGGCGCTACCCCTGCTGGCCGAGGTCCACGATCCGGTGGAGCAGGCCCACTATGTCCAACGGCTCGCCCACATCGTGCAGGTGGAAGAGCGGGCCATCACCGCGCAGCTTCGCCGGGCCGCGCCGGCGCGGACGGGCAGGGCCGGCACCCGCCGGGCGCAGGAAGCTGCGCCAGCCGTGCCGGAGATACCCCTCCTGACCCGCAAGGAGGACATCGTGGAGGGGTACTTCCTGGCCCTGCTCCACCGTTTCCCCCAGCTCGTCGAGCGCGTGCCGGCTGGTGCGGCGGCTTTGCTCTCTCAGGAGGAGCACCGCGCGGTCCTGGACGCGCTGGTTGCGGGGGCGGCCGGCGGAGAGGACCTGCCAGGTGAACTGCGCAGTCATCTGGGCGACCTGTCTTCCCATTTCCAGGCGGAGCTGTCGCTGGACGAGGCGACCGCTGCGCTGGCCCTGGCGCAATGCCTGAACCGCCTGGAGGCACTGGCCAACGAGCGCCAGCGCCGCGAGTACTACGACGTGTTGGCCTTGGCACAGGAGGAAGGCGACCGGGAGCTGGTGCAGGACGTGATGGGCCGGCTGTCCCACCTCAGCCAGCGCCGCTGGGATATCGCCATGCCGCCGCTGCGGCGCTTGTTCCCCGACCTGCGGCGGTACCTCGACGACGAGGGCATGGAACCCGCTTCCGGGGCAGGGTGAGAGGTAGCCTGCATGAGCACAGCGGAACGCAACGGTCTGGCGGATCACGAGCCCACTCCGGAGGAACTGGCGGCGATCGAGACCGCTGCTGTCCCGGCTGTGCCCGTGCCGTCGAGCGTGCAGAAGCTGATCGAGACGGGCAAGGCCCGTGGCTATGTGACCACCGAGGAGATCCTCAAGACGGTGCCCCGGCCGGAGGACGAGGTCGGCCGGTTGGACGAGATCTATGCCGAGCTGTTCGAGGCCGGAGTGGAGGTGCTCGACGAGCCCCCGGCAGCGGCGCCGGAGAGGGAGGCGGTGGCCGCTGTGGCGGAGCGCCGGCTTCCCGATGTCGAGGGCATTGCCATCGAGGACCCCGTGCGCCTCTATCTACAGGAGATCGGGCGAGTAGCCCTGCTCAGCGGGGACGAGGAGCTGGAGATGGCGCGGCACATCGCCGAGGCCAACCTGGCCAGCGAGGTCCTGCTGGGAGAGGAAGCCCGACGTGTCCTGGAAGCCAATGCCAATCTCCCGCCGGAGAAGCGCCTGAGTCCCGGCGAGCAGAGGAGCCGCGAGGCAATGGTGCAGCAGGGCTGGAAGATACGCGCCATGCTTGGCCAGGAGCATGCCCTGGACCATGAAAGGCTGGACGCGATCCTCGCTCGGGGGGACGACGCCCGCAAACGCCTCACCGAGGCCAACCTGCGCCTGGTTGTCAGCGTGGCCAAACGCTACATCGGCCGCGGCATGTCGCTGCTCGACTTGATCCAGGAGGGCAACGTCGGGCTGCTGCGGGCGGTGGAAAAGTTCGACTACTCCAAGGGCTACAAGTTCAGCACCTACGCCACCTGGTGGATCCGCCAGGCTATCACGCGCGCCCTGGCCGACCAGGCCCGCACGATCCGCATCCCGGTGCACATGGTCGAGCTGATCAACCGTCTGACGCGGGCCTCGCGGCGACTGCAGCAGGACCTGGGACGCGACCCCACGCCGCAGGAGCTGGCCTCCGAGGTGGGCCTCTCGCTGGAGAAGGTCCTGTCCATCCTGAAGACATCCATGGAGCCCATCTCCCTGGAGATGCCGGTGGGCCAGGAGGAGGACAGCCACCTGGGCGATTTCATCGAGGACCAGAAGATCCGCGAGCCCGACGACGAGGCCTCGCGCAAGCTGCTGCGTGAGCAGCTGCGCCAGGTGCTCGATTCCCTGAGCGAGCGGGAGCGCGAGGTCCTGGCTATGCGCTTCGGCCTGCAGGATGGGCACGTCCGCACGCTGGAGGAGGTCGGCCAGGCCTTTGGGGTGACCCGCGAGCGCATCCGCCAGATCGAGGTCAAGGCCCTGCGCAAGCTGCGCCATCCCACACGCAGCAAGAAACTGCGCGACTACCTCGAGACCTGAGCTTCGGCATGGCTGCTTGCAATTCCCCCCCGGGTGTGATATGATACGAAAGAGAATAAAGGTGCTACTCCGGTACAGGATCAGGAGGGCACCTCTCGGGGCTGATGGACGACGAAAGGCAACTCTCTTCGGCAGAGCTTGAGCGCTTGCTCTTGAGCCGCCGGCGGCAGGAGGCGGTGGAGCGGCTGCGCTCGCTTCCGCCGGTGCCGGCTGCGCCGGCTGCTACGGCGGAGGTGCGGACGACGGCCCCGGCCGGGCTACGGCGCCCAGGCAATCCCGGCCCGTCCACCAGGCCGGCAGCCGTGCTCTCCTGGCCGCAGGCGGCCGTCCTTCCACCCGCCGCGCCGCTGTCTCCGCTCGACACATGGCTCCATCAGCGGCGCGCACGCCTGCAGCCCGTGCAGGCTCGGAGGCGTGCACCCCGCCGGCCGACCCATCCGCTGGTGGCCGCCGTGAAGAGGGGCCTCTCCCGCTTCGTGGACGTCCTCATCGTCCTGGTCCTGATCCTCTTTGTGTTTGCCCTGGGCTTCTGGATCTATGACAACTACCTGGACCCGCTCCTGTCGCATGCCAGTGGATCCACGGCTTCGGCAGACCCTTCATGGATGCCGCGCCAGGGCTGGCTCTCTTCTCCCGGAGAGACCGCGCCCAGCGCCCCGCTGCCGTTCGTGCCCTACAGCAGTACCGTGGCCGTGGAGTCACCCTACATCCCGATACCGACCCCCGCACCGGGCACGCTGTTGCCCCAGCGGCTGGTGGTCCCGGCCATCCAGTTGGATGCGCGGGTGGAGGAGGTGAGCATCGAGAACGGCGCCTGGCAGGTGGCGCAGTATGCCGCCGGCTACCATCGCGGCACGGCCCGGCCGGGCATGGTCGGCAACATGGTCATGTCCGCACACAACGGCATGTTCGGGGCGGTGTTTGCCAGGCTGGGGGAACTGGAACCGGGCGACGAGGTCTATGTCTATGCCGGTCCGCGGCTGTACCGCTACGTCGTCGCCGAGAAGAAGAGTGTGTGGCCCCACCAGGTCGAGGTGATGGCTCAGACTCCCGAGTCTATCCTCACCCTGATTACCTGCACTGCCTTTGACACCCAGCGCCTGGTCGTCGTGGCCCGCTACGACCAGGAGATGCCCACGGGGGCAAGCATAGGTCCCTGACACCGGGCCAGCGGAGGGGCACATGGGCGAGCAGAAGCTGACAGAAGGCACCACTACCGGGCAGCCAGGCGACGGTACGGGCACGCCGGTACGACAGTGGACCGTCTGGGAGATCGTGGGGTTGCTCGTGAGCGCTCTCCTGGTGGCCGGCCCGCTGCTCTCGCTGGGATATACCTTTCTCTTCCCGCCGGCCGCACCGGCCCAGGTCATGCCGCCCGCGCCGGAGCAGACGCTGGCCCCGGATGCCCCGATGACGTGGCCGGTGCCCGGCCAGTCGCCCAACGCGGAAGTGCTCGTCCCGACAGCGACCCCCACCGTGACCCTGACTCCCACAGGAGGGCCCAGCCCTACCCCGACCTCGCCACTGCCGACGGTGCCGACCGATACGCCTACCCCGGTGACGCCGACCGATACGCCCACCCCGGCAACGCCGACCGATACGCCCACCCCGGCAACGCCAACCGATACGCCGTTCCCATCCGATACCCCCACGCCGACGCCGGCAGGTACCTTCACGGTGGTCAAGGTGGCAAACGTGAGCACGGCCTATCCCGGCGAAACGATCCTCTTCACCATCGGCCTGAGCAACGGTACCAGCGGCCTCGTCCATGTGAGCCTGGACGACAACGCGCTGGACACGCACCTGTCTCGCGGCAGCGTCTGGCATACCTGCGCCGCAGGTATCATCACCTACCCTGGCGGGCTGGCCTTCCACGCCGAGCTTGACGTGCCGGCCGCTCAAGCCTGCCAGGTCTTTATGACCGCTGTGGTCCTGCAGGGCTGTGACTGCTACGTGAGCAACACCGGAGATTGGACCGGTTGGGGCCCTGGCGGCAGCTTCAGCAGCCAGCCTGTCTGGTTGCCCTACACCACGCCGATCCCCATCACCGCCACGCCGCCCACGCCCACTCCGGCCACGGCTACGCCGGTGACTCCCTCCCCCACGCCGGTCACACCCACGCCGGTGACCCCCTCTCCCACACCGGTGACTCCCTCGATCATGCCGGTGACCCCCTCGGCCACGTCGACCCCCATCACCCCATCGCCTGCACCCACCGGGCCCACGGCCACGCCGACCTTCACCCCGACACCCGGCCCAACCTGGACGCCAATTCCCTCGCCGGCGAACCCCACGCCACCGCGGCCGACACGGCGCGAGGCGACCGAGCAGCCGGCGCCCACGGCGCCGCCCACGGTCTGTGCGCAGGCCCGCGTGTCCGGGGAGACGTGTGCCGCCAACACGCTTGTGACGATCTCATCCTGCTGCCCGCGCTGGAGCGCCACGACCCGGGCCAACGCCAGCGGCCACTTTGAGTTCACCAGTCTCACGCCCGGCACCTTCACGGTCAGCACCGCGCAGCGCAGCCGCGTGATCCGCCTCGAGCGGTGCGACAGCGCCGTCGTCGTGAACCTTTGCCCCATCACCCCGGTCCCGACGACCCCCGTCACGCCGCTGGCACCCGTCACGGGGACGGCCATCCCTGCCGCCACCTTCACTCCCGGGCCTGCGGGCACGGCGCTGCCGACGGGGGGGGACGTCACGCTGCACCTGGAGGCCGACCGCAACCCGGTGCAGCCGGGACAGAGCCTGGCCTTTGTCCTGACCCTGCGGAATCGGTCCGGTGGCCTCCTGCGCGACCTGCTGGTGGGCTGCATCTTCAGCGACACGCTGGAGCTGCGTGGTGCGGCAGCTCCGGCCGGCGAGGTGCGCCTGTTCGGACAGGAAGTGGCTTTGAGTGGCAGCCGGCTGCTCGTCGGGCAGGACATGGTGCTGCACGTGGACGCAGTGGTGCGCTCGTCGACAGCGCCCTGGACCAGCGTTACCATCCAGGGGGAGGCCCAGGCCGCGGATGGGAAAAAGATCTACTCCAACGTCCTCGTGCTGCAGGTCGTGGGAGAGGGGGTGCCACCGCCGGCCTGGGCAACGCCGGCCGGCGAGGTGACCCCGGCAGGCGGGCCAGGCGAAGGCCAGGTCGCACCGGTGCCCACGCAGGCGCCCAGCGGCCTGGGGCCGGAGATCCCGGCCACCGGCACCGGCCTGCCAATGGTGGGGGTCATGCTGGGGGGAGTCGTGCTGCTGGCGCGCCAGCTGCGCCTGCGGAGGGCCCGCCGCAGGCAGGAGTAGGCATCAGGGGGTGGCAGGCTCACTCCTGGCCTGCAGGACCAACACCTGGTAGTCGCAGACCCCGCTGCGCATGGGGTAGCTCCGCTGCAGTGTGAAGTGCTCCTCAAAGAGCAGGTAGTAATCCTCGTCACTGCGGATGAAGGCGCCGCGGTCCACCACGTGGATGAGCCGGCCGGCCAGGTTCCACCAGTCGCGCGTGGGTGTGTCCTCCATGACCAGCAGCAGGCCACCGGGGCGCAGCACCCGCGCCAGCTCGGCCGCGATCTGGCGCACGGCCGCGTCCGGCAGGTGGTGAAAGACGCCGGCGACCAGCACCTCATCGAAAGAGCCGCCTCGGTAGGCCAGGTGCTGGCCGGCCATCACCTGGAAGCGCGGGCCGTAGCGACGGCGGGCGTAGGTGACATAGACAGGGGCCAGGTCCATCCCGACGTACTGCTCGGGGGGGAAGAGCCCGGCCAGCTCACCGGTGCCGCAGCCCATGTCCAGTAGCCGCAGGCCGCTGCCGGCCTGCCAGGCGCGCAGCTCGCGGCGGATCGCCCGCTTCTCTCCCCGCAGGTTGGCCTCCAGTATCCGGCGCAGCAGGTTCCAGAGCTGCGGCGTGGCGGCAAGTCGGTCCCACAGGCTCATGGCTAGGTCTCCAGAGCGCGCGCTGCTTCCGCGACGGCGGCCACCTCCGCGCGGCTCAGCTCCGGGTACATGGGCAGGGACAGGACCTCGCGGGCCAGCCGCTCGGTGATGGGGAGATCCCCCTCGCGGTAGCCCAGGTCGCGGTAGATCGGCTGGAGGTGGGCAGGTAGCGGGTAATGGATGTCGCTGCCGATGCCATGGGCGCGCAGGTGTGCTTGCAGGGCGTCCCGCTGCCGGCTGCGGACGACATAGAGGTGGAAGACGTGATCCTCGTCAGGCGGGGGGGCTTCCGGCACGACCAGCGCGCTGCCGGCCAGGAGCTCACCGTACCAACGGGCGCGCTCGCGCCGGGCCTGGTTCCACGGCTCCAGGTGGGGCAGCTTGGCCCGCAATATGGCCGCCTGCATTTCGTCGAGACGGCTGTTCGTGCCGCCGGGCAGGGCGCTATAGTACTTTTTCTCCCACCCGTAGACGCGCAGCTGGCGCAGCCGCGTGGCCAGGCTGTCGTCGTCGGTGATGACCATGCCGCCATCTCCGCAGCAGCCCAGGTTCTTGGTGGGGTAGAACGAGAAGCAGCCGACGTCGCCCCAGGTGCCCAGAAGACGGTCGCGGTAGCGGGCCCCGTGGGCCTGGGCACAGTCCTCGACGACATGGATGCCTCGGTCCCGGGCGATCTCCAGGATAGGTGCGAGCGCCGCGCTGCGGCCATACAGGTGCACCGGCAGCACGGCGCGCGTGCGCGGCGTGATCGCCGCTTCCAGGAGCTTCGGATCCAGGTTGAAGCTGCCCTCCTGGACGTCGACGAATACGGGCCGGGCTCCGGTGAGCACGATGGCTGCGACGCCGGGGACACCGGCATTGGCCACGGTGATCACCTCGTCGCCGGGGCCGATGCCCAGGGCCACCAGGGCCAGCTGCAGCGCCTCCGTGCCGTTGGCCACGCCGATGGCGTGGCGAGCACCGCAGTAGGCGGCAAACTCCTCCTCGAACGCTGCCACCTCGCGGCCCAGGACGTACCAGCCGCTCTGCAGAACACGCTGGACGGCCGCGTCCAGCGCAGGCTGGAGCGACGCGGTCTGGCGCTTCAGGTCGCCGAACGGGACTCCTGGCATGCCTTCTCTCCTGGCGGCGCACGTGACGGCGCGATTATAGCCGATTCGTGAGAGGAGCGCAACTGCCCGCTCGCGTCGCTGGCAAAGAAGCTGGTCGACGCCTCTTGACGTACCCGGACGCGTAGGTGCGGCCGGAGCGGCCAGGAGCAGGCGTCACGGCCGTACCAAAGTCGCCGGCCTTGACCGGCAAGTGCCCGGCTCAGGCAACGGCACGCCGCCGCACATCCCGGGACACGGCAATGGTGCGGCCATGCCCCACTGACCGCCGGCCGGGCACTTGCCATCCGCTGTGCATCGGGGCGACCTGATATCGCCGTGAGCAGGCGTTTGCGCACTGGCCGGCGGTGTAGTACAATGTCAAGGGTGCGATCCGCTCAGGCGTAGCAGGGGGCCGGCCACAGGACAGCGGCTGGCGTCGCGCGCCGGGGCCCCGGAGGGCGCAGGTGACGACCGTGCATGCACAGAGCAGCACCGTTCTGGTCGTGGACGACGATGCGGACAGCCGCACCTGGACCCGCGTCGGGCTGCAGCAGGCCGGGTACGCTGTGCGCGAGGCAACAACCGCAGCCCAAGCGCTGGAGTCGATTGCCGCCTGCCCGCCCGATCTTCTCATCCTGGATGTGATGCTGCCGGACATGGACGGCTTTGCCCTCACCAGGCAGTTGCGGCAGGATGCGGCGCTGGCCACCCTTCCGATCATCCTGGTGACCGTCCTGGACGATCCTGCCAGCATGGTGCAGGGGCTCGAAGCAGGGGCCAACGACTTCCTGACCAAACCCCTCGAGAGCTCCGAACTGCTGGCTCGTGTGCGGACCCTCCTCCGCCTCAAGCGCAACCAGGAGGAGCTGCTGGCGGAGAGGAACCGAACAGCGCTGCTCTACCGGGTCAGCCGCGAGCTCAGCGCCGACCTGGATCTGGATTCCGTCCTGGCCCGCGTGCTAGAGCTGACCATCGGATGCCTGCAGGCTTCCCGCGGCAGCATCATCCTGCTCGACGAGCAGGGGGCCGTCCTCCGACACATCTACTCGTACCAGGGCCAGGTGGCCAAGGTCGGCGACGCGGTCAGCGCGGGTGTCGTCCAGAAGGGGTTGGCCGGCTGGGTGATCGAGCACGGGGAGCCTGTCATCCTGCCCGATGCCTGCCGGGACGGCCGCTGGCTCGCTGTCGGGCAGAGCAGCTACGTGACGCGGTCCGTCATGGCCGTCCCGCTGCTCCACCCGGACCGAGTGGTGGGTGTCCTGACCCTGACCCACGAGGAACAGGACCATTTCGGCGCCGCCGATGTGGACCTGTTGAGCTCGATCGCCGCCCAGGCGGCGGTAGCTTTGGTCAATGCCCGGCTCTTTGAGGTGGTGACTGCCGAGAAGGCCTGGTCCGAGGCGATCCTGGCCGGGACGGCCGACGTCATTGTCGCCACCGACCGCGAGCGGCGGGTCACCTTGCTGAATCCGGCCGCCGAGCGGGCCTTTGGAGCCTCCTTCGCTGACGCGGTAGGGTGGCCACTGCAGGAAGCGCTGCCCAACGCCGGGCTGGTGGAGCTCTTTCGCCAGGCCGAGCAGGCCGGCCCGACGCCCTCTGCCGAGCTGGTTCTGCCCGACGGCCGCGTCCTCTTCGGCACAGTGTCGGCGGTGGCGGCCGGCCCGCACGCGGACGGTGGTTGGGTGGCCGTGATGCACGACATCACCCACCTGAAGCAGCTGGATCGCATGAAGAACGAGTTCGTCTCGACTGTCTCCCATGACCTGCGCACACCGCTGGCCACGATCCACGGCTTTGCCGATGTCCTGGGCCACATGGTCGATGGGGAGGCCCGCGAGTACGCCCAACGCATCCAGGCCCACACCATGCGCATGGCCGCCCTGGTGGACGAGCTTCTCGACCTGGGCAAGATCGAGTCCGGGGTGGAGGCGGTGCAGGTGCCGTGCCGGCTGGAAGAGCTGGTGGCGGAGGCGGTCGAGGCAGCCTCTTTCCAGGCCCAGTCCCGTGGGGTGGCCGTGCAGGCCGCAGTGCCGCGCCTCTCCCGGACGGTCCACGGGAATCCATTGCGGCTGCGCCAGGTTCTGGACAACCTGCTCGGCAATGCCCTCAAGTACACCCCGGCCGGCGGATCGGTCACCGTGCAGGCATGGGAGCGGGAGGACCGCGTCCTGGTGACGGTGCAGGACAGCGGCATCGGCATCCCGCCGGAGGCATTGCCGCGCGTCTTTGAGAAGTTCTACCGCGTGCCAGGCGCAGGGACCAGCCAGGCTCCCGGTACCGGCCTGGGGCTGGCCATCGTCAAGGCCATTGTCGAGCAGCACGGTGGCCAGGTCTGGGCCGAGAGCCAGCCGGGCAAAGGAAGCACCTTTGGTTTCTTCCTGCCCTGGCAGTATCAGCCTTGAGTGGGCTCCTGCTCCATGTCCACGCCGGCCTGCAATGTGGCCCGTTCACTGCTGCAGGCGTGTGGTGCGATCGGTTCCTGCAGGCCCAGCGGCATGGACGCGCGGGCAGGCCGGCTTGCGCCGATCCGCGGGATGCAGTACAATCCTCTGGACGGGTCTTGGTCTGACACAGGTCCTGGCCTGCTGCGACGACCTGGATGAAGATGCTCCGGGGCTGTGCCCGGTTCACGCGGAGGACGGCGAGGAATGGCTACGATGACGGGCCCAGTTCGGGTGTGCCGGGCGCAGCCCGAGGACCGCGACCAGGTCCTGTCCTTCTGCATGCGCACCTGGGAGTGGGGCGACTATATCGGCGATGTCTGGGATGAGTGGGTGCGGGGGGATACCGGGCCGCTCCTGGTCGCCGTCGTGGGCGACCAGGTAGCCGGCACGGGCAAGGTGACCATGCTATCGCGGGCCGAGGCCTGGCTGGAGGGGCTGCGGGTGAACCCGGCCTTCCGCGGCCACGGTGTCGCTCAGGCGCTCTACGACGCCGCCGAGACCGAGGCCCGTAAGCGCTGGGCACGCGTGGCGCGCTACGCCACGCCCTCGACCAATGTGGCCATCCACAATCTCTCCGAGCGCTTTGGTTACCGCAGGGTCGCGCGGCTGGTCGAGTATGCTGCGCCGGCCGAGGCGGGCGAGCTGCCCCATCTCCTGGCCCTGGCCGACGCCGACGCCGCCGAGTCCCAGTTGGCCCTTGTGACCAAGGGCCTGGCTGCCTCGGGCGGGCTCTACCACGGCGGCTGGCACTGCCGCGAGCTTCGTGGGGGCCGGCTGCGCGAGCACATCGTCAACGGCGAAGCCTACGGCGTCCGGCAGGGCGGCTGGCCGGTAGCACTGGCCCTGGTGTCGGAGCACGACTCCCACCATGGGCTGCGCGTCGGCTTCTTGGGCGGAAACTCGCCCGCGGTGGCCGAACTGGCCCGCCAGCTGCGGGCGCTGGCCCACCACGAAGGCAGCGAGCGGGTGATGGTCGTCATCCCCGTCCTCCCCATCCTGCAAGATGCGCTGCGGTCGGCCGGATACGAGCGTGCCTGGGAGCACGAGATGTGGATCTATGAGCGGCAGCTGCGGGGATGAGGCCGGGCTGGCTGGCTGCGCCACGGGCGCCGCGTGGGGGAGCGCCGAGCAGCCGCGGGTGTGAGGCGTGCGAAGGACCATCGGAGCTGTGATGGGTAGAAACCTGTGCTGTGCCGCCGGACTGCTCCTCCTAACGATCCTGTTCGCCGCCTGCGGCGTGCCGTCTGCCACTCCTATCGTCCCGGTTGTGGAGACCGATGTCCTGCAGACGCCCGCGCCGACAGCAGACCCGCGGCTGGGCGGGCGGCTGAACGTGCGCCTCACCCATGACCTCGAGGAGCTGACCCCGCTGCAGATGGCCGCCGACGTCGAGGCCGGCTGGGTCATGCAGCTCCTCTACCCTGGGCTCACCCGCCTGGACGATCGCCTCCAGCCGCAGCCGGACCTGGCCGAGTCGTGGGATGTCTCGCCCGACGGGCTGGTCATAACCTTCACCCTCCGACCGGGCCTGCGCTGGAGCGACGGCGTGGCTCTCACTGCCGAGGACGTGCGCTTCACCTGGGAGATGCTGGGATCGTGGCAGCCGCGGCTGGGTGTCCAGGCTGACCTGCACGAGTACGTGGCCGCGCTGACCGTGCCGACGACGCGCACGGTGACCTTTGTGCTGAATCGGCGCCTGGGCGGCCTGCTGGCCGATGTCTCCTTCCCCGTGCTGCCGGAGCATGTCTGGGGGCATCTTTCCGCCCCGGCGCTACTGGAGACCGACCTGCTGACCGCGGCGGTCGGCAGTGGGCCGTTCCTGCTGCGCGAGCGCTGGCCGGGGCAGGCCCTGGTGCTGGAGCGCAACCCCAGCTACTACGGGCCCGCGCCGTTCCTGGCGCAGGTCGCTTTCCTGGTTGCCTCCAACGAACAGGTGGCCGAGGTGGCCCTGACCGAGGGCGACCTGGACCTGGCGTTGGTCTCGCCGGAGACGTACCGTTCTCTGGCAGGGCGGCCGTCGGGCGGGGGGCTGCGCCTGGCGCGCTACCCGGCGGCGCGCTATACCTTCGTCGGCTTCAACCTGCGCCCGGGGCGCCCGTTGGCGGATCCGCTGGTCCGGCAGGCCTGGGCATTGGCGCTGGACAAGGAGGCGCTGGTGGCCGTGGCCACCGGGGATGCCGGGATCCCGCTGTGGTCGCCGATCTTGCCGATGAGCTGGGCCTACGACAGCGGGCTTGCCGGCACGCCGGCCGACCTGGACCGGGCCCGGGCGCTGCTGGCCCAGGCCGGCTGGAGCGACGGCGATGGCGACGGCACCGTGGAGCAGGCTGGCCGGCCGCTGCGGGTGGGCCTCTTTGTCCGCGCCGATGCGCCCGAGCGGGTGTTGGCCTGCCGGCAGATGGCCGAGGCGCTGGGCCGGATCGGCATCGCCGTGGAGGTCATTCCGGGCGACTTTGCCAGCGTGATTGCTGCCAAGATGCGGCCGCCGTACGACTTTGACGCGCTGTGCATGCAGTGGCGCGACCTGGGGCCAGACCCGGACCTGTTCTACCTCTTTCACTCCTCGCAGGTCTGGCAGGGGGTCGGGGACGAGCGGGAGAACCTGTACAACTTTGTGGGGTACGCCAGCGACGAAGCCGACCGGCTGATCCTGGCCGGGCGGGGAGCTTACGATGCGGCGGCGCGCCGCGCTTCCTATGAGAATCTGCAGCGCCTGCTCGCCCAGGACCTGCCCTACTACATGCTCTGGGCCGACCCGGTGTACCTGGCGGCCAATGCCGGGCTCGTCACCGACGACGGGCCCGTGCGGTTCGAGACACCCACCTTCTTCTGGAACGTGGAACAGTGGTATCTGCGCAAGCGATGAGCCGTGTGCAGTCGGCGCCGGGAGGTGTGCCGTGCCGCTCGAAGGAGTCCATCTGCTGCTCACCTACCGTTGCGACAGCGAGTGCGATCACTGCTTCCTCTGGTGCAGCCCCGCCGCCCGGGGCACGATGAGCCTGGCCCTCATCCGCGAGGTGCTGGCGGCAGCCCAGCGCATGGGGACGGTGCGTACGATCTACTTTGAGGGGGGCGAGCCCTTCCTGTTCTACGCGCTGCTGCACGAAGGCATGCGCCTGGCGGCCGCGGCCGGCTTCGACACGGGCGTCGTCACCAACGGCTACTGGGCCTGCGGGCAGGAGGAAGCTGTTCTGGCCCTGCGGCCGCTGCGCGACCTGCGCCTGGTGGACCTCAGCGTGAGCAGCGACCTCTTCCACGGGGATGAGGCGGAGACGCCCGAGTGGCAGCGAGCCCGCGCCGCGGCCGATACACTGGACCTGCCGGCCGGAGCGATCTCCATCGCTACACCTTCGTGCGAGACGCCCCAGGAGGGCACTCTTCGTTTCCGCGGACGGGCCGCGGAGAAGCTGACCGCCGGCCTGCCGCTGCAGCCGTGGGACAGCCTCACCCGCTGCAGCCACGAGGAGCTGGCCGACCCTGGACGGGTGCACGTGGATCCGTATGGCAACGTTCACCTGTGCCAGGGCCTGTTGCTGGGCAACGTGGGTGAGCACCCACTGGACGCGCTCTTCGCCTCGTACGACGCCGCCGCCCATCCCATCGTGGGGCCGCTCCTGGAGGGTGGGCCGGCCGGCCTGGTCCGGCGCTACGACCTGCCCCACGAGGAGGGCTATGTGGAGGACTGCCATCTCTGCTACCGCGCCCGGGTAGCCCTGCGCGGCCGCTTCCCGGAGCTGCTGGGTCCGGGGCAGGTCTATGGCGAGGTGTAACGGTATCTAGAGGGCCCACCAAGGAGCAAGGCCGATGCCAAGAGCACGCACCGTCTATGTCTGCCAGCAGTGTGGCTACCAGTCCTCGCGCTGGATGGGCCGTTGCCCGGAGTGCCAGGCGTGGGACTCTCTGGTGGAGACCCCGCTGGAGGAGGAGCGCCGGGGAGCGACGCCGGTCTCCCTGGTGGGCGCGCCGCAGCCGCAGGCTCTGCCGGAGATCGCCATCGACGGCTACGAGCGCATGGTCGCGCCCATGGCCGAGTTCAGCCGCGTGCTGGGCGGCGGCATCGTCCCCGGATCGCTGGTGTTGATCAGCGGGGACCCTGGGATCGGCAAGAGCACGCTGCTGACCCAGGTGGCCTCTCAGATCTCCGCGCGCGGCGACATGGTCCTCTATGTGTCGGCCGAGGAGTCTGCCCAGCAGGTCAAGCTGCGCGCCCGCCGCCTGGGGCCCATGCCGGAGACCTTCTACGTCCTCTCGGAGACGAACCTGGACCGCATCCTTCAGCACATCGAGCGGCTCGGCCCGGCGCTGGTCATCGTCGACTCGATCCAGTCGGTCTATCTGGAGGGGCTGACCTCGGCGGCCGGCAGCGTCAGTCAGGTGCGCGAGGGGGCCGCGGTGCTCACGCGGCTGGCCAAGGAGCGCAGCATCCCCATCTTCCTGGTGGGCCACGTCACCAAGACCGGGGCCATCGCCGGCCCGCGCGTGCTCGAGCACATCGTCGATACCGTGCTCTACTTGGAGGGCGACCGCTTCCACCAGTATCGCCTGCTGCGCGGCGTGAAGAACCGCTTCGGCTCGACTTTCGAGGTGGGCGTTTTCGAGATGGGCGCGGAGGGCATGCGGGAGGTGGAGAACCCCTCGCAGGCCTTCCTGTCCGAGCGCTCTCCCTCCACGCCGGGCTCGACGGTGGTGGTGACAATGGAGGGGACGCGGCCCATCCTGGTGGAGGTCCAGGCTCTCACGTCGACCTCGTCGCTGGCCCTGCCGCGGCGAACGGCCAACGGCATCGACACCGGCCGGCTGCTCATGCTGACGGCGGTGCTGACCAAGCGGGTCGGCCTGGCGCTTGGCAACCAGGACATCTACGTCAACGTGGTTGGGGGGATGCGCATCCACGAGCCGGCCGCCGACCTGTCCGTGGCCGTGGCCGTAGCCTCGGTCTACCGCAACGCCCCCGTGAACCCCGACATGGTCCTGGTGGGCGAAGTAGGCCTGTCCGGGGAGCTGCGCAGTGTCGGCCAGCTGGAGCGCCGGCTCGTCGAGGCGGCCAAGCTGGGTTTTCAGCGCTCCCTCTACCCGCGGACCTCACGCCGGCCGCAGGTGCCGGAGGGGTTCGAGGTGATCGGCGTGCGCTCGGTGGCCGAGGCGCTGGATATCGCGCTGCTGCGCTAAAGGGCAAGGAGCAGGAGGCAAGAAGCAGGCTGATCGCTGCTAGCTGATGGCTGGTCGCGCATTCCTGGAGGCCTGGTTATGGTTTACTTCGTGGTAGCCCTCTTGGCCTACCTGATCGGCTCCTTTCCCAGCGGCGTTGTGGTCGTGCGCGTCGGGCGCGGCTTTGACGTGCGGCGCGTCGGGAGCAAGCGCAGCGGGGCGACCAACGTGCTGCGCTCGGCCGGGGTGGTCTCGGCTGTCATCGTCTTCCTGCTCGACCTGGCCAAAGGGGTCCTGGCCGTGCTCCTGGGGCAGTGGCTGGCCGGCTCGGCCTGGGTGGGCGCGCGCTGCGCCGGCTGGTTGGGGGTGTCGCCGGCCTGGCCCCTGCCGGCCTCCTGGCTTTCCCCTCTGTGGGCCGGCATGGCGGCCGGCCTAGCGGCCGTCGCCGGCCACAACTGGCCCGTCTACATCCGCTTTCGTGGGGGCCGCGGTGTGACCACAACGCTCGGCGCGCTGATCCCACTGGCGCCCTGGGTGGCCACGGCGGCCTTCGTGGTCGCCGTGGTGCTGATCGCTCGTACGCGCTACGTCTCGTTGGGCTCGGTCGTAGGGGCCGCTCTGGTCCCGGTGGGCCTGTTCCTGCAAGCCATCTTCGTTCCCGTGCCGGTCCCCCTGCTGCTCTACGGGCTCTTCGTGGCCGGCATGATCACCTTCCAGCACCGCGACAACATCGCCCGCCTGCGGGCCGGAACGGAGCGCAAGTTGGGGCAGAAGGTGGAGACGCCGCCGGAGCGGCACTAGCCGGGGGATAGCGGCAATGTCGACTTCCTGCATCCGCCGGCGAGCCCTCCCGGGCTACATCGGCACTTTCTCCTTGGTCTCGGAGAGGCGGCCGCCGCACATGCGGTTGCCGTGCGCCGCACTGGCCCGGTGCTAGGCCCCGATGCCCAGGCTGTAGAGGATCCACATGCCTCCCACGTAGCCCAGGATGAGCAGCAGGGCGTCGATCTCCACAAAGAGCAGCCGGCGCTCCAGCCGGGCCAGGTTGCCGATCAGCCCGAGGTTGGTCAGGACCAGGCCGATCGCGGCGACGATGGCGAACCTCGCGTCGATCCGCTCCAGGAAACGCCCGGGCGTGTAGAAAAAGTCGGCCAGCGCCAGCGCGAACATGTTGAAGACGTTGCTGCCAAAGAGGTTGCCGACGGCCAGGTCGTGCGCGCCGAGGCGTGTGGCTGCCACCGAGGTGACCACCTCCGGCAGTGAAGTCACCGTCGCCACAAGCAGCGCGCCGACGAAGCCTGTGCCCAGCCCCGTGGTCTTGGCGATCTTGGCGCTGCTGCTCACCATCCAGGGCGAGATCACGACGAGCACGGCCGTGGCAACCGAGAAGCCGATGAGAGCGTGGAGCAGCCGCGGTGTCTTGGCGTCGGGCGCGATCGCTTCGACCGGCGCCGGCACCACTCCTCCGGTGCGGATCACCCACACCCCGAAGAAGTACAGGGCGATGATCAGCAGGCTGTCCAGTCCCACCCAGGCGATCTGTATGTTGAGCTTGACCAGGACAAAGAGCGCCGCCGCACCGGTGAGCAGGGTGGCCATGCTGGCGGTCAGGGCGTGGCGCATGGCCACCTGGCGAAGCACGCGCACGCGCCAGTTGGCCATGTCGAGCACTCCCAGGACGAACATGTTGAACATGCTGCTGCCGAAGATGTTGCCCGCCGCCAGGTCGGGCACATTCTGCCCGATCGCGTTGATCGTGGTGAGGAACTCGGGCAGGGATGTCGCCGCCGCCAGCAGGATCGTGCCGACGAGCATGCCCCCCAGCCGGGTGCGCACGGCGATGGCGTCGCCGTAGCGGGCCAGTTGGGTGGCGGCCAGCACGAGCAAGGCCGCGCTGCCCGCGAACTGCAGCCACGTCCAGATCATGGGCTGCCCTCCCCCTTGCCCGCGGCTCCTGGCACCCCCTTGACCACGGCGAGCGGCCAGGCGGCTAGCACGCCCGTGTTGGGCTGGTCCAGGTCGCCGACGACCTGCTCGGCCGCGGCCAGGGCCTTCTGGACCATCTCCACCGACTCCGCGATGGTGAACAGCGTGTAGTTGCCGCGCTCGCAGGGGCCCGCCAGGCGCTCGAAATCGAAGCGCAGCGGGATCCTGCGCTGCAAAGTGCGGCGGCGGTGGAAGCCCGTGCTCTCGCAGATGGTCACCCCACGGATGCCGATGCCGGCCCAGGCATCGAGCACCGTGTCGAGGTGCGAGCAGTCGTCCAGGACGAACATGACCAGATACATGGGGGCCTCCTCTGCCGACAACTCCTCACGGCCACAAGGTCGCCGGCCTTGACCGGCAGGTGCCCGGCTCCGGCAACGGCACGACGCCGCGCATATCGGGGCGCAGCAACGGTGCGGCTGTGCCCCGCTTCGCGCCGGCCGGGCACTTGCCATTCGTGGTGCACTGCCGCGACCCTGACATCGCCGCGACAGCTCCTTGGCATCACCGCCTGCGCTCCAGCCAGGTAGTCGGCTGGAGACAGGTCGCTACTTCCGGCGGCGGCGGCGCTTCTTGTGCCCGCCGCCTGAGCCCGCTGCCCCGATGGCCGTCGCGGGCTCGCCGGCCGGCCGGGCGGCGGGCACCGGGGGCCGCAAGCCGGCCGGCTGCCGCCGGGCCTCCTTCTGCCGCGCCTTCTTGCTCGGCTCCCGCGCCTGCAGCGCGCGCGCCGGCTGGCGCGGGCCCTGGCCGGCCAGCGGAGCGCGCTGCATCACGGGCGCCTGCGAGGCCCGAAAGATGTAGAAGAGGGTCTGCTCGCGCACCCGCTGCATCAGCCGCTGGAACAGGTGATACGACTCGCGGCGGTACTCCACCAGGGGGTCCTGCTGACCATAGGCCCGCAGACCGATTCCCTGGCGCAGGTCCTCCATGGCCGTCAGGTAGTCGATCCACTCGCGGTCGATCGTGCGCAGCAGGTAGCTGCGCTCGATGGCGCGCATGGCCGCGGTTCCCACCCGGCGCTCCCGGCTCTGCAGAAAGGCCAGCGCCAGGCGGTAGATCTCCTCCTCGACCTGCTCCTCGCTCAGCTCCACGAGAGCTTCGGCGGCCAGGCGTGGGGGCAGGCGCAGGACGTAGCGGTCCATGTCGTCGAGAAAGTCGTTCACCACCCACCAGTTGCCGTGGCGGGCCCACTCGCGGGCCAGCAGCGCCATGCGCTCCTGGATGTGCTGGCGCAGGCGGCGTAGGTCGTCGGCGATCTCCCGCTCGGCCACTGCCATGACCTCTTCCTCGATGGCCGCTGGCGCCATCTGCGCCCACCTGGAGGCCGTGAAGGTCGCCGGCAGAGGGACCTTCAGGTCGCGGGTCAGCTCGCGGTACAGTCGGGTGAGGTGCAGGCCGCTCTCGTCTTCCTCGCCCTGCTCCATGTAGCGGGCGATGGTCTGGACGATCTGCTCCGCGCGGCGCTCCTGGTGGTAGGCCAGGCCCTGGTCGAGGATCTCCTCCAGTCCGGCCTGCAGCGCTTCCTCGGCCCGCCGGCAGGCGGCTTCGCGCAGTGCCTCGATCCGGCCGGCCGGATCGGCACCCTCCGCGACCGCTCCGATCTCCCCCATACCGCGGACGACCGCCTCGACCCGGGCCACCTCCTCCTGCTGGGCCTCCGCGGGCAGCGGCTCGCTCAACAGGCGCCGGTGTGCCGCCAGTACCTCGCCATAGGCCTGCAGCATCGGCTCCTGCTGTAGCCACTCCACCAGCACCTGGCCGATGACGGGGAAGAGGGCCGTGCGGCTCTCCTCGCGGCTCTGCCGGCCGCTCTGCAGGCCCTCGACCAGGCCCTCCAGGGCGGCCAACACCGCGGCGCGGTCGCGGTCGTACTCACGCCTGGCCTTCAGGTCTTCGTATGCCTCGGCCGTGCGCGCGGCGACCTCCTCGCGCAGCCGGGCCAGCACCAGGCCGTGCACGTCCTCCGCGTCCAGGATGCGCCGGCGCTCCGCGTAGATGACCTCGCGCTGGCGGTTGAGGACGTCGTCGTAGCCGACCAGGTGCTTGCGCATGTCAAAGTGATAGCCCTCGACGCGTACCTGGGCCTGCTCGATCATGCGGCTGATGACGCGGGCCTCGATGGGGGTTTCCTCGTCGGGGCTGAAACGCTCGAGGACGGCGCGCATGCGGTCGGCACCGGGGCCGAAGCGGCGCATGATCTCGTCCTCGGTGGAGACGTAGAAGCGTGAGGAGCCCGGGTCGCCCTGGCGGCCGGAACGGCCGCGGAGCTGGTTGTCGATCCGCCGGGCCTCGTGGCGCTCGGTGCCGATGATGTGCAGGCCGCAGGGGATGTCCTGGCCACACTCGCTGTAGCGATGGTCCTTGAAACATCGCGCGCAGTCGTCATGGCAGCCCACACAGCAGCGGCTGCGACCCGTCTCTGGGTCGATGCACGCGGGCCTGACCACCCCCGGGCCCAGCAGGATGTCGGTCCCGCGGCCGGCCATGTTGGTGGCGATCGTCACGGCGCCCGGCTGGCCGGCCTTGGCCACGATCAGCGCCTCGCGCTCGTGCTGCTTGGCGTTGAGCACCTCGTGCGGAATGCGCGCCCGCTGCAGCAGCCGGCTGAGGTACTCGGACCGCTCTACCGAGGTGGTGCCCACCAGCACCGGCTGGCCGCGGGCGTGCTTCTCGGCGATCTCCTGCACCACGGCACGGAACTTGGCCTCCTCGCGGGCGTAGATGCGGTCGGGGAAATCGGCCCGGATCATCGGTCGATGGGTGGGGATGACCACCACGTCCAGATAGTAGATCTTGAAGAACTCTTCCTGCTCGGTGGCCGCCGTGCCGGTCATTCCGGCCAGCTTCTGGTAGAGGCGGAAGTAGTTCTGGAAGGTGATCGTGGCAAAGGTCTTGCTCTCGCGCTGGATCTCCACCGGCTCCTTGTAGATGAAGCGCTCCTTGGCCTCGATGGCCTCGTGGATGCCGTCGCTCCAGCGCCGGCCGGCCATGAGCCGGCCGGTGAACTCGTCCACGATGACAACTTCCCCGTCCTTGATGACGTAATCCTTGTCCTTCTCGAAGAGGAACCGGGCCTTCATGGCCGATTCCAGGAAGAAGGTGAGCTCGGCGTGCGCGTCGTCGTAGAGGCTCTCGCCGCGCGCGTGGTTGATGTTGAGCTGCTTCTCGACGCGGTCCACCCCTTGCTCGGTCAGGGTGACGCGGCGGTCCTTTTCGTCGATCTCATAGTCGCCCGGCGCCAGGGTGTGGGCCACCTGGGCAAAGCGGATGTATTGCTTGTACGTCTCCTCGTCGGGGGCGGAGATGATCAGCGGGGTGCGGGCCTCGTCGATGAGGATATTGTCCACCTCGTCGACGATGGCATAGTACGCCTCGCGCTGCACGACGTGGGCCATGTCGTTGGCCATGTTGTCGCGCAGGTAGTCGAACCCGAACTCGTTGTTGGTGCCGTAGGTGATGTCGGCGTAGTAGGCCTCCGGGCGCGTGACGGGGCGCAGGTGCATCAGGCGCTCGTCGTGGCCCATGACCTTCTCGTCGGTGTAGTCGGGGTCGTACAGGCCCGAGAAGTCGGGGATGATCACCCCGGTGCGCAGCCCGAGGAGGTGGAATATCTGCCCCATCCACCCGCAGTCGCGCCGGGCCAGGTAGTCGTTGACCGTGACCAGGTGGGCACCGTGGCCGGCCAGGGCGTTCAGGTAGAGCGGCAGCGTGGCGGTGAGGGTCTTGCCCTCGCCGGTCCGCATCTCGGCGATCTTGCCCTGGTGCAGGGCGATGCCGCCCATGAGCTGTACGTCAAAGTGGCGCTGGCCGATGGCACGCCGGGCGGCCTCGCGCACCAGGGCAAAGGCCTCGGGGAGTATCTCGTTCAGCAGGCGCTGTTCCTCCCGAAAGAGGTCCTCGCGCAGGTGCTTCCACTCGTCGCGCAGGACGATGCGCCGGTCGGGGTCGGACTCGGCGTCCAGCTCGGAACGCTTCTCGGCGACGGCCCGCCGGGCGGCCGCGGTGTTCTCGGCGACGTAGGCGCGGAACTCTTGCGTGCGGGCGCGCAGCTCCTCGTCGGAGAGGGCCTTGACCTCGGGCTCCAGGGTGTTGATCTGTGCTACCAGCGCCGCGGTCTGCTCCAGGAAGCGGCCGGTTGGGTCACCACCCAGCTTCTTCAGCCATTTGAACATCGAACCTGTCACCTCCACGGGGGTCCCGGAAATGTGCGGGTATTATACCCCACCTTGGAGGTCTGTGCAAAGCCGACAGCGCCATCGGGCGCGCGCCATTTTTGTAGGTGACTTTGGGCCAAGAGGAGGGCACCTCCTTG
>CAZTIG010000064.1:0-22770 GCA_964613665.1 uncultured Chloroflexia bacterium
TACTTCAGGTCGCCGTTGGTCTGGTCGTAGTAGCTGACGTGTGGGTAGCCGGCCGCGTCCAGGGCCAGCGACGTATAGTACCCCACATTGCCCGCGGCATCCACCGTCTGAATGTGCCAGCCCGCGCCGTCTTTGTAGGCGTACTTCAGGTCGCCGTTGGTTGAGTCGTAGTAACTGATGCGCGGCCGATAGGCTGGCCCCAGGGCCAGCGAACCGTACTGCCCCACGTCGCCGGTGCCGTCCACCGTTTCCACCACCCACACCGGCGCGTCGGGCCGGCCGGCAACCCCGGTCGGTTCCTGCTGTTCGGCGTACCTGAGATCTCCGACGATCTGGGCGTAGTAGATGACGTGGCCGTAGTTGAGACCATCCCACCGCAATGATGAGTAAGCCCCGACGTTACCCCCGGCATCGATGACCTCGAAGTGCCAGCCGGCCGCGTCCTTCCAGGCGTGGTACAGGTCATAGTTGGGGTGGTCATCGTAGTAGGTGATGTGCGGATAACCCGCCGGGTCCATGGAGAGCGCGGGGTAGGCCCCCACGTTGCCGGCGCCGGCCACCGTCTCCAGGCTCCAGAGCCATCCTCCCCCGGCCTCGGCGGCCGGGGCGGTCGTAGTTGCTCCCGCCGCCCCGGCCGCCGCTCCTGAGGCGGCCGCGGCCGGCAGGACCAGGCCGAGCAGAAGCAGGGCGATCGCACCCGTGCGCCAGGATCTGTCCATCGTGTCCTCCTTTTCGTCAGGGGTGACAGAGCCACCCGAACCAACCGCAGATCAACCGATTCAGGTCGTACCCCTGGACGCGCCCGCCCCCGCCGTTGCTGTACGCGTCTGCCGGGCTGTACCAGGTCCCCTCGCCGGCCTCGGGGATGATCTGCCCCGGCGGCAGCTGCAGTGGCCGGTCCATGAAGGCCGGGCCCAGCTCCCCGTTGGCCTGCGGCAGGAACTGCAGGGGATCCTGCCACTGCGGGTAGCGGTCCGTGTAGTGCAGGCGCTCGACGGGCACGGGCGCGCCGTTCTCCGTCGGGCGGTAGTATTCCAGGATGTCGATCTGGGTCATGTACATGATCGAAACGGCCAGGTGGAGATGGGGACCGGTCGAGCGGCCGCTGTTCCCCACGTAGCCGAGGATGGTCCGGCCCTGCTTGAGCTCGGTGGCCATGGTCAGGGGCGGCCCGAAGCCGGGGAAGTAGCACAGGTTGGCCCCGATCGGGCACTCGTGGGGGACCGTCGTCGGCCGGGGACCAGGTGTCATCGAGGGTCCCGGTGTCTCTCGGGTCGGGAGCGGTCCCGCCGTGCCGGTCGGCCCCGGCGTACCGGGCGTCGGCCACGGCCTGGGGGTGCCGGTGGGGAACGGCGGCCGGGTAGGGGCGGGAGTGGCCACGGTGGTCGGCCCAGGTGTCGGCACCGGGGTGGCCGGCGGGGTCCAGGTAGGCGCGGTCGGCACCGGTGATGGGGGCGGCGTTGCGGTGCGGGTCGGCGAGGGCAGACGCGTGGGGGTAGCCGTAGCCCCGGTAGGCGACGGGAGCGGCGGGCCCGGCGTCCGCGTGGGCGCCGAGGTCGACGGCGGCGATGGTGGAGGCCGGCGGGGAGTACTCGTCGGCGGCGTCCGTCCGGGCCGGGTAGGTGACGGCAGGCGAGTGGCGGTGGCCGCCACCGCCACCGTTCCGTGGGGTATGGGGCCCCCATCTACGGGCCCTATGGTGGCCGGCGCCGGGGGAGCTACGGCCGCCGGCCCGCCGCCCAGAGTGGGCAGCGGGCTGGACGTAGCCGTCGGGGTCGGTTCTCTCCGGCAGCCGTAGAAGCGGACGAGGGCGTCGTGGGCGACGCCGTGGGCCTCGTCGATCTGCTGGTCGAAGGTCACCAGTGTCTCCCCGTCCACCTCATAGTCTTCCGGCCAGTAGACCCGGGCGGTGCAGGCGCCGGGCGTCCCGTTGAAGAGCAGTACTTTACCCTCGCTGCCGGTGTTGGCGTTGGAGCTGCCCCGTTCGGCCACAACCGGGCCGGGGCAGGTGACGGCGATGCCGATGTTGGGCTCGTAGCGTTCCTGGGCGCGGCAGTACGTTTCGACCTCGATGCGGTACGGTTCGAGATGACCGAACAGAATATAGACGGGCGTTTCCTCGGTGCTGTGGACGTTCCACAGCACTACGGCTTCCCCGGCTCCGCCGTAGTAGGGATCATTATGATGGTAGAACCCGATGAAGAACGGCTGCGCGTCGAGCGGCGGGTAGATCGGGTCGCGGAATTGCAACCCCGGCCCGGCCAGGTCGATGCCGTCGTGAAACTCGTATTCGCCGGGGACCGGCAGCAAATCCTCGCCCAGGTAGGGCCGCCAGCCGTAGGGCGAGGTGATCTCCCAGCCCACGCTGCGGTAGGTGGCGTAGCCGGGGTCCCCCTCGCCGTTGGGCAGCGTCATGAACCCCTCGCCGCCTCCTCCCGCCAGGGGCGTGACTCCGGCCGGCCAGACCAGTTCCTGCTTCTGCAAGGTCCCGCTCCCGACCAGGTAGTAGACGGTGAAGCCGCAGCAGCACACGGGCAGGCCCAGGACCAGCAGCGCCAGCGCAACCGGTCCCAGACAAGCCAGTCCGACTTTTCTTCCTATTCCGGCCATCGTCTCGCTCCGGCGGCGCCGGGTTACATCCCCGCGGCCGCTTTGACGCCGATCCGGGCAATGACCCGCTGCACCCCACTGCTGCCGGCGGCCTTGCTCAGGGCAAAGCCCAGGATCGGCGGGCCGCCAATCGCCATGAACACGGTCGAAATGGACAACGCCGCCAGGAGCAGCGGGTTGCCGCCCGTCTGTCCCGACCAGGCGTGCCCCATCAACCGCCCGCCGAGTTCCAGAAACAGGGTGCCGATGAACTGGTAGAAGACCGTCCCCACGGCGACGCGCATCCAGGTGCTAAAGATGTACTCGGTCTCCTCGGCGGCATAAGCCGCGCCGGCCAGGGGGGCAAAGATCAGGAGCACGTCCAGCAAGATGATCCGCCCCAGCATGATCCCGCCGTAGATGAGCAGGAAGAACAAGAGGAGCAACAGCCCGACGGCCGTCTCCACGATCAGGCCGGCGTTCAAGAGCAGGTCGGCCGAGTGGTCGAACAGGATGATGTCCCGCAGCACGTCCGTCAGGGGATCGCCGACGACGGCGGTGATCAGGATGTTGTTGAGTTGGATCATCTGGGAGAGGAGCCAGTAGCCGCCCCCCAGCGCCAGAAAGGTGGCCACGACGACGCGGCGGACGTGTTCCCCGGTGTGGTAGCCGTGGGCCTCCCCTGTGGACAGGCGGATCAGCTCGCGGATCGCCAGCCAGGTGAGGGCCGATCCTAGCAGCAGGAGCGCCGCGGCCCGCACGTTGGGGAGAATGGCACCGACCTCGCCGCTCTCGTAGGTGTACTCGGGCGGGGTGTGCAGGACCACGCCTAGCCCGGCCGCGATCTGCCCGCCGCCGGACGGCATAGACTCGCCTCCGGGCTCGTAGGGGTTGGCGACGTCCCGGCCGTAGATCCAGTAGACAATCTGGGCCATGAAACCCACCAGCGTGCGCAATAGCCCGGAGAGCGCCCCGTTGATCGTGTCGCTGGCCCACTTGCCCGGGTTCAGATTATCGTTGACCCAGCCGAAAATGTCTCCCAGAAAAGGCGGCCAGACCTCGTCCTGGGTTTGGCCCTGGTAAGACGGGGTGTAGCCCCCCCGGCCTGTCCCTGTTGCCGGCTGGGCTGGGTACTCGGTCCAGCCGGCGCCCGGGTCGGGCTCCGTGCCCGGGCCTGTCGTGACAGGCGGTAGGCCCCCTTGAGGCAGCGCGGCCTTCTTGCCCTCCCCGGGCGCGCCGGCCAGCGCCGGCGGGGTCAGGGTCACCACCAGCAGGATGGCGCAGCCGAGAGCGATCCATTTCTTCATGGTCTGACCTCCTTGGCGCGCGCCCGGGGCGCACGCCGGCTTGTCCCCGAACTAGCCGACCGCTCCGAACGCTTGCCCACAGCGGTCGTAGTAGCCACACGCCCGGCAGCGCGCCGGCTGCTGGGGTGCCCGGGCCACTGCGCCGGCCTGGCGCGCGGCGCGCACCTGGGCGGCGGTGGTCAATACCTGCTGCCGCAGGCGGGGGGTGTTGACGATCCGCCAGCCGCCGTCGCGATAGGCCAGAACACCGTAGGGGGGCCGGTGGCCGTCCGCGTCTTCAATCAGCAGCAGGTAGACGCCGAGCTGCACCACATCCCACGGTCGCGGCCGGCCCCGCCGGCCGGGCTTGGCCTCGACCGGAATGAGCCGCCCCCGCTGCGCCACGATATAATCCGGCCGGCCGGACAGCCCCAGCCGGGTGGAAGTATAGCTGCGGGCCGGGGTCTGCCAGCCGCGCTGATCCACGGCCACGAGGCGCGCGCCCAATGGTATGCCGGTCGCCCGCGCGTGGGCCAGGGTCCCCAGCCAGGCCAGGATCACCAGCCCGGCCAGCGCGGGCAGGAGTACTCGCCAATCGATGCTAACCAGAGGAAAAATCGGCGTCATGGCCGGCCTCCCAGGGCGAACCAGGCCGCAGCCAGACCGGCGAGCGTGAGCAACACCAGTACGGTAGCCACGGCCATCAGGCGGCGCGAGGCCAGGACGTGAACGGCGTGGGCCCGGTGCGCGGCCCTGCCCCGCTGCAAGCGCCCCGGATCGGGTCGGAGTCCTTCGATATAGCGCAGCCGCCAGGCATACGGGCAGAAGATGAAAGTAGCCAATTCGCTGGCGCCGATCATTCCATCTGGCTGTCGCACTGCTCTGTTTTCTCCTCCAGCAGCCATCTTGCGTACCTCTCACGGGATATAGCCCCCACTGTCGACCAGTTCCAGGTCCCAGATGCGCCAGGTCCCGCCGGCGTCCGGCCGGATCGTGTAACGCTGGCGGGTTACGATCCCGACTTGGGCCGACGTGACCTCCCCGGTGCGGCCGTTGAGGACCGTCTCGTCCCAGACCTCTTGGGTCTCCAGCGTGATTTCCGTCTCCGTAACTACCGGCTCCGTGGCCCAGAAGCGCGTAAGCTGCACATTGTGGACCTCGCCGGAGGCCGCGCGCCGGCGGTATTCCACTGCCAGCGCCGCGTAGAGCGGGCCGTCCGGGTGCACATACGGCAGCAACGCCGTGATGTCGTTCGCGCGGTTCGCCAGCACGTCGGCCTGGTTGTACACCTGGACCAGGGCAATGACCTGCTCGGGCGTTGGCCGGCCTGTCGTGGGCGCGGGCGTCGGGACTGGCGGCAGGGATGTCGCGCGCGGGGCCAGTGCCCCCGCGAAAGGCATATACCGGGCCAGGGGCGTGTGCCAGCATTCGCGCAGGCCGATGGCCAGGGCGAGCAGCCCCAGCACCAGGGCCCCGTACAGCGTGCGGCGCGCCTTGGGTGCTCCGTACACAGACCCTCCTACAATGGGGCAGCGACTGCCGTGACCGGGGCCGGCGGGGCATCCGCGACAGCCATTCCGGTCAGGACAACCTGGGCCTCTACGTCGATTTCTCCCCGAACCACGCGCCACCAGGCCCGCAGGTGACCGGCGAGGTCGCCATACCAGATCACATCGAGCAGCGTGCTATAGAGTTCCTGCAGCGCGTTCATTGGGCACCTCCTTCAGAAGTACAGGTGCAGGTTGCCTTCGTGCACCCACGCCGCCTCGACCAGGACAATCCCTGGCGGAGGGGTGATCCCGTCTTTCCGGTGGACTGCCACCACTGCCGGTAGCCGGCCGTGCCGTTTCCGAAAGTGCTCTACGGCGATCCGCAGTTGCTCCGGGAGCGGCGTCCTCTCGGTGCAGGCCCAGCCCATATACCAGCGCGTGCGCAGACTGTCGTCCACTACCTTGCCTCTCAGAATACCTGCAAGAAGGTCGCCAGACCCGATACGGCGATGGGCACAAAGATGGCCAGCATCAACGCCATGAACAGGATAGGCAGCGTAACCACGAGCAGGCGGATCTCCAGGGTGGCCGTCTGCTCTCGCCGTTCAAAGGCCAGTTGGTCCATGGCCTGGCTCCGCAGCACGTTCAGCAGGTGCAACAGGTCACCGCCCTGCGCGGCCGTGGACAGCAAATTGGCCACGCCGTGGCTGAAGGGGCGGTAGTCGATCTCGGCCGCCGCGGCCTGCAGGGCCGTGTCCAGGGGACTGCCCAGTTGGGTGCGCTGCAGGTGCCGCGCGAGTATGCCCGATAGCGGATCATGGAGCTGGTCGATCGCCGCGAGGATAGCCCCGCGCAGGTCCCGGCGGGCTTCGCGCAGGTAAATGGCGAGGTCCCCCCAGAAGGAGGGCAGACGGTCCCGGATAGCGTAGTGCAGCTCCCGCCGCCGGCCGCGGGCAATCTCTGGCCCGACCACGGGCAAGCGGTCGGCGCTCCGCTCGATCTCGCGCAGCCGGCCGGTCAGCGCGGCGCGCAGGTCGGCCGACCCGGCGGTGGTCACCGGCAGGACCGGCGTGCTGGACAGGGCTATCAGCAAGGCGCCGCCGTAGAGCAGGGCAAAGACCAGGTACGGCATTGGGCTCCTCCTAGGCCTGCTTGTCCAGGACCATCGTCGTCAGGACGTCCACGCGCCCCGGTAGGACGGGTGTTTCCTGCAGTAGGTCCACCCCGGTGACCAACGTCAGACCCTCTCCGCTGGCGCGCGCTCGCTGCGTGAGCAGCGTGGTGGCGGCAGCTTCCTGGTCGGGCGCCTGCACGACGGCGTAGTACGGTCGGTTCTCCTCTGGTAAAATAACCAAATAAAGGGCCTTACCCAGACACACACCCCCCCGGCCCGGCATTTTAACGCGCCCCCGACACAACCGGCGGCTATTTCAGCGCGGCCCGGACGATCCGGCGGCTCAAGAAGACGGCCAGGAACTCTAACATCAGGATCAGGGCCAGTCCCAGATGGCCCAGGTCTGTTTCGACGTAGGCGACGCGAAAGGCGGGCACCAGCGCCATCATCACGGCGACCAGGGCCGGGATGAGGCCGCACACCACGTACATCGACGACTGCCCCTTGCGCACGGACAGGAGGATTTCCCGGCGCAGCCCTTCCATCAGTCGTTCTTGCTCGAAGAGGGCCTGGAAGCGGGCGGCCTGCGCCGTCGGCCCCAGGGTTTCTTCCTCCGAGGCCCGCCAGAGGTGCAACACCCGCCGCAGCCGTCCGCTGCGCGTCGCCTCCAGCACATCCTCCAGGGCCGGCCGAAAATCCTTCCCGCCCTGCAGCGGGGGCAGGACCGCCGCGACTTCCTCACGCAGCGGGGCTTCCGCGGCCGCCAGCAGTCTACCCAAAACCAGGGCCGGCGCGGCATGCGCCGCGGCCGCGAGGTTTGCCACGGCCAGCGTCAGGAACTCGAGCGCCTGTTCGTCCAGGCGGGCCGTACGCTTCAGCTCCTGGGCCTGGAGGTACATCTGCCCGACGATAAAGGCCACCAGCACCGCCGGGAGTACGGCTCCAAGTTTGAAGAAGGGGAAAAGCGCGGCCGCGCCGAGTATGAGGCTGGCCAGCAGGACCAACCCGAACTGACCGGCGGTCGTCGCCCCGCGGCCGGCGCGCTGCTCGATATAGCGTTCCAGCGGTCGGCGCAGGGATGGCGGAAGGGCCGCTACCCGGCGCGCCTCCGCGGCGAGGTGCGGCGAAGGCCGGACGGCCGGCCGCAGCGCCAACAGCAGTCCCGTGCCCAGTCCGGCGAAACCCAGGGCGACGACGACGTTCATCGCGTGGCCTCCTCTGCCGTAAGCAAGGTGGCAATCTCCTCCTGCAACTGCGCGGCGGCTACTGGCGAAAGCTCCCGCGCCTCACTGACGACCCACTCGGCCAGTTCCCGGTCGCCCCGCCGGGCGGCATCCAGGGCGCGGTCCCGCCAGCCGGCGAGCCGTTCGGCGGTGCGCCGCTCCTGCTCCCGCTGGCGGGACTGGAAGTCGGTCTGCAGCCGGGCCGCGTCCCGGTAAGCGGGGTTCTCGACCAGGATTTCTTGCAGGCTCACCCAGGCGCGCTCGTACAGGCCGGCGTTGCCCAGGGCAACTGCTTCCCGGTAAGCCCGCTGCCACCGGGCCGCGCGGGCGATGGGCGTCTCCGGGAGGTCGCGCGCTTCCATCGCCGCCCGGCCGCCGTAGGCGCGCAGTTTTTCCTGCAGCCGGGGGGAAAGCCCATACTCCTCCGGCTGCTGCCAGGAGATGGCCTCCTCCTCGCCGTCACCGTAGATCGCTGCCCAGACCGGCCGCGCGTCCCAGTGACCGGTGTCGTCCAACCCCCAGACCTCGTGTACCTGGTCCACGTGCCGCCGTCCCTGCGGACTGAAGGCCACGTGGACGACAACATCCACGGCGCCGGCGATGGCCCGCCGCAGCACCTCGCCGCCCGCGCCGTAGCGTCCGGTGGGGTCCATCAGCGCGGCGACATACAGGCGGTCCAGCGCGTCCCGGCCGGAGTAGGAGTGGATCGTCGTCATACACCCGGAGAAGCCGGCGGTGATAGCAAAGAGCATATCCGCCGCCTCGCCCTCCTTGGCCTCGCCGATGATCAGCCGCCGCGGCGCCACCAGCATGGCGAAACGGGTGCAGTCGCGCAGGGTAGCGCCGGGCCGGGCGGCATCGGTGGAGGCCAGCAGGTAACGCAGGTGCGGATGCGTGGGGTTGAGCTCGTCGTTTTCCTGGACGAGGACGGCGCGGTCCTGGGGCGAGATGGCGTTGACCAGGGCCTCCAGGAGCGAGGTCTTGCCGCACCCCGACTCGCCGCAGACGACCACGTTGCCCCAGGCTTTGACCACCTGGTCGAGATAGCGGGCCAGGTCCGCGCTCAAAGCCTCCCGCTCGACCAGGGTGGCCAGAGTATAGGAGTTCGCGCGCTTGCGGCGGATGTTGAGCAGCGTCCCGCGGTGGGCCACGTCCGGCCCGATGATGACCGTGACCCGGCTGCCGTCGGAGAAGAAGAACGACTGCATGGGTTGCTCGACCCCAATGGGCCGGTTGGACAAGGTGCAGAGGGCGATAGCTTGCCGGCGCCAAGCCTCGGCTGAGGGCCAGGCCAATCCGGGTACCGGCACCGTGCGGCCGTATTTCTCTACCTGGACCGAATGGTGGTTCTCGACGATGATTTCGGTTACGTCGGGGTCGTCCATCAGTGGTTCCAGCACGCCCAGCCCGGCGATCTGCGCAAACTGCCGCACGAACTGCGGCGTGGCCGCCAACCCCAGTTCGGGCCGTTCGCGCTCCAGTCGCTCCAGAAACTCGCGGGTGGCCTGCTCCACGGCGATCCAGCGTTCCGGGGAGCGGACCAATGGGCTCCGCAGGTGCTTGGGCAGCCGCTGACCGAGATACTCGATGTACTGCCCCACCACCTGTTCGCGGACCTGCTCGTCCAGCCGCGCCGCCCAGTCAGCCCCGTGCGCTTCGAGGTGCCGGGTGAGGTAGTCCGGCGCTCCGGTGGCCTGGAGGTCTTGAAAGTAGTCCTTGAGCGTCCTGACAGCGTCCTGGATCATCGCGACTCCGTTGTGGATACGGTTCAGAGCTCCAGCAGCCGCCGGGCCACCGTGCGGAAGGGCTCCACCAGGTCGCGGCCCGTGGGCGGGGTGTGCTCGCGGTGGGCGTATTCGTATTCCCGGTTATGCGGAATCACCCCCAGCACCGGCACGTGGTACTCCTGCTCCTTGCCGCCGATGAAGCGCATGTCCTCCTTCCAGATGTTGTTGTATACCAGCCGCACCTTGTGGCGCACGTCCAGGGCGGTCAGGATGGGCAGCAGCCGGCGGAGGGCGTTCTCGGAGAATTCGCTAAAGTCGGTCAGCAGCACCAGGTCGGTGGCCTCGTGCAGCGCCAGGACCAGGATTTCGTTGCGTTGGATCTCGGGCTCAAAGTCCAGCAACACAAAGTCATAGGCGGCCCGCAGGAGCGAAAGGATATGCAGGAAGCTGTTGGGCTGCAGCTGCACGACGACGTCGCTACGGGCGGGGGCCAGCAGCAGGTCGACCCCGGTGCGCTCGTCGTGGTAGACGTGCCGGGCCAGCACCTCCGGGGTGATCTGCGGTTCGCGCAGCAGGTGCTCGATGGTCAAGGCATTGGGCATACCAAAGGCCAGGAAGACGTTGCCTTTGGGAAAGTCCATGTCAAAGACCATGACCCGCTTATCGGGGTGGAGCTGTTTCAGGGCCGTGGCTGTGTTCACAGTCGCGGTCGTCTTGCCGGCCCCGCCCTTGGTCGTGTAAAAGATCAGGACGCGGTTGCCCTCCAGCGGGCGGCGCGCCAGGGCGAGCTGCCTCGCGACCTCGTGTTCGCCGGCGTCGGGGGGCAGCGTGAGCGCCCCCTCGGGGACGGGAAAACCGGTCGTGCGGTGAGAAGAGAGGAACACGGTCCGGAGGTCTTCCATCTGTACGGCGGCCTCCAGCAGTGTTCCCAGGCCCTCCAGCGTCGGGGAGCGGTCGCCGGCTAGCAGGGCCTGGTAACCCCGCGCGAGCTGCGCCAGGCCGCTCTCGTAGTCCGGGAGAAAGGCCGCTTCGACGACGTAGCGCTCTTCGAGGCGCGACGGCAAACTACTGCCCGTGGCCACGGCCAGGATACGCATCACTTGACCTCCACCGCCAGTACCAGGATGTCCTGGTAACGGGCCACCTCGAGGACCTGTGCCGGGGTCAGTTGCAGCACGAGGAAGGTTGCCGTACTCATGGCCTCGCCGGCCACCATGGACTTGCCGGTCGCGTCGCGCAGGTCTACCACCAACACATCGCTGTAGAGGAGAGTGTAAGTGATCCCCTGCGCTTGGCGCAGGCTGATCGGCGCGCCCGGGGCCGGGGCCTCGGACGCCGCCGGGGCCAGCGCCGGGATCAGGATGGTGACGCTGTCGCCGATCTTGAGTGCCCCGCCGACGGAGCGCAGTGCGGTGGTCGGCAGGGCCAGGCCGGCGTAACCCGGGGCGATGACCTGACCCGAAGGCAGCAGCCGCCCGGGCGGGGCCAGTTCACCTACCGCATCCAGGGTGAGCGGCACGCTCGGCAGCAACGTTACCAGGGCGGTGCGCCCCGTGACCTGGCCGGCGTCGCTAAAGTAGGGGAAGGGTGTGCTTGACCCCGGCAGCGGCGCCGGGACTTCCATCGTGGCGAGCATTTCCGGCGTAATGACTGTACCGGCTTCGATCCGCATCGCCACGGTCAGGACGGTGCGGCGCTGCGCCTGGGTGCTGGTCCAGGCCATGTAGGCCAGGATGGCCACGGACACGACGATGATGGCGATGCCGACGCGCAGGTAGATATTGCCTCTTTTCACAGTGACCTCCGTTTTTTACCAGTCCCAGTCTTTCTGGCTGAGCGCGCGGGCCTCCTGGGCGGGAATGGCCATGTCGAAGAGCCCGTATAACCGGACCGTGACCCGGTACTCGACGCGTGCCGTTAGTGGCTCCAGGTAGCTGCCCTGGGGTGGGTTGACCTGGACCGTGGCCAAGGCGGGATCCAAGCGGTGGGTGGCCAGGATCGCCGGCAGTTGTTCCTGGAACTCGGTCGTATCCCCGCCGTACACCGCGGCGACGTTCACCGCGTCCTCGGCGACGGCGCGTACCTGGCGCATCACGTACAGGCCGTAGAGGGCCTGCACACTCCCGATGACGAATACCACCACCAGGGAGAGGGACAAGGCCCACTCGACCAGCGCCTGGCCCTTTGCTTTTCGTTTCATGGCGCGTGCACCTCCGTTTCGGCAGTTACCGGGATCTCGACGGCAAAGAAGAATATCCGCACCGGGATGGGGGCCACGGCGACGACGGTGGGCACCTGGTGGGTAATGCCGGTGTAGGGGCTCGTCCAGGGGACGTCATTGTGGACCTCGATTACGGCGCGTTCAGCGATGGCGGCGGCGCTGGCGTCCAGGCCAAAGCTCTGTAGGGCCAGGGCGCTACCGAACACAGTGCGCGTCGTCGAGATCGCCGCCGCGGCGTCGAGCCGCAGGAGACCTCCAGGCAGGCTCTCGTAGTCGACCCGGCGGGCCCCGGCGGCGGTGGCCACCTGGAGGGACTGGCGGGCGTGGCTGCGGGCCCCGTAGAGCGTGGCCAGGGCCAGCAGGGACAGAAAGATCATGACGACTGTGCCCATAAGGGCGGCAATCAGTACCAGGGACTGTCCGCGCTCGTGGCGTGGTCTCAACGAACCCTCCTGCGTCAATAAAAAACGGCAGGCCGGCGATCGGTATCGCCTGATCCTGCCGTACGCTCTGCCCCTCAGGGCGGTGGTTCTAGCGGCCTGCTTGGCCCTCGCAGTGAGGACTACGCTGCGGCCGCACACTGCCCCTGGGACTGCTTCCGGTCTCAAGTTTTCGGCCTGCTTGGTCCTTGGGACAAGGACTACGCTGCGGCCTCATCGCGCAATTCCCGGCATAGCCGGGGTTACAACGATAGGTAAAGTGGCCCTTTCCGCACCCCCGTAGGCCATTCGCCCCCGCGGCAGTAATACTCCTCGAGGATGGGCGCAATGGCCTCGGCCAGGGTGCGGTCGGGGGCGTCCAGGAGCAGGCGGTGCCGGCCGTGGTCGAACTCGACGACCCAGCCGGCGGCCGGGCTGCTGGTGTGGGAGTTCAAGCGTGACCCCAAGAACTGGCGCAACCCCAGGTTCCCGATGAGAACACGGCGCACGACGTCGGCTGTTTGGGCCGTGTTCTGGCATCCCAGGGTGCGCTGCACCGCCAGGGCCTCGACCAGATGCTGATACGTCTTCATCGTGAACTCGCGGGGTGCCGCGGTCATCCGCTGCTCCTCATCAATAGCGGCGGGCGGTCCGGAGCAGGCCGACCTGGAGGGCCAGGTCCTGCGTCCAGAACGCGGTATAGGTGTTCGCCCCCCCGTCGCAGGTGTACGTGGTCATCACCAGGGCGCTGTACGCGATATCCACTGTCACCGGCCCGACCGGGAAAAAGTCCCAGGTAGCCGGCCGTGTGGCCGGGGTGGCCGTCCGGCTCCACACCAGGTGGATCCACTCCGGCTGGGTCACGTCCGGGTGGGCGCCGCCTTTGTAGGCCGGCCGCCAACGGCAGTCCGGGTCACTGCTGTCCGCGGGGCAGACGGTCTGCCCCGCCGAACCGTAGAACCAATAGGCCACTACCTCCGAGGAGGCCCCGCAGCTGGGCACCGTGGGCTCGGTCACCTCGGCGGTGAGCGACGCGTCCAGGAATTCTTGCCAGTTCCAGTAGAATGCGGGCGCGGTCAGGTAGGCGTTGTCGCGGGGATCCAGGTGCGAGTGGACGAAGGCTCGCGCTGTCAGGCTTGGCGCGATCGGGACAAACGGCGTCGGCTGCGGGGGCGGGTCGGTCGGTTTGATTAGCGGCGTCTCTTCCCAGGTGCATTGGGTTACGGTGACCGGCGGGGTTGGTTCGATGCATATCTGGTGCTGGCACACGTCTTGTTCGGCAAAGTTCCAGTACGTTTTGGCGCGATCTATCTGCCAGGTACAGAACAGAATGAGTTCCTCCCCCTCGCGGAGATGGTACCAGGTCGGCCGGGCGAAGGCATTGTGGTACCAGGTGCCGGCCGCCGGCTCCAGGTCGCCGTCGCCGTCCGTATCGCACATGTCGCGCCCGTCCCAGATGACACAGCCCGTACAGGGGACCGCCTCGCCGCGGCTTCCTGGGTTGGGCCAACCGGCCGGGTTGTCCTGATCGGAGGTGCGAAACAGGCTGTCGCCCGGCTTTTCCATCAGCGCATTGGGCCCTTCGTTGTTCCACTCCGACCAACACTCCCACGTACTGCACCCCGACCATTGGAGAAAATCCTTGACCTTGACCCAGGCGCCGCCTTCCAGACTGCCCGGGCAGTTTTCACAGCGGAACTCGAGCGGCGGGCCGGCGTAGGCCGGGAACGCGGCCCGCGCGGTAGAATCGCGCCCCCCGTATCCGGCGGTCAACCCCGCCAGCGCCAGTAGCAGCAGCGCGATTAGCGCCAGGACCAGTCTCTTTGTGCGCATCGTCGCCTCCTATCGCACCGCAAAGATGATCGTGGAGCTCCACCAGGTACCGGTCCAATAGGGGGTGCCGATGGCGATGCCGAGGCGGGAGAACGACCCGGCCCAGGCCTCACCGCCGCCGGTGCCGTACCGCGTGTCGCAGGGTCGGTCGGCGTAGTTCTCCCAGTCGTAGGCAAATTCGCCCCACTGGGCATTGCCCGGAACAAAACTGAGCACGATCCCCTTCCAACCGATTGTGCGCGCGCCTAGCGGTAGCAGCGCCGCGTCTACACGGGCCACCAGCTCGGGGGGATATGCCATGTGGTCGCGGTAGGCCGCCGTCGCCTCGTCGGCCAACGGGGCCAGGGTGTTGGCGATATCCTGGTCCCAGACCACCGCGGGTAGCCCCTGTCCGGCGCGCAGGCAGTTGATCGAGGCCAGGATGATCTGCGCCACCAGGCCACGGTCGGCCGGTCCCGTTGGGCCACTTCCACCGCCCTGGTCACCGCCGCCCCCATCTCCACCAGCAGCCGGAGTGGGCGGCACCGTGGCTGCCGGGGCCAGCGAGTCCCATCCGGCAGCCCGCCAGATGCCGTCGGTCCCTTTGATGAAGGTGTATTCGCCGTCTTGGCGGTTCGTGTAAGTCGTAGACGAACCGTCCTGCTGCACGGTCGTCTGCTGCAAGTCGAATATCACCCGCACTGTAGCCGTAGTCTCGGCAATCTCTACCGTGGGAGTGTGTGGGGCCGGTGCCATCGTGAAGGCGCCAATCCCGTATTGGTCGAGCGTGCTGATCGCCTGGGTTTCCTGCTCCAGCAGCGTGCCAGTGATGACCGTGCCTAGTTGAGACACGTCCAGGTTCCGGTAGGCTGCGGTGAGGACCTCCCAGTAGTGCCAGTAGGCCGCCAGCACGTCCGCTTCACGGGTGTCAGGCGTCAGGGTGATTGTTGCTGTGGTTACGTCCCCTGGCTGCAGGAACACTGTGTCGGCCCAGCCAATGTACCCGGGAGCAACGGCCTCTACCTGGACAAACGGCTGTTGGGTCAGTCGGCTGTGGTTGTATTCCACCGGGCCGGTATACGGCCGGCCATCTACCATGATCGTCAGGGAGATCAGTCCGGAGGGTTCTACCATCACGACCAGCCGGCTGCCCCAGTAGAAGTCGGCCCGGCCGTCGCTGTCCTCGCCGACCGCGATCGTCATCTCCTGGATTCCCAGGGCTGTGTGCGCCTGGACCGTGTAGCGGCCCGGCTCATAGCGCCCCACCGCTGTCCACACGTTGGGCTCGCAGCTTCCGACGGGTTGGCCGTCGACCGTCACCTCGGCCGGGGCGCTGGAGCGGACCTCGATCTGGCCGCCGCTGCGCGCCAATGCTGGGACTTGCACGTGCAGCGGATCGAGCGCAGCGGTAACGGTGAATTGCCCGCTCACGGTGCGATAGCCGGAGGCCGTGGCCAGGTAGGTGTGGGGGCCGGCGGGCAGGGTCACGTTGGCGCTAAAGGGTGTGACGCCCAACGGTCGGTCCCACCCCAGGTCGGGCACGCGGATCTCCACGCCCGCGATAGGATCGGTGGAGGTGAACTCCACCGCGCTGCCCGCCTGGTTAGGCACTGGGCTGGGCGCAGCCAGGCAAGCGGCGAGCACCCCGGCTACTACGGTGACGGCCAGAAGGATCCCAACCACAACCAGGTGTTTAGCGAGACGCACGGAAGGCCTCCTTGTGGGTGAGGGACGTGGAGTTTAGCGTGGACGGCAGAGAGCGCAGCCGCGGGGCCGGTGTTGCCCCCGGAGGGGGCATAACTGCCGGTCGTAGTGCCGGGGTAGGACAAGGTAAGTGTTGTGAGAGCATTGTCGACGGCCTTTCAACTGTTACGGCGGTTGCACTGGAGGGAGTATAGCATATCTTTCATAGTCTGTCAAACCGTGAAAGATATTGGTCAAGACCCTACTGCGGATTGTGTATTGTGGGCATCCACTGGCGGCCCCGTGGTCTCAAGGCAGAGATCGAGGCCCATAGCTCCTTCGGTTTTGGGTTACTGGGGTAGAGCAAGCGGCAAGATCAGCTTCGTGTGTTCAGAATAGCTAGAAGAGATTTCCCATCGTTACGAGAGGGCGACTCGTGGTTGGTATTGTGGACTTGTGGGGAACAAAGCTCTTCCCCCCTTCATCCCTCGGAGATCGGCCAGGCATCGGGCATAGGCTACGTCAGCTTCGTCAACGAAAACGGTCTTTGGGCCTGTCCCGACGACGTGAACGTACCCCTTTCTGACCCAGTTGAATACGGCGCCAACCGAGAAGTGGTACTTTCGGGCAGCCTCGCTCATGCTGATGGGAACGCGCTCCAGGTGGCGGAAGTTTGCCCTGCTCAATTCCGTGGCAACGAGTTCTACGTCTTTGCCCGCCAGCATTAGGCCATCCGGAGAGTCCGTAAAACGGATCACGCCATCTTTGGCCAGTCGCTCAAGAAGTTCGGCATCCAGGGCATAATGTGCAGCCGCCTCGCTCAGGGAAACCCAATGGACATGGTTGCCGTTCTTTCCGACCACTTTGCGCACCTCGTCGTCCGATACCATTTCCTGGTTCTCCATCACGACCAGGCCTATTCTACCATCTCGGACAAAGTCGCGCAACTGTTCTACGGCGAGGCTGTAGCGCTCGGCGGCTTCCTTTAGCGTCAGCAGCGTGATTGCCATGATCATTCTCCTGCTGTGTGGCCTGCCCAGTATACCGTGGGCAGCGCCCTTGCGTCCACCTTCCCGTTACCAAACTAGAACTCGCAACACCACAAAAACGAACCCCTCAGAGGGATAGCCTCTGAGGGGCGGTCCCTCTGTACATACTCATAGCTAGAACTCGACTTCCCTTACCTCGCCCCTGGCCTGCTTATAAGGCAGCCGCTCTGTCCAGCTGAGCTACTGGGGCGAGCGCACATGGGCCTGCGGCAAGGCCCACCGGGCCGCTCGCGGATCGACGCCGCCGCGGCAGCGAAACGGCCCGGTCACGGATGGGATTATACCGCCCGCGCCCGCGGCTGTCAATTCGTAGATCAAGGCTCTTGCCTGGAAGCCCGCGGCATGCTATAATAGGAGGCAACCGGACCCTCTCACTGCACGTCATGGCCCTCGCATCCACCCCGGCAGCGGATGTTTGGAGCCGTGACAGCAGTATCGTTGCCACACACCGCGTCGTCGCAGCCAGTGGCCCTGAAAGGAGGTGATGCCGCCCCGTTCCGTGCGGAAGGTCTCTGCCCTCGCTTCCCCAAGGAGCAAAGGAGGTACCATGAAACAGCTGCGCTGGTTGTCTCTCCTGCTTCTCCTGCCGATGGTGTTGGGCGCGCTGCCCGCCACGACGGGGGCCCAGCAGCCCGACACCCCCACCAAGGCGACCCTGGCCCAGCCGCTCAGCCTGGGCAACGCACCCCAGCGAGCACACCAGCCCGCCGTGGACGCTGCCCCGAAGGCGGCGCCCGAGCAGGGGGCCTGGCAGCTCGGCCCGGACTCGCCGCTGACCGAACTTACCCGCCTCGACGCCGTCTTCGTCCCCGGGCCCGAACCCTGGGGCAACAAGGTCTATATCATGGGCGGCCGCAGCGGCAGCTCCACCGAGAGCCCCGACATCATCGCCTTCGATCCCCTGGTCGGCACCTATGCCGACACGGGCTTCGACATGGTCGAGGACGTCTCCAACTACACCGCCAACCTGGTCAACGACGACGGCACCGGCCGCGGCCCGGCCATCTATGTCATCGGCGGCTACAGCGCCGACAGCGTCCCGGCCGTCAACATCGGCACGGTGCAGCGCTTCTACCCACAGGTCGGCGTGGTCGAGGCCCTGCCACCAGCCGACGACTGGACCGTGACGGTCGCCGGAGAGCTCGTCGCCGCGATGGGCTATGCCGTCGTCGACGACATCATCTACGTCTTTGGCGGCTGGGAGAACCTCGTCGATCCATACTTCTACGCCGGCACCTGGGCCTTTGACCCCACCCAACCCTCCGGCTCGCGCTGGACCGACCTGGGCATCAACCTGAACCCGGCCCGCTCCTACATCCAGGTGGCCGTCCAGGACGGCAAGATCTACGCCATGGGCGGCATCTACCAGTACGTCGGCGGCGACCTGGTGCCGACCACCATCGCCGAGGTCCTGGACACGGCCAACCTGGCGGCCGGCTGGACGTCGATCGCCCCCATGCCGGTGGCCAGCGCCGAGGGCCGCGGCTTTGGCTTCGACGCCGACACCAAGGCCCCCGCCCCCTGGGGCGACCACATCTACGTGGTCGGCGGCGGCGACTGGAACGGCCGCTCGGCCGAGGTCATGGAGTACATCCCCAGCACCAACACCTGGAACCAGGCCTTCCCCGACCTCAACCAGGAGCGCCGCGACCACGCCGGGGCCTTCATTCCGCTCTGCACCGCCGACCCCAACGACGGCCTGCCCGGCATGTGGGTCTTTGGCGGCAACATCGGCGCCGACAACCCGCCCTTTGGCGACCCGGAGTACTATGCCCTGGGCTGCGCTGCCGAGTGCAGCGTGCTGGTAGTCGACGACGACTGGGACTTTGACCAGACCGTGCCCAACGACGGCGGCCGGCCCTACTACACCTCCGCCCTGGACTACCTGGGCTACTCCTACGACGTCTGGGACACCGTCACCCAGGGCCAGCCGGCCACGGGCGACATGGCCAACTACGACGTGGTCATCTGGTTCACCGGCTATGCCTGGGAGGACGGCGTCTTCTCTCCGACGAACGAGGCCGATGTCGGCGCCTACCTGGACGCCGGCGGCAACTTTATCCTCTCCTCGCAGGAGTACCACTACGAGGCCGGCACGATCACCCCCTTCATGGTCAACTACCTGGGCGTCGCCGATATCACCGACGACATGATCGAGCTCGACCCGGTCGGCAACGCCGGCAACCCCATCGGCGACGGGTTGGGGCCCTACGCCATGGTCCGCCCGGACGATTGGGCCGCCTACTGGCCCACCGGCAGCTACGAAGGGCCCTACGACGACTACGCCATCGCCGGCCCCGGCGCCGACGAGCCCTTCCGCTTCAACGCCTCCGGCCAGAACAACTCCACCAGCTACGACTCGGGCGCCTTCAAGACCTCCTTCCTGGCCTGGCCGCTCGAGTGGATCGACACGGTGGAAGAGCGCGCCGAGATCCTGGGGGCAGCCCTGGACTGGATGTGCGTGCCCTCCGGTATCCCCATCATCACCCTGGTCCCGCCCTACCAGGAGAGCTTTGCCGACCCCGGCGACGAGGTGGCCTACACCCTCACCCTGAACAACATGCTGGGCTATGAGGAGACCTTCACCGTCACCTACGACAGCGTCTGGCCCATCGTCGGCCCGGCTACTGTGGGGCCGATCCCCGACGGCGGCGCGGCCGACTTCGTCGTCACCGTGACCGTCCCCATCGACGCCAACTGCCTGGACGAGGATATGGCCACCCTGACGGCCTGGGACCCGACGATGGCCTACTCCGACACGTCCGAGCTCCGCACCGTGGCCGGCCCGGCCTGGCAGATCGAGGACAACACCGGGGCCAGCGGGGCCCACTGGATGGCCTTCGCCTGCACCGACGACTACGGCACGGCCGGCACCTGCTTCTACGCCGGCGGCCTGGGCGCGGGCAACAATGTGACCGGCGCGGCGCAGATGTACGACATTGCCACGGCCACCTGGACCGCCCTGCCGCCGCTGCCCATCCCGGTCTTTGGCGCCGTGGGCGGTTTCGTCGCCGGCCGCTTCTGCGTGGCCGGCGGCTACACCACCACGACCGGCGACTGGGACGGCACCTACGCCCTGCAGTGCTTCGACCCGGCCACCGCCACCTGGGCCACGGGCCCCGACATCCCCGGCCCGGTGGAGATCGGGGGCGCGGGCGGCGCGGCCGGCGGCGTGGTGGACGGCAATCTCCACGTCACCGGCGGCTGCGGGGCCAACACCTGCGCCAGCAACCAGCACTTTTACTACGACGGAACCACCTGGACCCCCGCGGCCATCCTGCCCGACTTCCTGGTCTTTCACGGCGCGGCAGCCGGCCAGGGCCGCCTCTACGTCGGCGGTGACTACGCCGGGGGGACCGACTTCTACGAGTACGACCCGGGCCTGGACGTCTGGGTCGCCCGGGCCAGCCTGCCGGCCAACGCCGGCCAGAAGTCCCCGGTGGGCGCGGTCGTGCCCGGCGGCGTCTTCTGGTGGGGCGGCGACCTGGGGGACTGGGCCAACGTCCAGGACACCACCTGGTATTGGAACCCGGTGGTCAACGCCTGGGTGCAGTTCACCGCGCTCCTGAACCAGGCCACGACCGGCGCGGGCGGCGGCTTTGCCGACGGCCGCCTGTGGAACTTTGGCGGCAGCACCGGCTCCGGCCCGATCACCCCGCCGCCGCACGAGTCGCTGCTCTACTGTCTCCCGCCGACGCCCGGCGCCGGTAGCCTGAGCGGCCACGTCTACGACGCCAACACCGGCGCTCCCATCGCCGATGCCAACGTCTACCTGGAAGGCCTCACCGATCCCAACTTCTGGGAGGAGCGCCGCACCGCGGCCGACGGCGGCTACAGCTTCGACCCGCTCCTCGCCAACACGTACTGGCTCCACGCCATGGGCATGGACTACTTCAACCAGTACTACATCGGCCCGATCACTATCACCGAGGGCGTGCCCACGGTCGTGGACGTCTATCTCGCGGCGAGCTGGCCCGAGCTCTCCGACACCGCGGTGAGCGTCGACGTGCCAGCCAGCCTGACCCTGATCTATCCGGTGACGCTGACCAACAGCGGCACGGGCGACCTGCACTACCACGTCTCCGAGGTGCCGACCGACGGCATCTTCCCCGTGCCCGAGTCGACCATGCCACGCGGGGTCGACGCCCAGGTCTACCGCGACCTGGACAGCTCGACCGACGGCACGGCTCGCTTCATCGTCTACCTGGCCGAGCAGGCCGATCTCAGCCCGGCCTTTGCCATGGACTGGGCGGCGCGCGGGCACTTTGTGCTCGACACGCTGCGCAGCACGGCCCAGCGCACCCAGGCCGGCCTGCTGGCCGACCTGGCCGCCGCGGGCGTGACCTACGAGTCGCGCTACATCGTCAACGCCGTGGTGGTCACCGGCGGCCGCGCCCTGGTCGACAAGATCATCGCCCGGCCCGAGGTCGCCTACATCGGTCCCGACACGGCCTACGCCGCACCGGCTCCGGTCGAGTCCAGCCCGGCCCCGGACAGCGCCGAGGCGGTCGAGTGGGGCATCCACCGGGTCAAGGCCGACGCCGTCTGGACCGACTTCGGGGTGACCGGTGCCGGCGTCGTCGTCTCCAACATCGACACCGGCGTGCAGTACGACCACCCGGCCCTGGTCAACCAGTACCGCGGCAACCTGGGCGGCGGCAGCTACGACCACAACTACAACTGGTGGGATCCCTACGGCGACAATCCCTCCGCCCCCTTCGACTACGGCGGACACGGCTCCCACACGATGGGCACCATGTGCGGCAGCGACGACCCCTCCAACCCGATCAGCGCCACCAACGCCATCGGCATGGCGCCGGGGGCACAGTGGGTGGCCTGCAACGGCTTCGACCAGGGCGGTTCGGGCTACGACGCCGAGCTGCTGGAGTGCGCCGAGTTCCTGCTGGCGCCATGGGACCTGAACGGGGCCAACCCCGATCCCGCCATGCGCCCCCACGTGGTCAACAACTCCTGGGGCGGCGGACCGGCGCAGTGGTGGTACATGCAGTCCATCTACGCCTGGCGCGCGGCCGGCATCTTCCCCTCCTTCTCCGGCGGCAACGACGGACCGGGCTGCGGGACGGTGCACAGCCCCAGCGACACCTACAACGTCCTGTCCACGGGCGCCACGGACATCAACGACGAGATCGCCGGCTTCTCCAGCCGCGGCCCGGCCGACATCACCGGCCTCATGAAGCCGAACGTCTCCGCCCCCGGCGTCAACATCCGCTCGTCGGTGCCCGGCAGCAGCTACGCCTCGTTCGGTGGCACTTCCATGGCTTCCCCGCACACCGCCGGCGAGGCCGCCCTGATCTGGTCGGCCGTGCCCGAGCTGCGCGGCAACGTCCAGCAGACCTACTGGCTGATCGAGCAGAGCGCCATGCCGATCACCACCAACCAGGGCTGCGGCGGCGACGGCCCCAACGACGTGCCCAACAACGTCTACGGCTGGGGCCGCATCGATGCCTACGAGGCCGTGAACATGGCCCTCAGCGCCGGCTGGGATATCCCCTGGTTGGCGGTCGACCCGGCCCAGGGCGTCATCGCGCCGGACGGCTGGGGCATCATCGACCTGGCCTTGGACGCCACCGGGCTGACCCCCGGCGAGTGCTACACCGGCACGCTCAAGTTCGAATACAACGACCCCTACGTCCACGAACAGTTCGTGCCGGTGGAGATGTGCGTGACGGAGGCGTGCGACCCGGTCGACATCGTCGTCGTGACGCCGACTATCGCCGGCTGCTCGGTCAGCTTCGAGGCGGTCCTGACCGGCGAGGCGCCGTTCACCTACCTGTGGTCGTTCGGCGACGGCGAGACCTCGGCGCTGGCCGCACCCACACACGTCTACGCGACCGGCACCTACACCGGCACGCTGGAGGTGTGGAACTGCTCCCAGGCCGGCTACGACATCGAGCAGTTCACGGTCACCGTGGAGTGCCCCGAATTCGAGTACGTCTACCTGCCCCTCATCTACAGGTCCGCTCCGTAGCGGCAAGCAAGGTGCCCGGCATCGTGCAGGCGCCGGGCACCTTCCCCAGGTCAAGAGCTGCCCGGCGCCGGCCAGGTGCCGGGCAGCTTATGTCCGGCTGCACCCACTCGAGATTCACGGCCGTACCAAAGTCGCCGGCCTTGACCGGCAAGTGCCCGGCTCAGGCAA
>CAZTIG010000065.1:0-21505 GCA_964613665.1 uncultured Chloroflexia bacterium
GGCAAGCGGCCCTTCGACTTTGCCGCTCTCCGCTTCGCTCCGAGCGGCTCCGCTCTGGGACCGCTTGCCTGCCCATCCACGAACATGCATCCCAGCCAGGCGCGCGATTGACGCGGGGCCCCGGAGTCGGCTATAATGGCCCCGGCCGCGCAGCCCGGCGGGGCCCTCGGCCACCAGCCGCGCTGCCACCAGGAGGAAACGATGCGCGCCCGTCGGCTGTGCTCTGCCCTGCTCGCGGTCCTGCTCCTGGCCGGGTGTGGTCCGGCTACACAGGCGGTCCCCACGCCGGCCCCACCCTCGGCCGTGTCGCCCACGGCCACCGCGCCGGCCGGCGGCGCGCGCTTCGAGGAAGCCGCGTGTCCCTTCGAGGTGCCCGACGGGGAAGAGGCCCGCTGCGGCTACCTGGTCGTGCCGGAGGACCGCCGCGAGCCGGCCGGCCGCACCATCCGCCTGGCCGTGGCAGTCTTCGAAAGCCACAGCAGCAGCCCGGCACCCGACCCGATCGTCTACCTGGAGGGAGGCCCCGGCGGCAGCCCCCTGCGGGCCAACATCCCCTACTTCGGCCTGCTCTACAGCCCGCTGCTGGAAAAGCGCGACCTGATCCTCTTCGACCAACGGGGCACCGGCTACTCCCAGCCGGCCCTCGATTGCCCCGAGTACATCGAGCGCGTCGTGGAGCTGCTCGACGACGACATCCCGGCCGACCAGCAGCAGGTGCTGGCCGACCAGGCGCTGCGGGCCTGCCGTGACCGCCTGGCCGCCGAGGGCGTCAACCTGGCCGCCTACACCAGCGCCGAGAACGCCGCCGACCTGAACGACCTGCGCCTGGCCCTGGGCTACGAAGAATGGAACCTGTACGGGGTCTCGTACGGCACGCGGCTGGCCCTGACGGCGATGCGCGACTTTCCCGGCGGCATCCGCAGCGTGGTGCTGGACTCGGTCTTTCCCCTGCAGGCCAACCTGGTCGTCGACACCCCGGCCAACGCGGCGCGCGCGCTGGACGTGCTCTTTGACTCCTGTGCCGCCGACGCGGCGTGCAGCGGGGCCTACCCGGACCTGCGCGGCACCTTCTTCGACCTGGTGGACCGGCTCAACAGCAGCCCCGTATCGATCACCGTGACCCTGCCCTCGGGCGAGCGCGGCCCCGCGCTCCTGAACGGCGACAGCCTGATCGGGGTCCTGTTCCAGGCGCTCTACGCCACGCCGCTCATCCCCATGCTACCGGAGATCATCCACCAGGCCGACCAAGGCAGCTTCGGGGCCGTTGCCGCCGTGCAGAGCCAGCTGCTCGATGCGCTCACGGATGTCAGCCACGGGATGTACAATTCCGTCCAGTGCGCCGAGGATGTGCCGTTTGGAACACCGGCCCAGCTGAACGCGGCCCTGGCGGAACACCCCGAGCTGAGCGCTGCTTTCGGCGGCGCCGCGGCGGACGACATCTTCGACCTGTGCCAGGACTGGGGCACGCGGCCGGCCGACGCGGTGGAGAACGAGCCGGTCCACAGCGACATCCCCGCGCTCATCCTTGGCGGGCAGTACGACCCGGTCACCCCGCCGGCGTGGGGGCAGATGGCCGCCGAGACCCTGTCGCGCAGCTTCTTCTTCGAGCTGCCCGGGGCCGGCCACGGCGCGAGTCTGACAGAGGAGTGCCCGCGGAGCGTGCTGCTGGCCTTCCTCGACCGCCCGACGGCGCGGCCGGAGGCGAGCTGCATCCAGCAGGAGATGGGGCCGGTGGCGTTCCACGTGCCGGCCGGCGCGGCCGAACTGCGGCTGGTCCCGTTCGCCAGCACCGACCTGGGCATCCGCGGCCTGCGGCCAGCGGCCTGGAAGGAGCTGGCACCGGGCACCTACAGCCCCACCGGCCTGGAGACCGACCAGACGGCCATCGTGCAGTTCGCCATCCCTCTTCCGGCCGACCAAGTCCTGGAGCTGCTGCGCGCCCAGCTCAGCACGCAGGGGGTCGACATTCCTGCGGAGGAGAGCGGCGACCGTCAGTCGCAGGGGATGTCGTGGACCCTCTACCAGGTGCAGGTGGGACTGTCGTTCATCGACCTGAGCCTGGCCGAGCGGGAGGGCGTGACCTACGTGGTTATGCTGCAGAGCCTGCTCACCGAGCACGAGGCGCTCTACGCCGGCCTGTTCCTGCCCTGCGTCGACGCGCTGGGGCCAAGCGAGTAGACTGGGGCAGCCGGGCAGCGCACCAATAGGATGTCGCCGCTCATCTCCGCCTGCAGCGTGGGCGTCTGGCTGACGTTGTGCCGGGCGGCCCACTCCCGCACCCCGTTGACGACGTGGCGAGCGGCATCCTGCACGCTGACGAAACCCTTCCCGTCCAGGTCCGCCTGGCCGGAGAGCGCCTCCAGCAGGAAGTGGGTAAAGGCGCCTTCCTCTTCGGCCTGCCACTCGTAGCTCTGCTCGCCCTGCTGGCAGGAGGCCAGGATGGCCATCCCGGCGGCCTCGTAAAAGACCCGCCGGATGAACTCCTCCGACATGCGCAGGGCACCGCGCGTGACGACCTCGGCCCCGGATTGGCAGGCATCGAGGATGATCACCTTGGCGCGGGCCTGGGCCTGCCGCATAATGTCCTTGACGCGCCTGACCGGGACGCCGGTGTCGGCGAGGACCACCTGCTGTCCATCGCGGGCCACCAGGTACGGCTCGCCGGCTACGGCTTCCCCGTGGCCGCTGTAGTAAAAGAGCAGCAGGTCATCGGGGCCGGTGAGCCTGGCGACCGACTGCAGCGCCGCCAGGATGTTGCCTTTGGTCGGCACGTCCATGTCGCCCAGACCGTCGGCCAGCAGGCGGATGTGCCCGGGGGAGAAACCTCCGGCGATCAGCCGATCGCGCACCGCCTGCACATCCTTCACGCACACCTTCAGCCGGCCGTAGTTCATCCAGTCGTCGTACTCGTTCACCCCGACCAGCACGGCGCGGCGGTCGCCGGTGCCGAAGACGGCGACCGGGCCGGCCCCGCCTTCCGAGCCCTTGGGGCGCAGGTCCACGCCACCCTCCTCCCGGCGGGTCGGAACACTGGGGGTCTGCGGGCCTCCTCCTTGGCAGAGCTCGTTGAAGCTGACGCCCAGCCTGTCGAGCGCCAGATCGTTCAGCGTGCCGATCACCTGGTTGCGGTCGGCGGCGACCTGGCTGCCGGGCCCGTAGCCGTAGAGGCGCATCTGGTGGTCGTCCTCCCAGAAGCGTTCCTCCAGCGTCTCTACCTCGGCGAGCAGCGCACGGTCGGTCTGGCGGAGCAGGTCCTTCAACCGCCGGAAGCCGACCTGGTAATCGAATCGTGGCATGCGCGCCCCTCCTGGGCAACGGCTCGAGTTGCCGGGATTGTAGCACATCGCCGGAAGCAGGTCAAGAAGCGAAGGGGGTCTTTTTGACTGAACCGGGCCGCTATGGTAGAATGGGGCCGCGGCGGAACCCCTTCCGCATCCGATCCACCGCTGGGGACGGACGGCGACCGAGACAAGGAGCGAGTCGATGAGCAGCTCTGAAGCCGGCCAGCAGGGCCCGGACGTTGACGAGACGCTCCAGGCCGGCATCGCCGCGGCACGGGCCGGCCGGCGCGATCAGGCCCGCGAGCTGCTGACGCGGGTGGTGCAGCAGGATGACCGCAACGTGACCGCCTGGCTCTGGCTCAGCGGGGTGGTGGAGGACCTCTCCAACCGGGAGTCCTGCCTGCAGCACGTCCTGGCGATCGATCCCGGCAATGAAGCAGCCAGGCGCGGCCTGTCCCGCGTGCGCCAGCAGAGGCTGGACGAGACGCTGCAGGCCGGCATCAAGGCGGCCCGACTGGGACAGCGGGACCACGCCCGCAAGCTGCTCACCCAGGCCGTGGAGATGGACGAGAAAAACGCCACGGCCTGGCTGTGGCTGGGCAGCGTAGTGACCAGCCTGGACGACCGCGAGGTCTGCCTGGAGAACGTCCTGACGCTGGACCCGACCAACGAATCCGCGCGCCGTGGGCTGGAGGAGGTGCGCCAGGAAAAGGCCCTCCTGCCCGGTCCGCAGCCCGTCCGGGCGGAGCCGGTCGCCTCGACCGCCCCGGTCAGCGTACCGCTGCCGACGGACGGGAGCTCCGCCGGCTGGACCCTCAGCCCGGTCGACGAGTTCGAGAACGAGAACCTGTGCCCCTACTGCGCCGCCCTCACCGACCCCGCGGCCAGGAAGTGCCCCTCCTGCGGGCACAGCCTGTGGATCAAGAAGCGCAAGCGCGAAGGGCGCTCCTCCTGGTTGTGGATCGCCCTGTGCCTGCAGATCTATGACCTCCTGCAGTATGTGGCGCTGGTGGTCCTGGTCCTCATCCTGATGCGCTATGTCTCCCAGGACCCCACCTTCGCCGAGTTACTGAACCCTTTCGTGGAGGTGGGCGGCGGGGTCACGATCGACCTGGTGCTGCGTATATTCCTCTTGGTGGCGCTGGGATTCCTGCTCTTTTCCCTCTTTACCACCGCCTCGATGTGGCTGCGCTGGAAGCCGGGCTTTTACATCTTCCTGGTGGGCGCCGTGCTGGGCCTGATCCAAGCGATCGCGGTGCTCCTGCGGGCAGGTTCGCTGGGGCTCTGCTTCGGCATCATCGGCGTCGCGCTGGCCTTTGCCAAGGTCCTGTTGGCCTTTCAGCTCCAGGACGATTTCTTCTTCGACTGGACGCGCATCCTGCTCCGGCCGGACCGTAACATCAGTGGGGGCATCGACTACATGGTCCACGGCAACCGCTACGCCAAGCTCGGGATGTGGGCGATGGCCGTGGTCCACTTCCAGCGCGCCGTCGGACACCTGCCCGACAAGATCGAGCCGCACCTGGCCCTGGCGCGCGCATATGTCTACGTACGCCGCTACGACCGGGCGCAGGCGGCCCTCGACGAGGCCCGCAGGATAGACCCCAACGATGCGCTGGTCCAGGACATGAGCGCCCTGCTGCAGCAGGCCCTGGCCAATGCGGCGGCCTAGGGGTTGCCTCAGTACCACCTGGCCCCCAGGACGCCGCTGAGCTGCGCGCACAGAGGTGGCCCCGCAGTCTCCCGCCTTCGAGCGGACAGAAGATGGACTCGCGCACGTGCCGGTTCGCCCTGGCTACCGGGGTCTCCGCCTGGCTCTTGTCCAGACAAGCGTGCCCACGAGCACGAGCAGGGCCGCGCCCGATAGCACCACCGCCCAGGTCCGCAGCGGGGTCGTGCCGAACTCCACGCGCACGGTGTGCGTCCCTTCCTCCAGGTCGAACTCCATCAGCCCGCTGGGGGGCGACTGCACCAGCAGGCGGGGCGAGCCGTCCACGGTGAGCTGCCAGCCGGGGTAGTAGAAGGTGCCGACGCGCATCCGGGCCGGCCCCGCGGCCTGCAGCGTCCACTCGTAGCGCGTGCCGCCGATGCGGCTCTCCACGATGCGCACCGTCCCGCTCACCGCCTCCAGCCGCTCCGGCAGCGGCGGGGACGGCGGCGGGACGTGTACCCAACTCGGTTCGTGCCGCCGCGCCGCCTCGGACTCGATCGCCTGCGCCGCGATGGCCGCCGGGGCGTAGTCGGCGTCGGTGAGGTCTTGGTACCCCTGGGGCTGGGCGTGGATGATGCCGGTCAGGAACAGCCCTCCCAGCACGAGCAACAGCAGCCAGCGCTGCCGCGGGTGGTCGCGTGCCGCCAGGAAGGGGAATCCGCAGATGAACGCCGTGGCCACCGCCGCCAGCGCCAGCATGGTCCAGGGATACTCCAGGGCCGAGAGCAGCGGCAGGTGGTCCCAGAGGAGCAGTGAGTTCTCGGTCGCCAGGAAGACGGCGGCGCCGAGCACCCCGATGAAGAACCAGAAGTGGAACCACCCTTCGCCGGCGTCGCGTAGCTGCGCCCGCAGGACCCGCGCCACCACCAGGCTGGCCCCGAGCAGAAGCAGCTGGGCTAGCCCCAGGCCAAAGCTCATGCCGTCGTCCGTGCCCGGCTGCGAGAGGCCATAGCCCCAGGGGGAATAGAGCAGCTGGTGCAGGTACACAAAGTGGTCGCGGTAGCTCAGGCAGCCCTCCAGTAGCCGGCCGAGCCTGACCGAGCTGCGCTCCACCAAGGCGGGCAGCCAGTAGTAGGCTCCCAAGCCCAGCCCGAGGAAGACGGCCCACGCTCCCCGTCCCACCGCCGCCCAGCTGCGCACGCGCCGGGCCAGGAAGAGCACGTAGGCTCCCAGCATGGGCAGTACGACCAGGGCGACGGCGTTGCTGCTCAGGACCAGCAGGACCACGGCCCCGCCGGCCAGGACGAGGTGTCCGCGCGCACGCCACAGCTCTGCAGGAGGCCGGGCCACCGGCACGTAGACCCAACCCCACAATCCCCACAGCGCCCATGGGACCCACGCCAGCGCCGCCAGGTCGCCCAGCGAGAAGCGCACGTACAGGTTGAGCAGGACAAAGGGCCCCAGGACATAGGCTACCCCGGCCACGAGGCCCCCGGCGCGCCCGAAGAACTCGCGGACGTAGAAGTACATGCCCAGGCCGGCCAACACCAGCAGCGCCAGGGCGACCAGATCCAGCGAGATCACCATGCTGATCCCCAGCGCGTGGAAGGCGGCAGCGGCGTAATAGACGAGCGGGGGATCAAAGAGGAAGATGGGCTGGCCGTAGCCCTGGCTCAGGTCGGGAGCCCAGCGGGGGATGAGCTGGCCCTCGGCCAGGTTGCGGTAGAACTCTACGGCACGAGGCAAGTACTGCAGGGCCTCGTGGCCGCCCATCTGCCGCAGCTGCAACGTGGGCAGCGCCGCCAGCAGCGCCATAGCCACCACGCCGGCTATCCAGATCCAGTCGCGGTTCCAGCGGACCGCCACCGCGCCGACCAGGCGCAGCCAGGTCGACTCCAGCCAGCGGAGCCTGGCAGCCAGCGGCGCCAGCAGGCGCGCCAGGCCCCGCAGGCAGCACTCCCCCTGCCACGCGATGACGGCCGCCGCCAGCAGGACTAGACCACCGGCGGCGGCCAGCCAGAGGCGCAGCGCCTCGGACCCGAAGCGCAGCTCCACGTCATGCCGCCCCTCCTCGATCCGCAGCCCGACGAAGCCGGGTGCCAGCATCTGCGTCGATACCGGCTGGCCATCCACGGCGGCCTGCCACCCGGGGTGGTACGTCTGCTTCAGGAGGAGCCAGCAGGCCCGTTCGGCCTCGACCTCGACAGCGAAGCTGTTCCCTGCAACCTGCTCGGCCCCCAGCCGGCCGCAGGGCGCCCGCTGGGGCGGCGGGCCGGCAAAGAGAGCCGCTGCCTCGCGCAGCGGCAGCGCCGCCACATCATCGCCGGGCGCGCCATCCAGGAAGATGGCCGGGTGCTGCCGCGCTTCCACCCAGGCGCTCTGCATCCAGGCGCGCATCGCGGCCAGCCAATCGGAGCGAGGCCCGGCCAGGGCCAGTTCGCTGTCCACCAAGTCAAAGTAGCCTGTGGTGTCCACCTGGAAGAGCCGGTGGCTGCCGTACGTGGCGACCAGCTCGGCGAAGCCGGGTGGCGGGCGGCTTCCCGGGATTATGGCATAGCGCAGGTTGAAGAGGTCGAAGAGGGCTGGGCGTCCCTCATCCAGGTCTGCCTGGAGGTCGGCAGGGAGCGACAGAGCGTGCCAGCGGGCGCCGGGACCGGCAAAGCCGCTCTGCGCCAGCAGGGCATAGACGGGCACCGCACCGATGCGGTACGTGTCGCCCCAACTTCCCGCCAGGCCGGCGTAGACCCGGCCGGGCGGCCGGGACCCCAGGTCGGCCAGCAGCGCCGCCAGCTTCCCGGCGTCCTTGTCCACGGCTGCCGCGTTCTGCTGCTGCAGCCGGCCGTTCTCCAGCAGGTAGGCGGTGCGATCGACGCAGACGGGGACCAGCAGCCCGACCGTGACCAGGGCGGCCACGGCCACGGGCCAGCGCTGCCGAAAGGCCAGGACGCGCTCCCAGAGCCAACCCAGGCCGGCGCCGACCAGCGCCAGCGCCCCCAGGTGTACCGGCGCGATCAGGCGATGGAGCTGCAGGTCCTGGCTCATGGGCAGCAGGTTCAGCAGGACTCCCCAGGTCGGCCGGCCAAAGTACAAGAGCAGCCAGAAGAGGAAGAAGGCCAGGGGCAGGCGGTAGCGCTCGTCGCGCCAGCGCAAGCCGCAGACGACCAGCCCCAGGCCGGCCAGGATCGTCAGCCCGGGGAAGCGGCCGTAATCGAGGAGCTGGCCGGTCACCAGCTTCTCCAGGGTCCACTCCCAGCCGTAGCCGTCGTACGTGGCGGGGTCGGCCAGCTCGCTGCGGTTCATGTAGAGGCGGTCGCGGACAAAGGGCACCAGGAAGTAGGCGGCGACCAGCGCGACGAGGAGGAACACGAGCAGCAGCCGGCCAAGGCGCCGACCGATGGCGCCGCCCCCTCCCAGCACGGCGAACAGCAGCCCCGATACCAGGACCGTATACCCCAGGACGGTGTGGGAGAGAAGCGTCGCCGCGACCAGCGCAGCCGTGCCGGCATAGCCCCGTCCCTCGCTCACGGTAGAGTGGAGACAGGCCACGGCCGGCCCCAGCAGCCACATCCCCCAGAGCTGCGTGAACAGCCCGTGCCCCTGCCAGACGTAGCTGCTCATGTCCAGGCCGTACAGCCCGCTGGTCGCCAGCAGCGAGGCAACCACGCCGGTCAGCGCGGCCGGCAGCGGCCCAAAGCCGAGCCGTCGTCCCGTCCAGTAGAGCGAGAGGGGGAAGGTACTGAGCAGGAGGTAGCTCACCCAGCGGAAGAGCGTTTCCACCGGCAGCGCGCCGGCCAGAGCCTTGTACAGGAGACCCGTAGCCAGATGCGGCAAGTGCTGGTAGTGGCGAAAGAGGGGATAGCCCAGGTCAAAGTACGGCACCCAGGGATCGGTGGGGTCCTCGCCGCGGTCCAGGGCCTCCACGACCCGCTGGACCAACGCCACGTGCATGGCGTTGTCGTTGCGCCAGGGTGTGTCGACCGCCACCTCGGGCCACAGGAGGACCAGGTTGAAGACGATGGCTCCCAGTAGCAACAGGGCGGCGGTCAGCATCCGGCTCTTCATCGCGCTGTCCTCCGGCCTGGGGTCGCGGCGACCATTGTAGCACAGGCCGGCGCGTTGTCAACGCTGCGGATGCATGTTCGTGGATGGGCAGGCAAGCGGTCCCTGAGCGGAGCCGCTCGGAGCGAAGCGGAGAGCGGCAAAGTCGAAGGGCCGCTTGCCCCTGGAGGCGCGGCCGCCCTTCGACTACGCAGCCTTTGGCCGCTCCGCTCAGGGATCGGCCGCGCTCCTTGCCCATCTAGAGGCATGCATCCCAACGCTGCGGCACTTGCCGCCCATGCCCCCCTGTGTTAGAATAGGGACCTGAAGCACCTGGCCCTGTGGCCTGGTCCTACGCAACCCCGAGCAGTTCGCGGGGGTGCTGCGCGCCTGGCAGTAGCGCGGGCAGTGCTGAACCGCGCCACGCCGGCTTCCCGGGCCGTGGTGGCAAGCCCGCCGTCGACAAGCCATAGGAGCGTGCACGATGGAGCTCTTCCGCCTGGCCCTGGCCCAGGCCAATCCCACCGTTGGGGATTTGCCCGAAAATGCCGCCAGGATCATCGCCTCGCTGGACCGGGCCCGCGAGCTGGGCGCCGACCTGGTGGCCTTCCCCGAGCTGGCCCTGCCGGGCTACCCCCCCGAGGACCTGCTGCTCATGCCGAGCTTCCTGGAGGCCAACCGGGCCCGCCTGCAGGAGATCGCCGGCCACACCAGGGGCCTCGCCGCCCTGGTGGGCTTTGTCGATCGCCGCGGCAGCGAGATCTACAACAGCGCAGCCCTGCTGTACGAGGGGCAGGTCTGCGCGGTCTACCACAAAATGCACCTGCCCAACTACAGTGTGTTCGACGAGTACCGCTACTTCCAGGCCGGCCGGCGCCCGCTCGTCTTTGACGTGCGCGGCGCCACCATTGGCGTGAACATCTGCGAGGACATCTGGTACCCGGCCGGCCCGACCGAGCTGCAGGCCCTGGCCGGTGCCCAGCTCATCGTCAACATCTCGGCCTCGCCCTTCTACGCCGGCAAGGGGCCGGCCCGCGAGCGCATGCTGGCCACCCGCGCCGCGGACAACGTCGTGTTCGTGGCCTTCTGCAACCTGGTCGGCGGCCAGGACGAACTGGTCTTTGATGGCGGTAGCGTCGTCTTTGATGCCCGCGGGGAGATGCTGGCCCGGGCGACCCAGTTCGAAGAGGACCTGCTCGTCGTCGACCTCGATCTGGATGCTGTCTTTCGACAGCGGCTGCACGATCCGCGGCAGCGGCAGCAGGCGCTGCCGGCCGACGCGGAACTGGAGCGGGTGACGCTACCCCCCGGACTGGCCCCAACGCCCGCCGCAGACGAGAGGAGAGCAACGCCCCTCGCGCCGCGCATCGAGCCCCGCCTGGACGGCGAGGCCGCGGTCTACGGCGCGCTGGTGCTGGGCACGCGCGACTATGTGCGCAAGAACGGCTTCCGCCAGGTGGTGATTGCCCTGTCCGGCGGGATCGACTCGGCGCTGACGGCGGCCATCGCCGCCGACGCCCTGGGCGGAGAGAACGTCGTCGGCGTGTACATGCCCTCGCGTTACTCGGCGGCCGCCAGCCAGGAGGACGCCGCAGCCCTGGCCCGCAACTTGGGGCTGCGCTTCATGACCATCCCCATCGACGACATCTTTCAGTCGTACCTGGACACGCTGGCCGGGCCGTTCGAGGGACAGGCCGCCGACACGACCGAGGAAAACATCCAGGCGCGCATCCGCGGCAACATCGACATGGCCCTCTCCAACAAGCTCGGCTGGCTGGTGCTGACCACGGGCAACAAGAGCGAGCTGGCGGTCGGCTACTGCACCCTCTACGGGGACATGGCCGGCGGATTCGCCGTGCTCAAGGACGTCTTCAAGACGCACGTCTACCGCCTGGCCCGCTACCGCAACAGCCTGGGCGCCGTCATCCCCGAGCGTTCCCTGACGCGCCCTCCCACGGCCGAGCTGCGGCCCGACCAGAAGGACGAGGACTCCCTGGGGCCCTATGCCACCCTGGACCCCATCCTGCAAGCCTATGTCGAGGAGGACCGCAGCCTGGAGGAGATCGTGGCCATGGGCTACGACGAGGCCAACGTGAGGCGCGTCCTGCGCCTGGTGGACGGCGCCGAGTACAAGCGCCGCCAGGGCGCACCGGGGATCAAGATCACGCCGCGTGCGTTCGGCAAGGACCGCCGGCTGCCCATCACCAATCGCTACCGGCAGTAGCGCCTGCCGGCCGTCTCTGCTTCGAGCCGACCGAGTAGCCCGATCGCCTGGGGGACAGCGGCCATGCCAAGAGATCTCGATTCGCTCTGCATCAACACCATCCGCTTCCTGGCCGTGGACGCGGTGCAGCAGGCCAACTCGGGCCACCCCGGCGCGCCCCTCGGCGCGGCGCCGATGGCCTATGTCCTGTGGGATCGCTTTCTCCGGCACAACCCGCGCCACCCGACCTGGCCCGACCGCGACCGCTTCGTCCTCTCGGCCGGCCACGCCTCGGCCCTGCTCTACGCCCTGCTGCACCTGGCCGGGTATGACCTCCCCTTGGAAGAGCTGCAGCGATTTCGCCAGTGGGGCAGCCGCACGCCCGGCCACCCCGAGCGCCCCCTGACGCCCGGGGTCGAGGCCACCACCGGGCCGCTGGGGCAGGGGCTGGCCAACGCCGTCGGCATGGCCTTGGCCGAGGCCCACCTGGCCGCCCGCTTCAACCGCCCCGGCCATACCATCGTCGACCACTACACCTACGCCATCGCCAGCGACGGCGACCTGATGGAGGGGGTCGCGGCGGAGGCCAGCTCCCTGGCCGGGCACCTGGCCCTGGGCAAGCTGATCGTCCTGTACGACGACAACGGCATCTCCCTGGCCGGCTCCACCGGCCTCGCCTTCAGCGAGGACGTGGCCCGACGCTACCGCGCCTACGGCTGGCACGTGCAGCGCGTGGACGACGGCAACGACCTGGACGGGATCGCCGCGGCGCTGCGGCGAGCCCGGGCGGAACGGGCCCGCCCCTCGCTCATCGCAGTGCGCACCGTCATCGGCTACGGCGCGCCCGGCAGGCAAGGGACATTCCAGGCACACGGCTCGCCCCTCGGCCCCACCGAGGTGCTGGCCGCCAAGCGCAACCTGGGCTGGCCCGGCACGGAGGCTTTCTTCGTCCCCGAAGAGGCCGGCCGGCACATGCGCCGGGCCGTGGCCCGGGGGGAGGAGCACGAGGCCGCCTGGCGGGCACGCTTCGCCGCCTACAGCGCGGCCTACCCCGACCTGGCGGAGGAGTTCGAGCGGCGGATGGCCGGCCGCCTGCCGGACGGGTGGGAAGAAAGCCTGCCCACCTTTGCCCCCGACCAGGCCATGGCGACCCGCCAGGCCTCAGAGGCGGTCCTCCAGGCGCTGGCTGTGCGCGTGCCGGAGCTGGTCGGCGGCTCGGCCGACCTCAATCCCTCCACCCTGACCTGGCTCAAGGGGCACGGGGACATGCAGCCGCCGCAGCGTTACCGGGCAGGGATGCAGGGCACGACAGGCGGGGAGTGGGGCTACGGCGGCCGCAACCTGCACCTGGGCGTGCGCGAGCACGCCATGGGGGCGATCGCCAACGGGATGGCCCTGCACGGCGGCACGATCCCCTACACCGCCACCTTCCTGGTCTTTTGCGACTACATGCGGCCGCCCATGCGGCTGGCCGCCCTGAGCGGCCTGCACGTCGTGTACGTCTTTACCCACGACAGCATCGGCGTGGGCGAGGACGGGCCCACCCACCAGCCGATCGAGCAGCTCATGAACCTGCGTGCGGTGCCCAACCTGACGGTCATCCGGCCGGCCGACGCGGCCGAGACGGCGGCGGCCTGGCGCGCAGCCCTCTCCAACACCGCCGGCCCCACGGCCCTGATCCTGACACGCCAGAAGGTGCCGGCCCTGGAGCGCGGCCCGGGCTCCGCCGAAGGGCTGCTGCGCGGCGGCTACGTCCTGTGGCAGTCGGGCGAGGGCACGCCGGAGGCGATCCTGATCGGCACGGGCTCGGAGACCGCCGTGGCCCTGCAGGCCGGCCGGCTCCTGGCCGCGGAGGGGCACGCTGTCCGCGTGGTCGCGCTGCCCAGCTGGGAGCTCTTCGAGCGACAGCCGGCGCCCTACCGCGAGAGCGTGCTGCCGGCGGCCGTGCGCGCCCGCGTGGCGGTGGAGGCCGGCATTCGCCTGGGCTGGGAACGCTACACCGGCCTGGACGGCGCCGTCGTCGGCATGGACCGCTTCGGCGCCAGCGCCCCGGGCGAGGTGCTCTACGAGCAGTTCGGGATCACCGCCGCGGAGGTGCTGGCCCAGGCCCGGAAGCTCCTGGCCACGCCCCAGAGGAGAGGACGATGAGGGACACGATCGAGCTGGCCGGGCTGGGGGAGGCGGCACTGGGTCCCCAGCGCGCTGCTGTGGAGGGGGCTCTCGCCGCGCTGGCGGCAGATCGCATCGTCGCGCGCATCTGGGCGCACGACCACACCGTCTGGAAGCCCGACCCGCGGGAGATCACCAACCGCCTCGGCTGGCTGCACGTGGCCCGCGACATGCAGTCGCGCGTCGCCGAGCTGCATGGGCTGGCCGATGCCGCCCTCTCCGCCGGCTACACCGACGCCCTGCTGCTTGGCATGGGCGGATCGAGCCTGGCGCCGGAGCTGTTCGGCACGGTGTTTCGCGACGAGACGGCCGGCCGCCCGCGGCTGGCGCTGGCCGTGCTGGACAGCACCGACCCGGCCGCCGTGCTACAGTGCGCCGACCGGCACGATCCGGCACGCACGCTGTACATCGTATCGACCAAGTCCGGCACCACGGTGGAGACGCTCTCCTTCTTCCGCTTCTTCTACAATCAGGTTGCAGGTGCGCTGGGCACCGAGCGCGCCGGCGAGCACTTTCTCGCCATCACCGACCCCGGCAGCAATCTGGCCGGTCTGGCCGAGCGACACGGCTTTCGGGCGACCCTGCTCAACGACCCCACCATCGGCGGGCGCAACTCGGCCCTCTCCTACTTCGGCCTGGCCCCGGCCGCCCTGGCGGGCGTGGACCTGCCCCGCCTGCTGGAGCGGGCCCAGGCCATGGCCGACGCCTGCGGCGCGAATGTCCGGGCGCCCGCCAACCCCGCGGCCTGCCTGGGCGCCGTCCTGGGCACGCTGGCCCTGGCCGGCCGCGACAAGCTCACTCTGGTCACCTCGCCGGCCATTGCCGGCTTCGCCGACTGGGTGGAGCAGCTCGTCGCCGAGAGCACCGGGAAGGAGGGCCGCGGCATCGTGCCGGTGGTGGGAGAGCCGCTGGGCCCGCCCAGCGCCTACGGCAGCGACCGTCTCTTCGTGCACCTGCGCCTGGCCGGCGACGACGCCGCCGACACCGCGCTGACGGCGCTGGAGGCGGACGGCCACCCCGTCGTCCGCCTGCGGCTGCACGACCGCTACGACCTGGGCGGGCACTTTTTCCTGTGGGGCCTGGCCGTGGCCGTGGCCGGCCACTTGCTCGGCGTCAACCCCTTCGACCAGCCCAACGTCGAGGCGGCCAAGGTGCTGGCCCGGCAGATGGTCGACGAGTACGTCGCCCGCGGCACGCTGCCACACTGTGAGTGGGTGCCGCCGGGCGCACAGGAGCTGGAGCGCTTCCTGGCGCAGGCCCGGCCGGGCGACTATGTGGCCGTGCAGGCCTACCTGGCGCCGACCCCCGAGACGACGGCCGCCCTGCAGGCCCTGCGCACCGCCGTGCGCGATCGGCTGCGCCTGGCCACGACGCTCGGCTATGGGCCGCGTTTCCTGCACTCCACGGGCCAGCTACACAAGGGCGGTGCCGCGAACGGCCTCTTCATCCAGGTCACCGCCGACAACCGGCGCGACGTGCCCATACCGGATGCCGCCGGGGCGCCGGGTTCCCGCATCACCTTCGGCGTGCTCGAGGCCGCGCAGGCCCTGGGCGACCGCGAGGCCCTGCGCCAGGCCGGCCGGCGGGTGATCCGCTTTCACCTGGGGGGCGACGTCATCGGGGGGCTCGGCCTGCTGCACGGCTAGAACCCACCTGACAATCGCCACGAAGGCGCAAAGGCACCGAGAAGACCGAGGAATGTAGAGTCAGAAACACTTCGCGCCTTGTGGTCTATGAGTACTGGAGAGCGGCGCGAGGGGGACGGACATGGGCGCGGACAGCGATCTCCTCAAGAAGCAGGCTGCCTGGCGGGCCGTGGAGCTCGTCGGGGCCGGCATGGTGGTCGGCCTTGGCGCCGGCAGCACGGCCGCTCTGGCCCTGCGCCGCCTGGCGCAGCTGCTGCAGGCAGGTCAACTGCGCGGCGTGCTGGGAATCGCCTGCTCGCTCCAGGTGGAGGCCGAGGCCCGGTCGCTGGGCATTCCGCTGACGACGCTGGAGGAGCATCCCGTCATCGACCTGACGATCGATGGGGCCGACGAGGTCGACCCGCGGCTCGACCTGATCAAGGGGGGCGGCGGCGCGCTGCTGCGGGAAAAGATCGTCGCCCAGGCCAGCCGGCGCGAGGTCATCGTCGTGGACGAGTCGAAGCTGGTGCCCGTCCTGGGCTCACGCTGGGCCGTTCCGGTGGAGGTCATCCCCTTCGGCTGGCGCTCGCAGGCCGCCTACCTGGAAGGGCTGGGGGCGGAGGTGTGCCTGCGCGGCGACGCCGGGGCGGCTTTCCATACCGACCAGGGCAACCTGATCCTGGACTGCCGCTTCGGGCCGATCGCCCGGCCCGGGGAGCTGGCCGCCCGACTGGGAGAGCGCGCCGGCATCGTCGGGCACGGCCTGTTCCTGGGGCTGGCCACCGACGTGATCGTGGCCGGTGCGCAGGGTGTCCGCCACCTGCGTCGGGAACCGGCCGCATGAGGAGGGCAGCACTCCCCTAGTCGCGGTATACCTCGTACTTGATGCAGTCGCGGCCCTCGCTCTTCAGCACGGCCATCAGCGATTCGACCATGCCGATCATCTCTTCGGCCGACGAGGAGGGGTTGAAGAAGGTAATGGCGCCGAGGCAGAAGGTCACCGGCCAGCTATTGTGCCGCATGACCTCGAGCAGGCGCTGGCGGGTCCGGGCCAGGACGGTCTGGGCCTGCTGCGGCTCGCTCTCCACGAGCAAGAGGGCGAAGGAATCGCCGCCCAGTCGGGCCACGGTGTCGCTGGTGCGGACGCTGGACTGGATCGCCGCGGCCATGGAGCGCAGGGCCAGATCGCCCACCGGGCGGCCGAAGCGCTCGTTGAACTCGCCGAAGGCGTCCACGTCGATGCAGGCGAGCGTGAGGGGGTGCTTGTAGCGCACGGCCCGGTCCTTTTCCACCACGACGACCTCGCGGAAGCGCTCCGCCGTGGACACGCCGGTCAGCGCGTCGACCGAGGGCGGCGGCTTGCGGCCCGCTTCCCGCCGCAGCGCCGCCAGCACTGCGCTGGTGGCGGCGAACAGGCCCAGCGCCGTCAGCGTGTTCCAGAGGACGATCACGGGCTGCGTCGTGGCGCGGCCCGAGGCCAGGTCGGCGACGAGCAGGACGATGGCGCTGCCCGTGGCCAGGGCCATCCCGGCGGTCTGGCCGGCATACCAGGTGACCAGGGCGATCGGCAACAGGTAGAATACCAGAAGCGAGGGGTCTGCGCCTGTCAGGTAGTCGATCAGGCCGACGAGGGAGAGGAGCACAACGCCCGCCGCGACGTGCAGCGATCGCGGCAACCTGGCCAGGTAGTTCGTCATCTTCACCTCCCATGTACCTCCTGACAGGGCTGGTCCGTCTGACCGGGAACAATGTCGGGGACAGCGCGCGACATCCCGCGTCGTGCTGTCTGGCCGTGGGTCCCCTCATCGCCCTGGCACCTTCCCGCCTTCCGCGCCCAGTCCGTTGCCCTCGGCACGGTGCGTCCTGCTTCTCCTACTGGGAGGGTACCTCCAGGAGGGCCTCGGTCTTGACCATGATCTGCGCGTCGCGATAGTGCAGGAGCTGGATGGCCTTGGCCGGGCACTCGCCGACGCAGATGCCGCAGCCCTGGCAGGCCGCCACCTCGATCTGCGCCGCCCCCAGGATACCGCCGGCCCCGGCCCGCGCCGGATCGATCCGCGGCACCCGGAACGGGCAGACGCGCACGCAGGTCAGGCAGGCGGTGCAGCGGCTCTCGTCGACCACGGCCACCACGCCGCCCACGTGCAGCATCGAGCGCGCCAGGATGGTGCTGGCCCGCGCCGCTGCCGCCTGGGCCTGGGCGATCGACTCGGGAGCGAACTTCGGGTAGTGGGCCAGGCCGGCCAGGTAGATGCCCTCGGCGGCAAAGTCCACCGGGCTCAGCTTGACGTGCTTCTCCATGAAGAACCCTTCGCCCGAGCAGGAGAGCTTGAAGATCTCGGCCACGCGGGCAGAGTCGGGCTGCGGGAGCATGGCCGTGCTCAGCACGAGCAGGTCCGGTTCGAGCATCAGGGGCTCGCGCAGGCTGGGCTCCATCAGGCGCACCGTCAGCTGGCCGTCCTGCTCGATCTCGGGAGGCCGCTCCTCGTCCAAGTGCACGAAAAGAACGCCCTCCTGGCGGGCGCGCGTGTACTCGGTCTCCCAGAAGCCATAGGTGCGGATGTCCCGGTAGAGCACATAGACCTGCGTCGACGGGCTGCGCTGCTTGAGCGCGCGGGCATTGCGAACCGCCTGGGTGCAACAGACCCGGCTGCAGTAATAGTCCTGGTCGGGCGGGGTGACGCACTGGACCATCACGACCGTGCGCAGGTCGCGCAGCGCCGGGTCGTCGCGGGCCAGCGCCTCCTCCAGGTCGCGCTGGGTCAGCACGCGGGGATCCTGGTCCGGTGCCAGCGGGCCCAGCCCGGCGCCGGGTCCGCGGTACTCCAGGCCGCCGGTGGCGATGATCGTCACCCCGTGGGGCACCTCCTCCACCTGGCCGCTGCTGCGCACCCGGCTGCGGAAGTTGCCCAGGAAGCCGGCCGACGATTCGACCTCGGCCGAGAGGCGCAGGTCGATCAGCGCGTGCGTGCGCACGCGCTCGATCAGCTCGGGGAGCTCGACCTGGGGGTAACGCCCGCCCAGGGGGTGGTGCAGCCGCCAGGCATTACCGCCCAGCCGGTCGGCGCGCTCCACGAGCGTCACCGGGAAGCCCTCGTCGGCCAGGGTCAGCGCGGCCGTCATGCCGGCCAGGCCGCCGCCCACCACCAGCGCCCGCCGCGTCACCGGGATCTCCACGCGGTAGAGCGGCTCCAGCGTGGCCACCCGGGCCACAGCCATACGGATGAGGTCGTCGGCCTTGGCTCCGGCCTGCTCCGGCTCTGCGGCGTGGACCCAGGAGCACTGGTTGCGGATGTTGGCCATCTCGAAGTAGTAGGGGTTCAAGCCCACCTGGCGGATCGTGTCGCGAAAGATCGGCTCGTGCGTCAGCGGGGTGCAGGAGGCCACCACGACGCGGTTGATGGCGTGCTCCTCGATGGCCGCCTGGATGGCCCGCAGGCCGTCCTCCGAGCAGGTGTAGAGCAGGTTCTCGGCATGGACCACGTGCGGCAGCGTGCGGGCATACTCCACCGCCCCGGGCACGTTGACCACACCGGCGATGTTGGAGCCGCAGTGGCACACAAAGACGCCCACGCGCGGTTCTTGTCCGGACAGGTCCTTCTCCGGCGGATAGACCCGTTCGCGGGTGCGCGTCCAGCGCACGTCGCCGAGGAGGGCCATGGCCTGGGCCGCCGCGCCGCTGGCCTCGACCACCGACTCCGGGATATCCTTGGGCGCGGCGAAGGAGCCGCAGACGAAGATGCCGGGCCGGTTCGTCGCCGTGGGGCTAAAGGGCTCCGTCCAGGCAAAGCCGTGCTCGTTGAGCTCGACGCCGAGCATGTGGGCCATCTCGCGGGTGCTGGCCGGCACCTCCATGCCCACCGACAGGACGACCATGTCAAAGCGCTCGGTAGTCATCTGGCCGGCGCCGTCCTGGTAGGTGATCAGCAGGTCGCGCGTGGCCGGGTCCTCTTTGACGGCCGAGATGCGGCACCGCGTGAAGCCGACGTGGTAGCGGTCGCGTGCGCGGCGGAAGTACTCGCTGTACCCCTTGGAAAAGTCGCGCACGTCCATCATAAAGACGTGCGCCTCCAGCCCGTGGCTGTGCTCCTTGGCGATGATGGCCTGTTTCATGGCGTACATGCAGCACACCGAGGAGCAGTAGTCATGTCCCTGATCGCGCGAACCGACGCACTGCAGCCACGCCACCTTCGCGGGCTCGACCCCGTCGCTTCGCCGCTGGACGTGTCCCTGCGTCGGGCCCGATGCCGAAAGGAGCCGCTCGAACTGCAGCGAGGTGACGACGTTGGCATAGCGCCCCAGGCCGTACTCCTGGAAGCCGGCCGGGTCGGAGGTCTCGTAGCCCGGAGCCAGGATGACCGCTCCGACCTCCAACGTCTCCTGGCGCTCGACGTCGTTGTGGTTGATGGCGTTGGCCTGGCAGATGTACTCGCAGGAGAGACACTCGGAACAGAGGCCGCACTTCAGGCAGCGCGCCGCCTCTTCCTGGGCCAGCTCGTCGGTGTAGCCCCGCTCGACCTCGACGAACTCTCCGGTGGTCTCGTCCTTGCGGAAGCGCTTGTCGGGCGGCAGCTCCGGCATAGGCACGCGGCCGGAGCCGTGGACCTCGCCGCGGGCCTGGCGGGCCAGGAGTTCCTCCCTATCCAGGTTGACGACGGGCAGCACCGGCTTGGGCGGGCCCTCCAGGGCCTCCCCGGACAGGTAGCGGTGGACCGACTCGGCGGCGCGGTGACCCGCAGCCACCGCCTCGACGACATAGGCCGTCCCGGTGACGGCGTCTCCGGCGGCAAAGACGCCCGGCCGGCCGGTCGCCAGGGTGCGCTGGTCGGCATCGATCGTCTGCCCGCGCTTCACCCCGATGCGGCTGTCGGGCGGGATGAAGGAGAGACCGGCGGCCTGGCCGATCGAGAAGACGACCACATCGGCCGGAAGGTGGTGCTCGCTGCCGGGGATGACGTCCATGTCGGGCCGGCCGCCGGGCAGGAAGCCGCGGAAGTTGACCCGTGCGGCGCGCACGCCGGTGACATGGCCGTTGCCGGTGATCTCCAGGAAGGTGCGGGAGTCGAGCACCTCGACCCCTTCCTCGCGGGCCTGGGCGATCTCCTGCGGGCTGGCCGGCATCTTCTCGCACGATTCCAGGCAGGCGGTGGAGACGTGGGCCGCGCCCAGGCGCAGTGCGGTGCGGGCCGCATCCATGGCCACGTTGCCGCCGCCCAGGACCACGACGCGCCTGCCGGCCAGGTCGGGCGGCCGGCCCAGGCGGGCGTCGCGCAGCAGGTGGATGGCTACCATCGTCCCGGGCAGGTCGGCGCCGGGGATGTTCAACTTCTTGCCCTCGTGCGCGCCGACGGCCAGGAAGACGGCGTCGAAGCCCTCGGCGAAGAGATCGTCCAGGTTGTTGACCTGGTGGTTCAGGCGCAGGTCCACGCCCAGGTCGATGATGTCCTGGACCTCGCGGTCGACGATCGATGAGGGCAGGCGGAACTCGGGCACGCCGACGCGGAGCATACCACCGGCCACGGGCAGTGCCTCGAAGACGGTGACCGGGTAGCCCAGCCTGGCCAGGTCCTGGGCGCAGGTGAGGCCGGCCGGGCCTGCGCCGACGATGGCGACGCGCTGCGCATGCGTCTTGGGAACCGGTTCGACGGGCTGGCGCGGCTGGGCATAGACCTGGTCGGTGACGAACCGCTTCAGGGAGGCGATGGCTATGGGGTCATCGAGCTTGCCGCGGTTGCAGGCGTCCTCACAGCGGTGGTTGCAGATGCGCCCGCAGATTCCGGGGAAGGGGTTGTCCTCCTTGATGACGCGGATGGCGTCGGCGTAGCGGCCCTCGCGGATGAGGGCGATGTAGCCCTGGGCGCGCTGGTGGGTCGGGCAGGCGTCGCGGCAGGGCGAGATACCCAGCTTGGCGATGGCGTAGGCGTTGGGCACGCCCTGGGGGTAGCGCTTGTAGGCGGCGTGGCGTTCCCCCAGGAAGGCGTTGAAGGGATCGGGCAGTGGGATCGGGCACACGCGGGCGCACTCGCCGCAGCCGGTGCACTTTTCCAGATCGATGTAGCGCGGGCGCAGGCGCACGGTGGCCGTGAAGTGACCGGCACGGCCGTCGAGCTGCACCAGGTCGGCGTTGGTCAGGATGTCGATGTTGAGATGGCGGCCGGCCTCGACGAGCTTGGGAGAGACGATGCACATCGCGCAGTCGTTGGTGGGGAAGGTCTTGTCCAGCTGGGCCATGTGCCCGCCGATGGCGCTTTCCTTCTCCAGCAGGTATACGTGAAAGCCGCCTTCGGCCAGGTCCAACGCGGCCTGGATGCCGGCAATACCCCCGCCGACGACCAGGACGGAGCCGACTTTCTCACCGGGAGCGATCGGGGTAACTTCCATGACGTGGTTCCCTCTCTGGCCTATCGCCTACGCTGATTTGGGAGATAGTATAACCGCTGGACGGGGCTTCGTCAAGCACGGGGGTCACAAAGGATGCATGTCTGTGGATGGGCAGGCAAGCGGTCCCTGAGCGGAGCCGCTCGGAGCGAAGCGGAGA
>CAZTIG010000066.1:0-21396 GCA_964613665.1 uncultured Chloroflexia bacterium
GCCGGGCACTTGCCATCCGCTGTGCATCGGCGCGACCTTGATATCGCCGTGGCCGCAGCCTGGCCGGCTTGACGAAAGAGCAATCGCATTGTACAATCATAGAAAATCACGCCCACCCCACCCCGCCCCGCGCCCGCGGAGCGCTGGAGCCGACAACAAGGAGACTGCCATGCCAACGCTGGGCGAGCGTATCCGCGCCCTGCGCCAGGAGCGCAAACATACCTTGCACGACGTTTCGGAAGGAGCCGGCCTGACGCCCTCGTTCCTGAGCCGCCTGGAGCGCGACAAGGTCAACATCTCCGTGGCCAACCTGCGCAAGATCGCCGACTTCTTCGGCGTGCCGATGACCTACTTCTTCTCCAGCGAGGAAGCGCCGGCTGTGGAGGTCATCCGGGCAGGCGAGCGCCGCCGGCTGCACGCCGCGGGCGAGAAACTGCACGTCGAGGCCCTTCTGCCCGAGGGCGAGTTCCACCCCGACGCCTTGGCGGCGGTAGTTGCGCCCGGCGGCCGCAGCGTCCGCCGCGCGCCCCGCGAGGGCCGTGCCCTGATCTTCCTACTGGCGGGCGAGCTCCGCTGCCACGTTGGCGAGGAAAGCTACGACCTGCTCGCGGGCGACAGCCTGTACATCCGCAACGGCACCGACTACGGGTGGGAGAACACCGGCTCCGCGGAGGCTCACTTTCTCCTGATCCAGCCTCTTGGCTACCGGGGGCCACAGCCGTAGCGGCCTGCCCCAGGAGGCCGGCCGGGGGCGGACAGATCTCCGACCCCTCCACGTTGGCTGGGGCACTGCCTGCGGCCTGCTGGAGCGGATCGTGCGATTTGACCTGCGCGGGGATTGCAGTATAATACCGCCGTGCGCTGCGCGGGCCCACTGGCCCCGCAGAGAATGCTTCCCTGGAGGAAAGGTGATGAGAACGTACCCGACCGATCAGATCTACAACATCGGCCTCTTTGCCCACGGCGGGGCCGGTAAGACCTCCCTGGCCGAGGCTATGCTCTACGATAGCGGCACGATCAGCCGGATGGGGCGGGTGGACGAGGGCAACACCGTCTCCGACTATGATGCCGAGGAGCTAAAGCGCCGCATGTCGGTGCACGCGACCCCGCTGCCCCTGGAGTGGGCCGGCCGCAAGGTCAACCTGCTCGACACGCCGGGCTATGCCGACTTTATCGGAGAGGAAGCCGCGGCCATGGCCGTGGTGGATGGGGCCATCCTCATGCTCTGCGCTGCCTCCGGCGTCGAGGTCGGCGCGGAGGCTGCCTGGGAAATGGCCAGCCGGCGACGCCTGCCGCGCCTCATCTTCATCAACAAGATGGACCGCGACAACGCCAGCTTCCAGCGCACCCTGGAGCAGGCCCAGGGGGCACTCGAACGGGCCATCGTCCCGATCCAACTGCCCATCGGCGCGGTCAAGACCTTTGTCGGCGTGGTCGACCTGCTGCAGCAAAAAGCCTACCGCTACAGCCGCGAGGGCGACGGCCAGTTCGAGGAGATCCCCATCCCCGACGACCTGCGCGACGAGGTCGAGCAGCACCGCATGGCCCTGGTCGAGAAGATCGCCGAGACCGATGATGTCCTCTTGGAAAAGTACCTGGAGGGCACCGAGCTGACCTCCGAGGAGATGCGCCAGGGTCTGCGCCAGGGGGTGCGGTCTGGGACGATCGTGCCGGTCCTATGCGGCTCGGCCACCCTGAACATCGGTGTGCAGCCCCTGCTCGACACCGTCCTGCTGTGCTTCCCCTCCGCGGCGGAGAGCCCGGCCGTCCGCGCTACCGACCTGGTGACAGAGGAAGAGGTCGAGCTAGCGGCCAGCGACGCCAGCCCCCTGACGGCGCTGGTCTTCAAGACGCTGGCCGACCCCTACGTGGGCCGCCAGACCTTCCTGCGGGTGATGAGCGGGGTCCTGCACAGCGACTCCCGCGTTTACAACGCCAACAAGCGCGCCGAGGAGCGCGTCGGCACGGTCTACCTGATGCGCGGCAAGGAGCAGATCGCCGTGCAGCAGCTGGGCGCCGGGGACATCGGCGTGATCACCAAGCTGGCCCAGACCGGGACCGGCGACACCCTCTGCACGGCGGATCGCCCGCTGCTCCTGCCGCCGATCGAGTTCCCCGCCCCGGTCTTTACCGCCGCCATCCGCCCCCAGACCAAGTCCGACCTGGACAAGATGGGCGCCGCGCTCAACCGCATCCTGGAGGAGGACCCCACCCTGCACACCAGCCGCGAGCAGGAGACCGGCGAGATCCTCCTCTCCGGGATGGGGGAGTCGCACGTGCAGATCGCCGTGGACCGCATCAAGCGCAAGTTCGACGTCAACGTCCTCGTGGACCTGCCGCTGGTGCCCTACCGCGAGACGATCCGCAAGCAGGTGGAGTCGGTCTACCGCCACAAGAAGCAGACCGGCGGGCGCGGCCAGTTCGCCGAGGTACACCTGCGCCTGGAGCCGATGGACTATAACGAGAACGATTTCGAGTTCGTCAACGAGATCGTCGGCGGGGTCATCTCCCGGCAGTACATCCCCGGCGTCGAGAAGGGCGTGCGCGAGGCCATGCAGGAGGGTGTGGTGGCCGGCTACCGCGTCGTGGGGGCACGGGTGGCCGTGTTCTACGGCAAGGAGCACCCGGTGGACTCTTCCGAGCTGGCCTTCAAGATCGCCGGCCTGAACGCCTTCAAGGAAGGGGAGGCCCAGGCCAGCCCGGTCCTGCTGGAGCCGATCATGTCGATCGAGGTCACCGTCCCCGATGCCTACACCGGCGACATCATGGGTGACCTGAACAGCCGGCGCGGCCGCGTGCAGGGGATGGACCCGCAGGGCGGCAAGACCGTCATCCGCGCCCACGTGCCGCTGGCCGAGGTGCAGCGTTACTCCACCGACGTCCGCTCCATGACGGGCGGCCGGGGCACGGTGAAGCTCACCTTCGACCACTACGAGGAGGTCCCGGCGCACGTGGCCGAGTCGGCCATTGCCGAGGCCCGCCGGCGCAAGGAAGAGCGGCAGATGTAGATTGCGTCCAGCAGACCCCCGACGTCTCAGAAACTATCTCAGATCGACCGCCAAGGCACGAATACGGCAAGAGAATGCTGTGAAGGGCCCCTATCGACATGGTGTCTTGGTGCCTTCGTGGTTTTGAGATAGTTTCTTAGGTTTCGGGGGTCTGCTCGCCCGGCCCTACGGCGACTTGAGCGGCGCCGCCGGCTCCGGCCACTTCCCGTGCATCCTTGCCGCCAGGGCGCGCAGCTGCTGCTCGTTGAACGCCTCGGGAAGCCCCGACGTGGTGATCATCCCCACCACATTCTGCTTGCGAATGAGGAACATGTACACCCGAGGCGCCCGGCCGGGCACCTCGGCCTGGCCAAAGTACGCCTGGGCATAGCTGGGCTGGCCTTCGGCCTGGGCGTTCAGCTCCTGCACCACGATGGCCGGCTCGTTCACCCGCAGCGCCTCCTTCATGCCTTCTCGCGCATTGTCCAGCCCCTTGCTGGCCTCGCCGCTCGAGTTGTACACCAACACGGCCGCCATCACCGTCGTGCCGGAGAGCGCGGGCGTGTTCGAGACGGCCTCGGTGCTGGGGACAAAAGTGCGCAGGCTGGCATCGGTGAGCGCGCCCACCTCCGTCAGGCCGAGCAGGGCGACGATCTCGTCCTTGCTGCGCTCGCTCATCTGGAACGGCGCCTCCAACCCCAGGTCCGCCAGGTTCAGCCGCGCCGCCGTGTCGCCGATGACCGCCTCGGGGGCGCCACACGCCGCGAGCATGACCACGCCGAGCAATACAATCCACCATCCAGGTCGCTTCATTGCGCATCTCCTTTGGATACCGTCTTCTCGCGTCTCGCTTTCTTGCGCCGCAGCCGCTCCAGTCGCCGGGCCAGGTCGGCCAGGTCCGCGCCGTGCTCGGCGACGGCCCGCCGGACCAGGGCCTCGGCCCGCTCGGGGTCCCGGCAGCGATGCTCGTAGTACTTGGCCAGCTCCACATAGGCGTACAGGGGGTGCTCCCCGGGCCGGTCCACCAGGGCCTGCCAGAGCGCCACGGCCTCCTCCCAGGCCTGCTGCCGCTTGAGGAGGCCGGCCAGCCGCTCCCAGGCCTGCTCGCGGGCCGGCGCCGGCAGGGCCAGCAGCAGCGCCGCCCGGTAGGCGGCCGTGGCCTGCGACCACTGCCCGGCCTGCTCGTAGAGCCGGCCCAGGGCGCAGAACTCGAGCCCGTGGCGGGCACCGCCCTCGCCCCAGGGATCGTGCAGGAACCGGGCCAGGCGGGTGGCCAGCGTGACCATGGAGAGCACATCGTGGGCGTTGTGGTAAAAGACCGGCTGGAGCACGCCGGCCTCCGCGCCGCGCAGGTAGTCGTGATAGACCGAGGGAATGCGCCAGCCGGGGATGTCCAGGAAGCTGCGCTCGACCCCCAGCACGTTCTGCTCCAGGCTGGACAGGCTGCACTGTGCCAGCCGCTGCCGCCAGAGCCGGCGCGCCGGCAGCAGGAGGTCCAGGTGGACCTGGCCGGACCAGGGCTGCGGCAGCCGCGCCAGGGTATAGCGCGTGGCCAGGATCGGCAGGTCGAAGCCACGGCCGTTGAAGGTGACCACCCCCTGCCTCCGCTGCACCGCCTCGGCCACGGCCAGGAGCAGGGCGCGCTCCTCTGCCGGGGAGCGCAGGAAGAACTGGTACAGGTGGAAGGTGTCCCCGCTGAACTGGCCCAGCCCCACGAGGAAGGCGTAGGTGCCGGCCCCGTACGACAGGCCGGTCGTCTCGATGTCCAGAAAGGTCAGCGCCGCCGGGTCCGCCCCCGGCCCTCCGTCCGCCACGCCCCCGCGACCCGGCGCCCGGCCGGCCACGGAGGAGAAGCCCGCCGCCAGCGAAGCCCACACCGCCGGGGGCGACTCCAGGAGCGCCCCCAGCGGCAAGTGCCCATGGCGGTGGGTCAGCGGGTAGCTCTCCTCCACCAGGAAACAGGTCCCGGCCTCGTTCTCGACCAGGACGCCCTCGGGCGCCGTGGCCGGCGCAGCCGGGGCCGCTGGGGACGGTCGCTCCGGCAGATCGCTGCCCCGGCGGACGCCCAGGCGCTGCAGTTGTCGCCGGACCTCCTCCGGCAGTGCCGGTGCCCCCTGCTCAGCCAGTGGTTTCCTCCAGCCTGCCTAGGCCTCGTTCCACACCAGCAGCAGCTCGCGCCACTCGCCTTCCAGCAGGGCGATCTCGGCCGCGTAGTAGATGTGGTCCCGGCCTTCCTCATCGCGGTAGACCAGGTCCACCCGGTCGCCCGCGCGCCGCAGATAGCCGATGTTGCCCCACCAGCGGACGCGGTTCTCGTCCAGCGGGGCATCCTCGTGGAACATACGAATGGCATAGGCCGCGGGCGAGTCGGCCGAGAAGTCGGTCTGCCGCCGCACGCGCGGGTCCACCCGGCCGGTCTGCATGTCGCGGAACTGGTAGAGCACCTCCTCGCCGCTGGCGGTGCTGCGCACGACCTCGACGCCGGTCGGCGGCAGGGGCACCCGCACCAGGTCCACCCAACCCTCCGCCGCGGCTACCTGGTTGCGGCTGTAGCGGCGGAGGTGGCGCACCTGGTCGTCGTCCTGGCGCATGGCCAGGTCGAAGAGAAGGTTGGAGCCATCCCAGTAGATCCGCTCCACGGCGCCTGGGCCGCGCCAGCGCGCCATACGCCCACCCCAGGAGTCGGCCGCGGCGGCCGCCGGCGCCGGCTCCTGCTTCGTGGGCACCGCGGCTGGCGGCGCCGGCTCCTCGGGGGGCGGTGCTTCCGGGGCGGCCTGTTCCGCCGCGGCGGCCTCGACCGGGACCTGCTCCGGGGCCGCGCGCTCGACGGGCTCGGGCGGCTGCGGCGGTGGGACGGCGCCGACCGGCCTCTCCTGGGGCGGAACAGCCGCCGGCCGCCGCGAGGGCCGGACCTCCTGGCCCGCGTGCTCGCTGTTGCCTTCCGCCCCCAGGGCCAGGCCGGCCTCCTCCTCCAGCGGCGGCCGCAGGGCCTCCACGACCTCCCGCCAGCGGGGGGTCAGGCCCCACTCCGAGACGCCGTAGAAGAGGTGGTCGATGCGCCCGGCGGCGTCGCGGTGCACCAGGTCAAAGACGCGCCGCTCCCCGCTGCGGTAGGCGCGCCAGACGCCGCGGTCCCCCCGCCAGCGGGCCTGGGCCAGGTCCACCCGGCCCTGGCGCATGGCCTCCTGGCGCTCGATGGCATAGGCCCACAGCCCCTTGGCCCGCTGCCGGGTCACGCCCGAGGTAACCCGCAGGTCGCGCACGTCGTAGAACCACGACCCATCGCGCAGGTAGGCGCCGACGATCTCGACGCCGGCCTGGGGCAGGTCCAGCCCGCCCGTCGGGGCGGCCCCGCCCGGCGCGCCAGCGGCCACCAGGTCGAGCAGCTCGGCGCGGGTGGCCGGACGCGTCTCGCCGCCGCGCCGCACATAGATCACGCCCTCCGCGGTCACGTACGGCGGCGGGGCCTCCGCGTGTACCTCGACGCGGATGACCTCCTTGCCCCCGTAGCGCAGCAGCTCCAGGTTCAGGCGCGGCGGCGGTTCCACCTGCTCCCGCACCGCGCGCGCCAGAGTGGCGCTCCAGTTCTCGGGGTCGGTGACCCCGGATATCTCTTGCTCGTTCAGGCCGTTGAACAGGACACCGCCGCCGGCGTTGGCCAGTGCAGCCACGTCGCGATAGGCCAGGGCCGGGTCCGCCTCGGCCGGGCAATAGACCAGCCGTTCCGGGCCCAGGCGGTGCAGGCGCTCCATGTGGGCGCGCAGGCGTTCCTGCTCGGGGAAGCGCACCCGCTCGTGCTCGCCGCCGGCCAGCAGGCCGCGCAGCCCCTCGAAGGAGGGCGCGTCCAGCCGGACCTCGGTGTAGCGGTCGCCGATCCCCCAGGGAGGCGGGCCTTCCGGCCGGCCCTGCCGGCAATGGGCGTCGGAGAACCATACATAGGGCAGCGGCGACGCCGGCAGCTCCTCGGGCAGGGCGCTGGCCTCCAGGGCCAGGAGTCCAGCCGGCCGGCCAGCCTCCGCGGCCGGGCCAAGCACCCGGGCGGCGTCCGCCTGGGCGGCGATGACGATGCCGCCGGCCTGCGAGAGCAGCGCACATGCCGCCGGGAGATCGGCCTGGGCGCGGGTGTCCACCGAGCCCTCGCGCAGGCGGTCCATGGGGATGCCCAGGTTCAGCAGGAGGGCATAGAGCCTCTCGGCCGCCGTCTCCGGTGGGAAGAGGGCCAGCAGGCGCACCCCTTCCCGGGCGGTGACCTCAAAGCCCGGCAGGAGCAGCAGGCGACCGAGCAGTTGCCCGAGCTCGGCCAGGACGGCCTCCTCCTCGGGCGACAGCCGGCCGGCGTCCCTCAGGACGGCCAGGCGGCTCATCTCCAGGCGCAGCTGCTCGTAGCCGCGCACCGAGTTGTGGTCCACCAGCCCCACCACGTCCAGCGCCTTTTCCGCAGCACGGCGCAGCAGGCCCAGCAGCAGCACGCGCTCCTGGCCACACTCTGCGGCGGGGGAATGGATGTGCAGGTCCACCTTCAGCCAACGTTCCTCGTTCTGCTCGCTCATCGTTCCTCTCCTCGTCCGAAACTGGCCACAGGGCCATACCGCAACGGCCAGGCCGGCACGGCCGGCCTGGGGCACGGTGAGGACAAAGGGGCTGAAGATGGGCGGGAACCGATCGCTAGGGCGAGCTCGCCGCGGGCGACTCCTGGACCCAGGGGCTGCCGCAACGTTGCGCCAGGCGGAAGAGGTCACGCACCGCTTCTGCGGGGACCGGAGCGCATCCCAGGGTATCGCCGTGCTCGGCGTGCCCGTGAAAGTCGCTGCCACCGGTAACGATCAGACCGTAGTGGCCGGCCAAACCACTCAGCCGGGCGACCAGGTCCTGCGGGTAGCCGTTGTAGCCGGCCTCCAACCCCAGCAGGCCGGCCCGCACCAGCCGCTCCAGGAAGGGCCATGGAAGCAGCTGGGACAGGTCCGCCGTCCAGTCGCGGTCCGGCTCGGCGAAGGTCGGATGAGCCAGGACCGGGACGCCATGCGCCTGCAGGATCAGGCCGATGGCATCCTCCGGTGAGAACTTGTGACGCGGCACGTAGGCCGGCCCACCATGGCCGATGTACCGTTCAAAGGCCTCCTGCCGGGTCTCGATCAATCCCGCTTCCAGAAGCGCTGCGGCAACGTGCGCCCGGGTGACGATGCCACCCCGGGCCAACCCCTGGACCTGCGCCCAGGAGAGCGGCAGTCCCAGATCACCCAGGCGCTCCACCATCTGGAGTCCTCGCCGCAGGCGGCTCGCCTGGCAATCCTCCAAGGCCTGCCGCAGCGCGGGGAAACGATAGTCCAGGTAATACCCCAGAATGTGGCATTCTCCCACGGAATAATCCGTGCTCAGCTCGACGCCCGGTATGAATGCGATCTCCCGCTCCTTGGCCACCGACCAGGCCTCGTCAAGACCGGCGACCGTATCGTGGTCGGTCAGCGCCAATGCGCTCAGGCCCAGGGCAGAAGCCCTTTCCACCAACTCTGCTGGGGTGAGCAGACCGTCGGAAGCGGTGCTGTGGGTGTGCAAGTCACTGCGGCTCGCGTTCTGTTCGGACAAACAATCCACCCCCACCACCGGCTCGGACCGGTCTGCCTGGCCCAGTCCATGCGCTACGACAAATCGGTGCCTCTTTGTCCCACACCTCGTGCTCGGCTGTCCGCAGGCGCTCGCGCACCGGCCAGGGGCCGGAAGAGTGCTGCAACACCGCGCCCCTCGCGCCAGCGCCGGCGAACGGAGCCTAGATACGCCGTTCCACAACCAGACGAATGGCCGTACGCTCCTCCTGTTCGATCACCACCTCGGCAAAGCTGGGGATACAGACCACGTCGATCCCATCCTCCTGCAGGTAGCTCCGGGCAATGGCCACCGCTTTGATCGCCTGGTTGGTAGCACCAGCGCCGATGGCCTGCACCTCGGCCCGCCCGGTCTCGCGGACCACGCCGGCGATCGCGCCAGCGACAGAGCTGGGCCGGGAGCGGGCCGAGACCTTCAGGACGCTGGGGCGTCTTTCGCTGGGCCGCTCTTCACTGGGGCGTCCCTCGCCGGGCCGTTCTTCGCTGGGCTGGACCTCTGGCGCGACCACGCCTTCTTCCTCAGGTTCGGGCTGGGTTGTGCCGGTCGGTTCGACGTCGCCGATGTTGCTGTATAGGACTTCCATTTCTCCTGCCTCCTCGTTGTGGATCTGGTTGTCGGCCTCGATGTCCGCAGAGCACGGAGTAGACCGAGGATGCACCCCAGGAAGATTCTTGATGCCCTTACCGCCCCTGATGGCCTAGCCGCGAGGACCGCGGCGGGTACGCCGTCTTTCGACCTCCTATACGATTCATCATGGCCGCGCCGGCCCGCTTGACGGCCCGGCGGCAGCCCCGCCCCTAGCGGGCGTAATCGACCGCGCGCGTCTCCCGAATCACCGTAACCTTGATCTGGCCCGGATACTGCAGGTTCTCCTCGATCTTCTTGGATATCTCCCTGGCCAGGCGGATGCTGCCCAGGTCGTCCACATCGTCGGGCTTGACCAGGATGCGGACCTCACGCCCCGCCTGGATGGCAAAGGCGCTCTCCACCCCCTTGAACGACTGGGCCACCGTCTCCAACGCTTCCAGCCGCTTGATATAGTGCTCCAACGTCTCGCGGCGCGCTCCGGGCCGGCCGCCGGAGATAGCGTCGGCCGCCGCCACGATAAAGGCCTCCACCGACTGCGGCTCCTCATCGGCGTGGTGCGCTATGATAGCGTGGACGATGGCTGGCGAGCGCCCCAGCCGCTTGACGATGTCGGCCCCGATCACGGCGTGCGGCCCCTGTACCTCGTGGTCCACGGCCTTGCCGATGTCGTGCAGGAGGCCGGCCGTCCGGCAGACATTGACGTTGGCCCCCAGCTCGGTGGCCATCAGCCCGGCCAGGATGCTCACCTCCAACGAATGCTCCAGGACATTCTGCCCGTAGCTGGTGCGGTACTTGAGCCGGCCCAGGAGCTTGATCAGGTCGGGATGCAGCCCCTGCACCCCGGCCTCCATGGCCACCCGCTCGGCCTCCTCCCGCATCACCACCTCGACCTCCTGGCCGGCCTTTTGCACCATCTCCTCGATGCGGGTGGGATGGATGCGCCCGTCCTGGATCAACCGCGTCAGAGCCAGGCGGGCAACCTCCCGCCGCACCGGGTCGTGGGCCGAGAGGGTGATCGTCTCCGGCGTGTCGTCCACGATCACGTCCACCCCGGTCAACTGCTCGAGGGAGCGGATATTGCGACCCTCGCGGCCGATCACGCGTCCCTTGATCTCGTCGTTGGGGAGGGGCACCACCGAGATCGTGGCCTCGGCCACATAGTCCGAGGCACAGCGCTGGATGGCCGTGGCGATCACCTCGCGCGCCAGGCGATCCGACTGCTCCTTGACCTCGGCCTCGACCTGGCGCAGGACGCGGGCCAGGTCATTGCGGGCCTCGTGCTCGGCGGCCGCCAGGAGCTCCTGGCGGGCCTGTTCCTGGGTCAGCCCGGAGATGCGCTCCAGCGTCTGCATCTGCTGCTGCTGGATCTCCTGGATCTGCTGATGGGCCTTTTCCACCTCCTTTTCGCGCTGCATGAGCCGGCGGTCGCGCTGCTCCATCTCCTCCTGCCGGCGATCGAGGACCTCTTCCTTGCGGTGCAGACGGGCCTCCTGGCGCTGCAGGTTGACGCGCTCCGCTTTGCTCTCCGCCTCCACAGCTTCCCGCAGCCGGATGGACTCATCCTTGGCTGCTAACAGGATCTCTTTCTCCTGGATGCGCGCCTCCTCCAAGACCCTGTGGGCGGACTCCTCCATCTCCTGGATGCGCGCCCGGGTCCGGAAACGGAACAGCACGTACCCCAGGAAGAAAGCAACGGCGGCCACCGGGACCAGGATCACCAGAACAACCCACAAATCCATGACTTCCTCCTCGATGTCGGTCCCCCGCCGGTCTGGGCGCGCGAAGCGGGATACCCGATCCGGAACGGACCGCTTCGACCCGCCTTCGCAACACCAACCCGGTACGCGAGCGCCCGTGGCCCCGCGAAGGGAACCTGCTTGTTAAGGTGCGGAGAAGGGGAACTACGCCTATAGCCTTGGGCCAGGACGATTCGGCCAGGAGGGAGACCCCACCCCACCGGCCCCGCATCTCCCCCGGGCCCGAGCCTCCGACCAGAGCCGCCAAGACCTCTTACCGCCGGCCGTCAGACCAGCGCCAAGCACCCAACTCCAACACCTATATGGCAATGAAACGATATTTCACAAACCGTATCATATACGTTTTGGTGCCCCGTGTCAAGTGGGGCGACTCGCGCGCTGTCCCGTGCCGCCGCGGCGACGGCAACGCCCATGTCCCGGCAGCATCGGCGGGGGAAGGCTCCGCCCTGCTACTCCGGCACCCACAGCATCGCGTCGAACCAGACGCAGAACCCGACCTCGCTGGTCAGGTTGTCCAGGCGGACAAAGCCCTGCCGGCCGGCGCTGAAGGAATAGACCCCCAGGTCGACCCAGCGGTCCACGTGCAGGAACTGGTTCACCTCGACCAGGCTCTCGCCGCCTGCGTGGTGAACCAGGTAGCGCGCCGCGCGGGTCTCGTCCGTGCCCGTGTATCCGTAGGGCACAAAGGCATAGACCCGGTAGCGCCCCGCCGCCGGCAGGTCGGGCCGCCAGGTGCCGCCCTCGACCACCCCATCCAGGGAGGTGGGATCTCCCGCCGGGACGACCCCACTGCGCGGCGCCGTGGCTGTCCAACTCGCCGTCCCTCCGACGCCGCCCTCCTCCTGGGACCACCGCGTCCCGGAGCGCTCGAATCCGGCATCGGTGTCGTCCACCAGCACGGCGTCGCCCGGCCAGAGGCAGGGAGAGAACCGGTCCGCCCACAGCCAGTAGCTGACCATGCCGGCCGGGTGGCCGGCCCAGGGGTCCTGGCCCCGGCCACACCAGCCCTCGGGGTCCACAGCCCGCCCCAGGAAGTGCACCTCAAAGTGGAGGTGGGGGCCATAGGAGCAACCGGTGGCCCCGGCCAGGCCCAGCACCTGGCCCTGGGAGACCTGCTCCCCGCTGGCCACGTCCACCCGGGAAAGGTGCCAATAGAGCGTCTGGAAGCCGTTGCCGTGGTCCAGCACCACCCCCAGGGCCGGCGAGCCGCAGCGGTCATCCGAGGGCCCAGCCCAGAGCACCACCCCACCGGCCGCCGCCACCACCGGCACGTCAAAGTCGAGGGCATAGTCCCAGCCATTGTGCCCGTCTCCGGGCAGGCCGTTGGCCTCGCTCCCCATGTGGGAGACGACCACGCCGTCCGGGCTCAGGAACGGGCCGGCGTGGTCGAACAGCGAGGTCACCTCATAGTCCCCGTGGTAGGGCTTGATCAGGAAGGGGCGGATGGTCAGTGCGGGCAGCTCTCCCCAGGAGAGGCGCGGGTCCTCCCCGAAGAGGCGGCGGTAGGTCTGGACGAACGAGTCCTCCGTGGTCCCCTGGAGCAGGTTCAGGCGGTACTCGTCGCCGCCCAGGCCGACCAGGCGCAGGACGGCGTAGCTGCCCAGGTTGGTGCCGGGAGGAAGGTCCACCGAGGAGCCGTCGGCCAGGAAGATCGCGGTGGCCAGGGGGTAATCGCGCCGGCTGCGGTAGATTTCGCGCGCCGCCCAGTCGAGCTGCAGCTCCAGGCCGCGGGCCTGGTCGTTGCGGTAGCCCAGGGCCCAGTCCAACGCGTCCGGCGAGGGGCTGGGGTCGTCCACCAGGCCGCCCTGGAACTCCAGGAGCGCCAGCAGCACCTTGGGGTTGACACCGTAGAGGAAACCGTAGCCGGCGATGATGTCGGCCAGCGCGACCTCCTGGTCGCCCAGCCAGGTGCGCCACTGGCCCAGGATGCCCGGCCGGCCCTCCAGGTAGCGCCGCACCTCTGTGGCCCCCCAGCCCGGCTCGTAGAACAGGCGGCCGTCGTCCAGGAGCGGGGCCGGCGAGCTGGTGCTGGCCGAGGTCGGGAAGGTATAGATCCAGGCCTGGGCCGTCGGGGGGACGCGGGTGGGCGTCTCCTGCGGCAGCACGGCCGGGGGAGCTTCCGCCCGCCCCAGCGTCAGGGGCACGACGATCGCCAGAGTGACGGCCAGGGCCGGCAGCAGGATCACCACCACGCGGCCCGACGGGCGCAGCATTCTCCAGAAGCGCTGCAGCGCGGACCCGCCGGCCTGCCGCTTCATCGCAGCCCCTCCAGCAGGCGGACGAGCAGGCGGCCGGCGACGAGGTCCACCTCCGGCACGACCTCTTCGATCGCGGGGAGAAGAAGCTCCCTGGCCCCGTCCCGGACAACCAGCACGGCGTTGCTGCCGGTCGGAAAGACGTCCACCACAGAGCCCAGGAGCTCCCCCTGCACCGTCCAGGCCTGCAGGCCGATGAGCTGATGGTAGTAGTACTCGCCCGCGGCCGGGACCGGGGCCGGCGCATCCTCCGCCCGCACCTGCAGCGGCTGTCCGCGCAGGCGCTCGGCGTCGTCGCGGCGATCGCAGCCGGCCAGCTTCAGCCGCACCATCCCCTGGTGCGGCCGGGCCCACTCCACGGTCCGGCGCGTGGGGGGATCGCCCACGAAGAGGTAGCTCGCTCCCAGGATCAGCTCGGGAAAGTCGGTGTCCAGGAGCACCTTGAGCTCCCCGCGCGTGCCAAAGGGCGCCACGATCTCGCCCACTTGCAGGTACTCCGGCGGCGCGGGATCGACGCTCCTCGGCGTGGAGCGGGGGGCCTCAGAGGATATCGATGCTGGCATGGACATTCTGGCGGGCTGCCGCCGCGTCGAGGAGCGCCCGGATGGCATCGATGATCCGCCCGTCCTTCCCGATGACCTTGCCGCGGTCCTTGGGGGCCACGGTGAGCCGATAGACCATGCCCTGGCGGCCACGCGTGGCCTGTACCTGAACCGCCTCCGGTTCGTCCACCAGCAGGCGGGCAATGTACAGGATCAGCTCTTCCATACCATTCCCTCTACGAAGAAGGGTGAGGGAACGCCCTCACCCGTCCGTGCGGATACCGACGGCCGGCCGAACAGGGGCAGGCCGGCCGCTACGGGAGAATCCCCTTTTGCTTGAGCAGCCGGGCGACCGATTCGCTCGGCTGGGCCCCCTGGGAGAGCCAATAGCGCACGCGGTCCTCCTTGACCTCGAAGGTAGCCGGTTCGGTGCGCGGGTTATAGTGCCCCAGAATCTCCAGGAAGCGGCCATCGCGCGGGGCGCGGGAGTCGGCGGCGACGACGCGGTAGCTCGGCTGCTTCGGTGCCCCGATGCGGCGCAGACGGATCTTGACCAAACGAACACCTCCAAGTTCAGCTATCAGCGATCAGCTTTCAGCTCTTAGCCATCGACCCCGGTTACCGGGGTAGATCGCCGAAAGCTCCCGACCCTGCCTCTCCCGGGAGCGGGCAGACGCTCCCGCCAACGCTACCGGAACATCGAGAGTATATCACGAGCCTGCCCTTTCGTCAATTTGCGCATGAGCTTGCGGTACTGCTCGAAGCGGTTCAGGAGGACGTTGACGTCCTGCAGCGAGGTGCCCGAGCCGCGGGCGATGCGCCGGCGCCGGCTGCCACCGACGATCTCGGGACGCTGGCGCTCCTGGGGGGTCATCGAGAGGATGATCGCCTCCAGTCGGCGGAACTGGCGCTCGTCCACCTGCAGGTTCTGGGCGCGCATGGCCTGGCCGACGCCCGGGATCATGCCCACCAGCTGCTCCAAGGGACCCATCTGCCGCAGCTGCCGCATCTGCTCTAGAAAGTCGCTCAGGTCAAAGGTGCCCTTGCGGACCCGCTGCTCCAGGACGCGGGCTTGTTCCTCGGTGTAGGACCGCTCGGCGCGCTCGATGAGGCTGAGGACATCGCCCATGCCCAGGATGCGGCCGGCCAGCCGGTCGGGGTGGAACACCTCCAGGGCCTCGCTCTTTTCGCCCGTGCCGAGGAACTTGATCGGCACGCCGGTGACGCTGCGCATGGAGAGGGCGGCACCGCCGCGGGCATCGCCGTCGACCTTGGTCAGGATCAGCCCGGTCAGCCCCAGGCGCTGGTGGAACTCCCCGGCCACGCGCACGGCGTCCTGGCCGGTCATGGCATCGGCCACCAAGAGGATCTCCTGGGGGGAGCAGGCCCTCTTCACCTGGACGAGCTCAGCCATCAGCTCCTCGTCGACGTGCAGCCGGCCGGCCGTGTCCAGGAGAAGGTGGCTGCGGCGCTGCTTGTTGGCCTCGCGCAGCGAGCGCTGCACGACGCCCGCTGCCTCCTTGCCGGCGCCCTCGCTGTAGACGGGGATGCCCAACTGCTCGCCCAGGACCTCCAGCTGGCGCACGGCGGCCGGCCGGCGCAGGTCGGCGGCGACGAGCATGGGAAAGGCCCCCTGCTTGCGCAGGTGCGACGCCAGCTTGGCCGCGGTGGTGGTCTTGCCCGAGCCCTGCAGCCCGACCAGCATGACGATCGTCGGCGGCGAGGAAGCCTGCACCAGCGGCACCGCCGCCTGGCCCAGCGTGTGGACCAGTTCTTGGTGGACGATCTTGACCACCTGCTGGGCCGGCGTCAGGCTGCGCATGACCTGCTCGCCGACCGCGCCCTCGCGGACACGCTGCAGGAACTCCTTGACGACCTTGTAGTGGACGTCAGCCTCCAGCAGGGCCATGCGCACCTCGCGCAGGGCCTCGTCCACGTCCTTCTCGCTCAGCTTGCCGCGCCGGCTGAGGCGGTCGAAGATGGCCTGCAGGCGGTCGGTGAGGCTTTCGAACATGCCGTCCTCCTGGAGCGGGGCGATTGCGCCGCGCAGCAGCTCGCCCCCGTCTGCCGGCATTCTAGCAGCAGGGGTGTAGGATGTCAAGCCAATCCCCATTTGACGGCCCCATGGCGGGTGGGTATAATGAAGGGAGCTGAGACCGGAGAGCTGAGAGCTGACACGAATACCAGGAGCAAGCCCATGCCCAAGATCGAGCCCCGCATCCTCAGGGGAACGCGCGATTTCCTGCCCGCGCAGATGATCGTGCGCCAGCACGTGATCGACACCCTGCGGCGGACCTTTGAGCAGTTCGGCTTTGAGCCACTGGAGACGCCGGCCATTGAGTACGCCGAGACCTTCGAGGGCAAGTCCGACGCCGAGGTGGACCGCCTGATCTACCGCTTCACCGACCACGGCGGCCGGCGGGTGGCCCTGCGCTACGAGCTGAATGTGGCCCTGGCCCGCGTCGCCGCGCAGTACCAGAACGAGCTCATCTTTCCCTTTAAGCGATACCAAATGGCCCCCGTCTGGCGGGCCGACAAGCCGCAGAAGGGCCGCTACCGCGAGTTCTGGCAGTGCGACGTCGATGTTGTCGGCAGCGCCTCCATGCTAGCCGACGCCGAGGTGCTGGCGGTGGTCTACAGCGCCCTGCGCCGCCTGGGCCTGGAGCGCTTCGCCATCCGTCTGAACGACCGCAAAGTCCTGGCCGGCCTGGGCCTGGCCGCCGGCGTCCCCGCCGACCGCACGGCCGGCCTCTACCGGGCCATCGACAAGCTGGAGCGCGACGGGCCGGACGTGGTCCGCCGCCTGCTCCTGGAGGAGGGCCTGGCCGAGGACGTGGCCGGCCGGCTGCTGGACATGGTGCGGATGCCCGGCGGCGGGGCCGAGGTCCTGGCCGCGCTGCGCCCGTACTTCGCCGACGTGCCGGTCGGGCTGGAGGGCCTGGCCGAGTTGGAGGACCTGCTGCGCCACCTGCAGGCGCTGGGAATCCCCGAGAGCCACTACCGCCTGGACCTGAGCATGGTCCGCGGCCTGGGCTACTACACCGGGCCGATCTACGAGACGGTGGTGGAGGAGCCCAAGATCGGTGCGATCAGCGGCGGCGGGCGCTACGACGGGCTGGTGGGGCTTTTCGGGCCGGCCATGCCGGCCACCGGCGTGTCGCTCGGCATGGAGCGCATCGTCGACGTGATCACCGAGCTGGAGCTGGTGCACCTGCCGCGGACGGTGGTGCAGGCGCTGGTGGCGGTGTTCGACGCCGACCGCGTCGGGGCGTCGCTCGGCCTGGCTCAGGAGCTGCGCCGGGCCGGGGTGCGCGCCGAGGTCTACCTGGACACGGCCGCCGCTCTGGCCCGGCAATTCAAGTACGCCAGCCGCAAGGGTATCCGCTACGTCCTGGTGGTGGGGCCCGACGAGGAGGCCGCCGGCCTGGTGGCGGTGAAGGACCTGCGCAGCGGCAGACAGCACTATATCCCGCGGAGAGATATAGCCGAGTTCTTCGAGGGGATCGCCTAGCGTTGTCCACGAGGACGCCGGGCGACCTGCTGCTCTCAGACCTCGCTCTGTCCATGGTCGGGCCTTTCGACGCGCTCCACCACGGACTCGATCCTTCTCCTTCTCGTCTCCGGCTTCCTGGCCTGCTCCACCCAGGCTCCGTAGATGGTCTGAGCGCTATTCGTCCAACAGACCAACGATGGTGGTATTGTGGCTCCACTGGGAGAGATGTCAAGTACGAAACGCCTAACGCACCACCAACGGCAAGAAGATCAGAAAGGCCGTCCGCACCACGCTGACAAGGGTCAGCGCGCTCATCGCGCTGACGCCGTTCGTGGCAGTGACCACGGCGCTGTAGTCGCCGGCCGCCGGGTAGGTGTGCGTCACCATGGCCCCTGTGGCGTAGGCCCAGTCGCCCAGGGCCCAGGTGTAGGCCACGTCGCTCCCGGCCGTCACGGTGGCGGTGAGCGTCGTCGGCTGGCCCCAGGCCGTGGGGCCGTCGTTGGCCGCGACCAGGCCGGCGATGGCCTCCTGCACCACCACCAGCGTCGTCGTCGCCTGCGCGCTGACGCCGTTCGTGGCAGTGACCACGGCGCTGTAGTCGCCGGCCGCCGGGTAGGTGTGGCTGACAACCGACGACGGACCAAGGACGAACGACCCGGGGCCAAGGACGGAGAACCCACCGTCACCGAAGGCCCAGCGGTAGGTCACGTCGGTGCCGGAGACCACCGTGGCGGTGAGGTAAGTGGGCTGGCCCCAGGCCGTGGGGCTGTCGTTGGCCGCGGCCAGGCCGGCGATGGCTTCCTGCACCGCGACCAGGCATATCGCGCCGCCGGAGCCCCCCTGCGCGGTGGTCGCGGCCACGCTGTTGGTGAGCGGGCCGCTGTAGCCGGCCTCCACAGCGACGACTACCTCGGCCGTCCAGGCCGCGCCCGGGGTGATGGGAAAGGTCCACGTCAGCACGCCGGTGGGGGTAACCGGTCCAGGCAGGGCGTCGACGACGGTCGCGTCCAGGGCCAGCAGGCCGTTGTTGGTGAGTTGCAGGGTATAGGTGATCTGCTGGCCCGGCTGCACCGCCGCCGCCGAGGCCTGCTTGGCCACGACCAGGCCGGCCGGATACTCGTCGGCTCCCAGGTCCGGGGCCGCGCCGATCGGCCGCGGCTGGCCGTCGAGGTCGTGGTCCAGGCCGGCGTCGATCCCGGCGTCGACCGCCGCGCTGCCCAGGCCGAGGTGGTAGTCACCACCATCGGGGTCGACAAAGGCCGGGGTGCCCCAGGCGTTGACCGTGCCGGTGACGACGGTGCCGGGACCGCCCCACTCGGTGGCGTTGCCCCAGAGCGTGCCCTCCAGCAGGGCCGTGCTGGTATCCTCGGCATAGACGCCGACGGTGTGGCTGACCAGGATGGTATCGCTCAGGACCACGGTGCTGTTGTGGGTGACGCGCAGGCCGTAGCCCTCGCCGCCCTGGTTGTGGGCGATGGTGTTGTGCACCAGGAGGGGAGCGGTCTGGTAGAAGTAGAGGCCGCTGCCCAGCGACTGGGCCTCGTTGTCGGCGATGACGTTGTTGGCCAGGATCGCCGCGCTCTGGTACAGGTACAGCCCGCCGCCGTAGAGGCCGCTGTTGGACAGGAACAGGTTGCCGTCGATGGAGGCGTTGCTCATGTCCAGGTACCCGCCGGCCCCGGCGGCGGCCTCGTTGCCCCGGACGGTGTTGCCCTGGAGCGTGGCAGCGCTGCTCTGCAGGTACAAGCCCCCACCGTAGTTCGTGGTCACGTTGCCGGAGATGACGTTTCCGGCCAGGAGAGCAGGGCTGCCCACCAGGTGCAGGCCGGCGCCGCGGGAGGACGAGTGGTTCCCGCTGATGGCGTTGCCGCTCAGGGTGGCCTGGCTGTTGGTGAGCTCCAGGCCGCCGCCACCACCGCCGGCCGTGTTCCCGGAGATGGTGTTGCCGACCAGGGTGGAGGGGCTGTTCCAGATGTGTATGCCGCCGCCGTAGCTCGTTGAGGTGTTGCCGGCGACGGTGTTGCCGCTGAAGGTGGCCGCGCTGTTGTAGAAGCGGAGTCCGCCGCCGTAGAGGGCCTGGTTGTCGACGATCTCGTTGCCGGCGATCAGGGCGTTGCTGCTGTGGATGTTGAGGGCGCCGCCGGCCTGGGCCACGGCGTTGTCGTGAAAGCGGTTGCCGAGCAGCGTGCCGGGGCTGTCCCAGAGGAAGATGGCCCCGCCCCAGCCGGCCGTGTTGGAGTAGACCTCGTTGCCCACGAAGGCGGGGGCGCTCTGCAGGGCAAAGACGCCCGCGCCGTAGGCGTTGGCGTTGTTCTCGAACACCCAGCAGTTGCTGAAGGTGGCACTGGCCTCCAGGACATAGGCTCCGCCGCCGGAGTCGTAGGGGCCGTCCCCCCCGCCGCCCTGGCCGGTGGGGTCGCCGCCGGTGAGGCGCAGCCCCTCCAGGGTCGGGCTGCTATTCCCAGCGATGAAGACGGCGCGCCCCTGCGACTGGGCGTCGATGGTGGTGGGGTTGGCCAGGGGGTCGGGCGGCTCGCTGAAAGACAGGTCGTAGCCGCCGCGGATGGTCAGCGTCCGGGTGATGTAGACGACCTGGATGACGGCGGAGGGGCCGGTGTAGCCGGGCGGGGCCGGCCGGCTGCCCGTGCCGCTGTAGCTGCCGGCGGCGACCTGGATCGTGTCGCCGGGACCGGCGGCGTCGACGGCAGCCTGAATGGTGGCATAGTCGCAGGTGGGCGGGCCGGCCGGGCAGACGGTGTGGGTCGCCTGCGGGGCCGCCGGGGACCGGGCGGGGAGCGCGGCGTGGACGCCTCCCCCGGGGCCGAGCAGCAGGACGGCCAGGGCGACGAGGACAGCCGCACGGAACAGCGGTTTGCGCGCTGCGAGCATGGTCTCCTCCTTGCGGATCTCCTGAACGGTGGCGGTCGACTCTGGAGGCCATCGTAGCAGAGCGCGGCAGCGGAGGTATCCCCCCAAGGGGACATCGGGGGGCTATTCGGGGACCCGCCCGTCATCCGCCCTTCCCCGGCCGGCAGAGCCGGGCCCGGGAGTGAGGCTCCCGGGCCCGGGGTGGTGCTGTGCTGCTGCTTGTGACCTTCTATCGCTCGACTGCGGCACCTCGGTGTTGTCACCCATGCCCATCCTCCTGTGCCACCCAGCTCACGGTATACGCGGTCCGCTCGTCGGGCCTCTCGATGGCTGGCTCCTGCACCAGCCAGCGGCCCGGCAGGCCCAACTCGGCTGCCGTCAGCGCAAAGTGGGCCATAGCGATGCCCATGTCCAGGCGCTGGATATCGGCCATCCCGATCACCCGGCCCAGGCGGGGCGGGTAGTCCGGCGTCCGCTGCAGGTAAAAGTGCCAGGCCTCTCCCTGGCGCACGATCCGCCAGGGCTGCTTGTTGGAAGCCGAGGGCCCCAGGCGGACCATCTCCAACGCCTCGGCGTGGGCGCCGGCCGCCTCCGGCGTCAGGGGCTGCCCGAAGCGCCCGTCGAAGAAGAGCTCCGCCCACGGCAACCGCCTGGTCGCGCCAATGCGCCGGCGCATCGGTTCGTTGCGGATGTCCTCCCGGCCGGCGGGGTGCCCGACGGAGACCACGGCCGGCACCGTCTCCCCGGCGCCTGCCCCGATGCGGCGGGCGAAGCTGCTCTTGGTGTAGCTGCCGCCGAGCCAGCAGGTGCCCAGCCCCAGGTCGGTGGCGCAGAGGACGATCTCCTCCAGGCAGTAGCCATAATCCTCCAGGTTCTTCTCCCCCGGGCCCATGGCCCCGACGAGAAAGCCCCTGGGCCGGCGGATAAAGCCGTAGGTGCCCAGGCCGCGCAGGGCGCGGCTGTCCCCCTCTGTCACCGCCACCAGGGCAAAGCGCAGCGCCGTGCCCAGGGGGCCGCGGCGCCGTGTGGCGGCAAAGTCGGCCAGCGCACGCCGCTTCTCCTCCTCTATGGGCCGGGGCAGGTAGCTGCGGCAGGAATAGCGCTGGCGAACGAGCGTGCGGACCGGCTGGCGGAACGGCATCACTGGACCTCTCTCTGATTGGGCGTCGCGGAGAGTATAGACGGTCTGAGCAAGGCTGTCAAGGGGCCGCCGCAAGGCCGGCGACTTTGGTATGGCCGTGCGCTCACCTTGGATGCATGTTTGTGGATGGGCAGGCAAGCGGTCCCTGAGCGGAGCCGCTCGGA
>CAZTIG010000067.1:0-20770 GCA_964613665.1 uncultured Chloroflexia bacterium
GCCGGGCACTTGCCATCCGCTGTGCATCGGCGCGACCTTGATATCGCCGTGACCGTGACCGCGCTTACTTGACAAGCGGCCGGCCCGATGCTAGAATAATCCCGACCCACAGAATCGGAAATCGACCGGAGGAGAACGGAACGATGCGTGAACAGATTGAAGAGGTCCTGAAGCTGATCCGCCCGCAGCTCCAGGCGGACGGCGGCGATATCGAGCTCGTGGACGTGGACCAGGAGGGCGGCGTGCACGTCCGGCTGCTGGGCACCTGCCACGGCTGCCCCATGTCGCAGATGACGCTGGCCTGGGGCGTCGAGCGCGTCCTGAAGGAAAAGGTCCCCGGCGTGGTGCGCGTGGTACCGGTCTGAGCACCGGCGCACGAGGGCCTCCCGGCGGCATGGGGAGGCCCTTGTTGTGTGCGTACACCGGGGAAGCACCGGCCGGACGGGAGGGTGCAATGCGCCTTTCGGCCCGCGGGCAGTACGGCGTCCGCGCGGTGGTGGAGCTGGCATGCCACTACCGCTGCGGACCACTGCCCATGCACAGGCTGACCCTGGCCCAGGAGGCCTCCCCCGCCTACCTGGAGCGCATCCTGCGGACGCTGCGCCAAGCCGGCCTGGTCAGCAGCACCCGCGGCGCCCGCGGCGGCTACAGCCTGGCCCGCCCGCCCGAGGAGATCACCGTGGGCCAGGTGGTCCGCGCCCTGGACGGGCCCATCGCCCCGGTCGCCTGCGCCACGGAGGCCGGCCCGCCCGGCTGCGAACGGGCCGCGATCTGCCCCACCCGCCAGGCCTGGCTGCGCCTGCGCGACGGCATCGCTGCCGCCCTCGATGGGACCACCATCGCCGAGCTGCTCGCCGGGAGGTCACCATGAGCGCAACGATCTACCTGGACCACGCCGCGACGACGCCGGTCGATCCGCGCGTGCTGGAGGCCATGCTGCCCTACTTCACCGCCCGCTTCGGCAACCCCTCCAGCGTCTATCGCCTCGGGCGCGAGGCCCGCAGGGCGCTCGACGACGCGCGGCAGACCGTCGCCGACATCCTCCGCGCCTCGCCTCAGGAGATCGTCTTTACCTCCAGCGGCACAGAGGGGGACAACCTGGCCCTCCGCGGGGTGGCCCTGGCAATGCGGCAGCAAGGCCGGGGAAAGCATCTCGTCACCTGCGCCGTGGAGCACCCCGCCGTGCTGCACACCTGCGAGCAGTTGCAGGCGGAAGGGTTCGCCGTCACCGTGCTCCCGGTGGACGGGGACGGTCTGGTGCGGCCGGCCGACCTGGCGCAGGCCATGCGGCCGGACACCACGTTGGTCTCGATCATGTACGCCAACAACGAGGTGGGCACGATCCAGCCGCTGTCCGAGCTGGCCGCGATCGCGCACGCGGGCGGAGCCCTTTTCCACACCGACGCGGTGCAGGCCGGGTGCTACCTCCCTCTCGACGTCGCGGCGCTGGGCGTGGACCTGTTGAGCCTGTCGGCCCACAAGTTCCACGGGCCCAAGGGCGTCGGGGTCCTGTACGTCCGCCGCGGCACCGCCCTGCACCCCCAGATGCACGGCGGCGGGCAGGAGCGCGGCCGACGACCCAGCACGGAGAACGTCGCCGGCATCGTCGGGCTGGCGACGGCGCTGCGGCTGGCCCAGGAGGGACGGGACGCGCACAACGCCCACTGCACGGCCCTGCGCGACCGGCTCATCGACGGGATTCTCGCCCGGGTGCCCGGCGCCCGGCTCAACGGCCACCGCACCCAGCGCCTGCCCAACAACGCCAGCTTCTGCTTCGCGGGCATTCCAGGAGAGATGCTCCTGGTCAAGCTGGATCGGCTGGGCATCTGCGCCTCCAGCGGCTCGGCCTGCCACTCCGGGACGCTGGAGCCGTCCCACGTCCTGACGGCGTTGGGCGTGCCTCCCGAGCTGGCCGCCGGCGCGCTGCGCCTGAGCGTGGGTCGGGACAACCGGCCCGAGGAGATCGAGCGCGTGCTGGAGGTGCTGCCGGGGATCGTGCAGTCGCTACGCGGCGCGTAGGCGGTGGGAAGCGGCCCGCGGCCGGGCGTCTGCCACCCGCTACCTGGTCCACTCCACGAACTGCCCCTGCTTGACCTCGAAGATGGGGATATGCTGCTCCGCCAGGTCGCCCTTGTCGTCGTAGCGCAGCGCGCCGTACGGTGTCTCCACGGCCAGGCCGCGGATGGCCCTGGCGACCTCGGCGGCGTCCAGCTTGCCGGCCTTCTGGATACCCGCGACGATGACCTGGACGGCGGCGTACCCGGCCGGGCTGTTGATCCCCGGCTGGTAGCGGTAGAGCTGGCGGAACTCTTTCACCCAGTCGGCCATGTCCGGTGTGGCTAGGATGTCGGGGAAGAGCGAGGAGACGTAGGCTCCCTCGGCGGCCTTGCCGGCGTCGCGCAGGAACCCGTACTCGAAGGAGCCGTCGCCGCTGAGAAAGGCCGTCGTCATCCCGGCCTCGCGCATCTGCCGCAGCAGCAGGTCGCCTCCCGGGTAATACCCGGAGAAAAAGACCAGGTCGGGGCTATCGGCCTGCAGCCGGGCGACGACGGCGCCGAAATCCACCGGGGGGTCCTCGTAGGGGTAGGCAGCCACGATCGTCGCGCCGAGCTCGCGGGCTCGGCGGCTGAACTCGTCGCGCAGCCCTTCGGAGTAGGTGTCCCCGCCGATGTGCACGACGGCGATGCGCCGGGCACCCAGCGTCTGCACGGCGAACTCGGCGTCGACCGGCCCCTGCACCGAGTCGACCGGGCAGACGCGGAAGAAGGTGGCGATGCCCTGCTGACTCAGGGCCGGGTTGCTGGCCATGGTGGTCACTTCCAGGATGCCGGCCCCGGCGTAGATGGGCGAGGCCGGCTCGGTGGCCCCGCTGGAGTAGTGCCCGACGACGGCAAAGACGCCCCGGTCGACAAACTCCCGCGCCACCTCCACGGCCACCTCGCCGTCGGCCTGGTCGTCCAGGGGCACGATGACCACCTTGCGCCCCAGCACGCCGCCCTGGCGGTTATAGTGCAACGCCGCCAGCTCGGCCCCGCGCCACAGGTCGATCCCAACGGCGGCCTGGCTGCCCGTCAGCGGGCCGGCGTAGCCGATGAGAATCTGGCCGCTGTACTGGTGCGTGGCGGGGTCCACCGTGTTCGCGCCCGGGCCGCAGCCGGCCAACACGGCCCCGCACAGGACGATCAGCAGAACGGCTCCTGCCACCGCACGCCACACGCTCACCGCGGACCTCCTCGGCAACACCCTAGCGCGAGAACACGTCGTCCATCGCCTTGCTCGTCGAGCGCAGCTCCTCCACCTGCTGCCGCAGGCTCTGCGAGACCACGTCGCTGGCCTCGGTCAGGTTGCGGATCTCGGCCGAGCGGATCATCAGGACCTGGGAGTAGAGGTTATCCAGCGTCGTGGCCGCGCGCTGTAACTGGGCGAGCCAGCGCTCCAGGCCGTTGCGGATGCGGGCTATGTTCTCCAGTAGCTCCTGCTTCGTCTCCAGCGTCGCCTGGTACTGCTCCCGCAGGTAGGGGTCCTTTTCCCGCTGGACCGCCTGGGTCAGGCGGTCCACCTCCTGCTGCTCGCGGGCCACGTCCACCGGCCCCAGCGACTGCTCCAGCGACTGGGATTTGTAGGCGATCTCGTAGATGGTATCGGTGATGGCCCCGACCTGCTCCATGGTGTCGGACAGGGCCCGTTGGATGGCCTCGGGCGACTCGCGCACGGCCCGCTCGATGCGCTTGCGGTCGTCCAGCGCCTCCTGCATGATCGAGGCGTAGCGGCCGCGCAGCCGGCGCAGGTCGGCGCTGCGCTCGGGGTAGAGCTCCTCGATCAGCACGCGGCGGATCTGCTCCTCGTCGCGCAGCGTCCCCAGCACGATCAGGGCATAGACGATCAGGCCGGCCGCCAGAAAGAGCGCCCCCGCCAGGAAAAAGCCCAGGAGCAGCAGCGCCGTGCCCAGCACCACCGTGAGGATCAGCGTCACGGCGGCGAGCGGCGTGGTCAGGGCATAGGTGAGGGCGATGCGCCACTTGCGCCGGCGCACCTCGCGCGATGGATCGTCGTACAGCCTGCTCATCATGCCCACACCCCCGGCTAGAAGTAGCTGGACAGGATCTCGTAGATGCGGATGATGTTCTCCGGCGTCCCCTCGACCATGCGCCCGCCGGTGGCCTTGGCGACGCGCTCCAGGAGGCTCTTGTCGGCGTCGCTGCCGTAGGCGATGGTAAAGACGCGCACCGGCCGGTCCGACCGGGCCGCGGCCTCCAGGGCGCGCAGCAGGGCGGCGTCGTCGGGGACGCGCCGCGAGTCTGTATCGAGGCCGTCGGTCATCAGCACCACGGCGTTGATGCGCTCCGGGTCGTAGGCCGCGCTCACCGTCTCGACGGCCTTCTGGGCGACATCGCGCAACCTGGTCTTGTAGCCCGCGCTGAGCCCGTAGATCAACTCGACCACCTGGTCGCGCTTCGGCCCCAGCGTGGTCATGTCGCTCAAGGTGGTGATCTGGTCGTTGAAGGTGAGGATGCCGACGCGGTCGTCGTCGACCAACTGCTGCAAAAAGAGCACCAGGCCGTCCTGCACGGCGGGCAGTTTCTGCTCGTCCTCCATGGAGCCGGAGATGTCCACCACCAGCAGGACGTTGACGCGCTTGCGCACGGCCTGCCAGGCCTGCAGAAGCGCGTCGATCGTCTCGGCGGAGGGGACCTCCAGCACGGTCTGCGGCTGGAAGGGGTCCACCCCGAGGGCCGGCCCGATGAGCGAGTTGGCCAGGGAGATGGAGGTATCGGCCGGCCGGAAGCCCTGCTCGAGGGCCTTTTCCTGGGCCGGCCGCGCCAGCAGGAAATCGCGAAAGGACAGCGCCGCGGCCTGCTGCTCGGGCGAGACCCACTCCCCGCGCAGGATCACGTAGGGATGGTCGCTCCAGAAGGTGCCCTCCTTGGGGTAGATGGCCACCAGCCTCTGCGGCGGGGTGCCGTAGTCGCCGCGGTTGAACCGGACGACGGTGTTCTCCTCCAGGACCGCGGCGCTGGCGTAGCTCGGCCCGTTCGCCGCCATCTGCCGGGCAAAGTACTCGCTGGACTCCCCATAGTGGATGATGGCCCGCTCGATCTCCTGGACGTAGGTGCGCGTGGCCGGCCGGGCCAGGTCGGCGGGTGTCAGGTCGCGCACCTTGCCGGCCGCGGCGTACCCTTCGGCGGCCACGCTCAGGAGCCCGCTGTTGGAGAAATACGGGTTGGTGTGGCCCAGCAGGAACGAGCCCCACGCGAGGTGGCCGTAGGCCCCCCAGCCGCGCGGGTCCAGGGTGGCCGAGATGATCTCCTGCCACCCGATGGCCCGCGTCGGGTAGCCCATAGCGCGGGCCTGATCCTCCCACATGGCGATGACCAGGGGGCTGACCACCAGCGGCTCGGGGTAGATGGCCAGGGGCTCCGCCGCGCCGCTCCGCTCCTGCCAGCGGCGGTTCAGCAGCGGCACCCACAGGGTGCTGGCCGGGCTCCACACCGTCGGCTGCTCGCCGCCGACGATGGCCGCCAGGGCCTCGCCGGAGTCCATGGCCGTGGCCACGACCTCGACCTGCCTGCCGCGCACCTGCACGTCGCGCTCGTTATACTCGCGGACGAGCGGGACGAACCAGGCCTCTTTTTCCGGCGAATAGACGACCGTGATCTGAAGCACGTCGCCGCCGGCCGGCGCCACGACGCGCAGGACCAGGCCGCGGATGAGAAAGGCGATGCCACAGCAGACGGCCAGCAGGATGCCCAGCGTGACCAAGATGGCGGTCAGGGTCGGTTGCTTCTGCCGTTGGCCCACGATCGGTCTCCTTCCCGCTCAGCGTACCTGCTGCTTGAAGCGTAGCTGCAGCTCCCGGATCACATCGCCGGACGGCACCTCGACCAGGTTGATGCGCTCGATGTTCACCTGGAGGCCCTGCTCCCGGTGCAGGTTGAAGGGGTTCTCGGGGTCGTCGTTGATGACCGGGACGTCGACGTTGGCCGGCCGGAAGCCATGGTGCAGCGCCTGCCGCTGGACCGGCTCGGTGAGCAGGTACTTCTGGAACTCGAGCGCGGCGTCTTTCTGGTCGGCTGTGGACCAATCGGCCAGGAGGACGCAGTAGGGGTGGTCGTTCCACAGGTTCAGGCGGGGGTAAAAGACCTGCAGCGTGTTGCCCCAGCGCCCGGGGGCGTTCTTCATCTGGGCGGCGACCAGGTTCTCATAGACCATGATGACGTCGTAGGTCGAGGGCCCGTAGAGGATCATGTGGTTCATGAGGTCGGCGGAGGTACGGTCGTACTCGCCGACGATGCCGCGCCAGAGCGAATGCATCCAGGCGTTATAGTCGCTGCTGGCCAGGTCCTCCACCCGCAGCCCGCGTGTCTTGTCAAAGTAGTCGTACGTCGCCAGGCTGACCGCCACGAGCCCGGAGTTGCTGTAGACCGGGTCGGTCTGGCCGAACTTGACCAGACCCCAGTTGGGGTTGCCGCCCAGTCCCTGCCAGCCCTGCGGGTCGGCCACGGCCTGCTGGATCGTGTCCCAGTCGGGGTCCCCTAGACTGCTGGTGAAGACTTCGGCGCGGTCCTGCCACATCACAAAGACCATCGGCGAGAGGACCAGCGGCGTGGCCTGGTACTGGCCGACGCGCATGACCAGGTCGGTGGCGTGGCTCGTCTCCCACTCGCTGTTGAGGGCGTTGACCCACAGCATCGAGGCCGGCGACCACGCCGTGGGGGTGATCGTGCCGTTCTTGATCTGGATCAGGGCCTCGCCGCTGTCCATGGGGATGAGCTCGACCACGATGCGCTGGCCGTTGAGGGCGCGTTCCTCCTGGTTGAACTGGTCGGCGGCGGCGCGCAGCCACGCGCCCTCCTCCGTGGCATAGACCACCTGGATCTTGAGCTCCGGCAGCGGGTTCAGGAAGGTCACCGCCTGGGGCCGCACCACGCCCAGGTAGATGCCGACGGCGACGGCGATGGCGGCCAGGAGGAAGACGATAAAGAGGATCAGGTTGCGCCTTCTCATGGTCCTCACCCAATCCTTTCAGCGGGGACGGCATGGACAGCAGGGAGGGTTCTCTCGACCCTCCCTGCTGCCCGCGGGGCGATGTGGGCCTAGGCCATCCCCATCTTCTTCTTCAGATCGGCCAGGTCGGCGTCGGCGGCAGCCTCGGCTTCGACGTCGCTCAGGCGGGACTCCAGGGCTCCGCCCTCGAGCTCGGCCATGGCCTTGGCCTTGGCCAGGCGGGTGTCGACGCGCTCCTCCAGGCCGGCCAGCCCTTCGAAGGCGCGGGAGCTGTCGCCCAGGGTGCGGACGGTGCGCAGGATCGCCTCCTGCGTCTCGGCCTGATGCTTCTTGGCGATGATCATCTCGCGGCGGGCGCGGGCCTCGGCGATCTTGGCCTCCAGCTTGGCCAGGGCGTCCTGCAGGTCCTCGACCTGCTTGGTCTGTGCCTGGTACTGCTGCTGGTAGCCCTCGGCGAGCTGCTGGTAGCCGCGCCGGCGGATGAGGGCCTGCTTGGCCAGGTCGTCCTTGCCGGCCCTGACGGCGGCCTCGGCCTTGGCCTCCCACTCCGTGGCCAGCGCGCTGTTCTGCGCCCACAGGCGGTTGAGCTTGTCCTCGTCGGCCATGGCCGCGGCGACGGTGGTCTTGGCCTCGTAGAGCTCGTCCTGCATCTGCCGCAGGTACTCGTTGACCATCTTCTCGGGGTCCTCGGCCTGGTCCAGCAGGGCGTTGATGTTGGCGCTGATCAGGTCCCGAATGCGCTTGAGAAGCGATGCCATGGGTGCCTCCTCCTTGTCTCAGATAGCCCGGCGGCGGGCCGGGGCTCGGCCGCGAGTGTTGTCCCGGGTGCCATTGTATCACAGAGCACGCCTTCCTGACAAACACCGCTATGGTGTACGTGGAAGGGGCGACGAATGTTGCAGCGTATCAGGCGAGGCGGGCCAGCAGGATGCCGACCTCGTAGAGGGCGTACAGGGGCAGGGCCACGATCATCATGTTGACCGGGTCGGGCGTGGGAGTGATGACCGCCGCCAGGATGCAGATGACCAGGAAGGCGTACTTGCGCCAGCGCGACAGGCGCCGCCAGTCGACGATGCCGATCTTGGCGAGGAAGAACAGAAAGATGGGCGTCTCGAAGCTGATGCCGCTCCACAGGAGCAGGGTGGCGACGAAGGAGAGGAGGGACTCCAGTTGGGGCTGGGTCTTGACCTCGGGGGTGCCAAAGTTGAGCAGGAAGCCCAGGGCGGCCGGCAGGGCCACGAAGTAGGAAAAAAGCACCCCGCCGACGAAGAAGAGGGTCACCAGCGGCAGGCCGATGATGATGTAGCGGCGCTCGTTGGCCAACAGGCCCGGGCGCAGGAAGCGCCAGACCTGGTAGGCGATGACCGGTGTGGACAGCCCGACCCCGGCGATCAGCGAAAGGCGCAGGCTGGTGACGAACTTTTCCTGCACCTCCAGGGCCTGCACGGTCACGCTCTGGCTCTCGACCAGGCGCAGCAGCCAGCCCATCATGGCGTCGGAGAAGAAAAAGGCCGCCACGACGGTGACGCCCAGGACCACCAGGCAGACGATCAGCCGCTTGCGCAGCTCCTCCAGGTGCTCCAGCAGGGTCATCTCCCCGCCGGGACCGGGGCGGTCCTTGTGGGCTGCATCTCGACGGGCAGAGCGCGAAAAGAGGGGCATGGCCAACCTCATCCGAGCGGCGCTGGTGGGGCCTGGTCGGGCTTGTCGGCCGAACCGGTTGCCTCTCCCGGTGCTGGCGGCAAGGGCGGCGGCCGGTGCCGACGGGCAGCAGGATCGTCCTGCAGCCAGGTCTGCGGCGGTTCGATGCCCTGCATCCAGCCGCGGACCTCCTGGTCGATCCCCTTGCTGGCCTGGCGCACCTGACTCAGGAAGCGCCCGACGGTGCGGGCCATCTCCGGGAGTCGCCGCGGGCCAAAGACGATCAGGGCCAGGACGGCCAGGAAGAGCAGCTCGCCGAAGCCGATGCCGAACATCGCGTCCCCCTAGCCCTCTTCTTCCTCGTCCAGGGGCGGTGGCGGCGGTTCGTCGTCCTTGTCGGCGGCGCCGGACATTTGTTGGCGGAGCTCGCGGATCGCCTTGCCGACGGAACGGGCCAGCTGGGGCAGCTTGCTGGGGCCGAGGACGAGCAGGGCGACCAGCAGGACGATCAGGATCTCGGGCCAGCCGAACTGGCGGAACATGGCGCACCATCCTGCCCGCTGCTGCGGGCGGCCGGTCGTGAACTGCGCCGGCCGGCAGTGGACCCATTGTACATCAGCCGGGGAAAAAGCGCAACCGCAGCGGGGCCGGCCGGCGCACGCCGCTCCGGGCGCCGCTCTTTTCGAGCCTGGGTATCGGCTATCTCGCTCCGAAGCGTCTGGTAGCGGGGACCGAAGTACCAGGTAGTAGGGTCCCCAGTACCCGGTATGAGGGTCCCCAGCATCTGGTAGTAGGGTCCCTAGGGTCCCTAGTATCTGGTAGTAGGGTCCCCAGTACCTGGTAGTAGAATCCCCCGTATCTGGTAGTAGGGGCCAAGACATCTGGTGTGGTGGTCCAGAAGTATCCGCGATTCTGGGTGCATCATGCCCGGTACCTGGCAGAAAAAGGCCCCTTCCCGGCGTACACCGGGGGCGGCCGGTTGGCCGCCCCCGGTCTTGGTGCGTGGTGCTGGGCATGTAGACGGCTCAGGAGACCGTCAACTGTGCCTCCCGGGCGCCCACGAGGATCTCGCCGCCGCCGTTGGCCCCGGAGCGAGCCTCCCGCATGTAGCTGCCGGCCGGCAGCGCCGGCGCGATCAGCGTCACCTCGCTGGGCTTGGCCCGCACGATGCGCTCGGCGCGCGTCCGGGTGCCGTCGGCGGCCACGGAAAAGACACCCTGGGCAGGGGTGGCCGGGCCGCAACGCGGCAACCGCCACCCGGGCGCTCAGACCACCTCCACCGTCCCGGCCGCGCCGTCCACACGCACGCGCTGGCCGTCGCGCACCAGCCGGGTGGCCTCGCGCACGCCCACCACGGCCGGGATGCCGTTCTCGCGGGCGACGATGGCCGCGTGCGAGATCGCGCCGCCCATCTCGGTCACCACCGCCGTCAGCCGCCGGAACAGGCTCGACCAGATGGGGTCGGTCGCGTGGGTCACCAGGACGACCGCCCCGCTGGTCGTGAGCAACCGCTCGGCCGCCTCCTGGGCGCTGTCGGTCACCAGGGCCAACCCCTCGACGGGGCCGCTCCCGGCGCTGGCGGCGATGCCCTGCAGGCACGCCGCCGGGGCCGCCTGCTCCGGCACTGCCTCCGCCTCCTGCACCGGCCACCAGCGCCCATCGGCAGGCTCGTACCAGATCAGCTCCGGCGGGGCCGGCCGGCGGCGATTGCGCTCCAGCTCGGCGCGGCGGCGGGCGATCTCCTCGAGCGAGACCTGCTCCCGCCCGCCGCTCTGCCCGTAGCGCAGGAACTCCTCGAAGGTGTAGAGCCAGAAGTGGTCGCGCGGCTGGTCGGGATAGCAGTGGCCGGAGAGCAGGCGGGCTGCCAGCCCGTAGGTGGCGTTCTGCAGCTCCAGCGTGTCGCGCCCTCTTTCCCGGACCCCGATCAGCGCGCTCCCCAGACGCAGAAGCAGCCCCCAGAAGGAGCGGCGCAGGGGGTTCATGCCGTGCAGCGCCTGTTCGCCGCACCGCCGGGAGGCGCCGGCGCGCGCCAGGGGAGCCTCGCTTTCCTCCAGCAGCCCCCCCATGGTCAGCAACACCAGGCCGGGCCGGTCGGCCAGCCGGACGGCATCGAACTCGGAGGCGCGCTCGAAGGCGCGGTGGCCGTACGCGCGCAGGAAGCGCTCCAGAGCCTGGCACAGGGGCGCGGCGGCGGGAAGGGCCCGGTACACCGATAGGCTGGCCTCGCCGCGGCGCAGCAGGTCGACCGTCTCCTGGCCACACTGCCGGGCCACCTGCACCAGCTCCCACATGCGCTGGCCCAGCAGCGCTGTGCTGGTGTCCTGCCCGACCAGCAGGTTGAGCAGCCCCGGTGCCCTCTCGCTGACCAGCTTGGACACGGCGATGTGCGCGGACGTGACGATGTTGTAGGCGGCCAGGAACAGGAGCGCGTCGTCGACGGTGGCTGGCCGGAAGAGGCGATCGATCGCCGCCAGGTCCGCGTCGCTCAGGCGCTCGGGGTCGCACGAGCGCAGCCGCCAGTAGCTGTCCTCGAGAAAGGCGCGGTAGCGGGGCAGCACCACGCGGCAGTCCCGGGCGGTGCGGCGATAGAGCTGCCAGGCACGCAGAGGCAGCAGCAGGAGCGTGCCGAGGCCGGGCCGGCGCTCTGTGGTCACCAGCCCGCGCGGCGCGCCGACCGCCTCCGGGTCGGTGGGCAGCACCGCGGCCATGTTCTCCATCATGGAGGTGACGTTCACGTAGAGGTATCCGTCGACCACGACCAGGGCCGGGGTCGAGAAGTCGAACCAGGCCCGCTTGCCCGCCAGGGCGCTCAGCATGTACGCGTACTGCCGGCGGCCCATGTACTCGCTGAAGTAGTCGCCGGTCATCGGATAGACCAGGCCGAACGTCTCGCGCGGGTTGTGCCCACTCAACAGGCAGCGTGCCACGATACGACCTCCTTGGCGAGGCGCGGGTGCGGCCGGCCGTGCCGCCGCCTCCGCATGGATCACCACAGCCCGGCCTGGCCAGGCCCCGCGGTGCCGACGGGCTCCCTGCGCGCATACTCCACGAAGCCCCGCCCCGTCCACCCATCGCACCGGCAGGTCACGGCGGTGTAGGCGTCGTGGGCCTGGTGGCCCTCGTTGCGGGCGACGATGGTGTGCAGGAACGAGGAGGGAGCCAGGTCCATCGCCAGGGCCTTGCCCTGGGCGGTGACGACGTAGACGGTGCCGGTCCGCAGGTGCAGGTCGTCGGCGTCGCGATCGGCCCGCAGGGACACCCAGACGACGGGCTCGAGCCGGCCGTCGCGGTAGACAAAGCCGCTGCAGTTCTCGTGGCCGTCCACCCGGCCGACGGCGGCGCCGACGAAAAAACTCCCGCCGAGCTGAAAGTTCATCCAGTGGTACCACTCGTGGCCGAGCCATTCGCGCGGCCCCCAGGAGTGATCGCGACTGCCCAGGCCGGCGACGGGCGTGCTCTCGTTGCCGATGCGCAGCCAGCCGCTGACCCAGCCCATCTGCTCCACGTGCTGTTGGCCCCGCCCCAGAAAGTCCCAGGCCCCGCTGGGGAAGAGGTAGGCCGGCATGCGGGCCTCGAACTGCAGGTCGAAGGCCACGGGGACCTGCCCAACAGGCACCGGGCTGGCCCACGCCGCCGCCTGGACGGCGGAGAGCTCGCGGGACCCGTGGACGGAGAGGCAGCTGGCGGCACCCCGCAGCTGCCACCTCTGGAGCGGCACGCTGCAGTGGTACTGCAGGCTGCCCTCTGCCAGGACGCTGTCGTCGTAGCGGTGCAGCGGGTCCCGCTGCATCCAGAGCAGCGTCTTGCCTTCCTCCGGGATCAGCACCAGGATCAGGCGCTCCACCACCCCGCTGTGGGGCGACAGGCTGATGTAGGTCAGGCCGGCCCGGCCGGTCTGGTCGTGAAAGGCGAAAAAGTGGCTCTCCCGCCAGTTACCCTCGGGGCCCGGAAAGTGCAGCCACTCGTCCCGGCTCTCCAGTAGCTCGACCATCGCCCACCTCCTCAAAGCCTGTACTCCGCCACCAACTCGCCCAGGCGGTTGGCCATGGCGCTCAGGTTCTCGGCGGCCTGCTCGGCCTGCCGGGCGCCGGCCAGGGTCTGCTGCGTGGCCTGGTCGATGCTCTGCACGGCCTGGGCGATCTGCTGCACGCCAGCGAGCTGCTGGCCGGCGGCCGCGGCGATCTGCTGGGCGGCGTGGGTCGCCGCGCCGACGGTCTCGGACTGGTGGCGGATGGCCTCCCCGGCGCCGGCGGCCAGCCGCACCCCGTCGTCGACCCGCTTCATGCCCTCCTCCGTGGCCATCACCGAGTTGTTCACGCCGCGCTGGATCTGGGAGAGGATCTCCTTCACCTGCACCGTCGCGCCGCGGCTCTGCTCGGCCAGGGAGCGCACCTCGGAGGCGACGACGGCAAAGCCCTTGCCCGCCTCGCCGGCGCGGGCGGCCTCCACCGCGGCATTCAGCGCCAGCAGGTTGGACTGCGAGGCGATCTCGGTGACCGAGTTGATGATCCCGCCGATGGTCTGGGCCTCATCGGAGAGCACGAGCACGCTCGTGGCGATCGACTCGACCCTCTCCTTGATCCGGCCCATGGCCTCGACCGCCTGGGTGACAGCCATCTGGCCGGCCGAGGAGACGTCGGCGGCCTGCCCGGCAATCTCCACGACGGACTGGGCCCGCCGGGCTGTCTCGTCGGCGATGGTGCGGATCTCCTCCATGGTCGCCGAGGCCTGGGAGGTGGCGACGGACTGCTCGCCGGCGGCGCGGACCTGCTGGGCCGTGGCGGCCAGTATCTCGGCACAGGCCCTGGCCAGCTCGGCGGAGGTATCGCGGACCCGCACGGTCATCTGCTGCAGGCCGGCCACGGTCTCGTTCAGGTTGCGGCCCAACAGGAGCAGCGGGTCGGCGCCATCCTGGTCCGAGGCCGGCAGGGTGAGCCGGGCGGAGAGGTCGCCCTGGCCGACCCGGGCCATGAAGGCCACGTAGCGCTCCACGGCCGACTGCAGGTACTGGCGCTGTTCCTGCTCGGCCGCCGCGCGCCGTTCCACCTCGCGCTGGGCCCGCTGAGACTGCAGGAAGCTCCCCTCCTGGGCCAGGACGACCGTGCGCAGGACCAGGCCGCAGCCGATCAGCACCGCCACGGTGGTGGTGGCCGCCAGCACCCAGGGAGCTTGGCCGCGTAGCGGCGGGAACCAACCCGGATCCCAGATGTTGGGAAGCACGCTGCCGACGGCGAGGAACAGGGCGCAGAGGCCGGTCAGAAAGCGGCCGGGCCTGTCACCCAGGATCAGGTAGCCCAAGAGGACGATCAGGACAAAGCCCACCGCCACGCCCGGCAGGACGGCCGGCAGGAAGAACTGCACGGCGATCACGCACAGCACCAGGGAGGCGAAGAACAGGTAGACGGCGGCCCGCTGCCGGCCCTGCCGCTGGAGCGGGAGATGCAGCCCACCAGCGATGGAGATGGGGGCAATGGCAACGGCAACCGCCAGCAGCTGCGTGTGCTGCGGGTACACGAGCCACAGGACGACGATGAGGACCAGCACGGCCGCCGCGGCCCAGGCCACGACCCGGCTGCTGCTGGCGGCAAAGCGCATGCGCTGGGCTTCGGCCAGCGCCTCCACGGGGGTCTCCCCGGCGGACGGGGCTGCTGCGGTGGTCATCCAATCACCTCTCCTGTTCATGGCCCGGGTCGGCCGGGCCAGCTTCGCTGCCTGCCTGGAGCCGTGGCCGGGAGGCGCGCCATTCTACCGCGTGATGGCACGGACCTGCAGGAACTCGGGATCCTCGCCCTCGCGCCAGATGAACTCGACGTCCACCGGGCTGCCGTACTGCGGGGCGATCTCCTGGAGCACGCGAGCCAACCGCAGCGCCTCCGAATCGGTCAGCACGGACCGCTCGGCACCACCGGCCGGCACGGCCTGCATGCCGCCGCCCGGAGCCGTCACCTCGATCCGGGCAGGGGCCTGAGGGTGGGTGCTGACCCGCCACGACTCGCCGACACACTTGATCTCGCCCCCGCCGCCGTCCACGACGGTGCTGCCCGAGCCAAAGGTGCTCTGGATCAGCACCCCGGGCAGGCCGGGGATCGAGGAGCGGCTGAAAGCCACGCCGGCGCGGTCGCGCACGGTGATGGGGGGCATGGGCTGGAGCAGCACGGCCATCCGCGGCATGGCCGTGCCGTGCTCGGCACGATAGTGGAGCGCGTTCTTGTGAAAGGTGGAAAGCCAGACGCCGCGCACGGCCTCGACGAGAGGGTCTCCGCCGGGCACGGACAGGAAGGAGCGGAACTGGCCGGCGAAGCTGTGGGCCGCGCCGTCCTCCACGGTGGCCGAGGAACGCACTGCCCACAGGCCGGTGCTCCTGGACAACGCCTGTAGGGCCATCTGCACGGGTACAGGCAACGGCGTGGTCCGAAAGGCCTCCTCCAGCTCGCGCAGGACGTCCCGCAGGCCCTGGAGAGCGATCTCGGTGCTGGCCCAGTCGGGCCGGTTGGCGGTGGCCCGGGCGAGCGCCGCGATGTGCGCCGAGACGCCGGCCCGCTCCACCATCGAGGCAAAGGCCGCGGTGGTGATCACCCAGGTGGGCGGGACGCGTACGCCCCGGCTCTGCAGCCAGCGCAGGCCGGCCGCCTTCCCGCCGACCAGGGAGACGTCCAGCTCCTCGAGCTGCACGTCCGGCAGGAACAACCACATGCCGTGCATGGGGCACCTCCACTGCGGAACGCTGCATCACCGACCTCCCACGGTGACCCACGGGCCCGCCCCGGACCATCGCCGGGGCGATCACCCCCTGGCATCGGTGTGGTCCCGGGCCCGTTTGCAGGCACAGCTCGATCTCATACCTCCTTCGCGGCCCGACGCGCCGCGATCGGAGCGGACGGCTGCTAGATCAATGGGCACGAATCCTGGGTAGAGGCGGCGCCGGTGGTCATCTGGAGGTCCAGCCAACGATCGAGCGCCAGGGCAAACTCCTGCAGCGTGCTGGAGCGGATGCCCAGGATCACCCTGCGCTCGTCAGGCGAGAGGTCGTAGCTCTCGATCACCGCCGCCCGGCGGCCGTCCAGGAGGTCCCTCTGGAACGCCTGGTCCACGAGCGCCGCCCCGATCAGGTGGTGCAATGCTTGGGTAGACATGGCGGTTCGCTTCCTCCACATTGCCGTGCCCCGGCCCGCCGTCCGGGTCTCCGGCAGGCCGGGGCGGTTTCTTGCGCGCGGCCGGCCCCACCAGGGTAAGCTGCACGGCCGTGACGACCCCTGCCGCGATCACGATGTCCCCCAGGCTGACGGCGCTGGGGATGGGGCACGGGGCCGGCAGGGGCACGATGTCGCTGAGGATCCACAGGTGGGTCTGCTCCTTGGGCAGGACGATGTCCTTGCTGCTGCGGACGCGCGCACCGACCTGCAAAGCGGCGACGTGGTCACCGTGGCCGATGCTCTGGAGCACCTCCGGGGTGATCGGCATGTAACCGCCGTTGGCCACGATCGCTGCCAGGTTGAGGAGGAGCCCCAGCCCGATCAGGAGCACCCCCGGAATGTGGCGATTCGCCCAGACAAAGGCCAGGAGCACCAGGTAGGACAGGGGCAGGACGAGCGCCGCGGGGTAACGGACGGCCACGAGCGCGGCGCCCCCGGAGTAGATGACGGTCGACTGGAGGGCAAAGACGGCGATGGGCACGGCCGGCCCGTGCAGGGGAAAGCCGACCAGCCGACGCAGGCTGCCCCCGCGCAGCACGGCCACGAGCAAAGCGACGACCAGCACCAGCACCATGATCACGGCGTCCTCCTCACGAGGCGCAGGCTGTGGCGCCGAGGGCCAGCTCGGCCCTGCCGGGAGGCGAGGCCCCGTCCCGGCCGGCCCGTTTGGGGTGTGGCGGCGGGGCATCCCGCCGGGCGCCGCGTATCGCGACCGCCGGGATGCCGCCGCCCCTGCCTGGTGCCCTCCGCCCTAGTGTGGGAGATGGGCCACCTACCCGCCGCCGGCTCCCCCAAACCCCTCCGGCGCGGCAGCTCCCAGGATCAGTGCGAGCAAGCCGAGCAGGAAGAGCAGCCACCTGAGGTAGGGGGCCCGCGCATACTTGTACAGGAACGAACGAGCCTGGTCGCGCATCGCACATCCTCCTATAGTCTCTTCTATCACAACTGCGCCTCCATCATAGACCCCAATGCTGTGCCAAATGCTGTGCCAAATGCTGTGCCAAACGGCCAGTTTTCCCGGTTCCTTGCGCCGTGGAGGCACAGAGGGCGCACGGCGCCGCGCAGGCCACACGTGCCAAGCCAGGCATGAGCCTCGTCGGTCGACATGGGTGGTGATTGGAAACCGCCTCGGGGCCTGCGGCCGGGCACCAAGGCCGGCGCGCAAGCACCCCCAGGAGCGGTCTGGAACCGCCCACACAATGGCCAGGGGTAGAGGGGCGGAGCTTGTCCCCGCCCGGTCCGGGCGGGGCGACCACCAGGGGGGCGACCACAGAGATCGCCGCCACGCGACAGCATGGGGGCACGCTGCCGGGCACGACCTTGGTTGACAGGCCAGAAGGGTCTGCAGTGGGAAGACGGGTACGCGCGGGAGAACGCCCCCTCGGGCGGGACGAAGAGGGAGTACGCCGCCGAGGCGCGGCAGGCCGCCCCGCGGGCCTCGCCGGGGAAGGACTACCCCTCGCCGACGACGGTCCTGTAGAGGGCCTCGGTCTCGTCCGACGGGCCCGTGCCCAGCTCCTGCGCAAGGACGTGCCGGCAGCGCTGGTAGACCTGGACGGCGGCGGCACGCTCACCGGCCTGCACATGGCAGCGCATCAGGCCGCGGTAGGCCTCCTCCCGGAGGTTGTCGGCCTGCAGGACCCGCTCGTAGGTCCGCCGGGCCATCTCGCTGTCGTGCGGCAGGTACAGCTCCGCCAACCGCAGCAGGGTCTGCACGTAGCGCTCGCGCAGCAACTCGCGCCGGGCCGTGCACCACTCGCTGTCGAGGTCCTCCAGGAAGTCGCCCTGGTACAGGGCGACGGCCTTTTCCAACAGCACGGCGACCTGCGGGTCTGTCGCCGGCAGGCTCGCCGCCGCGTCGAGGGTCCGCTCAAAAGCCAGCACATCGCACCAGAAGGGGATGGCGGGGTTCCATGCGTAGCCGCCCGCGGCGAAGCGCGCAAAGGGCACACCGAGCGCCTGGCGAGCGCGGTAGAGCGCCGCGTGGAGGTTGTTGCGCACAGCAGCCGGGCTCTGGTCGGGCCAGAGAGCCAGGCACATCTCCGCGCGGCCCGCCGGGGAGTGCAGGAGGATGTAGAAGGTGAGCTCGCGCGCCCGGCCGTGCCAGACTCGGCGGGGGATTTCCACCCCTTCGCGCAGGACCCGTCCCGGGCCGAACGCCAGGAGCCGCAGCACGGGATGGTCCTCTTCCATGCGCAGCGGGCTCCCGATTCTGGCGGCCTGCTGCACCCGCCAGCAGACCTCGCGCCAGAAGTGGCCGCGCCGCGGCCTGGCCTTCTGCAGCAGGGGCCAGAGGGCATCGGCCTCGGCCAGGAACGGCTCGATAGCCCCCGTCCTCTCGGCGATCGACAACGCCTGGTCCAGGGCGCTCCTGGCCCGGGTGACCTGCCTGAGCTGGTTCCAGATGAGGCTCTGGGCCAGCCGTACGCGCAGCAGGAGCAGCCAGTCCCCGCCGGAGGCGACGTCCTCTGCCTCCGCCAGCAGATCGGCCCCCTGCTGCGGCTGGCCGGTCGCTGCCTCCAGGAGGGCCTGGGCGATCAGCACCCGCGCGCGGTCGTAGCGCGACGCGCCGGCGCTGTCCATGGCGGACTCCAGGTGCTGCCGGGCCGCCGCGTACTCTCCCTGGCGGCGCTCCAGGTCGCCGGTGGCCTCCAGCAGGTAGCTGATCAGGGAGGCGTGGCCGGCTCGCCGGGCCAGCTCCAGGGCCTCCTGACAGGACTGGCGGGCGGCCGGGTAGTCGCGCTGGTCGCGCTGCACATCGGCCAGGCTGGCGCGCACCAGGGCCTGGATCTCGGGAACGAGGGAATCACGGGCCGCTGCAGCGGCTTTCTGTAGCCGTTCCAGCGCCTGCCCGAAATCGCCGCGCAGGAACGAGCCGTAGGCCAGGTTGTTGAGTGTGCTCGCCACCGGGCCGGGATTGCCCAGAAGGGCCCACTGCTCCAGGGCCTGGCCGTAGGCCTCCTCCGCCTGGTGCGTGTGCCCCTGGGCACGCAGGCAGACACCCCAGTCCTGCAGCGCCAGCGCCCGGTTGTACGGCGACGGGAACTGCCGGCTGCGCTCCACCGCCATTCGCAGGTGCGTCTCGGCCGCGGCGAGATCGCCCTGGGCGTAGCAGCAGATGCCCATGATACGGTAGAGGTCCACCAGGGCGGGCGCCTGGCACTCTTCGGCACGCGGCAGCGTCTCTTGGGCGATGCGCAAGGCCTCCGGGTAGTTCCCTTCCTGGCGCAGGATGGTGCAGCCGTCGGCCCGGGCCTGCACCCAGGCCGCCCAGTCACCGCGCTGCGCCAGCAGCTGCTCGGCCTGCTGCAGCACCGTGCGGGCCTCCGGTCGGCTCATCCGCACGCAGACCCGCCCGCGGAAGAGAACCAGCCGCGGGTGCTCGGCGAGCGCGCTCTCAGGCAGCGCCTCGATCCAGTGCAGCAGCGTGCGCAGCCGCCCACGCACCAGGCAGTCCAGGGCCTGGCGCTCGATCTCCTGCGCCGCTTCGGGGTAGGCCTCTGCGCGGAGAAGATGCTCCACCACCTCGGCCGGCTCGCCCCGCTCGCGCCACAGCCGCGCCGCGCGCAGGTTCAGGGCGGCGAAGCGCTCGGCATCCTGCCGCGCCTCGCTCAGGAGCGCCTCGCGGAAGAGCCCGTGGAATCGATACCAGCCCCCCTCCATAGCCACCAGGAAGAGGTTGCGCCGCTCCAACCACGCCAGCACCTCCTGCGAGTCGTCGCGATCGAGCAGGGCGTCGCAGAGGGCCGGCTCCATCCTGTCCAGGACAGAGACCTGCCGCAGGAACTGGCGCACCTCCGGCGGGAGCTGGCTCAGCACCTCCCCCGTGACATAGGCGTAGACGGGCTCCGGGGTCCCCCGCGCCCTGGAGAGGAAGCTCATGAGCTCCAGCCAGACGAGCTGCGAGCCGAGCAGGATGCCGGTGATCCAGCCCTCGCTCTGCTCGGTCAGCTGGCGGACCTGTTCCCCGGGAGGATGCAGCCCCAGGACGGCCAGGACTGCCTGCACCTCTTCCGGCGTGAAGCGGAGCATGTCGGCACCGACGCCGGCGACCTCTCCCCGGGCCATGAGCGAGACCAGGGGCAGGGGCGGGGCCGAGCGGCCGGCCAGCACCAGGTGGACGTTCGTCGGGAGGTACTGCAGCAGCAGGCTCACCGCCTGGTTGACGCCCTCCTCGGTCTCGACCGTGTGGTACTCGTCGAGGATGATGCAGAGCGGCCGGCGGAGGTCGGCCAGCTCGTTCACCAGCAGGCCGATGGCGCCGCGCAGGTCGGTGATGTCGCCCTCGCGCAGCAGCGCCCGGGTGCGCTGGCCGAAGGAGGGGAAGGGCACGCCGATCGACTCGATCAGGTACTCCAGGAAGACGCGCGTGTCGCGGTCGGAGCGGTCCAGGGTGTACCAGGACACCGCCCGATCGGTGCGCTGGGCCAGGTCGACCAGCAGGGTGGTCTTGCCGTAGCCCGGGCCGGCGCAGACCAGCAGCAGTTTGCGCTCGCTGTTCTGCCGGAAAAAGTCGAGCAGGCGCTCCCGCGAGACGAGGCCCGGGCAGCGAGGGACGTGGATCTTGGTGTGGATCACCGGGGAAGCACGCTCTCGCGTTCTGCTCATCGGGGCCCAGTTCCGGTCTCGCGGCGCCTGCGCTTCTGATCACCGGGAGTGAGTATAGCGCGAGCGGGGCCGCAAGTCAATGGCCCAAGCCGGAGGGGCACGGCTGTACCAAAGTCGCCGGCCTTGACCGGCAAGTGCCCGGCTCAGGCAACGGCACGCCGCCGCACATCCCGGGACACGGCAATGGTGCGGCCATGCCCCACTGACCGCCGGCCGGGCACTTGCCATCCGCTGTGCATCGGGGCGACCTTGATATCGCCGTGCCGGAGGGGATGCATGTTTGTGGATGGGCAGGCAAGCGGTCCCTGAGCGGAGCCGCTCGG
>CAZTIG010000068.1:0-20121 GCA_964613665.1 uncultured Chloroflexia bacterium
ACCTCGCGGACGGCGCCAGCAGCTACAGCGCCGTGGAGTACAAGGGCTCCTCCACCGTGGGGATACCGGGAGAAGACGTGCCCGCCGAGTGAGCCGGCCCCGCCCGCAGGACCGGGCAACAATAGGGGGATGCGTCGGCCGGGCCGGCGCATCCCCGCTGGCAATGCTATCCGTCTATCCGTGTCAATCCGTGTTACACCTCGCGGAACTCGCCGTCCACGGTGTCCGCGGCGCTGCTGAGGTCGCTACCCGCCTGCCTGTGGGGCTGCGCGTAGGGCGCCCCGGCCGGCACGTTGCCGAAGAGAAAGAGGCCGGAGTAGCCCCCAGCGCCCCTTCGTCTGTCCCGCCCAACCCGCCAGCAGCTTCTGCAGCTCCTCGGGGGTGACGGTGCAGTACGGCACCCCTGGCTATCCTCGCCCCCAACCCCTGGCCACCAGCCAGGCTGACGGGGATTCCATACATCGGAGACGCGCTCGTTCGTGGAGCGGGCGATCCACTCCAGGTGGTTGTCGGCGGCCGCCTGCCAGAGCATCTGATCGTGGGCCTCGACGTCGGCCACCAGGGTGGGCCGTTCTTCCAGGATCCGAGTTCCGGGCAATCACCAGCTTGAACGAGCTTGCGCGGCCGCTGTGGATGTAGTACAATAGGACCGGGAAGTGACGCCCGTGCCGCGTCTACCTTGGCCTAGCCAAGCCTCCGCCTGGTGCGGGCGGGGGCCCAGACCGGGGGATACCGATGAGCGAAGAGACAGCCCAACTCCTAGAGCAGGGAATCGCCGCTGCCCGCGCCGGGGACAAGGCCAGGGCCCGACGCTTCCTGATCGAGGTCACGGAGCGCGATGAGCGCAGCGAGCAGGCCTGGTTCTGGCTCAGCGGCGTCGTGGAGGACATGGACGAGGCGCGCATCTGCCTGGAGAATGTCCTGGCGATCAACCCCGACAATGAGAAGGCCCGCCAGGGGCTGGCCTGGGTCCAGCGCCGCCTGGAGGAGCAGGCCGCTGCTCCCCCTGCACCCACGCCGACCCCAGCGCCGCCACCACCCCGTCCGCCGGTGGTGCCGTCCATCGAGGAGCAGCTGGCGACGTCGCCGCACTTTCCGGCTCCCGAGGAGGTGGAGGAAGAGCTGGAGGAAGGCCGGCCGGCGATCAACCGCCTGCCCTGCCCGGCTTGTGGCGCCCTCAACTATGACTTTGCCACCGAGTGCGTCAAGTGCGGCTTTCCCTTTGCCGTCGCCTGCCCCTCCTGCGGCCAACTGGTGTCCACGGAGACCGGATTCTGCCCCCATTGCGACGCCGAGCTGGCCTTGCCCCAGAAGCTGGCCCCCGTCCGCGAGCGCGAGTCGCGGCTGGACGAGGCCTATCGCCAGGGGCTGGCCTGCATGGAGGAGCGCAACTACAAGGAGGCCAAGGTCGCTTTCGAGGAGGTCCTGGGCCAGCGGCCCGACCACATCGAGGCCCTCTACAACCTGGGGATGGCCTGCGCCAGGCTGAACCTGACCGACGAGGCCCGCCACTACTGGGAGGAGGTCCAGAACCGCCAGCCCGACTACCCCGACATCCAGAAGGACCTGGACTCGCTCCTCTCTCCGCGCGACCGCCGTCGCCTGGCCAAGGAGCGCCGCCAGGCCCGGCCCAGGCCGAAGAAGAAGGAAGCGGAGCGCGCGCCGGCCGGCCAGACCTTGCTGCCTTCCTTCGAGGTGAAGAAGGAGGACCTGCCCGCCCCCGAGGAGGAGACGGGCGGGTTCGAGTCCTTTCTCTACGTGCTCTTTGCCGGCCTGGTCGTCGGCGTGGCCTATGCCCTGAATCCGGCCTTTACCCAGAAGGCCACCTGGGACCTGCCCCGGATCGTCGGCGTCGCCAAGCAGGCCGCCCTCATCGCCTGCGGGACGATCCTCTTCTGGATCCTCCTCTTCCTGGCCGCGCGCCTGGTCAGCCTGATCTTCCGCGGCAAAGGCCGGATGGTCGGCTACGCCGCCTGCGCGCAGCGCTTCGTGATGCCCTTTTTCCTGCTGATCGTGCCGATCGTCCTGCGCGTCCCCCAGATTCACGACGCCCTGCCGGCCCTGGTGCAGGGCTGGATCGACCAGCCGGTCCAGATTGCTCCGCTGGGCGACCTGCCGCCCCTGGTCTGGCTGGTCTTTGGCGGGATCGCCCTCTTCTGGGGATTCTTCTCCCTGGTGCGCGGCATCGGCCGGGTGGGGCGGATGGCCCTGTGGAAGGGCTTCCTGGTCGGCCTCGTCGCCCTGGCCATCGCCGGCGGGGCGGTGTTCGGCCTCTTCTTCCTGGCCGACCGGCAGGGCGTCATCCAGGCGGTCGATGCACAGATCGACAACCTGCTGCCCAAGCCCACGCCGACGCCCACGGCCCAACCGACCTTTGCCCCGACGCCGACCGCGACCCCGCCGGTCACGCCGATGCCTTGAGTCGTCCTCCCGGGTTCGCTGACTCGCGGATTCGTCGACCGGCTGCGCTGTGGATTCACTGTTTCCTGCATCCTGCATCCTGCATCTTGCATCCTGCATCTTGCATCCTGCATCTTGCATCCTGCATCTTGCATCTTGCTTCTTCACCCGGTGCACGGGAAATGGACGACTCTTACCTGGGCTACTTTGCTGGCAAGCAAGTCATGATCACCGGCGGGCTCGGCTTCATCGGCTCCAACCTGGCCCGCCGGCTGGTCGAGCTGGGCGTGCGGCCGCTGCTGGTCGACTCGCTCATCCCGGCCTACGGCGGCAACCTCTTCAACATCCACGGGATCGAGGACCGCGTCCGGGTGAACATCGCCGACGTGCGCGACGAGCACGGCATGGACTACCTGGTGCGCGGGCAGGACCTCATCTTCAACCTGGCCGGCCAGGTCAGCCACATCGACTCGATGCAGGACCCCTACACCGACCTGGAGATCAACTGTCGCTCGCAGCTCTCCATCCTGGAGGCCTGCCGCAAGCACAACCCCACGGTCAAGATCGTCTTCGCCGGGACGCGCCAGCAGTACGGCCGGCCGCTCTACCTGCCCGTGGACGAGCAGCATCCCATGTACCCGACCGACATCAACGGCGTGGACAAGATGGCCGGGGAGTGGTACCACATCGTCTACCACCGCGCCTACGGCCTGCGCACCTGTAGCTTGCGCCTGACCAACACCTACGGCCCGCGCATGCTGGTCAAGCACAACCGCCAGACCGCCCTGGGCTGGTTCGTCCGCCAGGCGCTGGACGACCAGGAGATCCAGGTCTGGGGCGACGGCCGGCAGCTGCGCGACTATACCTACGTCGACGACGTGGTCGACGCCTTCCTGCGCGCCGCGGCCAGCGAGCAGGCCGACGGGCAGGTCTATAACCTTGGCGGCCACCGCCCGGTCAGCCACCTGGAGCTGATGGAGACGCTCACCAGCGTGGCCGGCAGTGGGCGCTTCCGCCTCGTCCCCTGGCCGCCGGAGCGCCAGCGCATCGACATCGGCGACGTCTACAGCTCCTACCGGCTGATCCACGAGACGCTGGGCTGGGAGCCGCGGGTGGAGCTGCGCGAGGGCTTGGAGCGGACGGTGGCGTTCTACCGGGAGTACAAGGAGCAGTATTGGTAGGGAGCAGGAAGCAAAGGTGGCTTGGCGGCGTAAGGCGTGAGTGGCAAGGATGTGGGGGTTGGGGAAATGGATACGCGGGCGGAAGCGCTGGCGGGCTAATGTACCGGTGATCCCGTGAAGAGGAAAAACGTCCGGCTAATGCCCCCGTGTGGGGGGATTAGACAGACAGGTGGCGGTCTATTCACGAGTTGGGCGGCTATAGCTTTTCAGATAATGTCTTCGGGCAAGCCTCGGCTTGCCCGGCAAAAAGCCACGGTATTCTTCTGAAAAACTACATCTTGAGAGGAGGAGGAAGCACAAATGAGAAGAATTTCCCCACTCCTGATTTTCCTATTGTCCATAGCAATCGTTGGCTGCGGGCCAAATCCATTGCCTCAATCCAATCAGACAGCAAGCCCAACCGTTCAATTACCAACACCTGGACCAACTCGGAATCCTTGTGGCGATGGCATGTGCGGCCCTGCAGAGAAGGCCGATCCCAATCTCTGCCCGGCAGATTGTAGCGGAGCAGGTCCATTACCGACTCAAACAAGTGCGCATGTCCCCACACCAACCCTGTCAATTGGCGCGCTCCCTGAAGAATTGAGATTCATTCCCGATTCGGGAATCCGGATCAGGATGGCGACACAACCGGCGCCGATCGTGGGGGCTGATGGGGCAATCTACGTCTTCTATAACAGCCGTGGCGAGTTGCCCAATGAGCCGGGTTCCAGCGCCGTGGCCCGCTCGGAGGACGGTTTGACTTTCACTGAAGTGGGCTTGGACCCCAACAGTGTTCCCGCCGTTAATCCTTTTGCGGTGCAATTGCCCGATGGCACGTGGCGGCTTTATGACGTCGATGAGAATGCAGGGATCATGACCAGCCGCAGTTCAACGGACGGGATTCATTTTGGGCAGGATGAAGGAGTACGCTACACTTTCCCTTCCGAACATCTGCCAATAGGCGTCCGAGACTTTTATGTCAACGCATCGGGTGAGGTCATTTTCTTGTATATTGGCGCCAAGGCGACGCCTGACGATCATATTCGCCGCGCGGTCTCCACCGACGGGGGAAATACTTTTACATTCCACAGCGACAACGTTTTGGGAGATTCGAGCAATGCGCCGCTCGATAGACATGTTGACCCGAAATTCGTCGTTTTGTCAGATGGAAGCGCGCGGCTTTTCACAATGGTACAGGGAAATGTTCCTATCCCCGGTCAACAGTCATGTTGTGACATTTATAGCTTCTCTACAACGGACGGATATACTTTTACCCAGGATGCGGGCATACGCCTGCAAGCCGGCGACTTTACAGAGTTCACCGTGTGGTCATTGAACGACCCCTGGGTGATTGTTTTGCCGGATGGACGCTTCCGCTTGTATGTTGCAGGGTTGATAACGGATGACTCCAGCAGCGAACCGTTTTGGGTTATCCTTAGCGCGACTACCCCTTGAGCAAGGACTGGTGAAACGCTCTTACTTGTATTGGAGTCCAGATAATGACAGAGCAAGAAGCCGCAAACTCCGAGTCGGGTGGGATGCTGCTTGCAGCAACCACGATCTTTGCCTGCGGCGTTTTATGTGCCCCCTTGCTTACCGCGTTGCCACAGCTGACTCTGCGAAATTGGATCTATTGGGTCGGGGGGCGCATTGTCTGGCAACTTGGCGGAACGATCTGGTTTGGCATTGCTTTCTGGGAGGCCGTGGATGGGAAGGAATTCCGCTGGAAAGGAGCGGCGCTGGGGGCCCTGCTTGGACTGGCTCTGTGTTTCAATCCTGTGTTGGATATCATTTGTGGTCCGCAGTTATGGGAGGGGAGAGTAACCCATGTCGAGATATGGGAAGGAGAGGTCTTCCGAGTGGGGAGCGGTCATACTCCCACAATTCACGCACGCATTACCATCGAGACCCAGGAGAGAGAGCAACGGATCAAACTGAGCGGCAGACAGGTTAATCTGTGGGGAGCGGTATTTGACCACTGTTACGAAAGCGGTGGCATGATGCGCGCAGTGGTATTGCAGCATCTCAATGTCATTCTCGATGCAGACTGTTCCACGGTAGGAGAATGAGCGTCAAGGTGAGTTGAGCCGCCCAACCAGTGCTTCCAGCCGACGCCGCTCCGCTGCGCTTCGCGGCGCAGGTGAAGCGCGACCGTTGGGCGGCCCGTCCCTCACAGGAGGTGCAACAGTGAAAACGAGAAGCGTGAAGGTTATCAAAAGTCTCTTGGTTGTCATTCTGCTGCTGACCCTGACCGGCCCCAGCCGGGCCGACGAGTGGAATCCCGTCACCCCGCCCGATTCCCCGGACGCCCGCTTCGGCCACACGATGGTCAACCTCCCCGACGGCTGCGTGCTGATTTTCGGGGGGGAAGACGAGTCAAACGGTTTGTGCGAAGAATTGTTCCGATTCGCAGACGATAGGTGGGAGATCATCCACCCAGAAAACGACCCACCCCCGCCCCGCCGCGACCATCGCGCCTGGCTGCGGGGAGAGAATATGCTGGTCTACGGCGGGCTGGGGGAGAGCGGCCCCCTCGACGACCTGTGGCAGTACGACCCCGCCGCCAACACCTGGACGGAGCTTCCCATCCAGGGCAGCATGAGGCCGCTCCCGCGCCGCGGCCACTCTGCCACCCCTCTACCCGACGGCAGCGTGCTCATCCTGGGGGGGATCAATGAGTTGGGTCTACCGCTCCGAGACATTTGGCGCTTGAACCCCGACCGCACCTTTACCCCGCTCACGCCCTGCCCCATACCCTATTCCTATCACTCCGCGCACGTGGTGAACTTTCCCTCCGTCGGAGATTGCCTGGTCGTCTTTGGCTTTCCGGGCTCCCTGGCTATCTACAACATCCTCAACAATACGTGGAGTAACGCGCCGGCGGCGCTGCCCCTGGTCGGCTATGCCTCGACGGCGGAGGGCCGCAACCCGCAGGGGGAGCGGGTCGTGTTCATCTTTGGCGGCCAGAACGAGGACGGCACGGAGAGCGACGTGGTCTACGAGTACAACACGGTCACGATGCAGGTGACGGCGCGCGACGAGCCGATGCCCTTCCCCTGGATGCACGGGGCGGTTGCGCCGTTGCTCGCCGGCCAGGCACAGGGCCGGGCCGCCAGCTTCGCGGCTGCGACCAGCGACGATCTGGACGTGCTGGTGTTCGGCGGCCTGAGCGGTGGAGTGCCGATCAGCAGCACGCTCCACTTTGCCCCCGAGTGGCTGATTGACTTTGACCTGACCGGGCCGGGGATGCTCGTTGGCGCTCCAGGCGAGATTGTCACCCACACCGTCGTCATCACCAACACCGGCACGTTGAGCGACACCTACGACCTGGCGCTGGGCGCGTCGGCCTGGACGACGACGCTGCCCTTCACCCGCACGGTGGTCGTCTCTCCCAGTCTGGCGATTGCTGTGCCGGTCGGGGTGGCGATTCCGGTCGGGGCGGCGGTTGGGGATGGCGATGCGGTGACGCTGACGGCGACCTCGGTGTACACGCCGACGGTCACGCGCCAACTGACGCTGTGGACGGTCGTTCCATACCGGGTGCATCTGCCGCTGGTGCTGCGGCAGTGAGCGAGCGGGAGGGGCTGCCCAACCTGCGGCTGCACCTGACGCGGCTATCATGCCCGGCTGCGAAGTCGGCTGGGCCTGCCGCCGAGGTCTGTGGTGGAAGCTCATCGCCCCAGCCGCCGCGCAGGTGAGCCGCCACCCGTTGGGCCGCCTTATTCTTTGCCCAGAACAGCAACTTTCATTAACGAGGAGAATAATCTATGAACAGCACAAGCCTCATCAAGCAGCATCCATTGGCGGCGTTTCTTGGTATCACTTTCGTTTTTACGTGGGTTTTGATATCTGTGATCGTAGTCTCTATGCCAGCAGGAATCGATCCGACTGAAATGCCTCCTTACTTCTTTTTGTTGGCGTTTTTGGCAGGGTTTGGCCCCAGCCTGGCGGGTATCATTGTGACGCGTGTCACTGGTGGGAAAGGGAGTGTTCGGGCGTTACTTGCCCGGCTAGGGCAGTGGAGGGTCAACATCGGCTGGTACGCTGTTGCGCTGCTCATATCCCCTCTTGTATCTATTGCCACACTTGTTTTTCAGGCAGCGTTGGGTAAGCCAGTATCAATGGGTGACATTGCTGGCCGTGTAGCGATAGGGCTTATTTGGCCAATCTTCTCCAGCTTGGGAGAGGAGTTTGGCTGGCGTGGATTTGCCTTACCAAAACTTCAGGAACGGCACAACGCTTTGATTGCGAGTCTCATCATTGGGATAGCCTGGGGAATGTGGCACTTGCCAATGAATTTTATCGGAATGCGACAGTATGGAGCACACTTCATTCCCATTTTTATCGTCGCTGGCCCTCTTCTTATGACAGCGCAGGCTATACTTATGACTTGGGTTTACAACAACACGAAGGGGAGCATATTGCTGATGGTCCTTTTCCACGCTAGCATTACGTCCAGTGCCATCATACTTTCTGCGCCGTCACTGTCAGCTATGGACAGTTTATGGAACGCTGTATTCTCCACTGTGCTCTACTGGCTTATTGCCATAATCGTCGTCACCACAGCAGGAGCCAAACGACTGGCACGGGAATCTCAAGGAGTCTAGACTCAGCCATACCCTGTGGTCTCAGCAGATTCAGCGGCGGCCCAATTAGTAGTTAGGCGTCATCAGCTGTGCACAACCTAGGCGGGAACTCAGTATGTGGGGATTCTTGAGTACTTGGCTCACGGGCTATGTGAATCCGGCGAAGTTCATTGACCGACTTGCGGATAGGCCCGCACCTCAATGGGGTCTGTATGGTCAAACGCTTCGCGCGCTAATGGATTCGCTGCTATTGCATCTGCCGTTGTCCCTAATGGGACGGATACCACCGACCCCATCTTACGTCTCGTTCATCGCTACGGAAACGTACTATGGCACATTGATCTGGCTTGCGCCAATTGTCTTCACGGCCCAGTGGCTCGTTGGAGGCAGTGTAATGCACGTGGCGCTTAGGCTGAGTGGCAGATCAAGTAATATCGATCAGATTCTGAACGTCACGGGAATGGGAACGCTGGTCGTGGGAGCATTCTTGGTGGTGTGGGATTGGGTGTGGATTCTAGCGGGAGGCCCGAATCAGTATTGGTTGGGATGTAGCCATTTACTGATTGATTTGTGGGGTGTGGTCATCATAACGGTGGGGCTAAAGAAGCTGTTGCAAGTGCCACCCTGGCTTGGCTTGGGTGTGTACATGCTGGCGCTTGCGTTTAGTTTCCCTCTGGCGATAATGCTCATGCGGTCACCGTTATGAGGTTGTGATCTAGATGCCGCCTAACTTGCGGCTGCACCTGACGCGGCTATCATGCGCGGTTGTGAAGTTGGCTGGGCCTGCCGCCGAGGTCTGTCGCGGAGGCTCATCGCCAGAGCCGCCGCGCAGGTGAGCCGCCACCGTTATCCCTCCCTCGCCGCCTCCTCCAGCACCACCTCCAGCCGCTGGCAATGCCTCTCCCAGGAGAACTCCGCCACCACCCGCTCGCGGGCGCTCCGGCCCAGCGCCTGGGCCCGCGCGGGGTGGTCCAGCAACTCGCCGATGGCCGCCGCCAGCCCGGCCACGTCGCCCTCCGCCACCAGCAGCCCCTCCTGGCCCGGCCGCACGATGCGGTCCAGCGGGGCGATGGCCGTGGTCACCACCGCCAGGCCCATGGCCATGTACTCAAAGACCTTCAGCGGCGACCAGAAGAAGCCGGCCGCCTGCAGCGCCGGGTGGTAGCGCGTCTGAAAGGGGGCCACCCCCACCTTGGCCAGCGCCAGGTACAGCGGCACCTGCTCGTAGGGGACGCTGCCGGCAAAGAGGAAACGCTCGCCTTCTCCGCACGCGCGGCAGAGCGCCTCTACCGCCGGCCGCTGCGGCCCCTTGCCGACGAGCAGGAAGCGCACGTCCTCGCGTCCGGCCAGCAGCCGCGCCCCGGCCTGGACAAACTCCTGCGCCCCGTGCCAGGCGCGGAAACTGCCCACAAAGACCACGACCCGCGCTCCCTCCGGCAGCCCCAGCCGGCCGCGCAGCGCCGCGATCTCGGCCGCCCGCTCGGCGCGCACCTCCGGCCGGAAGCGCGCCGTGTTGGCACCCCAGGGGATCTCCACGATGCGCTCGCGCGGGATCTCCGCCGGCACGGTGGTGTGCAGCGGGGTGACGATGCGGCCGGCCCAACGGCACTGCGCCAGCGCCCAGCGCCGCAGCGGGCCGCCCAGCAGGTCGTCCAGGCGGCGCTTGCGTTCCCCCGGCGGGTCGACGATCAGGGCGTTGACCTCCAGCACGGAGGGCAACCCCAGCCGGTGCGCCCAGTACATCCCCGCCCCGGCAAAGTTGTAGTAGCGCTCCATGACCACGTCGGGCCGGAACGCGCGCACCAGCCGGCCGACGTGGGGAATCCCCAGGAAGGAGAGCCCCTTGGGGATGTCCACGTAGGCCACCGGCACACCCTCGACCGTGTCCCGCCCGACGCGCAGGCAGGCCCGCAGCCCGCTCCAGCCGGCCCGGTGCGCCGCCACCACCTGCACGGCGTGCCCACGCGCCAGCAGTCCGCGGGCCACCTCCAGGGTGTGGGTGGAGCCGCCGTAGTTGCCGGGGATGGGGATGCCCGCGGCGACGTAGAGGATGCGCATCGGCGCTAGACCCCTTCCGAGTGCCGCCCCCAGCGCTTCTGGATCGGCACGTGGGTGCGCCGGACCTCCTCCGGCGCGCTCATCCCGTCGGTCATGTAGATGTACGTCTTGTCGGCGACGCTGCTGAACCCGGCGTGCTGCCCGTGGCGGTCGATGGCCACCAGGTTCATGTCGCTGATATAGTCCCCGCCCAGGTCGTTCAGGTCGGCCATGGCCTGCCGGCCGGCCTCGGCAAGCGGCCGGCCCACCTTCAGGTAAAAGACCACGCTGTGGGCCGTGCTGGCGCGGATGGCCATCTCGCCCATGCCGGTGCAGGCCGCCGCCCCGTAGCGGTCGTCGGCATAGAGGCCGGCGCCGACGACCGGCGTGTCCCCCACCCGCCCCGGGTAGCGCAGGGGCCAGCCGGCCGTGCTCGTCCCCACGGCGATGTGGCCGGCGTCGTCGCGGGCGATCAGGTTGACCGTCCCGCGCGTCCGCTGCGGGTCGGTGGCCGCGATCACCTGCCGCCGCAGGTCGGGCTGCGCCGCCAGCCGGGCCAGGTTCTCCGCCGACATGGGCATCTGCATGCCCTTTTCCCAGACCTCGCGGACGACCTCCTCCGTCAGCAGCTCGACCGGCTCCCAGCCCATCTCCCGCGCGAAGCGCGCCGCCCCCGCGCCCACCAGCAGGACGTGGGGCAGCTCCTGCAGCACCTGCCGGGCCACCGCGATGGGGTGGGGACAGCCCGGCAGCGCCGCCACCGCCCCGCTCTCCAGGGTGCGCCCGTCCATGATGGCGGCGTCCAGCTCCACCTGGCCCAGCAGGTTGGGGTAGCCGCCGTAGCCGACGGTGTGGTCGGCGGGGTTGGCCTCGACCAGGCGGATGCCGGCCTCGACCGCGTCCAGGACCGCCCCCCCGGCCCGCAGCACCTCCATCGCCGCCACCATGCCGACCCCGGCGTTCGTGCTGCCGACGAGGATCATCGCTTGCCTCCTGAATACCTAACCAAAGAGCCTGCGCCGCATGGCCATCGCCCATCGGTCCAGGGTGGCGCTGCCGCGGACCCAGTCGTACACCTTGTTGGCCGCATAGAAAAGTGTCACGGTGGTCCAGCGGGCGGAGAGAAAGGCGTCGAGGCCCCGCTCGACGAAGCGCGGCAGGCGCTGCGCCCAGCGGTAGAGCCGTGCCAGCAGGGGGAAGTAGCGCCGGATGAATACGACGCGGTTGCGCTGCACCTTGTCGAAACCAAGCACGGTGTCGGTGGCATAGTCGCTGACGATGCGCCCGGTCAGGAGTCCCTGCTCCTGGCTGACCTGGTGCAGCCGGGTGCGCTGGTAGGGGTAGAAGATGGTCACGCGGGTGACGTCGGCGCGCACGGCGGCGTTCAGTTTGACCGTATCGAGCATCTGCTGCACCGTCTCGCCGGGGAAGCCGACGATGTTAAAGGCAAAGACCTTCATTCCGGCCCGGTGGCACAGCGCAAAGGCGCGGACGATCTCCTCGCGGCCGAGCTGGCGGAGGAGGAGGCCGTTGCGCACCTCGTCGTTGCCGCTCTCGATGCCGAAGCGGACCTCGTCGCACCCGGCCTCCCGCAGCAGGCCCACCACCTCCTCGTCGGCCAGGTTGGGCCGCAGGTTGCAGGCAAAGGGCCGGCCGATCTCCTGGCGATAGGCCCGGGCGAACTCGCGGAACCACTCCCGGCGCAGCGGCAGGATGTCGTCGTCGAAGACAAAGCGCCGCACAAAGGGGTAGTCGGCCAGCACCTGGCGCAGCTCGGCGATGACCAGCGCCACGCTGCGGAAGCGCACCGGCGGGCCCAGGCCGCGGTAGACCTGGCGCAGGGCCTCGTTGCAGCAGTAGGTGCAGCGGTAGGGGCAGCCGCGCGATACCATCATGGTGGCCTCGCCCAGGCGTTCGTGGTGCAGGTTGGGGTAGTCGTAGAGGGAGCGGGCCGGGAAGGGCAGCGTGTCCAGGTCGACCAGCGGGCGCAGCGGGCTGCGTTCCACCGAGCCGTCGGGCCGCTTCCACCACAGGTTGCGGATGCCTCCGGGAGCGTGCCCCGCCTGCAGCGCCGCGGCCAGCTCGACGATGGCCCCCTCGCCCTCGCCGACGCAGACCATGTCCACGCTGGGGATGGCCAGCGTCTCCTCCGGCACCAGCGTCGCGTGCACTCCGCCGGCGACGACCAGCACGTCCGGCCACCGGGCCTTGATCCAGCCGCTCCACTCCTGCAAAAAGGGCACCATGTTCGAGGTGATGGAGAAGCCGACCAGGCGCGGGCCGTCGCCCGGCAAGAGTGCTCCCAGCCGCTCCAGGAAGGCTTCGCGGGCGATGGGCTGGGTCACGTGCAGCAGGGCGGCCTCGTGGCCGGCCTGCTGGAGCACGGCCGCCAGGATGCCGATGCCGGAGTAGTAGTAGCCGCGCCAGGCGGCTCCCTCGAGCAGGTCGGGATAGATGAAGACGACTCTCATGGCCGCTCCAGCAGCAGGAAGTAGGACCCGGAGCGCAGCCGGCCGAAGAGGGCGATGTCCAGCCCCATCCACCACGTCAGCAGCCGGGCCGCCCAGTAGAGCGGCCCCCGGCGGGCGGCGCGCTCGCGCCAGGCAGTGCGCTGCCCCGCCGCCTGATCGCCGGCCGCCGCGTCCGCCGCGGCGGCGGAGCCGGGTCGCTGGCGGGCGGGACGCAGGAATAGCGGTGTCAACACGTGCTCCACGAAGGAGGTAAAGACGCTGTTCCAGAAGCGCACCTGGACGATCCGAAAGCCGCTGTTCTGTACGAGAGCGGTCAGCTCATCCAGGGTAGCGATGGCCTTGACGTGGTCGGCCTTGCGCAGGGCGTCGCGGTCGGGGCCGGCCAGGCCACAGCGGCGCAGCCAGCGGCCCAGCCGCCGCCACAGGTCGACGAGGCCCTGCAGGCGGGATGGCTCGCGGGTGTTGGAGTAGATCAGCAGCCGGCCGCCGGGGCGCAGCAGGCGATGCAGTTCGGATAGGGTGGACTCCAGGTCGGTCCGGGTGAGGTGCTCGAAGACGTCGATGGAAAAGGCCTTGTCGAAGGAGCCGGCGGCAAAGGGCATCCGCCGGGCATCGCCCTGCACCAGGTCGATCTGTTCCAGGGCGGCGTCGGCGAAGAGGGTGGCCGGGTCCAGGCCGACCAACAGGTCCACGGCGGCGCGGTTCCACAGGGCGAACTTGCCGTTGCCGCAGCCGCAGTCGAGGACGCGGTCGGCCGGGCGCAGGCGCAGCAAGCGCCGCAGGACGCGTTGGCGCACGCCGGCCGCGAGCAGCGGCGGGCCGGCGGTGCGATAGTCCAGCGCGGCGGCGAAGGACTCGTCCGCGGCGACATACCCGGAGGTGCGGCCCAAGGCCTCCTGGCGGGGCATGAGGTCGATGTAGCCGGGCCGGTAGGGGTAGACCGCGGCGCACCGGGCGCAGCGCAGGGCGGCCCCCTCCGGTTGGAGCAGCCCTTCCTCCCGGCAAGCGGGGCAACGGACGATGGCCAGTAGCCGTGGGGAGACCATGCCAGGCATCCTCTGGAAGACGATCCCCGGAACCAAGGCCACCGTATTGTACTATAGCCGCCGCGCGCGCGCAACCGGCTGACATCCCCTCAGTAATCCCACGTGTGTCCTTGCGGCGGCCCCCAGACCCCCGGTGGCGAGCCAATCGGCTCCTCCGCGCCGGCCATTCCGGCCCGGCCCATCGGCGGGTCGGGCCGCCATTCGTGCCAGCAGGAGTTATGAGCGGATGTCAGAACCGGGGGTTTGCACCGCGGCGGCGGTTGTAGTACAATACGGGCGGCCCCGCGCCCGGGCGGACGGCGGTGCCGCGGCGCCGCCGGGGAGGCCGGGGGTGGCGGGGACCGGAGGTCGTTCCATGGAGCAGGTCCTGGTCCTAAATCAGAACTTTGAGCCGCTCAACATCTGCAATCTGCGGCGCGCCCTGGTCCTGGTCTACTGCGGCAAGGCCGAGGTCCTGGTCAACAACCACCGCCTGATCCAGACCGTCACCTGCTCTCTGGAGTGCCCCTCCGTGATCCGGCTGCAGCGGCTGGTGCGCCGGCCTCTGCCCATGGTACGGCTGACCCGCCGGGAGGTCTTTCGTCGCGACGGTTACACCTGCCAGTACTGCGGCCAGCGTACTGCCCACCCGACGCTGGACCACGTGGTCCCGCGCCACCGTGGCGGCAGGCACACCTGGGAGAACCTGGTGACGGCGTGTACCCGCTGCAACCACCGCAAGGGTGGCCGCCCGCTGGAAGAGGCCGGGATGCGCCTGCTGCGGTCGCCGGCCCGCCCGTCCTCTTCCCCTTACTATTTCCTCGAGGGGTGGCGGCAGCGGTCTCCCGTGGAGTGGTGGCCCTTCCTGCCGACCCACTTGCGGCCCTGAGAGCCTATCGCGGATCGACCACCAAGCCGCAGAGGCATCCAGATGGACCAATCACCAAGGCACGAGTACACCGAGAGAATCCTGTGAAGGGCCCTTTTCGACATGGTGCCTTGGTGCCTTTGGTTCGAGATAGTCGCCACGAGGATCGTGTGAAGAAGCTTCTTCCCATGGTGTCTTGGTGCCTTCGTGGTTCGAGATAGATGCGGCCACCAGCCGCTCTCCATTCTGGGGGGACCTATGGATCTGAGCCAGCAGATCGAGTCGGAGCAGCGGCGGCTGCAGGAGCGCTCGCAGATCGCCCACCTGCAGGGGCAGTTGGACGATATGCGCCACAGCCTGGAGCAGCAGTCGGCGCGGGCCCAGCTGGCCACGGAGCAGGCGCGCCAGGTGCAGGACCTCTTTGCCCAGATGGAGACCCGCTTCGAGGCGCTGGTGGGAGAGGCCAAGCTGCAGGAGCAGACGCGCCTGCGCACCCACCAATCGCTGCAGAGGGAGGTGTCCGAGCTGCACGTGCGGGTGGAGGAGTCGGGCCGGCAGGTCCTGGCCCTCCTCTCCCAGTTCCAGGACGTGCAAGAGTCCCTGCGCCTCCTGCGCCAGCAGATTGGGCAGGGGCTGGATGCCGGGAAGCAGGTTCAGCAGCAGATCGAGGAGCTGCGGGCGCAGGGGATGCTGCGCGAGGAACGTCTAGCCCGCCTGGACAACCTGATCGGCCAGCTGCGCCAGTCCGAGGAAGGGCGCCAACAGGAGGTGCGCCAGGTCCGCGCCGATGTCGAGGTCGAGCGCCAGAACATGCGCCGGCAGGCGGCCGACCTGGAGCACCTGGCGGCGGACCTGCGGGGAGAGGGGCAGGAATATATCTCCCGGCTGAACCGCCTGGCGGAGGTGCAGCGGCAGTGCGATACCGCGATCCAGTCTCTGGAGGAGCGGCTTGGGGCGGTGCAGGAGCAGTTCGATCGTCAGGCGGCAGAGATCCAGCGCGTGGAGCGGGGAGCGGTGGAGACCTTCCTGCAGGGGCAGGAACGGCTGGAGAGCCTGCGCCAGAGCTCGCAGCGGGAATGGTCGGAGCTGCGCGTGGCCGAGGAGCGGCGTGGAGAGAGCCAGAACGCCTGGCTGCGGCGCATCGAGGAGCTGTACCACGACCTGGACGAGCGGCTGGCACGGCGCGACGAGGAGATAGGGCGCGAGCTGACCGGCCTGGCAGCACGGGTGGATGTCCTGGACAGGGCCGGTGAGCAGATGGTCCGGGACCTCCTGGACGTCATGCAGCGGCAGATCGAGAGGGGCGCGGCGGAGCGCCTGACCAGGGTTGCGCCGGCCGCCGAGCAGACGCCCGACCGTGTTTCACGTGAAACGTCGACCTCTGCTGCCGAGCGCTGAGGCAGCGCCCCCGCAGCCGCGGGCGGAGGAGGGCCGGTGATCGAGGTAACGATCCACAGCGTGCGTGTCAGCCTGATCACCCAGAACCGCGTGGTCGTCCTGATGGAGATCGGAGGAGACCGCTACCTGCCCATCTGGATCGGCCCCGACGTGGCCGACGCCATCGTCCTGGAGATGCAGCAGGTGCAGATGGCCCGCCCGCTGACCCACGACCTCCTGCACACGGTGATCGGGGCGCTGGGGGCCAAGGTCAGCCGGGTGCTGGTGAACGACATCCACGACAATGTCTTTTACGCCCGCATTATCTTCGATGCCGCCGGCCGCTACGCGGAGGTGGACTCGCGGCCCAGCGATGCCCTGGCCCTGGCCGTGCGGGCCGGGTGCCCGATCTTTGTCGAAGAGGCGGTGATGGAGCAGGCCGGCCTGGTATTGGAGAAGGAGGCAGCGGCGGGCGGAGAGGGCCAGGACCTAGGCGTCTTTCGCGAGTTCCTCAGCCAGTTGGACCGCGATGAGCCAGATGGCCCGGAGGGCGCGGAGGAGGAACCGCTGGAGGAACAGCGGTGAGCGAGCGTGAGAAGCTGCTGCGCCACGTCGTGCTGCAGGTGGTCCGCGAGTGCCCGCAGTGCCACCACCCTTTTGCGGGCGAGGATATCCGCTTCCTCGGCCAACTGGACGAGGCCTGGCTGTTCTCCCTCTACTGCCATGCCTGTCATGTCCTGGCCATCGTGGGACTGGCGGTGGCTCCCGTGACACCGGGGCGGGAAGCAGATGCGGTCCCCGCCCAGCCTATCACCGCCGACGACGTCCTCGACATGCACATGCTCCTGGAGCAATGCCCTGACGTGCTCCGCTCCCTGCGAGCGGCGGGCGACGGCGCAGAGTGACTGGATTGGCAAACCGCGCGCCCCGAGTTGCTCTCGAGGCGCCGTGTCAACCTGGTATCCTGAGATACTACCTCAAATCGACCACGAAGAAACTATCTCAAATCGACCACCAAGCCACGAGGGCACCAAGATGAAGGGGCCACCAAGGCACGAAGACACCCAAGAGGATATTGGAAAAGAACGCTCATCGACATGGTGTCTCTGTGCCCTCGTGGTTTTGAGATAGGTTCCTGGCCTTCATGGTTCACGGGATGGCCCCTGGCCTCCGGCGTCGGGTGGGCCTGGCGCCATGGTCACCACCACGACCGTGATGTTGTCCTCCCCCCCGGCCTCGTTGGCCAGCTCCACGAGCTGCTGGCACATCTCCTGCGGGGTTCCTTCCCCGTTGAGCACCCGGATCAGCTCTTCTTCACTCAAGCTGCCCCACAGCCCGTCGCTGCACAACAGGAGGTGGCTGCAGTCGGCCAGCGGGAAGGAGGCCGCCTCGACGTCGATCTCCTCCTGCTGGCCCACCGACTGGTACAGGTAGTTGCGCTTGGGATGGTGGCGGGCCTCTTCGGCGGAGATCTGCCCCAGCTCCAGCAGGCGGGCGACCATCGAGTGGTCCCTCGTCCAGCACTTGAGCCCGGCCGTGCCGTAGCTGTAGAGGCGGGAGTCGCCGACGTGGGCCACGTAGCAGCGCTCCCCTACTACGAGCGCCGCGGTGAGCGTCGTGCCCATGTCGTTGCCCTCGCGGAGGCCTTCCCAACGCACGCGCCGGTTGGCCTCGAACACGGCGCCCTGCAGCACATCCTGGATGGCCTCGGAGGGCTCGCCGCGCATGATGGGCAGGAGCAGGCCCTGGAACACGTGGCCCGCTGCCGTCTCCACCGCCCGCGCGCTGGCCGTGGCGCCTCCGGCGTGTCCGCCCAGGCCGTCGGCCACGAGGAACAGGCCCAGGGAGATCTGGCCGCTCGGGCTGGGCAGCGAGGTTGACATGGCAAAGGCGTGGTCCTGGTTGGTGGGCCGTACCCGGCCGAGGTCGGTGACCAGCCCGTAGTCGCACCCCGTTCTCCTGGCCGTGGGACGGGCTTCCGGCCGCTTTCTCTGGCGCTTCCAGAATGGCATCGTTCCGCTCCTTTGTTGCGCTCTGCCTACATGGCTAAACTTGGCGCGCACGAATGGAAGATTGCGGGATGTTTCGTAGATGATGCAGAAGTCAGTAGGCCGGCTGGGCGCCGCAAAGCGCCCCGGCCGGGCTGTTCGGACCTGTCGTGCTGCCCACCGGGCGTGTACTACCCCGGTCTGTCACGACGGCGCGCAGACGGGCTACGCCGTCGACCTCTACGCTTTCAGCGCATACACGCGCCGATCCGTCGACCCGATGTACACCACACCCTCGACGACCACGGGCGAGGAGGCGATCGGCTTGCCTGTCTGGAACGACCAGCACTCCTTGCCCGATTCGGCCTCCAGGCAGTAGACGCGGCCGTCGCCGGCCCCGAAATAGACCTTGCCACCGGCCCACTGCGGCGAGGAGGTGATGAAGCTGCCCGTCTCGAACTTCCAGGCCACCCGGCCGCTGCGCGGATCCAGACAAACCATCGTGCCGTCCGCCGATCCCACGAACAGGCGGTTGCCGTAGAGGCACGGGGAGCAGGTCACCCGGCCGCCAGTGCGGTACTTCCAGGCCGGCAAGCCGCTGCGCTGGTCCAGGGCGTAGACGTACGTGTCCCACGATCCCACGTACACCAGCCCTTCGAAGACAATGGGAGAAGAAACCACCGCGTTGCCGGTGCGGGTCTTCCATTGCTGCTCGCCGCGCCGCGTGTCGACGGCATAGACGTGGCCGTCGCTCGAGCCGATAAAGACGCTGTTCCCGGCCAACGCCGCCGAGGAACGCACCGGCCCCCACGTGCGAAAGGCCCACAGTTGTCTCCCCTGCCGTGGGTCCAGGGCGTACAGGTTCTGATCGTCGGAGCCCACGTAGATGGTATCCCCCAGAACGCGCGGCGAGGAACGCACCGGCGCGCCGGTGCGCATGGTCCACTGGGCTTTGCTGGACTGCGCGTGGAGGGCGTAGATCGCCCCATCCTCCGAGCCGAAGATAATGAGCTGCTCCCAGGACGAGGCGGTCGAGCAGATACCCCGCTGCGTGGCATATTTCCAGATGAATTTGCCTGTCCCCGCGTCGAGCGCGTATAGGTTATTGTCATAGGCCCCGATGTAGACGACGCTGTTGTACACCAGCGGCGAGGCCCGCACTTCCTCCTCACACTCGAAAGACCATAGCTGGCGGCTTCCGGCGGCTTCTACCCCGGAGGCCCCACCCTCCGCGCGCAGCCCCTGCACATCCAGGTGGGCCAGGTCGAGCAGGGCCGCGCGCATCTCCGCCGCCGAGCTCCAGCGCTGCCGGACATCGTACTCCAGCGACTTCATGATGACCGCTTCCAGCTGCGTCGATACCTTGGGGTTCAGCGCCGACGGCGGGCGCTCGTGGAAGGTAAAGGGGGTCTCCAGCCGGGGGTCCGACTTGGTCAACAGGTGGTGCATCGTGGCCCCCAGGGCATAGATGTCGCCGCGCGGCTCGGCCACGCCGCGGTACTGCTCCGGCGGCGAGTATCCTTCCGTCCCGATCATGGTGCCCTTCTGGTCGCTCTCGAAGATGCGGGCAATGCCAAAGTCGATCAGGACGACGCGGTCGTCGGGGGCGATCATGACGTTGGAGGGCTTCATGTCGCGAAAGACGATCGGCTCCGGCTTGTGGTTGTGCAGGTAGGAAAGGACGTCGCAGATCTGCAGGGCCCAGCGGACGACCTGCTCTTCCTCGATCGGGCCGGCCGATTCCTCCAGGATATCCTCCAGGTTCTGCCCCTCGATGAACTCCAGGATCAAGTAGATGCGCCCCCCCTCGATGAAGTAGTCGTAGATCTTGGGGATCGCCGGGTGGTTCAGGTTGGCCAGCAGATTGGCCTCGCGCTCAAAGTTCTTGAAGGTGATGGCGTGCGTGTGGCTGTCGGGCGAGGAGCGGTCGATCATCTCCTTGATGGCACAGGCCCGGTAGACATTGCGGAAGCGCAGGTCGCGGCCCTTGTAGACCACGCTCATGCCGCCGATGCCCAGGACCGACTCGATCTGGTAGCGCGTCTGCAGCGTCGCCCCGACGCCCAGGGTGGGGACGCGTGGCTCCCGCGGCGCCGGCGCGGCGGCAGGCCGGCCGTCGGGCCCCAGCTCTGGCGGCTGCACCGGCCGCGTCGCTGCCGGCTGGGCGGCGGGCACGGCCTCCGGGCTCACCGCCCGCGTCGCCGGG
>CAZTIG010000069.1:0-19567 GCA_964613665.1 uncultured Chloroflexia bacterium
GGGACGGCAGCGGGCTCGTCCGGCTGACGACGGGGCCGGCCGAGGGGGACCGCTACCCGGCCTGGAGCCCGGATGGGCTGAGCATCGCCTTTGTGCGGGGGACCGGAGCACTGTACGTGGTGCCCGCGGCCGGTGGGCCGGCGGACCTGCTCCTGGCGATGGCCGGGACCGTCAGCCCGCCGGCGTGGTCGCCGCTGGTCAAGTGAGAGAAGGATCGATCGGAGCAAGACGGACAGACCGTCAAGGAGGAAAGATGAAACGGCAGAAAAGCGTCGTCCTGGCAGTCCTGCTCCTGGCCGCCGTCCTGGCGATGGCCGGGTGCGACACCCGGGGAGCAGCCAACCAGGCCGCCGGCGGGCTGACAGGCGAGCCTCGCCTGGTGGCCCAGTGGCCGGTCGAAGGGGTGCCGGGGGCCATTGCCGCCGGCCCCGAGGGCACCGTCTACGTGACCATCAACAACAGCCACCGCGTGGTGCGCTACGGCCCGCAGGGCCAGCTGCTATCCGAGTGGCCCAGCGAGGCCGAGGTCGGCGCCATCGCCGCCGGCCCCGAGGGCACCGTCTACGTGACCATCAACAACAGCCACCGCGTCGTCCAGTACAGCCCGTCGGGCGAGTTCCTGGGGACGTGGGAAGTCACCTGTCCCGAGTGCGGGGTGATCGAGACCAACGGCATCACGGTGGGCCCGGACGGCAGCGTCTACGTCAACATCAACAACAACCACCGCGTGGTGCACTACAGCGCGGCCGGCGAATACCTCGGAGAGTGGGCCTACGAGGGCGAGGCGGCCGGCCTGGCCGCCGGCCCCGAGGGCACCGTCTACGTCAACATCAACAACAACCACCGCGTGGTCCAATACGGCCCACAGGGGGAGCTGCTGCGCGAGTGGGAAGTCACCTGCCGCGACTGCGGCGTGATCGAGACCAACGGCATCACGGTGGGACCGGACGGCAGCGTCTACGTCAACATCAACAACAACCACCGCGTCGTCCAGTACAGCGCGGCCGGCGAGTACCTCGGAGAGTGGGCCTACGAGGGCGAGGCGGCCGGCCTGGCCGCCGGCCCGGAAGGACTGCTCTACCTGGCCAACGGCGCGCTCAGCCGCGTCGAGGCCTGGCAGTAGCGGCACCAGGCCCGCCCGGGCGGCGTGGTCCCGGGCGAGGCCGGCCGAGGAGGGCTACATTGGTGAGCGCAACAACAGAACGGCACTCCTTCGTGGTGCGCATCTGGCGCGAGCAGGGCCTGCCATGGCGGGGCTGGGTGCAGAACGCGCCAGGAGCCAGGAGCAGGTCTATGTCCAGAGCATAGACGAGCTGGTGGACTTTGCAGGCGCAGATGGTCGGCGGCCCGAGCGCCGGGCCGCCGACCAGGCGGAATGAGCAAGGAGGAGACGATGCGCCGCAACACCCGCAAGTGGACCCTGTGGATCACCCTGGCCCTGGTGGCCGCGCTGCTGCTGCCGGCCCTGGGGCAGGCCCAGTCCGGGCCCAACACCATGAACTTCCAGGGGCGGCTGCTGGACGACGGCGGCAACCCCCGCGGCGGGGAAGACCACTGTATGGGGTTCCGCATCTGCACGACCGACAACTGCCTCGACGCCGGCAGCAATAGCACCCAGGTCTGGCCGGCCAGCGGCTTGGAGGAGCACGAGGTCACCACGGAAAGCGGCACCTACAAGGCCGGCCTCTTCACCGTGGCCCTGGGCGCCGCCAGCCCTCTCCCGCCCGATCTGATGTATAACTACGACGACCTCTATCTGGAGATCAACGTGGCCCAGGAGCAGCATTGCCCGGGCAGTGACTGGACAACGCTGGAACCACGCAGCCCGCTGCGGGCCAACGCCTACGCCCAGCGCAGCCGGCGCGTGCGCACGGAGGAGAGCGACGACGACTACCTGGTCAGCGTGTCCAACACCGGGAGCGGCGGGGGCGTCTATGCCACCACCGGCAGCACAACCAACGACGCCGCGGCCGGGTACTTCTGGGCGGCCGGCGCCACCGGCCGCACCTACGGGGTCTGGGGACAGAACGACAGCGGCCAGGGCGCCGGCGTGCGCGGCGTCGGGCGGGCGCCCTCCGGCCAGATCCCGACCGGCACATCGGGCGTCTGGGGCGATACCAACACCGGCATCGGCGTGCTGGGCTACACCAGCAGCAGTACCGCCGGCATGGCCGGTGTGGCCGGCGGCGCCACGGCCCTCAACGGCCAGACGTACGGGGTTTGGGGTAATACCAGCAGCCCCGGCGGGTACGGCGTCTACGGCACGGGCCCCCAGCTGGGGGTACGGGGCGTCGGTGGAGGGAGCAGCAGCGTCGCGCCGGCCGTAGCGGTGGGCGTGTGGGGCGACAGCGCTACCGGCGACGGCGTGTGGGGCGTCAGCGACAGCGCTGCCGACCAGTCCACCGGGGTGCGGGGCTGGGCCAACGCCACCAGCGGCGCGACCTATGGCGTCTACGGCTACAACCGCAGCAGCAGCGAGGGAGCGCGGGGGGTGTACGGCCACACGTCGGCGATCAGCGGCGTGACCTACGGCGTATATGGCGAAGCGGCATCCCTTTCCGGGCGGGGTGTCTATGGCAAGGGCGGCCTATATGGCGTCTATGGCGAGGGCACCGATCCCACCAACACCACCTACGGCGTCTGGGGGCAGAGCACCGGCGCCAGCGGTTACGGCGTCTGGGGGCAGAGCACGCATCGGGATGGCGTCCACGGGTCGAGCACCAACGGCAACGGAGTTTCGGGCACTACCTCCAGCAGCTCGGACTATGGTCTGTTCGGCGAGAGCCCCTGGGTTGGCATCAAAGGCGTGGGCGGCTCGGCCAGCAGTGTAGCCACCGCCGGCGACGTCGGCGTGTGGGGCGACAGCGCCAGTGGCGACGGCGTCTGGGGCACCACCGACTCTGTCGGCTACAACAGCAGCGGCGTGCATGGCTGGGCCAAGAGCAGCAACGGCATGACCTCGGGGGTGTGGGGGTACAACGACAGCACAACCGAGGGCGCCCGGGGGGTCTGGGGCTATGCCGCCGCCGTGACCGGCAAGACCTTGGGCGTGCGCGGCGAAAGCCTCAGCGTCTACGGCACCGGCGTCTACGGCACGGCCCCCATGACCGGCACCGTCGGCATCGCCACCAACGTCTTCGGCCAGGGCGTCGGCGTCCACGGCAAGAGCCTGTCGACCACGGGTGTCGGCGTGTACGGCTACGCCTCGGCCTACGCCGGCACAACGTACGGCGTCTACGGGCGGGTCAACAGCACGGGAGCCAACACCGCGGCCGGCTACTTCTGGGCTGGCGGCACCAGCGGCCAGACCTATGGCGTGTACAGTGTGAACAACAGCAGTGAAGACAACGCCGCGGCCGGCTTCTTCTGGGCCAAGGGTACCAGCGGCCTGAACTCGGGCGTCCTCGGCGCCAACAACAGCTCTACCGCCTGGGCCGCCGGCGGTCGCTTCTCTGCCGTCGCCGGCAGCGGCGAAACCTTCGGCATCTGGGCCGATAACGTGAGTGTGTCCAACGGTGCCTGTGCCGGCCTCTTCATTGCCAGCGGAGAGAGCGGCCAGACCTACGGCGTCCTGGCGCAGAACTACAGCAGCACCACGAATGCCACCGGCGTATACGGGAAGACGCTCAGCGGGGCCACCAACGGGGTGTGGGGTGAGACAAACAGCACCGAGTCGGGCAGCACCGGCGTCTACGCCCACGCCAGCAACACCGCCGGCGCGGCCGTGGCCCTCTGGGCCCGCAGCGCCGGCAGCGGCGATATTATCCGCGGCTTTGGCGCCAACTACCCTGACATCGAATTCAGAGTGGAGAACGGCGGCGACGTCCGCGCCGACGGCACCTTTTCCAGTCCCGCCGCCGACATGGCCGAGCTGCTGCCGGCCGTCGACGGTCTGGAGCCAGGCGACGTCCTGGTCATCGGCCCCGACGGCCGGCTGGCCCGCAGCAGCGCGCCCAACGCCAGCGCCGTGGCCGGGGTCTATTCCACCAAGCCGGCCTTCCTGGGCGGCGCAGGGATGGAGGAAGACCTGGAGGGCAAAGTGCCCCTGGCCGTCGTCGGCGTCGTCCCGGTCAAGGTGACCGCTGAGAACGGCGCCATCCGCCCCGGCGACCTGCTGACGACCTCCTCCACCCCCGGCCACGCCATGCGCGCCATGCCGGTGGAGGTGGCTGGGGTGCAGTTCTACCAGCCGGGCACGATCATCGGCAAGGCGCTGGAGGGGCTGGACACCGGGACCGGCACGATCCTGGTGCTGGTGACGCTGCAATAGGAGCCGTCAGCGATCGGCTTCCCATAGGCAGCCCTGCGGCTGGCCGAGTGCTGATGGCCGATCGCTACAGGAGGACAGATGAAACGGCAGAGGAGCGTCGCCTTGGCAGTCCTGGCCCTGGCCACCGTCCTGGCGATGGCCGGGTGCGGCACCCAGGGAGCGGCCAACCAGGCCGCCGGCCCCGCGGGGCTGGTCTACCTGGCCAACCGCACGCTCAGCCGGGTGGAGGCCTGGCGATAGAGAAGTCGGCCCGGCCCGGCCAGGTACGCAGCTATGGCCAGGCCGGCCTGAGGAGGGCAACTTGACGGACGGCGGATCGACGGAACGGCACTCCTTCGTGGTGCGCATCTGGCGCGAGCAGGGCCTGCCGTGGCGGGGCTGGGTGCAGAACGCCAGGAGCCAGGAGCAGGTCTATGTCCAGAGCATAGACGAGCTGGTGGACTTTGCAGGCGCAGATGGTCGGCGGCCCGAGCGCCGGGCCGCCGACCAGGCGGAATGAGCAAGGAGGAGACGATGCGCCGCAACACCCGCAAGTGGACCCTGTGGATCACCCTGGCCCTGGTGGCCGCGCTGCTGCTGCCGGCCCTGGGGCAGGCCCAGTCCGGGCCCAACACCATGAACTTCCAGGGGCGGCTGCTGGACGACGGCGGCAACCCCCGCGGCGGGGAAGACCACTGTATGGGGTTCCGCATCTGCACGACCGACAACTGCCTCGACGCCGGCAGCAATAGCACCCAGGTCTGGCCGGCCAGCGGCTTGGAGGAGCACGAGGTCACCACGGAAAGCGGCACCTACAAGGCCGGCCTCTTCACCGTGGCCCTGGGCGCCGCCAGCCCTCTCCCGCCCGATCTGATGTATAACTACGACGACCTCTATCTGGAGATCAACGTGGCCCAGGAGCAGCATTGCCCGGGCAGTGACTGGACAACGCTGGAACCACGCAGCCCGCTGCGGGCCAACGCCTACGCCCAGCGCAGCCGGCGCGTGCGCACGGAGGAGAGCGACGACGACTACCTGGTCAGCGTGTCCAACACCGGGAGCGGCGGGGGCGTCTATGCCACCACCGGCAGCACAACCAACGACGCCGCGGCCGGGTACTTCCGGGCGGCCGGCGCCACCGGCCGCACCTATGGCGTCTATGCCCGCAACAGCAGCGCCCAGGACAACGCCGCGGCCGGCTACTTCCAGGCCCTCGGCAGCAGCGGGCAAACCTACGGGGTGCGCGCCACCAACAACAGCACCAGCACCGATGCCGCGGCCGGCTACTTCCAGGCCCTCGGCAGCAGCGGGCAAACCTACGGGGTGCGCGCCACCAACAGCAGTACTGCCACCGACGCCGCGGCCGGTTACTTCCAGGCCCTCGGCAGCAGCGGCCGCACTTATGGCGCCTGGGGGCAGAACGACAGCAGCCAGGGCGCCGGCGTGCGCGGCGTCGGGCGGGCGCCCTCCGGCCAGATCCCGACCGGCACCTCGGGCGTCTGGGGCGATACCAACGCCGGCGTCGGCGTGCTGGGCTACACCAGCAGCAGCAGCGACGACATGGCGGGCGTGGCCGGCTGGGCCAGTGCTGGCGCGGGCCGGACCTACGGCGTCTGGGGCAGCACCAGCAGCCCGGCCGGCTATGGCGTCTACGGCACGGGCCCCCAATTGGGGGTACGCGGCGTGGGCGGGGGGAGCAGCAGCGTCGCGCCGGGCGTGGCGGTGGGCGTGTGGGGCGACAGCGCCGCCGGCGACGGCATCTACGGCACGAGCGCCAGCACCGCCGGCCACGGCGTGTACGGCTACGCCACCGCCACCAGCGGCACGACCTTCGGCCTGTACGGCCAGAGCGAAAGCACCGCCGGCTACGGCGTGGCCGGCTACGCCACCGCCACCAGCGGCCCCGCCTACGGCGTGTCCGGTCAGAGCGCCAGCACCGACGGCCGCGGCGTGTTCGGTTGGGCCACCGCCGCCAGCGGCCCCGCCTACGGCGTGTGGGGCCAGAGCGACAGCTCCGCCGGCCACGGCGTGTTCGGCCATGCCACCGCCTCCCACGGCACGACCTTCGGCCTGTACGGCCAGAGCGAAAGCACCGCCGGCCGCGGCGTGTTCGGCTGGGCCGTCGCCACCAGCGGCGATACGTACGGCGTGTCCGGCCGGAGCGACAGCACCGCCGGCCAGGGCGTGTACGGCGTGGCCATCGCCGCCAGCGGCGCCACCTACGGCGTGTACGGCGCGAGCGCCAGCACCGCCGGCACCGGCGTGTACGGCGTGGCTAGTGCTACCAACGGATTCACCTACGGCGTGTTCGGCCGGAGCGCCAGCACCGACGGCCTGGGCGTGCTCGGCTGGGCCACCGCCAGCAGCGGTGATGCCTACGGCGTCGCCGGTCAGAGCGACAGCACCGATGGCTACGGCGTGTACGGCTGGGCCGCCGCCAGCAGCGGCACCAACTACGGCGTGTACGGCGCGAGCGCCAGCACCGACGGCACCGGCGTGTACGGCTGGGCCAACGCCAACAACGGCTATACCTACGGCGTGTTCGGCATGAGCGACAGCACCGACGGCCGCGGCGTGGTCGGGTGGGCCACCGCCACCAGTGGCGATGCCTACGGCGTCGCCGGCCAGAGCGACAGCACCGATGGCCACGGCGTGGAGGGCTATGCCTCCGCCACTGCCGGCGACGCCTACGGCGTGGTCGGCGTGAGCGACAGCACCACCGGCCGCGGCGTGTATGGCTACGCCTCCGCCAGCAGCGGCACCAACTACGGTGTGTACGGCGTGAGCTACAGCCCCGCTGGCTACGGAGGCTACTTTATCGGCGACGTCCACGTCGAGGGCGACTTGAGCGCTTCGGGCGCCAAGGCCTTCAAAATCGACCACCCCCTCGACCCGGCCGATCGCTACCTCTACCACTTTGCCCAGGAGGGGCCGGAGGTGCAGAATGTCTACAACGGCGTGGTCACGCTGGACGCCGGAGGCGAGGCCCTGGTGACCTTGCCCTCCTACTTCTCCGCCTTCAACACCGGCCCCTACCGCTATCAACTCACCCCCATCGGCGCGCCCATGCCCAACCTCTACGTCGCCGTGGAAATCGAGGGCAACACCTTCACCATCGCCGGCGGCGTCCCCGGCAAGAAGGTCTCCTGGGAGGTGACCGCCGTGCGCAACGACCCCTATATGCGCGACCATCCTGCCCCGGCCGAGGTGGACAAGGCAGCCGACGAGCAGGGAACCTACCTCTATCCCGAGGGCTACGGTCAACCCGAGGAGATGGGGCTGGACTACCAGCGGAACGCCGAACTCTTCGAGCAGATGCCGGAAGCCGGGGTCCCCTCTGCCGGGGGCAGCGAGTAGACAGGAGGTTGCGATGGACAAGACATCTCGGCATTGGCGCTGGGCGCTCCTGGCCCTGCTCCTTTTCGTCCCGGCCCTGGCCCTGGCCCAGTCCGGCGGCCCCTACGATGTCGAGTGGTTCACCATCGGCACGGCCGGCGACGAGTTCGTGGCCGGCGGGGCCTACCAGCTGGGCTTTACCGTGGGCCAGGACCAGGAGCCGCTGGTCAGCAGCGGAGGCGGCTACCAGGTCGTCCAGGGCTACTGGCAGGACGGCGGCGGCCCCACGGCGGTCAAGCTGGTCGCCTTTGGCGTCGAGGCCCGCGGCCAGTCCCTGGTCGTCTACTGGGAGACGGCCGCGGAGCACGACACCCTCGGCTTTCACCTCTACCGCAGCGAGAGCGGGGAGCCGGGCACCTTTGCCCGGCTGAACGAGGCCCTCATCCCCTCGCAGTCCCCCGGCGGAGGGGCCGGCGCCTACTACGAGTGGGTCGACGCCACCGTCGTACGCGGGCAGCCGTACTACTACCTGCTGGAAGACGTGAACGTTTACGGCCAGGCCACCGCCCACGGGCCGGTGGAGGGCCGGCTGGCCCTCTACCGGGCCTACCTGCCGCTGCTGGGCAGATGAGCGCCCCGGGCCGCGCCGGGCACGCTTGTCGCAGCCCGGCGCGGTGCCTGCGGGGATAGTCAACGGGGCGGGCCTGGGCCCGCCCCGAGAGGGGGAAGCACCGCGCCGTCGCGCTACGCTAGCGCCCGTTCTTGCACGGCGGCTGGGCACAGGCCCGCAGCCCGTGCAGGATGTCCCAGGCATTCCAGCGCGTCAGCCCGGTGTTGAGCTCAAAGCGCTGCCAGAAGGCCTCCCACCAGCCGGCCGGCTCCTCCTTGGAGCCGTCGTACTCGGTGGGCCGGCCGCTCGCGCCGTCGACGACCAGGCTGCCGACGTAGTCGGCCTCGTCGTAGACGCGGCGGATCTGGCCGGCGATCTCCTCCATGTCGGCGGCGGAGACGACGCCATTGCTGGTGGCCTTGTAGAACTGCACGGTGACGCGGATGGGGAAGCGCTCGTCGCGCTCGATTGGCAGGCCGGCGATCTCGGTGTAGGGTCCCTCCACCGGGCCATGGCCGATGACGGCGGCCTCGACGTCGGAGCGGGGTGCCGCGGGGGGCAGGGCAGAAGAATTGGCTTCCAGCATGACCATGCCCTCGGCCGGCACCAGCGGGTTCTTCTGCTTCAGCGGGACCTGGATGAGCAGCACCATTTGCGCATCTTGGGCTCCTTTCGGCCGGAATCGGACTCCTATCCAAGATGCGCGGCGGCGCAGATCGTTATGCGCCCGTGTATCCCGGGCAAGCCTACAGCCGGCCAAAACCGATGAGCTCGATACCTCGCTCGCGCACGCTGCGGAGCACCTCGCTGCTCGTGAGGACGGCCAGCTCGAACTCGCGCTCCCGGCTGTAGCCGGAACCGGCCAACAGCAGCGCGTCGGCATGTCCGGGGTGGCACATCAGCTCGGTCGTGCCTTCTATCAGCTGGCCCAACAGGTCCAGCAGGTGCTCCCGAGTGGCGGAGGGGCCGAAGAACGAGGTGTCGAGACGGTCGGGGCAGCGCGGCCGGAACTCCTGCAGCAGGGGGCCGCTCCAAACGGCCAGCGGCTGGACGGAGACGCCGGACAGGCCGGCGTCGGCCCGCTGCGCGTCCTCTCCCGTGGGCAGCCGGATGGCGCAGCGGTACTCCCGGGCCAGCCCCAGCATGGCGCGGAAGAGCAGCGGGGACCAGTAGGAGACGTGGTGGTGCGAGTCCAGGTGGTCCGGCGCGCGGCCGACGATGGCCACGAAGCGCTCCACCTGCGCGCGCCACTCGGCGGCGACCTCGCTGGCGTCGAGGGCGGACAGGGCCAGGGCCAGCTGCGGGGGGCGACGGAACGCGGCGTCTGCGCCGACCAGCGTGGGCACCTGCGCGGCCGGCCGCAGCGGGCTGCCGACCGTCAGCACCAGGTGCACGCCCAGGCCCAGGTCAGGACAATCGTGCTGGGCCCGGCGCAGCGCCTCCTCCACGCCGGCCATGTTCATCATGGCCGTCGTCGAGCTGACGATGCCGCGGCGGTGCGCCTCGCGGATGCCGCGCGAGACCCCCGGGGTGCGGCCGTAGTCGTCGGCGTTGACGATGAGGCGGGTAGACATGGGCTCTGTCCAGGTCGAGACCAGTGGCCGGGCGAATCAGCGAGGCGGCGCGACCCGGGCGAGCGAGCGCAGCAGCTCCTCGCGCCGCTCCGGCGGGACCGCGCCGGCCTGCTCCATGGCCAGCAGCACGGCCCCGACGACCGGTGGGACGGCCAGCCGGACCAAGCGGGCCCCCGGCGCCAGCGTGTGCACGGTCTGGCGCAGCGGCTCGATCAGCATGGGCCCACCGTCGAACATGCTTCCAACCAGCACCAGGTCAAAGGCCAGCGTTTCGAACGCGAGCTGGCGGATCACCGCGTTGGCCATCTCGCCCAGCTCGCGGCCGGCCCAGCGGATCAGCTCTTGGGCCACTTGGTCGCCGGCCGCGGCGACCTGGAACACCAGGGGGGCAGCAGCCGTGTCCAGCTCGACCTGGCCGGTGAGCGCCTTTTCCAGGAATTCCTCCGGGGTGCGGGTGCCGGTGTAGCGAAGGAACACCGCGGTCAGCTGCGTGGCCGGGCCGCGCCGCGTCCACTCGTGGGCCACAGCCTGCAGGGCCCGGCCGACGAGCTCGCCGGCGCCGGCCGCCTCTCCCGCCCAGGCCCCGTTGCCGGTGACGCGCCCCTGGCGCCTGCGCTCACGATCCCATCCCCGGCAGTTGCAGCCGGTGCCGGAGACAACGGCCACCCCCCAGCCGGCCGGAGAGCCGGCCAGCAGGCCGAGGACGGTGTCGTTGACCTGCGCCCAGGGAGCTGCCAGGCCGAGCGCGCGGATGGCCTGGCGCGTCGGTTCCTCCTGGCAAGGCCAGTCCAGACCGGCCACGCCGAAACCGGCCGCGGCGACGTCGCCGATGGACAGGCCGGCGCCGGCCAGCGCCCGCTCCGCCGCCAGCCCCAGCGCCGCAGCCAGGCCCTCGTACCCCACCGCCTCCGGGCTGCCGGGACCGCTCTGGCCAAAGCCACAGGCCCGGCCGCTCTCGTCAGCGATCAGCAGGTGCGTCTTGGTGGCACCGACATCGGCACCCAGGAAGTAGCGCGGCATACGACCACTCCTCACGGCCGGGCCGGCGGCGGCCGGACAGGGGAACAGCGCCGTGCCGGAAGGACAGGCCCTCCGGCACGGCAGGCATCTGCTGGGCTGGTCCCTCTGCTACGGTGCTCGGTGGACCAACGGCAGATAGATCATGTAGGCCGGCGGCGCCGTGATCACGATGGTATGGATGTCCATCTGGAGCGCGCTCAGGCAGTTGGTCGCCGTCACTACCAGGGTGTGGACGCCCAGCCCCAGCGTCCGCACCGAGCCCGCCGTGGTGTCGCCGTTGTCCCACAGGTAGGCGATCGGCGGTGTGGCGTCCGCCGGCTCGTAGCTGGTCGTGAACGTGTACACCCCCGGCACGCCGCTTGTCGGCCCGGCGATGGTGATCCCGGTCAAATCCACGCACACCCCCGGCTCGCGCACCACGACCACGACAGTGTCCGTCACCGGTTCGGCCATCGCGCAGTTCTGGACGGCGATCTCGACGGTGTAGGTGCCTGTTGCGGTGTAGCCGTAGTGGAGCAGCAGCGGGTCGGCACCACTGCTGCCGCCGACCGGCGCCGTGCCGTCGCCATAGTCCACCGTGTAGCTGTACGGCGCGGTAAAGCCGTCCGGCATGATATCGGCGGCCAGGTCGACCGGGTCGCCGGGGTAGATCGTCCCGGTCATCTCCACCGTCAGGTCCACGCCCGTGACCTCCGTGCAGGTCGGCAGCTGCGTGATCACGATGGTGTGCGTGTCGGTCACGAGCGCGGTTGTGCAGTTGGTGGCGGTCACCACCAGGGTGTAGATGCCCACGCCCAGCGCCCGCACCGTGCTCGTCGTGGTGTCGCCGTTGTCCCACAGATAGGCAATGGGCAACGTGGCGCCGGCCGGCTCGTAGCTGGTGGTGAAGGTGTACAGCCCCGGTGTGCCGGTGATCGCCCCGGCGATGGTGATCCCGGTCAAGTCGGTGCAGCTCACAACGGCGGTGGTCGTCAGCACGCTGGAGGCCGTCGTGGTGGGGGAACGGTGGGAGGCCACGGCAATCGTGGCGACGTCCCACTCGCCGTGGCCGGCCCCGGCGGGGATGTCCACCACCACGTCCAAGGCCGCACCCATGTCCGGGGCCAGTGGCCCCACCTCGGCCGGCGCGTCCGTTGGCCAGGCGTTGCCGCTCACGGTGACGGTGAAGGTATCGCCGCACGTGCCGGTATTGGTGACTCGCAGGGTATATGTGACCATCGTACCCGGGGCGCCCGACTGGGCCGCCGCGGAAGGTACAAGGTCCAGCCCTGCGTCGCACTGGAGCATGACGGTATAATCCTCCACCTCGCCGCCGCTTGCTCCGCCCCACGAACCGACATCCCGCAGCGGATTGCCGGCGCTGTCGTACAACCGCGCCCGCAGGTTCAGCGGCATGGCCGCACCGGCCGGAACGTCCACCGTGATGTCGTTGTCGCCGTCGTTCACCGCGCCGTCGTACACGCGCTCGCCCTCGGCCTGGTCGCCAAAGATGCCGTCGCCGTTCCAGTCAAACCAGAGCCGCAGCCAGCGCCCGTTGCTGGGCGTGCCCTGCACGTTCACACGGACCAGGCCGGGCTGCCCGGGCACCAGGCCGTCGGGGAAGGTGACGCCGTCGTCGCTGGCGTCATCGAAGCCGGGAGGCGCAAAGGCGTCGTCCAGCGTCCAAGCGGCCCCCAGGCGCAGCGCGCCGTCCCCGGCGTGCCAGGCCACGCCGTAGCTGTGCGCCAGGTCGCTGTAGTCGCCGGTCACGCCACCGCCGGCGCCGCAGACGACCAGGCTCCAGGCGTTCAGCGTGCCGGTATCGTAGTTGGCATCGTCATAGATGCGCAGCGTCCAGGTACCGTAGGCCGTCTTGCCGTCGAGGGTGGCCAGGCTGCCCTCGGGCCGGAAGCTGCCGGTGAAGGGCGGGGTGCCGCTGGTGATGGGCGTGGCAGCCTCGTCGTCGAAGCGGGTGTTGGTGTAGTTTTCGCCCGAGCCGCCGTTATCGGTGGAGAGCTCGACGTCCGTGGCATCGGGGTGGCGGATGTAGATTTCCAGGTCGCCGTCGTAGGTATGGACGATCGAGCCGATGATCACATCCACGTCGGTGATGCTGAAGCCATCGGGGACGTTGATGACGCTGGTAGTCCAGGATAGGTCGCTGATCGGCTTGGGCACGTCGGTGCTGACGTAGGTCACGCAGCTACTGGCCGCCGTGCGAAAGGCCCCCACGGCCGAGAGCGTGCTCCCGCAGGCATTGACCGCCCGCACGCGCCAGTAGTGGACGGTGTCCATCGCCAGGTTTCCGGCGGGGGTGTAGGTGGAGCCCGTAAGCCCTGTGGCCGAGTCGACGATGGTGAGAAAGTCAGGATCGGTGGCGACCGCGATCTCGTAGGTCGAGGCACCGGTGACATCGCTCCAGTCGTAGGTGGGCTTGGTGGAAACGCCCGTGGCGCCATCGGCCGGCTGGAGCAGCGTCGTGAGGTCAGGCGCAGCTGCGAAGAGGTTCAGCGCGACGGTGTCCTGGTGCCCGGGAGAGCCCTGGGCCGCGCCGCCGACGGTGATGTCGTAAGAGCCCGGGGCCGCGCCGCCGGTGTTGCCGATGGTGAGGATACTGTCACCGGGCGGCGTGAGCGGGTTGGGGACGAACGACGCCGTGGTGCCGGCCGGCTGGCCGGTCGAGGTCAGCGTCACGCTGTTGCTGAACCCGCTGATGGCGCCCACGCTCACCGTGTAGACGGCGTCGTCGGGGGCGCAGACACTGACGATGTCCGGGGAGGCGTTCAGCGTAAAGTCGGGCGTGCCGCATTCGTCGAACTTGAAGGCAGCGACGCGGGTCTGGCCGCTGCCGCCGTACTCGGTGGTGTACCAGAAGGTGCAGCCGTCGGTCGGGTCGACGCCGATGCCGGAGTAGTCGCCCCAGCGCTCGTTGTTCGTCTTGGAGGTAGTGGCGTCCCAGATCTTGTTGTCGTAGTAGGGCATCGTGCCCAGCGGGTCGGTGGCCCGCCGGCCCGAGTAGTAGATGGAGGGGTAGTAGGGCGCACTGCTCCCGGTGCGGGTGTAGCCCACGGCGATGTTGCCGGCGCTGTCCATGGCCGCGCTGCACACGCTGCGGTGGACGTCCGTCAGGCCATCGCCGACCACCCCTTCCTGGTAGTTGACCCAGTTGCCGGAGCCGGGCGGCGTGCGGCGGATCTCGAACCAGTGCACCGCGGCATGGTCGGTCCCATCCACGTCCTCGGCAAAGCAGCCCACCAGCGTCTCGTGCGTGCCAAAGTTGCGGTACTGCAGCGGGTAGTGGATCGGTTCGCGGATCGGATCGATCTTCTGCGAGGTGCCGGGCTGTGGCATACAGGCCCAGTTGCTCCCCGTCCCGCAGAGCGTCTGGTCCCAGTCGGTGAGCTGGACACCGGGGAGCGAAGTCAGGCTCGAGTTCCCCGGGGTGGCCCAATCCACGTGCAGCGCCCACATCTCCATCAGGTCGCAGCCCGGGCAGGTGCCGCCGTGGATCTCGGTGTCGCGCGGGCGGAGGAAGTACGCCGGGGCCCCGCTCGGCGGCGCCGGCCCCTCCAGCGTGGCCGGCACCGTCAGCTGGAAGCCAAAGCCGGGCAGCAGGCCGATGTTGAACTCTTGCATAAGGGCCGGCTGGCCGTCGAGCATGGCGGTCCGCTGCAAAACGATCACCCACCCGTTGTTGTTGACCCCGAGATAGTAGCCGTCCGGCCACACGCCGTACTTCGGGTAGTCCTGCATGCCGCTGTTCACGGGGTTGAAGGCATAGGCCCACCACTGGCCGGTGGGGTCAGGGGTTTTTGAAACATAGACACACAGCGTGTTCACCGAGCTGTCGAACTCGCTGACCATCCAGCGGTCGGCCAGCTCGTCGTACTGGATGATGGGATCGCAGTAGCCGCTGTTGCACGGCGAGGTCGTTGCCAGGTCCTCCATGTCGAACTGGTAGAGGAAGGTGCCGGCCTTGTCGTAGATGGTGACACGGGACCCGTTGGGGCCGTTGTCGCCCTGGAGGTAGTGATTGGGCCCCACGTCCCCGGTGTCGTCCGGCGGCGAGGAGTTGTCCTGAATGCCGGCAAAGTTGAGGATCGGCGTCCCGAAGCCGTCGGGCTCCGGCGGTGGAGCGCTGCGCTGCCGGTCCACCAGCGGGTTGCCGTGGGGTGGCATCTGGATGTCCGGGCCGACAAAGCCGTGCTGATCGCGCTGCGCCCCCTCCCGGTCGAGCACGGGCAAGCCGGGATCGCTCGGCGGCAGGTCCCGCACCGCCGCGCTGAGGGTGGGCGTGTAGGGCCCGCTGACGGTGACGGTGAGGGGGAGGTTGCTGCTTCCCTGGAGAGCCGGCGCTCCGGCAGCGACGCGCGCCGCGGGGATGCCTCCTGCCGGCAGGTCCGGGATGGTCCAGGCAAAGCCCATCCCGACGAGCAAGAGGGCCAGGATACCGCTGAACACTTTCCATCCTGACTTCATGGGGTCTCCTTTGCGAGGGTCTGTGCTCTGACCAAGCCAATGCCATTGTACCACATTCCCGCGGGGGTGCAAATAGGAGAGCTGGCGAATTAGGGCCGCTGACCGCCCTTGCTGATCATCTGGTACTGGCTCAAGTCCGCGTGCAAATAGGAGAGCTGGCGAATTAGGGCCGCTGACGGTGATGCTGGCGGGCCTGTTGTGTGGAAAGAAGGAGGTGAAGCCCATCGCCCGTCGGTGTCAGGCCTTGCCGTTCCTGCCCCGGGCCCGGATGGGCCTCCCGTTTGGACGCAGTCCGGCGGCCAAGACGTTGGATCCGCTGCTGGCCAAGCTGGACCCCGACGCCTTGGAAGCCGCGATTCGCGGCTGGCTGGCAGCCGTCAACAAGCAACTCGCGCAGGCGGGGTTCTCCTTGCGCATTGCGATTGATGGCAAGGCCGTGCGGGGGCCGCGAAACGTGGCTCCGCGTGCGTCCATCTGCTGGCCGCTGTCTTCCATGAGTTGCAGATCCTAGCTACCTGACAATTCGTCATCCTGAGCGGCTGCCGCACAGCTTGGGATGGAACTTGGCGACAAGCCTGCCTCGACGCAAGTTGACGACACAACCGCCGCGCCGCGAAGGACCTTCTTGTGCGGCCAAATGGGGCGATCCTTCGCCGCGCGGACAATGTGCAGCGTACTGGGGCTCAGGCAGGAAACACTTGGGGGCACGCACAGACCCTGTACGGTAGCGGCTCAGGATGACAGATTCAAAAGTGTCAGGTAGCTAGCGGCAGCGACTGACCTCTACTCAGCCCAACCCGAGCAGGCCTTGGTTACTATCGGGCTTACCAAAGGAACATGCGCGGCCCTCGTTTTCAGGCTGGTGGTGTTGACAAGGCCGGCCCCCTCGTGTTATGCTTGCCGCGGTCAACAGCAGGGCTGGTCCCGTGACCGGTCAAGGGGCCGGACGACGATCCGGGCGGCAAGGCCTACCTGCACATCGGTTCGGCACAGCCCGGAGGACAAAGTGCTGTGGGCACGAGTGCGGCAAAGGGGTACGACGGCGATGACGGAGTTTGAGCAGAAACAGAGGCGGATCGAAGCGCTGCTGGTCAGGCATTCGCTCGACGCGCTCCTGCTGCGCCGCGCCAGCAGCTTCGCCTGGGCGACGTGCGGCAGCTCTTCCTACATCAACACCGCCAGCACTTACGGCGAGGCGGCTCTGCTGATCGCTCCTTCCGGGCCCTATCTGATCACCAACAACATCGAGGCTGCCCGGCTCGAACAGGAGGAGCAGCTCTGGAAGCAAGGGTGGCAGTTCACCGTCACCCCCTGGCACCAGGCACAGGACGCCATCGGCCGGCTCAGTCAGGGGTTGCGCCTCGGGGCCGATGGGCTCTATCCCGGGGCGGTCGACCTCTCGGCCGAAGTTTCCCGCCTGCGAGCCCTACTGACCCCGGAGGAGGGCATGCGCTTCCGCGCCCTGGGCCGGCTCTGTGCAGAAGGCATGGCCGCTGCCGCTGCCGCTGTCCGACCGGGCCAGACTGAATACGAGATCGCCGGACTCCTGGCCGCGGAGATGGAGAGCCGCGGGGTGCAGGCGGTGGTCAACCTGGCAGCAACGGATGAGCGGATCTTGGCCTACCGCCATCCCCTGCCCACGTCCAGGAGACTGCAGCGCTACGCCATGCTCGTGCTTTGCGGACGCCGTGGCGGTCTGGTCTGTTCCGTGACCCGCCTTGTCCACTTTGGCCGGCTGCCCGATGACCTGCGGCGCAAGGCCACAGCGGTCGCCCAGGTGGACGCGACTTATGTCTCCGCAACCCGAGCCGGGGAACCGCTCCGCGCCATCCTGGAGCGGGCCATCCAGGCCTACGCCGAGGTGGGCTATCCGGACGAGTGGCAGCTTCACCACCAGGGCGGCGCGGCCGGCTACGAACCGCGTGAGTACCTCGCCACACCCCACGCGGACGACGTCGTTTGCGCCGGGCAGGCCTATGCCTGGAATCCCACCATCGGGGGGACGAAATCGGAAGACACGATCCTGGTCAGCGAAGCCGGCTGCGAGGTGCTCACAGCGATGCCCGACTGGCCGGAGCACCTGGTCACGGTCGCCGGGCAGGTGCTACACCGGCCGGCTATCCTGGAAGTCACCTGAGACCGCCGGCCTCTCGCCCAGGGCCGCAATAGCGATCGTTCCATGCCCGGAGGGGTCCCCGATGAGAGTAGCGCGCCTGTACGCAGCCCATGACCTGCGCCTCGGAGACGAACCGGTGCCGCAGCCGGGCCCCGGGGAGGTGCTGCTGCGCATCTCCGCCGTGGGGCTGTGCGGCTCCGACGTGCACTGGTGGTCCACAGGCGGCATCGGCGATGCCCGCCTAGAGCGGCCGCTCATCCTGGGCCACGAGTTTGCCGGGGTGGTCGAGAGCGGCGCCAGGCGCGGGCAGCGGGTCGCTGTCGACCCGGCGATTCCCTGCGGCGACTGCGAGTTCTGCCGTGAGGACAGCCCCAATCTCTGCGCCAACCTTCGTTTCGCCGGCCACGGCCAGGAGGACGGCGCCCTGCGCCAGTACCTGGCCTGGCCGGAGCGCTGCCTGTACCCGCTCCCTGACGCGCTCAGCGACGAGGACGGCGCCATGCTCGAGCCCCTGGGGGTAGCCATCTACGCCGCCGATCTGGGCCAGCTGCGGCCCGGGATGACGGTGGGTGTGTATGGCTGCGGTCCGATCGGCCTGCTCCTGCTGCAGGTTGCCCGGACGGCCGGTGCGGCCGGCCTGATTGCCACCGACCGGCTGGACCACCGCCTCGCCGTCGCCGAGTCGCTGGGGGCGACGACCCTGCCGGCCGACGGTCGCGAGGGCGCGGTCATCCTGGCCATGACGGGAGGTCGGGGAGTAGATGTGGCCTTTGAGGTGGCGGGCGACAACGAGGCCGTGGAGACTGCCGTGGCCACAGCGCGTCGCGGAGGCCGGGTGGTCCTGGTCGGCATCCCCGAGGACGACCGTACCTCCTTCAGCGCTTCCCTCGCGCGGCGCAAGGGGCTGGCCATCCAGATGGTCCGGCGGATGAAGCATACCTACCCGCGGGCCATCCGCCTCGTGGAGAGCAGCCAGGTGGAGGTGCGCTCACTGGTGACCCAGCGCTTCTCGCTGGAGGAAACTGCCCTGGCGCTGGCGTGCAGCCGGCGGCGGGAGGGGATCAAGGTCATCGTGCGGCCGTAGAGCACGCCCGTTACACGACTCTACAGGATCGGCTGTACCCTCAGCCGGCCGGGTGGTGGGCCATCCTGTATCTCCCCAGGCAGAACCGCTCGCAGGTGGAGGTTGCCGTTTGGGGTCAGGGGGCTGGAGGTGCCTCCCAGAAGTCTCCCGGGTAGACCGTGACCCTCCTGAAAGATGGGACAAACCAAGCTGTCGTGATTCGTCTGCCACAGAAGTCTCCCGGGTAGACCGTGACCCTCCTGAAAGAGAGGAGGTCATACCTGGGTGGCATGGGCGCGCCTCAAGTAGCAGATCGACCTCAGCAACAAGGAGAGGCAACTCCTGCGGCAGGCCAACAGGAAAAGGGCGTCAAGATGCCCGGCTGGTCCTCCAGATCCTGATGATCTTGCTGGCCGGCGGCTGGCGTTAGCTGCGGCGGGTGGGAGGGCCGACCCGCCCTTGAAACAAGAAGAAACCAAAGCCAGACAAATGCCCAAGAAACGTGGCGCGTGCTCATCGTCAGCTGCACACTTTGTTGGAGGTACTCACTCCTTTGGCTTCATCAGTGCGCGTTCGATATCCTTAGCAGCGGTGATTCGTCCTCCACAATCGGCTGCCATCCCGGCAGCAGCGGCATCACCCCATCCGGGCGAAGATCCGGCCGGCTCCACAGCCATAGACGCAGAGCCAGGGCCAGGAGCAGAATCCCAACCAGCAAGGCCTGCCCGCTCCAAGCAGGCCCGCTTCTGGCGTCTGCTACCGCTCGGCTAGGGCATGCTGGGCGTTGCGTCATACGGCCATCTTGCTATGCCGGACCAAGACGGTCCGTCGAATCCGGGTCCCCCCGATCAGCGTTTCGGCAACAGCCCCCCGCCTGGGAAGACGCTACAGATGATCGGCAGGAAAACCATCCTGGGGTTGACCATGATATAGACCGACAAGGCCTGCCTCAGCGCCCCGTTGGTCCCCACCAAGGTCACCGGGTAGATGCCGTCGGGAACCGTGTCCAGAAGGTCCACAACCACGGTGACGGCGGCCGTCGCGGTCAGGTAGGCGTCGCCACCTAGGGGAGAATCGAACCATATTCGCATCCCCGGGGGCGTGCCCGACCCGTCGATGCTCAGGCCGACGTTGGGATAGA